>PBNR01000044.1 GCA_002723195.1 Gammaproteobacteria bacterium | reverse complement strand
CTGTTACGATCGTGGTGATGCATTGTGCTGTTATGATTATGAAGGTAATGAAGGTTGTGTCTTATATGAAGATATTTATGAAGATTGGGATTTCTGGCTTCAGGTTTCTGAGAATACTAGCTTTATTCATTCTGATGAGAGAACTGCTTTTTATCGCGCCGGAGGAGATTCTGACACTGCAACGAATGATGACGGGGAGAGATTTCAAACGGAACATCGCCTAGGAAAAGCACGAGCCGCGCTGTTCAACAAGTGGAAAGGGAAATGGGGTGGTGAAGCGATTAATCAAATGCTAAAAAGTGCTATTCGCCCTGATCTAGCTAAAAAAGTAAGCGAGCTAGCTAATAGGCTCGAAGAAGAATTGAAAAAATCTAATTTACTTGAAACAGTAATTCATGAACGTGACGCAGAAATTCATGAACGTGACGCAGAAATTCACGAACGTGACGCAGAAATTCGTGAACGTAACGCAGAAATTCGTGAACGTAACCAAAAACTAGATCAACTTCGGCTTATAGAGAATAGTTTAAGGCAAAAGATCGATAGCTTTGCGCGAGAAATCAATAGTCTGGGACGTGATTTAAACCACAAAATCGAAGTAGAAAAAAACCTAAAGGTCCATATAGGCCAGTTAGAAGCGGAGCTCAATCGAGTTCTAAGTTCAAAAAGTTGGCGAGTCATGGGGCCAATTAGGCGAATCGGCCGATTCTTAACCAACGGGTTAAAGGCTAATAGGTCACGGACAAGCGACGCAGAACAGGCCGAACCTAAAGTTAGTGAAGTAGAAACCAAACCGGATGTAACTGAAACGATTTTGGTAACTGAGAAAAATGCTAAAGAAAAATATGATGAAGAAGCAAAATCAGCTCTAGATTCTTTCTTGGACAGTAAAGAAAGACTAAATTTCGAAAAAACCGGCGTTCCTTCTGTTTCAATTATATTGGTACTTTACAATCAGGCCCAACTCAGCTTTCTTTGTCTTAAATCACTTCTACAAAAATCTGATGTAGCATTTGAGTTGATTATTGTCGACAACGCTTCATCAGATAAAACTAAAGAATTATTAGCCAAAATTGATAATGCTATAATCTTGCATAATCAAAAAAACTTGGGTTTTGTCAAAGCCGTTAATAAAGCAGCTGGGGTTGCTAAAACAGATTTTCTTCTGCTTCTCAATAATGATGCTTTAATTCACAAGCGAACCCTATCTTATGCATTAGATACCTTAGCTATCGACGAAACGGTGGGAGCAGTGGGCGGTAAGATAGTTCTCACCGACGGGACCTTGCAAGAGGCGGGAAGTATTATATGGCAAGATGGCTCATGTTTAGGTTATGGCCGCGGAGACGATCCAGACGCAGCCCCTTATATGTTTGAAAGAGACGTTGATTATTGTTCAGGTGCGTTTCTTTTATTCCGACGAAATGACTTCGAAGAATTAAACGGCTTCGATGAGGACTACGCACCCGCATACTATGAGGATTCAGACTTTTGTATTCGATTACAAAAAAAAGGGTTCCGTATCATCTATAACCCTAATGTAGTAATCACCCATTATGAATTTGCCAGTTCCGGCGGACTAAGCAACGCTTCAATCTTACAAAAAAAACACCAAAATATTTTTTGTAATAAGCATAGTGAATGGTTAAAAACTAAGCGATCTCGCGATCCTCAGACAACTCATCTAGCCCGAACTAGCAATCAATTTCCGAATGTTTTAGTAATCGACGACAGAATTCCCCACCCAAGCTTGGGATCTGGGTATCCTAGAGCCGCTCATTTCGTAAATAGCATCGATTAATTGGAATTAAATGTTAGCTTTTATCCATTGCAGTTTCCCCATGAGAACTGGGAAGCAAGCTACGGAACACTAAAAAGTACTATAGAAATAGTAATGGACGAAGGCAGAGAAGGACTACGATCATTTCTAGCCTCTCGTAAAAAGTTCTATAAATACATCATCGTTAGTCGTGCACATAATATGGCTTTCTTTAATGAAATAATCGATTCAGACCCTAGCCTGAAAGCGGGAACGAAGATAATCTACGATGCGGAAGCACTTACTGCTCCACGGGAGATATTACAAAAGCAAATTCGTCAAGAATTAATTCCCAAGATAATCCAGGACGAAATGGTTGAAAAAGAAATTAGACAGGCCTCCGTAGCCGATCTAGTCATAGCTGTATCGAATAAGGAAGCCGCCATCTATCGTAAGCACGGGGTGAAAAATATACTTGTTCTAGGTCACACAATACATGTTTCAGCTGGTCCAAAAAACTTTCAAGATCGAGAAGGTCTACTTTTTGTAGGCGCTCTGCGCGATGAAGGGTCTCCTAATGTTGACTCTCTGCTTTGGTTTATCATAAATGTGCTTCCCTACATTGAGGAGTCAATACCGGACATTAAATTATACGTGGTCGGTGATAAATCTGCGCCTTCACTAACTAGCATTGAAAAACCCAATATATCATTCATGGGACGACTGGAAACTCTTGATGATATTTATAACGACCGCCGCGTTTTTATTGCACCTACCCGATTTGCGGCGGGAATTCCTCATAAAGTTCACGAAGCGGCAGCAGTGGGAATTCCTTGCGTGGCGACTCCTTTATTGGCCCACCAATTAGACTGGCAACATGAAAAAGAATTATTGGCCGGAGTTGATCCAGAGGATTTCGCTAACCAATGCCTACGATTATATAAAGACGAAAGACTGTGGGGATCAATAAGAAATGCTGGATTAACATCCGTAGCAAAAGACTGTTCTGTAGAAAATTTCTGGCGGAATCTGAATTTTATCTTTGACTAAAACCAGCGGGCAATACGATAAAAAAATCTCTGCACTATCCCAATCCTCACAGACATGCAAGATGAAATTCTTAATCCTAAATTTTCTTTAAAACCCAATTCAGATTTAAAGCGCCTTTGAAAATATTTAGCCTGTTTGGCAACTTCGTATAAGTGTTCATTACCCTTCATCCCAAATAGATTCCTCCAAAAGGATCTGGCATTAGGAGAGGATTTTACAAATTCCTTCGCTCCAATGGCATTGTTACTATGTTGTCGATAGCGAACCAATGGCTTAGTAAGAAAAATCACTTTACCAAATGCAGCTGCAACCAAAGCTAACCACCAGTCATGCATAATGGCATGTTTAGGGATTGGAATGGCCTTTCTCGCCAGGCTTTCATTAATCATAGCGGTGCACCCAGTAACTAAGTTGCTAATTACCATATTCGCAAACCGATTTCGTTTTATCTCCAAACCCTGATAATTAATAAACGACTCAGAAATATTCTGGTTTTTTTCTGATACCACTATTAGATCCGAATGGACAAGCACGGGGAAACGCACTTCATTTGCGCTTTCCTCAGCATTGATGATCGTGTTTACAAGTTCTTCAACTTTATTCTTGAGCCAAATATCATCCTGATCACAGAACATCATGTAAGCATCTTCCAAATCCAGAATATCCTTATTTTTTAAAACATACTCTATAAGAAATGAAAAAGAGCCTCTTGCGCCCAAATTATTATTATGATTGGAAACGATATGGGTTTTTTCCGGATAGGTCTTTGCAAATTTAGAAATTAAGTCAGGTGTGGAATCTGAAGAGGCATCGTCCCAAATTACAATAATATAATTAGAATATGATTGTTCAACTATGGAGGTCAGTTGCTCTACTAGATATTCCTCCCCATTATGGGTACATAGCAAAATTGCAATTTTAGGATTAAGATTCATTGAACGACTGGTGTAATAGTTAGCTAATTATTTTTGCATCCCGAATTCCGGACCGTATATTTTGCCAGTAAGCCCTGCGGTTATCCGAGGTAATTAATATCCAAGATGCTTTAATGGAAAAACGAATCATATCCCGTAGTTTCCATCCTAATGGGGAGTAGGGCACGCTATACAGATGAGTTCTATTTCTAGAAGAATAATAACTTCTGGTTGGATTATGTTGAGCCATGACCCCTGCCCTCACTAAAGGATTTCTGCTACGTTCACCTATTGCGTGGTATAAAACAGCATCATCGGTTCCAACTAAATCATAGTTTTTAGACTTAGCTCGAAAGCACCACTCAAGGTCTATATTGTCGATAAAATAGCTTTCTTTCATGCTGCCAATTTCTTTAATATGTTTGAGTATTAATAATGTCCCCGATGTGATTAGAAAATCAGCTATAAAATGAGAGGTCGACTTAGCATAAACCTGATCAGAGCGAAGTATTAACCGATTAAATAGCTTAAATGGTTTTTGACGCATCGTTTGTGGATTAATGATACGCGGACCAACAGCTGCTATGACTCGTTTACTGTATTGTTTAGCGTCATAGTACGCTTCGATCATACGATTAACAAATAAGTCGCAAAGGCTGCTGTCCTGGTCAAATAAAAAAACGAAATCGTAGCTATTTGCAATACTCCATTCGATACCGATATTTAATGCTTTCGCTAAACCTTTATTTGTATCTAGTCTAACTAAATCCTTACAACGCTTGTACACAGTAATAGATTGTGAAATTCGTTCAATTCCCGGGGAGAAATTGTCGATTACAATAAAATCCGTCTCTTTATTAAGCTGCCCAAGCAACTTTAACATCGCTGTAACATCGGGCTTATATGTCACTACTATGGCGCAGCTTCTCTTTTTTTCATAATTGCTCATAAAGAACAAATTCTCTTCATTATATTGGAATCAAGTAAACTTTATTCCCCAATCATTATGTGGAACATCTGCAGTTACTGAAAATATTTCAGGATTATTTCTTACCTGATAAATATAATAAAAAATTGAAATAACGCCGATGCTCAAACCAACGACGACCCCGGCATCCAAAATCCCTCGCCATGGTTGTGGCACAAAACGGATAAGAACAACAAAGCAGAAAATCATCAAGGTAAGCCCTATCGATAATAACCGTCTCTTCCTTGTTGCATGTATAAAACCCATACAGAAAAGTGGCGCCATTATTACATGTACTGTTTTCGGGTTTTCTTGCAAGTACATTGCTCGCAACACCGCCCTAGGGGCAAAGCTAAGGTGGAAACCTTTATAACCTTCTGCGTAGGCCATATAGATAATACTAATAATTAAAGAAAGCCAATGGGAAATCCTCATTGGAAGATACTCAAGCTCCAAAGCCATTGGTGTTAATCGATAAATTGCAAACAGCAAAATCAGAAGAATGCCCCCAATGCCCCAACAAAAACCAATCAACCTCACTCTTTAACACACCTAGAGTTTAAATTGTCCATTATAGACTGTTTAACATGATAGAGAAGAACTAGTTAATGACTAAAAGCTTAATTCTTGTAGAATCGCTTCTCCGGTTAAAGTGAGATATGATTTCTCTGCGCTTAGGAATTGATTGAACAGATACCAAAATTAAGCCGGTCTTTTATCAGGAATCAATAATGGGCATAAAGCTTGGGGTTGTGATGGATCCAATTGAGTCCATAACAGTAAAAAAAGATACCACTCTAGCTATGCTGTTAGCAGCGCAAAAGCGAGGATGGGCTATTAACTACATGCTGCAATCCGATCTGTATATGAACCAAGGAGAACCAAGAGCCGCCATGCAGGCATTGTCTGTTAAGGACGAGAAAGATTCTTGGTACGATTTAGGGGGCCTTTCAGAACAGCCGCTGTCGCAACTCGATGTCATACTAATGCGCAAAGATCCCCCTTTTAATCTAGATTACATTTATTCCACTTACTTACTAGAGCGCGCCCAATGCGAAGGCACACTGATAGTCAACGATCCTCGAAGTTTAAGAGACTGTAACGAAAAATTATTTGCTACTCAATTTCCACAATGCTGCCCTCCAGTTCTAGTGGCCTCTTCTGAAAATCAACTTAAAGCATTCCACGATTTACACAAAGACGTAATTTATAAGCCTCTTGATGGAATGGGCGGAACTTCAATATTTAGAGTAAAGCAAGATGACATGAATTTAAGTGTTATCATCGAAACCTTAACATCGGGTGGTCAACGTCAAATAATGGCACAGAAATATATCCCGGAAATATCCGCAGGGGATAAGCGCATATTAATGATTGATGGAAAGCCGATAGACTATTGTTTAGCTCGTATTCCTTCAATTGGTGAAACAAGGGGTAATCTTGCAGCAGGTGGCTCGGGCGTTGCACAGGAATTAAGCGACAGAGATCGTTGGATATGTGACGAAATCAGCCCTGTGCTAAAAGAAAAAGGTTTACTATTTGTTGGTCTTGATATAATTGGCGATTATCTAACCGAAGTAAATGTAACAAGCCCAACTTGCCTGCGAGAAATTGATCGGGCTAAGAATCTAGATATTGCCGGCGAGCTCATGGATTGTATCGAGGGCAAAATTGAAACAATAAAAGGCTAGTGTTGCTTAATCTTGTAGAGCGAGAAAGAGTTATGACACCAAGCGATGCAGAACTATCTAAAGAGCGATTCGGTTTTACCGTTTTTCTCTCTATATGTGCCCATGCGATTGTAATTCTAGGGGTCGGGTTCACCTATCTAGAACAACTAAATAGTAAGCCTTCCCTTGAAATTACTCTAGCTCAATATCGGAGCGAACTCAGGCCAAACGAGGCTGATTTTCTAAGCCAGGAAAATCAAATTGGTAGTGGCAATCTTGAAGAGAAGACTTCACCAAGTACCCCATTCGACTCAAATTTTAATAGCGACTTCATTCAAGAAGTAGCTCCTATTTATTCTCCGCAAGCGGCAATGAATGAAGTTCATGAAACTGATTTAGCCGTCATTACTTCTATCGCGGGTTATGATCAAACCCGCCAACCTATAGACACAGATCGAGGAGAAGATAAGCGTCTAATTAAAGAAGAGACGACAGTGCATGAATTAAATTTAGCCATCAAGAGTTTACAAGCTCAACTCGATCAACAAAGACAGGCCTATGCAAAGCGACCGCGCCACTACACTATCTCTTCTGCTTCTACTCAAAAGAGCCATGATGCTGCATATCTAGACAACTGGCGCCGACGGATTGAAGCAGTTGGTAACATTAATTACCCAGATCAAGCGAGACGGGAACAAATTTATGGCAGCTTGCGAATGCTTGTAGCCATCTTACCGGACGGGCAGGTACGTGAGGTTCGAATTCTGAAATCGTCCGGCTTTAGTATCCTGGATGACGCTGCCGAAAGAATTGTACACCTAGCCTCTCCTTTTGACCCACTTCCTGAGGCAATGCGGGCCGAAGCTGATATACTCGAGATCATACGTACTTGGCGTTTCCACGAAGGCAACGCATTAACTAGCTTCTGAAGACTCTCCGGTTGGTTTAATGGCTGACAGCTCACTAGAGAACTATCTAGAAAATCAATTTCTTATCGCCATGCCCCAGTTGGCCGATTCCTATTTTTCGAATACCGTAACGTATCTCTGGAAACACAATAAACAAGGTGCGTTGGGCATAGTGATCAATAAGCCTCTGCAAGCCAATGTTTTCGACATTCTTGATGAATTAGATATTGTCTGTGATGCAGACGAAGATGAGTTTCAGAAGCAACATGTTCTTGCAGGCGGACCTGTGGAGCCTGATAAAGGCTTCATAATCCATGATGCAGAAAACCGTTGGGAATCTTCCATTTCAGTAACTTCTAACATTACTATCTGCACTTCCAAATCTATATTAAAAGACATTGCAAGTAGAAGCGGGCCTTCTAACTATCTTATAGCACTTGGCTGTGCAGGATGGGAAGCTGGGCAGTTAGAACGAGAGATTAGCGAGAATGCATGGTTGACTGCACCTGCAAGTTCAGAATTAATTTTTTCTAAAGATCACGCTTCGAAAGTCAATAAAGCAGCGGCTCTACTCGGCATAGATATGCAACAAATCTCTCCCCAAACCGGCCATTCGTAACGGTAGCTTAGACCCCTGAAATGCCCATAAACCTCTTTCCCAGCACATGCCCTAATCCGATCACAGCACTTTCTTTCGATTATGGCACCGAGCGCATTGGTGTCGCTTTTGGTCAAAGTATTTCTGCCACTGCGAAAGCCGTTGCGGTACTAGACGCGAAGAATGGAGTTCCAGACTGGGGTCAGGTTAAAAAACTTTTGGAGGAATGGAAACCGGATTGCTGCGTTGTTGGTCTACCCTACAATATGGATGGAAGTAGTAGTGAACTTTTAAATCGCGCAATTAAATTTGCTAACCGAGTCAGCGGCCGCTTCAAAATTAACTGCTACGGAATTGACGAAAGACTTTCTTCAAAAGCCGCTATTAACCAAATCATAAACAGTCAAGAGAGCAGGAAAAAGAAACCCATCGATGGCGTGGCGGCGCAAATTATTCTGGAAAGCTGGTTTAACGAATACAATTTACAGTAATAAAAATAGGGTTCGAGACCTAAAACTACTGTAGTATCAGGGACGACTACCCACAAAACAAATATTGTATAAATGATAAGTAGCAAATTGGGCGCTATAGAAATACATTACCCTAATATGCCGATAAAAGCGTGAAATATAGTAAATATTCATTTGATAAAGCTCACCATAAAGTTCTAAAACGTGGTCCACATAAAAGAAAATATATCCGCTACGATCAAAAAGATTCGAGAGCTTGAGATCAAATACGGACGCCGAGAGAAAAGCCTTAGGTTGTTGGCTGTCAGCAAGCATCACTCCATTAATAGCATTCGTGAAGCCGCTAGTTCCGGGGTGGTCAACTTTGGCGAGAATTTTCTACAAGAAGCTGAAAAAAAGATAATTGCACTGAGTAGTCTGCAATTAAATTGGCATTTTATTGGCCCTATCCAATCCAATAAGACTAAAGGTATAGCGGAACACTTCAACTGGGTACAAAGTTTGGATCGTGAAAAAATAGCAATCCGATTAAACGAACAACGGCCATCAAATAAGTCCCAGTTAAACATTTGTATTCAGGTAAATTTATCTGAAGAGGAGTCTAAATCAGGTACTCATATAGAGAACGCGCAGAGTTTATGCGCACTAGTCAAAGAGTTACCGCAACTTAGACTTCGGGGAATAATGGCGATACCAGCGCCGGAGCAAAACTTCACTAAACAGAGAGAGTGTTTCCAACAGTTGTTTGTTGAATATAGCCGTTTGCAAAACTTATTCCCTACAATGGATACCCTTTCTATGGGAATGAGTAATGACCTTGAAGCTGCTATTGCCGAAGGGTCAACGATGCTTAGGTTGGGAACTGCACTTTTTGGCCCAAGATCTTGATTACGCCTATTTACCGCTAATGCGATAGAATAGGTTTTAGGCATAATTGAAATTTATCTTGATGTACAGCGAGTTGGAGAGGAATTGGAGAATATCACAGTAGGTTTTATTGGCGCAGGCAATATGGCAAATTGCCTCATTCGCGGCTTGCTAGCAGAGGGTCTGGGCCATTCATCAATAATTGCAGCCGATGTCGACGATGGGAAATTGCAAGCTCTAAACTCAGAATGTGGTATTCGGATAGCCGATAATCAGAGCATCGCTGATGAAGCAAATGTCATTGTATTAGCAGTTAAACCTCAAATGATGGAGAGTGTCTGTAGGGGAATAGTACTGAATTCGGATTCAGGCTTGGTCGTTTCGGTAGCTGCTGGAATAACTGTCAACCTGCTACGGAAATGGCTGGGCGATAATATTGCAATTGTCCGTTGTATGCCAAATACGCCAGCACTTGTCGGTAAGGGCGCGACTGGGCTTTACGCGAACGAAATTGTTAGCAGCGCTCAGAGAATTGTAGCGAAATCTTTGATGGATTCAGTTGGAATTAGCGTTTGGGTTGATAATGAGATAGATATTGATACAGTCACTGCAGTTTCAGGCAGCGGGCCTGCCTACTTCTTTTTATTTATGGAAGCAATGCAGGAAACTGCTTCTGAATTAGGTTTATCAGAAGACGTCGCGCAGAGAATAGTTTACCAAACTGCCTTGGGCGCAGCAAAACTAGCGATTGAAAGCGAGGATACGACTTCAGAGTTAAGACATAAAGTTACTTCTCCCGGCGGCACTACAGAACAGGCTATAGAAACTTTCGAGAAAAACGGGCTGAAGGCTATAGTAAGAAGAGCTTTAATAGCAGCGAAAAAACGATCGATAGAATTGGCCGAAAGTTCGAATACATAGTGAGTTAACCAATGGAAATTGTAGGAAGTTCAACCGCACTTATTTTTAATGCCCTGGTAGGCCTATATTTACTGGCAGTTATACTCCGTTTCCTACTGCAGGTTGCGCAAGCCGACTTTTATAATCCAATTTCCCAGTCCGTTGTAAAAATAACAGATCCTGGTGTACGCATTTTTCGCAGTTTTATCCCAGGTTACAGAGGCATAGATTTTTCATGCTTGATGTTGGCGCTTGTGGTTCAAGCAATGGCTATTGCTGGCTTAATTCTTCTTTACGGTGGAAGTATTCCATCTTTTAGTTTCTTGGTAACTTGGGCATTTATCGGGGTGCTGCATTTCATTATAATGATTTATTACTATGCCATTATCGCTTCGATCATAATGTCTTTTGTAATGATGTTTTCGGGGAACATGAATCCCCATCCGTTCCTTAGACTTATCTGGCAATTGACGGAACCCGTTATGGCTCCACTAAGAAAGGTCATCCCGCCGATGGGTGGGCTTGATTTTTCTCCAATATTTATTTTCATCGGGATTGGGTTAATTCGAAACATCATTTACCAATCATTTGGTGTTAGCCAATATATTGCATTGGTCGTAATTGGTCTTTGACACTGCTACCGTTAAAAAATGGTCCTCTATCGTAATCTCTAGGAATTAGCGAGCTACTTGGAATGGCAATGGAACTACCTGAAGACTCAGTCGGAATTATTGAGCCTCAGAAAATCTATATTGAAGAGCCACTTACATTGCGGAGTGGTAAAATTTTGCCTGCTTACGACATCGTATATGAAACTTACGGCAATCTGAATGCTGATAAATCTAATGGTTTACTGGTCTGTCATGCCCTCAGCGGGGATCATCATGCTGCGGGTTATCATTCCAGGGAAGAAAAGAAACCAGGTTGGTGGGACACTTGCATAGGCCCTGGGAAGGCCATCGATACTAATCTATATTTCGTGGTATGCATGAATAACTTGGGAGGCTGCGGCGGAACTACGGGACCTGCCACCATTAATCCAGAAACTGGAAATTATTGGGGTCCAGATTTCCCTGTTGTGACCGTTAGAGACTGGGTAAATAGCCAATCAGTGCTAATGGATAAACTCGGCATTACTAAATGGGCTGCTGTTGTTGGCGGCAGTCTAGGTGGGATGCAGGTATTGCGCTGGGCTATTAGCTACCCAGAAAAACTGGCTCATGCAATTTGCATAGCCGCAGCACCAAAACTGTCTGCACAAAATATTGCATTTAATGAGGTAGCTCGTCAGTCGATTACTACGGATCCAAATTTTCATGACGGTTACTATCTGGAACATAACACCTATCCAAAACAAGGCCTAACATTAGCCCGCATGGTTGGGCACATTACTTATCTTTCTGATAATGCTATGCGTGCTAAATTCGGAAAAACAGTAGCGGACTTTGAGAATGAAGGCGGTAATTTTGGTCGCGATTTGCGCTCAGGAAAATTGAGTTTTGGCTTCAACGTAGACTTCCAAGTTGAGAGTTATCTGCACTACCAGGGTGAACGATTTTCTGCAAATTTTGATGCCAATACTTATCTATTAATGACAAAGGCTTTAGATTATTTTGATCCTTCTATCGACTATGGTGGTGATCTAAGCAAAGCTTTCGTTAACAGCAAATGCAAATTCCTGCTGATCTCCTTTACGACCGACTGGCGATTCCCTCCGGAACGTTCTCGAGAAATCGTAAATGATTTATTGAAGGCTGGGAGAAAAGTGACTTATCTGGAAATAAATGCAGACCAAGGACATGATGCCTTCCTTATGCCGATTCCTCGCTATATCAGCAGCTTTAAGGCCTATTTGCGGAAAGTTTATCAAGAGATTTGCGATGCGCCCTGACCTTCAGATTATCCAGCAGTGGATCGAACCTAATAGCCGCGTGTTGGATTTAGGATGCGGCGATGGCACACTTTTACACTACCTGAAAACTGCCAAGCAAATTAACGAGATTGGGTTGGAGATCGACGACCAGAATATTTTGCGCTGCATCGAGCACGGCGTCAACGTAATTGAACAAAATCTGGATCAGGGACTGTCCAATTTTCAGACGAACAGTTTCGACACTGTATTGCTCACTCAGACACTTCAAGCCTTAAGCAACCCCGATCAGTTGGTCGAAGAGATGCTGCGAATCGGTAAAAACGGTATTGTAACTTTCCCAAATTTTGGAAACTGGAAGAGTCGCATATATCTCTCGACTAAAGGCCGTATGCCTGTTTCAAAGTTTATGCCTAATGCATGGTACGACACACCGAATATCCATTTTTGTACGGTAAAAGATTTTGATACATTGTGCCAAGATAGAAACATCAAAATACTCACTCGCACTGTTGTAGATTCTCAGCACCAAGGTAGCTGGGCTATGAAAGCATGGCCAAATTTTCTCGGGGAAATTGCAATTTATCACATCACTAAAAATTAAAAGTGGCGACGTCAAGAAAAGTAGTTTTAGCAAGTGGTAATCCAGGTAAACTTAGGGAGTTGCAGACTATCATCGGTGTAAAGAAGGTTGAAGTAATTCCTCAATCTGATTTTCAAGTGAATGAAATTGCGGAGACTGGCCTTAGTTTCGTTGAAAATGCCCTTATCAAAGCAAGACATGCATGTGCCAAAACTGGACTACCTAGCATAGCTGACGATTCAGGTATCGAAGTTGATGCATTAAATGGTGAACCTGGCATTTACTCTGCCCGTTACGCAGGCATTAAAGGACCAGCCGCGGATACCGAAAATAATGCCAGGCTTTTGTCAGAGCTCGAGAAAGTACCTGAGCTTGATAGAACTGCGCGCTTTCAATGCGTTATTGTATACCTACGTAATGCAAAGGATCCTACACCATTAATTTGTCAGGGTACCTGGGAAGGCTATATCTTATTTGAACAAAAAGGTAAAAATGGATTTGGCTACGACCCGCTATTCTACGTCCCAACCCATGATTGTTCCTCTGCAGAATTAGATACAGAGACAAAAAATTTACTAAGCCATCGTGGCCAGGCATTGCGCCAGCTCTTAAAATGTTGGAAAGACCTCCCTTAAGCCTGTACATACACATTCCTTGGTGCGAACACAAGTGCCCCTATTGCGATTTCAATTCACATGAAGCTAGCTCACCACTTCCTGAATCAGAGTACGTCAATGCTTTACTTGAAGATTTTAAGTACGAATATTCTCGCCTGGAAGACTTAGATGTGGAACTGATCTCCATATTTATTGGTGGTGGTACTCCAAGTTTATTTAGCGGAGAGTCTTATAAATACTTACTAGAAGAAATAAATTTAAAACTACCATTCTCTAATAAAATTGAAATTACGTTAGAGGTCAACCCGGGAACAGCGGAGGCTGGACGTTTTATTAGTTACCGTGAAGCAGGTATCAATCGTTTGTCGATAGGTGTCCAAAGTTTCGACAACAATTGCTTAAAACAGCTTGAACGCATTCATAGTGCGGAACAAGCATTTAATGCCATAAAAACAGCAACAAGTGCAGGTTTTACTAATTTTAATATAGATTTAATGCACGGTTTACCTGGCCAAACCATTGATCAAGCATTGAACGATTTACAAAATGTCATTGACAGAAGACCTACACATATTAGTTGGTATCAACTAACTATAGAGCCAAATACTAAATTCTATCGAAAAACTCCTATTTTACCGGTGGAGCCTGTATTAAAAAACATACAGGATGAAGGTCATAAATTATTGGAAAGCTCAGGGTATAAGCAATATGAAGTTTCAGCGTACGCTACTGAAACATACGCTTCGATACACAACAAAAATTATTGGAGTTTTGGAGATTACTTGGGTATTGGTGCGGGCGCACACGGGAAGTTAAGCTTAATTAGTGAGGCAAAACTCATCAGGACAAGGAAATTACGACGGCCCGATCATTATACCTCCGCGCTAAATGATAGAACTGCAGAGCTTATAGAAATTCCTTCAGGCCAAATAGCGCTAGAATTTCTAATGAATGCGTTAAGATTAAAAGATGGTTTTAGCCGGCGTCAATTTGAAACTAGAACCGGCTTGTCTTTAGATGAAATTACAAAAGGAGTAGAATCCTTGGTTAACCGGGGACTAATGCAGAGAACTAGCGTTGAAGGCCAATTATTTATTTCAACAACCCCAAAAGGTTATCTCTTTCTTAACAACGTAATCGGAGAATTTCTCTAATGAAAGCCTTGTATCAGAAACATTGCGAAACTTGTCAGCTCGGGTCCCCCGTTGTGACAGAAGAGGAGGCCAACAAGTTACTATTAAGCGTTCCCGCCTGGAAGCGCCAATTTCATGATGGTGTCGAGAAACTAATAAGAGAATTTCATTTTATTGAATTTAAAGATGCTTTCAGTTTTACTCACAAAATCGCTAGCCTCGCCGATAGGGAGAACCACCACCCATCAATTATGACAGAATGGGGCAAAGTTACCGTATTTTGGTGGTCACACAAAATTAATGGTTTACACATTAATGACTTCATCATGGCCGCAAAAACTGACATGATCGCTAAGTTCTCAGGACCCTAGTAAGCAAAAACGTCGAAATAATTATGTATTCAGTTCTACCAGATCTTCTGCGACAGATGGATAAAATAATTAGTCTACCTAGCATTAGCTCGGCTAATAAAGACCTCGACATGAGTAATAAGCCCGTAATCGATCATCTGGCTACTTCATTTTTGTCTATGGGGTTTAAATGCGAAATAATTCCATGTGATCCAGCGGAGACCAAATTCAATCTTATTGCAACGCTCGGAACCGGGCCGGGCGGCCTTGTTTTGGCTGGCCATACGGATACCGTTCCATTCGACCAGAAATTGTGGTCAGTCGACCCATTCCAGCTAACCGAAAAAGGTAACAAAATTTACGGCCTCGGCGTAACAGACATGAAGGGATTTTTCCCAATTGTCATGGATGCAGTAAAACCTTTACTCGATGAGAAATTCAAAGAGCCATTGATAGTCCTGGCAACAGCAGATGAAGAGTCTTCTATGCTTGGCGCCAAGGCACTGGTTAAATTAGGCAGACCCAAAGCGCGGTCTGCGCTAATCGGCGAACCCACGGAATTGAAACCGGTATCAGCTCACAAGGGAATCATGATGGATAGAATCCGCTTACTGGGAGAAAGTGGTCACTCTTCCGATCCATCATTAGGCAAAAATGCATTAGACACAATGCATCAAGTTATTTCAGAACTGGTTAAATATCGAAATCAACTTAAGGAAAGATATAGCTCTGAATTATTTGTAATCCCATACCCTACATTAAACTTAGGTGCTATACACGGTGGCGATAACCCCAATCGAATTTGCGGCCACTGTGATCTAGAATTTGATATCCGGTTAGTACCTGGAATGAATATCGATACAGTGAGAGCAGAAATAAATAAACTAGTAAAATCGGTCACCGAGCCATCCGGAGTCGAATTCAAGATGGAAGAAATTTTCTCTGGAGTACCGGCTTTTTTTGCCGAGGAGAATAGTAAAATGTTAAAAACGGCTGAAGAGCTAACTGGCCACGGTGGGGTTAGTGTGCTTTTCGGTACAGAAGGCCCATTTCTTCAGCAGCTTGGTATGGATACCATAGTAATGGGGCCGGGAAACATCGACCAGGCTCATCAACCAAATGAATATATGTCGATGGACATGATTAACCCGACTATCAAAGTTTTAAAGAAACTAATCAGTGCCAACTGCTTTTAGCTTCGCCTTTGCAAAACGCAGATACTATAATTATGAGTATTGGACTCATTCTTTATATGCTCTTCGCGTGCTATTTCTTCCCATTCGTCTTCGTTAAAACGCTCCAGACAGGTATCCCCCAGAATTTCCGCGTGGATTCTAGTAAGATGAAATCGTTGCGCTTGCGGCAGTGCTTCTTTATAAATGCCCGCACCACCAATAACAAAAGCTTCGTCGTTGCCATCGATGAGAGAGATTTTTTCGGCCAATTTCGTCGCTTCTTCCAAAGAGCGCACGACCTTTGCTCCTTCAGCTTCATAGTCAGGGTTATTAGTAATTACAATATTGATTCTACCGGGAAGAGCACGACCAATAGATTCCCACGTCTTACGACCCATAATGACGATTTTCCCTATTGTAGTGTTCTTAAAATATTTTAGATCGTCCGATAGATGCCAAGGCAAGCTGTTATTGCGACCGATTATTCGGTTTTCGGCCATTGCACATATTAAAGAGAGTTTCATCACCGTTCCCGTCTAAACAGAGAAAGGGTAAGCGATAGGTTCATGGTGTTGATATCCTTCAACCTTGAAATCATCCAGAGTGACCCAACTTTCAATGTCTTCAAGAGATTTAATGTCGGGATTGATATGCAGTTTTGGTGGGATAAATGGCTCACGCGACAATTGCACATCGCGCATCAGTTCGAGCTGGTCTTCATAAATATGAGCATTCACAATCTTATGGAAGGCTTTGCCAGGTTTATTCCCAGTTATTTGTGCCATCAATGCTAGAAAAGCAAATACCTGTATCTGATTAAAATTAAGACCCAGGGGCACATCACAAGACCTTTGGTAACTGGTCAGGAAAAGTGTATCACCTAGCAAGGAGAACGTATGGGTGTGCATACAAGGGCGCAGACATCCCAACTCAAACTCACCAGGATTGTAAAAAGTCAGAATTTCTGCTCGATCGTCAAGACCGCTGGACAAATCATCTACAAGTTTTCGCAGTTGATCTAGAGTTGAGCCATCAGGCTTCTGCCAGCGCCGGCCCTGCACACCATAAACTCTTCCCAAATCATCTTCGCCTTTACGTGCAGGATTATCGAGCCACGCCTTATTCTCATTTGCATTGGCATCCCAAGTCTTTGCACCAAGGACACGAAAGTCAGCGGCATTATCATAGCCTCTTAGGTAGCCAAGAAACTCTGCGATTGCCGCCTTCCAAAAGCTTCTTCGAGTTGTGACTATAGGAAATTTATTGCTAGCAACATCATAAGTGAGATCGGCATCGATAACGGTAAGGCATTTTTTTCCTGTTCGTTTGTTTTGAGTCCAGGTGCCCTCCTCAATAATGCGTTGACAAAGGGCTAGATATTGTTTCATATCGGAGGGTGTCCAGTTCTAAGTTTAGCTTTTCGCAAACCAAAGCTTGTTAGAGTATGAGAGATATAATAAACCGATACCGACTAGAATCATCGGGATACACAATAATTGTCCCATCGTCATCCAACCGAACGCGACGAAACCTAAATGTAAATCAGGCTCTCTATAGAATTCTACGAAAAAGCGAAGACAGCCGTAGCTAAGCGAAAACAAACCTGAGACCGCTTTTCGAGGTCTCGGTGAAGACGAAAACCACCAAATAATGAAGAATAATACCACCCCCTCAAGAGCTACTTGATAAAGTTGAGAAGGATGACGCGATAAATTATCTACATGGGGAAATATCATACCCCATGCTACCTCCGTAGGCCTACCCCATAGTTCTCCGCCGATAAAATTACCAAAACGACCAGCACCTAAGCCAAATGGAACAAAAGGTGCAATAAAATCGATGGTCTCCCAGAAATTCTTCCCTATAGTCTTCGAATAGAAATAAAAAGCAATCAATACACCAAGAAATCCACCGTGGAAAGACATACCGCCCTCCCAAACGCGAAATAACCAAGTGGGGTTATCCAAAAATCTGTCAAAGTTATAAAAAAAGACTGAACCAATGCGCCCGCC
Organism: Gammaproteobacteria bacterium; assembly: GCA_002723195.1. GTDB lineage: Bacteria > Pseudomonadota > Gammaproteobacteria > Pseudomonadales > Pseudohongiellaceae > UBA9145. Next base: position 103,114 of record PBNR01000044.1, on the reverse strand, counting down.
GAGAACCGCACCTAAAGCACCATAAAAAACCAGATCTGATACTTGATCTCTATTCCATTGGCCTGGAGCCTTATTAGCGCGATAACTAGCAAGAAACCAGGCTCCTGCAAAGGCAATAATGTACATCACACCATACCAATGGATGCTAATAGGCCCTAAGGCGATTGCTACCGGATCAAATTGAGGGAAAACTAGCATTATCTTTCAAATTCTATTGATTGGTTAACCTTAATCGAATAATTTCTAAAGTCTCAGCTAAAGTATATCAACAATGCGTCTATCATTGACGAATAAAAATGGGATATTTTAAGATCGCCTAAATAATACATAGTAACTCCATACCAATTCTATTTGGTGAAGAAAAATTAAATGTGCCTTATAATTTTTGCTCATAAAGCCAAGTGCGGATTCCCTCTGATATTGGCTGCTAACAGGGATGAGTTTTTTAGTCGGCCAACTCAACAGGCAGCATTCTGGAAACTTGGTGATAACCAAACTTCCATTCTTGCCGGTAAGGACCTTCTTGCAGGCGGAACTTGGTTAGGTTTATCAAATTCCGGGCACTTCAGTGCTGTTACAAATATAAGTGATCAATCTTCAGAGCAGGCGCCGAGATCTCGAGGAGAACTCCCCCTAGATTTCCTTGAAAGCGGAGCTTCTGCTGAAGATTATGCCCGAAGCATACCAGGGAAATTTCAACAATATGCCGGATTTAACTTACTGTTAGGTGATGAGAATAATATGTATTACCTAAACAACCGAGAAAACTTGGTCTACGAACTTAAGCCTGGTATTTACGGTTTGTCCAATGGCCTCATCAATTCTGCCTGGCCTAAAGTAAACCGAGGAAGAAAAGAGCTGTTCTTACTCATGCAGAATAGCAACTCGTTAAATACAGATGAGTTAATTAATATGATGAATCATCGTGAACTACCCACTGATGAAAACTTAGCGGATACTGGAGTATACCCGGAATCAGGGGCAGCTCTTTCTTCTGCGTTCATACTTAACACTAATCGTGGCTACGGAACGATGTGCACGACCGCTATAATAGCAAGTAAAGAAGGGGAGTTTTGGTTCAGTGAACAAAACTACAATGACGATGGTATTAAAGCTGAGCGTCACTGTTATAAATTTTCAAAATCTGCTTAAGAGTCCTAACCGTGCAAATAGCGCATATAATTGGTGAAATGTTAAAATATTCTGAATCACCATTGAAATTATGAGAAATTACCCCCTGCCATTCTTTATATTACACAACAAACATGTGAAATATTAGGTAATAGCTTAAAATAGCTACTCTGACACACTCCTGTAGCACATGTATATCAAGTTTATGTGAGTCTGCCCCCATGCTTAATGCAGATAGTGCCTTATCACGTCTAAAACGAGGAAACGAACTGTTTCGTAGCGGCGTTCTAGACCTTGATTTAAACAACAACGATCGATCGGAATTAGAAAAACAACAAAACCCTTTCGCGATCATTCTTGGCTGCTCCGATTCTCGGGTTTCTCCAGAATTAATATTTGCTCAAAATTTGGGTAGATTATTTGTCATCCGTGTAGCAGGTAACATCGCTATGCCTTCCCAGATAGGTACTATAGAGTTCGCAGCAAATAAATTTGCCACTAAATTGATTGTAGTACTAGGACATAGTTCTTGCGGAGCGATTGAGGCGGCTGTAGAAAATCTAGAAAATACAGGTAAATCTTTGTCACCTAACCTACAGGTAATAATTGATGGGATTAAACCTGGCATTAAAGCCAGTTTTAGTAATAAAGATCCCCTCAACATTAGAGTTCAAAAGGCAACCCGCGCTAATGTACAATCAACGATTGAAAATCTTTTGAATAACTCGAAAATTTTGCAGAATAAGGTTACCGATGAAGGACTAAAAATAGTCGGCGCGGAATATTACCTTAAGTCTGGCACCGTTGAATTTTACTAAAGCTATAACTTTGAAAGCATAAGGCCCAATCGCAAACACTAGCTTACACCTGTGGGAGAATACTTGAAAGTATAGGTAAGATATTCAATACCAGCCATGAAGCGTTAATGAATTTAACTAGCAAGACAGAAGCTAATAAGATTTTGTGCGAACTAAACGTGCTTGGAAAAACAGATGGCTACATGTGATTTATAAAGCTAATAACTTAATTGGTTCTAGATGAACGAAGCAATCTATCAACACCAGCGTTATATAGGGTTAGGTCAACCGCCGCTCTAATCATTTGTGCATCTTCCATCCGCATAACTTGCTCCAATAGATCCTCAGCAACTTCTAGACTAACACTGCGAATAACCGATTTTACTTTTAATAAGGACGCGGCGTTCATAGATAATATGTCAAAGCCCATAGCCACTAATAACACAGCAACCCCAGGATCGCCCGCCATCTCCCCACAGATAGTAACAAGTTTTTTTTCCTTCCGCGCTTCAGTTACTACGTGATGTAAGGCGCGCAGCACAGAAGGGTGAAATGCAGAGTGAAGGTTTGCCACTCGCGGGTTATTTCTATCTACCGCGAGGAGATATTGAGTTAAATCGTTGCTACCGACTGATATGAAATCAACCATTTTAGCTAGCGCTCGTGTTTGATACACGGCTGCAGGTAATTCAATCATTACACCAATTGCCGGGAACTTAATATCGAGATGCTCTTGCAATAATTCACGAAAGGCCCTTTTTATAAGCTTTAAGGCAGAGTTAACTTCGTTTACATTGCTGATCATTGGTAACATAATCTGCAAATTCTCCAAGCCAATACTAGCTCGGAGCATTGCTCTCACTTGCGCCATAAATATTTCTGGGTGATCCAGTGTTACTCGAATACCGCGCCAACCCAGAAATGGATTCTCTTCGTCAATTGGAAAATAAGACAAGTCTTTATCACCGCCGATATCTAGAGTCCTCATAGTAACTAATTTCGGAGAAAAAGCTTCCAATTGTTCTCGGTAAATTTCGGACTGCTCTAGTTCAGAAGGAAATCGCTCACTCAAAAGGAAAGGTACTTCAGTTCGAAATAACCCGATACCTTCTGCTCCCTGATCTAGAGAATGCATAACATCAGACATTAAACCTGTATTTACCCAAAGATTAATACGATGGTTATCAGCTGTGACACAAGGTAGATCTTTGAGATCTGCAAGCCCTGCGATTAACTGATCTTGTTCCTTAATAGTATTCCTATAACGAGTTAATAACTGATCTGAGGGATTGCTAATTACTTCGCCCTTATAGCCATCGAGAATAACTTTTTTGCCATCAAGTTGGCTCAATGGTAGATCCACCACTCCCATTACAGTGGGAATTCCCATAGCACGGGCAAGTATCGCAACATGTGAACTTCCCGAACCCTTGACAGATATTAGGCCATTCAATTTCTCTTTTGGAACCTCGGCGAGCATCGAAGGCGTTAGTTCTTCGCTAACTAAAATTGTTTCTTCGTTATAATCTGCGATTACTGGTTCCTTTTGCTGCAAATAAACAAGTACACGGCTACATAAATCCCTGATATCAACAGCTCGTTCTCGTAAGTAATCATCACTCATCATTTCAAATTTTCTTATGTGTTCTTTCGCAACATAAGCAAGTGCGCCTTGCGCCCAATAGCCCTTTTTTATTCGTAAAACTACTTCACCTCCTAAGGCATCATCGTCTAGCATACTGATATAGACATCAAATAGTCGGCGCTCTTCTTCTGCGATTTGATCAGCAATCTGCTTTTTAAGTTCATATATATCTTTTTGTACAGCGATCAAACAAGAATTGAAGAAATCGACTTCCCTTTCAATATCCTGGATTCGCCTTTCGGGAATTTGGCTAAGATCAGACTGCGGGAATATCACTGCCACTTCCCCAACTGTCACGCCAGAAGCACCAGGAATGCCAGGAAATACTGTATCAGAGACCCTATGGCCTGATGGACTTAAACCTTGAATTGCTCCCGTCGCTTCAGCATGGGCAATGACTCCAGCCAATTGAGCAGAAAGTGTAATCAGAAAGGCTTCTTCACCTTCACCAAATGCCCGAAGTTCCTCGTGTTGAACAACTAAGACGCCGAGAACCGAACGATGGTGTATGATTGGCACTCCCAAAAAAGCATGGAAGATTTCTTCCCCAGTTTCCTTAATATAGTGATAGCTTGGATGCTTCGACGCGTCTTGAAGATTTATTGGTTCAGCATGCATAGCCACTAACCCAACCAAGCCTTCTCCCATATCGAGGCTAACATTTCCTATCGCCTCTTTCTTAAGGCCGTCAGACGCCATCAGTACATTACTATTAACATCAGTGTCGAATAAGTAAACCGAGCAAACCTGCGTTTTCAAAGTTTCGCGAACACGATGCACAATTATGTTTAACGCAGACTTAAGGTCTTTTGCTGCATTAACGCTTTGTACGATGCCACGCAACTGATCGAGCATATCTGTTCCTCGCACTATCTAAAAATGATAGAGGCGTATTACAAAAATCTCTCTTCCGAAAGGGCTTATTAGTATCGGCACAGCGTAAGCTAAAAAATATCTGGCAGTTAAGCAGAGAAATTATTGTCTTTGCCTTAAGTAGTTATTTAGCGAGTTTTCTAGCTCTGTAAGCACTCTGAAATATACATCTCTCTTGAATTTAATTACCTGTTCAACCGGGTACCAGTAATTTACCCACCGCCAATCATCAAACTCAGGTGTTCTATTTCTGCCCAACGCGACTTTACTTTCATCGCTTTCCAAACTAAGTAGAAACCATTTTTGTTTTTGCCCAATGCAAAGTGGATTTCTGTGATAACGAATATAATTTTTCGGCAGGCGATAGTGCAGCCATTCTGAAGTCTGCTGGATAATTCTCACATCCTTCTCTTCCAAGCCCACTTCTTCAACCAACTCTCGATATAGAGCTTGTTCCAAAGATTCGGACTCTTTTACACCACCCTGAGGAAACTGCCAACCGGACTGGCCGATACGTTTTGCCCAAAGTAATTCACCGAGCTGGTTGAAAATTACCATTCCGACATTTGGACGATAGCCTTCTGAATCAATCATACTCATCAATCCTTATGACAAATATATGCATTTATTGTTTCATAAAGTTTCCGATTTTTTCAACAATAAAATATCGTGTCCTAACTTATTTATTCCATTTAATCAAGGACTTACTCAGAATACCGACCCGCTTAACGGTAAAAAAATAACGGTGTGGAGGTCTGCAAGATAGGCCTACTCCCGAGCTATAATGGTGGTTTTTGGACTCAAGAATGCTGCAGCGTCTAGCACTATTTGATTTGGATAATACACTTCTCGCAGGTGATAGCGATCATGCTTGGGGAGAGTTTTTGATTTCAAAAAATTTGGTCAATCAGACAGTCCATAGGGAAAAAAATAATCAGTTTTATCAGGATTATCTGAAAGGTCGGCTGGATATTCATGATTATGTTAAGTTTTCACTTAGGCCCATCCTATCTTACACAGAGGAAAAAAGAAGACTACTGCATGAAGAGTTTATGCAGAAAGCCGTAAAGCCTTTACTAACCGATAAAGCATTCGAGTTAGTAGCTAAACATCAAAAAAATGGCGATTACACGTTGATTATCACAGCAACGAATACTTTCATAACCGCGCCAATTGCAAAGCTATTTAAAGTAGATCAGCTTTTGGCAACAGATATTGAAATAATTGATAACAAGCTTTCTGGCCGTATCGTTGGCGTACCTTGTTATCAAGAAGGTAAAGTCCTAAAGCTTAAAAGGTGGCTTTCTGATAACACCACCGGACTTTCTCTTGATAATTGTGTTTTCTACACTGATTCCATCAATGATCTACCCCTTCTGGAGCAGGTTTCCACTCCAATAGCTGTCAATCCCGACCCGCAACTGTTAAAAATTTCAACAGAAAACGGCTGGAAAATACAAAACTTACATGGGTGAATATTAGCTTGTCTATTTCGGAATTGAAGATGCTGAAGATTTTGCTTATCTCGTTAGCGATTCTGCTAGCAAACTGCGGTAATGATGAGCAGCCGCAAACTGAAACTAACTCGCAGAATAATTCTATTATAGATAATTTAACTCCTGCTCTAGACAATTCCTTTGATTCAGCCGTTCGCAATATCATGTTGGCCTATTTGAACCAGATCAAAATTGATTATGATAATTTATCGGTAGGGCTAGTTGAATTCCGAGAGCAAGTAGAAGCTTTTCTCGAAGAGCCACAATCCATTGCCATGGATAGAATGCGTGACAGCTGGTTAAGCGCCCATTCTAGTTATGAGCTAACAAGCTTGCATCGGTACTTTTTCGATTTGATTCTACCGGAGCCCGAATCCCTCATACTACACCAACTTCATTATCAAATGGACCACTGGCCTATTCTGCCAGGTTATATGGACTATGTTCGAGGCTATAATAACAGTGGGATCGTTAACGACATCAATGTCACCTTAGATATTGCTTCCCTAGAGGAGCAACACGGAGCATTCGATATATCCGAAGCCACGTTGGGATTTCATGTACTAGAATTCTTAATCTGGGGTGAGAACAAAGATCGAAGATCAGAGCGCCCACCATCCGACTATGTGCTAGTTCACAAGCTCAATGCCGATAATATAGAAAACGGTATTAGCCTAGAACAATTGAGCAGTAACCGAAGGCGGCAAATACTCTCTCTTACTGTGCGATCACTTAATACCAAATTTTCCAGTAGTCAAGTCATCAGGTCCGAAGGCAGTGAGAGTTTAAAACTAAGATTGAATGATATAAGAAGTACTGAACTCGTCATTCTATTAATAGACTCGATAAATAATATGTTAAATGAAGAAATATTGTTGAAAACACTCTATCCGTTATTGAATGGTAATTACGAAGACAGTATTCAAGCGGCTTATAGCCACTCTTCCCCAAGTGCAGTATCTGCCCAACTAAGCAGCGTGGAACAACTACTACTCGAATTAACCGACAGTGATGGCGAAAGACTGGCCACAATATTTGCTCACCTATCCCAAGATTTCGAAGAATTTTTCTTTCAGAATTTTGATTCTAGTAAGAGGTGTCTCGCTCTACTATATAGCACGCTTGGAATTCCAGAAGAATTGACGGTCAACTCAGAAAAAGAATTTGAAATAGTCGAATGCATTAATTTAGTCGCTAATATGGTCGACTACCTGCAGCAAGTTAAAATCTCTCTTTCCGAGTCTAATTAGTTTAGCCTTACCTCTACAATTATATCATCGGCTAGTCGTTCAAGATTATGTTTTAGAAACTCTAATTCTAATTCCTTGGGTACAGTCAAAATAGCTGTTGCCTTAAATAATACATCGCTGGACATTGGCGCTGGCGCACATTCGGTCGTAAGTTTCTCTACATTTACCGAAAAACTCGTCAGTGCATGAGAAATCTCGCGAACGATACCCGGCCGGTCATTACCAATCAAATTGAGCTCAACCGTGCGCGATACCTCCCTTTTTATATCAATGTCTACTCGTTCAATTACCAACTTCAGCCTATCTGAAACGCCCTTTAGTGCGGTAACAAGATTGTCTACTTCATCGTCAGCAACGCTCACACGGAGAATACCAGCAAATTTACCGGCTAATTGTGACATGCTACTTTCGAGCCAATTACCAGAATTATCTGCAATCACTTCTGCAAGTGCTTCCACCAAGCCTGGTTGGTCCTCGCCAATCGCAGTTAGTACTAAATAAGCGGTCATGATTTACCTCAAGTTAGAATAGATCTATCTGTTAATTAAGGATGGCATCCATAGAGGAAGATCTAAAGCCTAGTATAGAATCAGCTATAGGTGATAACTGTTTCTTTAAATGCAATCGAAGCGGTCCGCTTTCGGATGCGAACCAGAACACAAGTTCAAGGCCTGAACTGGAATCAAACCATTGGCGTGTTAGTAAAAATGCCTTTAGCGAACCTGATTGCACGGAGACTAAAGTTACGTCACCAGAGCGCTAAAGGACTAAGTAAATTGCTATAAGTATATGCAATCGGGTTAGTCCCTTAGATCCAGGGAATGTCTTAGACGATAACTTGGCGAGGGAACTGTCCAAAGTCCTCCCAGAAACTAACTTTCTCTGGAAGTTCTGCCGCTGTCGGTTGTATGTTACCGTTTACGTCTATTACGCGTGACACTAAAGTGTGTTCGCCAGGACTTGGATTATCCCAATCGTAACCCCACAGCTTCCATGAATATTTAGTATTACGTGGATTTAATTGAGCCGTTTCCCAAGGACCATCATCAATTTTTACTTCTACTCTCTCTAGCGGAGTTCCATCATTTAGAACGAAACCCTGCACTGAAAATCGACCATTACTTTCAACTACTCTTACAATAGCTGATTTTAGATTCATTTTGGTTACGGAATTCTCAACCCAGCGTTCGACACCACCAACATTTGCTTTTTTTAGAGTGACGTAATCGCGACCCATAAATTTACCCATGTAGCGAGTATCTTGTACATGAATCTGTGTCAGCCATTTTACGTTTGCCACGCCATACCAACCAGGCACTAACAGCCGAACAGGTTTGCCATGGTAGTGTGGTAAAGACTCTCCGTTCATTTCAAAGGCAAGCATGTTCTCTGCCCTCATAGCATCTTCGACAGAAAGACTGCGAGCAAAAGCTTTATCGACTTCCCTGCCGCGAATTTCTTCCTGGCTGACATCAGCGGCAAAAAAGACAATTTCTTTGGCACCGTCCTGAATTCCAGCTTGCTCTAATATGCTAGTTAAAGTAACCCCTCGCCAATTTGCATTGCCGATAAGACCATACAGAAGGCGCTGGCTGTTCCCGCCACACTCGAATCCAATTTGTTGTTCTATAACGTCACCGTTCACCAGGTCGCTCAGTGATAAATTCAATTCATTGTCTACCATACCGGTAACTTTCAAACGATAGGAATCATTATCTACTTCTGGCTGGCCATAATGCTGAACCAAATAGAAATCTTCGTTAGAGGTGAAAAAGGAAGTAATTTCCCTCGTGTCTTGCCAATGAGTGGTATTAGGTTCAATCGGTCGCCACTGAAAAGCCTCTGAGGCATCATCAGTAAAAGGAATCAACCTTTCACCTTGTGCTAGAGCTGGAAATAATAAACTTGGCGCTGTCACTGCACCTGCAGCGAGGACACCTGAACTAAGAGCGCCTTTAAGGACCTTGCGCCTACCTGTATCTTCCGGATTCATTGTTTTACTCTCTCATTAAGACCGAATTTCATAGAATTTTCGGGCATACGTTTATTTTCATCGCAGGGATAAACCTTACCACAACAACCCTGAATCTTCCCATCGCGAGTTATCAGATCTACGAATCTATTCCCTTTATTACCCTTTACTCCTTACCAAAAGACATCGTTTGGGGCCCCTGCGCCGGCTCCCTTAGGCATTACTCACTCTTTAAGCGCTTGATTTTGATGAAACTAGTTTTGTCTACCCCTTTAAAGCCAACTCATCGCGCCTGAAGCTCGTACTTCACACGAATTATTCAAACGATGGAAGAGAAATTAATGCTATTTTGCATACCGTTTTAATTCTTCCCATATCTTTGCTGATAACGCGCCTGAAACTGCACCAAAAGGCGATATAAAACTATTAATAATTGACTGGGACAATAGCATGTCCCTGTGCAATCTCTTCTTTGCTTGCATCTCTTATTGACACAACTTCAATCTCATAATGTAAAGTCCTCCCTGCAAGCGGATGATTAAAATCAACGTCTGCATGAAATTTCCCAGACTTTAATATTATTACATTGTGCCACCCTTGATCCGATCTAACTCTAGCCAATCCACCAACCCTAGGCACTTTTATACCATTAGGAAGTTGCAGGTGCTTTAACGGAACTCGCTGTATAGCATTTGGATTACGTTGCCCGTATGCCTCCTCAGGCTTCAACGTAATTTCAATTTTTTCACCTTTTTTCTTTCCTGTTAAAGCTTGTTCCAAGCCTACAACAACATTCTGAAATCCATGTAAATAATAAAGTGGCTCGCCCTCTTTCGTATGTTCCATCCATTCAGAGAACTCACCATCAGGTAACACTTCGCATAGCCTATAGTTAAAAGCAACGACTTTATTATTCGAAACACAGTGTTCTATAGATTTAGTTTCAGTTGGGTCGTGTGGATTGTCTAATTCATCCATATCTTAAAAGTTCATTGAGCTAGCTATATAGAGATTTTATTCAAATTGTTTCTAAAACTCACCATTTAAACGAGCTTCTTCTTTTTGTGTGGGCTCTTTGGAAGTGGAATATTGCCATATTTCAGTATGAGGTATGGGGCATAAGCTATTGTGACGCCAAGGCCGCATGCTCTAGCATTGCCAATGACTGCTAGTTTAATTAATTGCTTGGGGCGATATTCCCAAATGTAAGCCCAATTGGCCGAAAGTAACCTATTGATGTATACTCAGGCCCCCTTGCCGTAATGAGTAGTAGATTTATGCCTAATAATAAAACAAAAAAAGACGCAGTAGACAGTAACCACGAAAACTTGGCAGAGCAAATAGAAGCTTTTTTAAAGGCCGGTGGTAAAGTGCAACAAATTCCTTCAGGCGTGAGTGGTCAAACCTCTACAAGCGGCCCTAGACAGATCGTATTAAGCCATAAAACCAGCTAGTAACTAATTTTAAAAACTAAAGAGATAGGTATTGGTCTCAATTTTTAGGTGAGATGAGTTGAGGATCGGCGCTTAAATCTGGCGAACTAAATAACCTTTCGCGGAAAGCAACTCCAAAAGACCGTCACGACCTACCAGATGAGCTGCACCGACCAGGACAAATTCCGTTTCACTGTCCTCTAGCATTTGCTCTATCTTAGGAATCCAATTCAGATTGCGTTGTTTTAGCAAAGCATCGTATAACGCGGGCGCTTCAGTCTGCATTTCATTTACAAAAAGTTCAGCTAGGCGATCATTATTTCCTTCTCGCCAAGCTGTAATCATATTTTCGATTACGCTAGGGACCCCTTCTAGGTCTTCTAATGAAAATAGTATAAATTCGCTTTCATTGCCTTCGCCCATCGAAGAAAGAAACCCAATTTGTTCCATGACCGTTTCAAGCTGACCAATAGGTTTCCCATGTCGACTAGCAAGGCTCGCAAAATAAGTATCCACACCTTGCAGTGTGAAGCCAAGGCGTTCAAACTCCAACACCTGTAAAGTACTAATAACCATACCTGGCTTGAACCTCTCTATCATCGTCATTTGCATACCTATATCGGTAACGTAATTTGCTAACGTATAGTAAGCCTCAGCAGATAAAACTGTTTGTAGGGTTCGTTCATCTTGATAAGTGAGCTGGTTTAACATTTGTGTTTGTACCGAGATGTCGGCTATAGCACTTAAATCAGTTTCGAAATATATTTCACTCGAAGCTTGATAAGCTAGCTCAAACTCCCGCGGTAAAGGGTAATCACTCGGCCTTAGTAAGTGCACCGTACCACCTAGATAAACTTTGCTTGATCCAGAGGCAATCTGCCAGACAGCTGAATCAGCAAAGATTGCGGTGCCAAGCGCTAGAGACATGAATACAAAACTCACCTTTCCTATATTAATAATGTATCTCATGGTTTCGCCCTGCTTAGGTTTTTATTACAAAGTCAGATTTGACTTAGTATGCTTAAGTACTTATTAAAAGCAAATCAAAGATAGAGCTAATTATGTCTAGACTTTTATTTAAAATGCGATATGTTCCTGAAGATGAAGCACAGGAAGTGCGGGATTTGTTGGAAAATAACGACCTCGAGTTTTTTGAAACCTCGGCTGGCAACTGGGGTATTTCAGTTCCCGCGATTTGGATAGTAAACGACGATCAATATAACCGAGCTCGGGAACTAATTGATGATTACCAAAAACACAGAACCGCTAGAATCCAAGATGAGTTTGAACTTAACAAAAAACGGGGTGAAACAAAAAACATGTGGCATATTTTTTTGGAGAATCCAGTTCATTTTCTCTTATATATGGGACTAATATGTCTGATTCTCTATTTTTCTCTGAATTTTTTCCTATCCCTTTGATTAAATACTCGGCGTAAAACTTTTATAGTTCGTCTAAGTAATAAGCATTCAGATAAAGAAGCACATAACCCAGCTTCCAGAGATAGACGTGATTATCTAGCCACTGCTAAAAAGCGACTTTTCTGTTCAATAATTGGCCTACACTGAGGACTTTACTCCTGTGTAAAGCTGTTATATAAAAACTCTAAACTTGTGTTAGCGGTTCTAACAGGGGGGACCTTCTAGCACTCTTTGCTACCCTGGCAATCAAAGGAGGTGATCCCATCAATAGTCAATCTATTAAGGGAGCCTCCGGCTATTTCTTCTAGAACAATTGGTCGGATAGCTGGAGGGGAATTGTCGGCTCCGTTGGCGTTCCTATGCTCCCATACAGTAGTAAATCCCGCTGTTGCACTAGTAGCAGCGGGATTTTTTAGGAGCCTAAAGTCAATTATGTACACCAAGGTAACTGCGAAGTCGCTCAGGAAAATTTCGTTTGCGCAATATTTGACTTAAATCCCATTGTTTTTGCGATTCAACGTTTCGTAGGAAATGTACTTCACCATTTTCCAAAATTGCAATTGGGGAGCCTCCTTGATAAAGCACTCTATTTCTCAAAAATCGTGCAATCTTTTTGCCTGGTAAGGAAAGGCTTAATAGATTTAGGGGGTCGCTCGCGCTTAAACTATAAAATGGTTTATGTAGCTGATTTTTCTTTTTTTTCTTGTGTAATTTGCGCAACGCATCAACTGTCTCCGGGAAAGCAAACTGCTCTCCTCCAACCCCAGCTACAAATCTCCCACCTCGCAACACACCGCGCGATTCCAATTTGCGTAAATGCATTAATAATACTCGCCAAGGTGGGGCAAACGACTCTCTTTCCAATAAGGATCGCATCAGCACTCCCCAACGCTGCAGATATATACTGATTAATCTTTCAATTTGTTCCTCGTCCAATATCTGCCAAGTGTGGGAAGGTTTTTTGTTTGCGCCTTCCTGCGATAATTGCAATTGAAATGTATCTAAAAGACTCCAACGCCCTGCGTCCTCGACGCCAAACATAGTCCTTCGATTACGTCGCCTTCTTGTGCTCGGCTTTTTATTAGCTGGTGTTAACAATGCACGAAGCCCTGTATAACTATCACTGCAAACCCGACCGAAACCAACAAGCTCACCTAATCCTTCCTCTAACTGTGATTTTAACAATCCGGTTCGTGATTGAATCTGCCCAAAGAAACTCGCACCATGAGCCTCTAAATCCGCTTCAATTTTAGAAGCAATTCCACTGAACTTTACCGACTCTTTTGACAATTGTGATCTTGCTAATGCCTGCCAAATGTCTAAATTTTTGCGCCCGGCCAAGGTAATAGGTGTGCTCTTTACAGGTCCCATTGCTCTAGTCTTACCTGGCCGACGGAAGCTATTTGGCAAGCTATAGCGACCCCAGGCTACCTTCCCGCTAATACACATAGTATCGAGCCAACTCGGATCGTAATTCTCGATTCTTGCTGGATAAATATCCGCCTCCCACGTAGCAGCGGGACAAGCGATGCCATCCAACAAATTCAATGTGTTTTGAAGTTTGGTCGGGCCATCGAGTGAAGGTTCCTGCCCACTAGTGTTTTTATTAATCGGAACGAGTTGATGTTGTTCAAATAAAAATTCATTATAAGTTTCTATAGAAACAGGTTTAGTCGCTTTCCGATGTGCGTCGATCGTATAACGATGTATACGCTGCAATAACCGACGCTCACACCATTCTTTCTGTTTGGTTGACTCTGTTTCGGTTTTAGAAATTTTTCCTTCCCTATTGCTGAAGTGCCCCTGAAAAGCAAACCCTTCTGTTTCCAATGCTATCAAGGTGGCATCTATTTTCTTAATGTCTACTTTCAACTGATCAGCAATCGATGATGCCAGGATTGGACCCGAGCCTTCTAGCCTTCCTCTTATAATCGCAATCAACGCCTTTTCTTCCGACCAATCTTGCGCGAGCAAACTCTCTGGCAAAGCAATCTGGTCTTTCATGCTTGAGAAAATAACTTTAAACTTCGGAAAATACTCAGCCGCAATCCATAATTGATTTATGTGGCTCTTGAGCTGCAAGAGGCGACCTTCTCTAATTAACTGTTCTTTCCAACGCCCGCACTGATGTAGCGTAAATTCTGCATCCGTCATATAACTTAGAGATAACAAGGCGTCATGAAGCTCTTCTGCATTGCTTACATAAGGCCAGGCTTCTTGTCTGACTTGCAAAATCGCCTCGGAATCTAAAAGGCTATAATCCTTTTCTTCTGATGGGTCTAACCACCTTCGATTGCGAATGGCATTGGTTCTGCGCTCCTCGAAAGGCGCATCATCTAAAAAAGCATAGGGCCTTGCATTAATAATTTCTTGAGCGAAAGGCGAAGGCTCTCTTAGGTCCTTTGAAACCAAGGTTAAGGATTTCTGTTCTATATTGCCTATTAACTTTTCCAACGCTTTAATATCCATAGCTTCCGTCAGACAATCGTTTACAGTCTGCTTCACCAATGGATGGTCAGGAATATCTCGCGTACCCACAATGTTTTCCTGACAAGCGATCTGATCAGGGAAAATATGAGCGGTCAAATCTTCAGCATCCATTCTCTGAAATTGTGGAGGTACTCGTTTACCATTTCGATTCCTTTGAATTGCTAATGATCGAGTCGCATTCCAACGCCAACGGACTTCAAACATTGGCGCATCCAACATGGCTTGTATTAATACTTCTCTTACGTTTTCACTTCGCAAATACTTAAAAACGTCATCTAATGGAAAGCTGTGAATTGACCCAAGAGAAATAACAATACTGTCTTCATTAGCGGCGGCTTGTAACTCAAAATTGAATGATTTACAAAAGCGTTTACGTAAGGCCAAACCCCAGCCTCGATTTATACGGCTACCATAAGGCGAATGAATGACGACATGCATGTCACCAACCTCGTCGAAAAACCTCTCTATTACGATCAATTCGCGCGTCGGCATTACACCTAAAGCATTTATGCCCGATTGCAAGTATTCCGTTACTTGAATTGCAGCAGAAAGTGGCAAAGACACTTCATCAACTAGAAATTGTATTGCAGCATTCGCACAATTATCAGTTAGAAAGTCAGCGATAGTTTGTTTTATCTCTGCAACGGAGACCGAAAGTTCTTGAGTTCGACTCGGCCCTTCGCCAAACCAAAAAGGAATTGTGGGTTGGGCGCCCTCTGCGTCTCTTACTCTCACTTTTAGTCCATCTATCCGCAACATTTGCCAAGCGTGGGTACCCAAAGTAAAGACATCCCCTGGCAATGCCTCCAAGGCAAAATCTTCGTTGAGACTGCCAACAACAACGTCTTCGGGGTCCAGCACGACTTGATAATCAAACATATCCGGTATCGCGCCACCATTAGTGATGGATATTAGGTTAGCACCACGACGTGCTCTAACCTTGTTGTTAATGGCATCAAGATGCAGGTGGGTTCCGCGGCGACCTCTTCTAGTGGAGTAACCGTCTGATAACATTTGAACTACTTTATTGAATTCTTCCGAGGTTAAATCACCATATGAATAGGCTTTTTTGAATAATGCAAATAATTCGCCTAAATCCCAACTGTCATCGTAACTACTGGAAGCTGAAGGTTTAGCAGAGACTTCGGCAACAATTTGTTGTGCCAGTATATCCATTGGTTTCTGAGGCACCACGACCCTATCCAACTCTCCTTTCTTAATGCTGTGCAATAATGCTGTTGATTCGACTAGATCATCTCTTGTTAAAGGAAAAAGTATGCCCTTTGGTGTCCCGTGTATGGTGTGACCGCTGCGCCCAATCCTTTGGAGGAAAGTGGCTATACTTTTTGGCGAAGAAAACTGTACAACCAAATCGATCGAACCAATATCTATTCCAAGTTCCATGGAAGCAGTTGCTACTAATACTTTTAATTCTCCCGCTTTAAGTTTCTGTTCCGCATCGTAACGTAGGTCTTTACTCATACTGCCATGATGAGAACAAACAAATCGTTCACCCAGGCGCTCTGAGAGTGCCAA
Source organism: Gammaproteobacteria bacterium (assembly GCA_002723195.1). Classification (GTDB taxonomy): domain Bacteria; phylum Pseudomonadota; class Gammaproteobacteria; order Pseudomonadales; family Pseudohongiellaceae; genus UBA9145. The sequence continues at coordinate 87,070 of PBNR01000044.1, read as the reverse complement.
TGCTAATCTTTCTGAAAGCCGCCGAGTATTAACAAAAACTAGGGTGGTTTCATGCTGATGGATCAACTCAACCAGCCTTCTATATAGTTCTTCCCACACCTCATTGCTCATGAGTGCTGATAAAGGTGACTCCGGTACCTCCAAAGTAACGTCTATATCCCGCTGAAAACCACTATCTATAATTTCACATTCAGTTTCCTTTTCACCTTCAGTCCGCTGAGCAATACCTCCACAACCAACTAGGTATTTCATCACCACCTGTATAGGCTTCTGAGTGGCCGAAAGACCAATGCGCTGTACGTATTGCCCGGTGTTTTTGTTCACTAGGTTTTGCAACCGTTCCATGGATAGCGCCAAATGTGAGCCTCTTTTGTCCCCAAGCATGGCGTGAATTTCATCTACTATTAGGGTTGAAACAGCGGACAAGATTGAACGACCGCCTGTACTGGTAAGTAGTAAATAGAGTGATTCCGGCGTGGTAACCAAAATATGAGGAGGGTTTCTAACCATCTTTTGCCGTTCTTTAGCAGGTGTATCCCCTGTGCGAACCGCTATAGAAATATTTACCGGTGATTCCCCTAGCAGATTCAGTTGTTCTGCAATACCGTCAAGCGGAGTTTCCAAATTCTTATGGATATCATTACTTAATGCCTTTAAAGGTGAAACATAAAGAATTTGAACTCCCTCTAGTAACTGACCCTTGGTGCCTTTCTGCACTAAATCGTCGATAGCTGCATAGAAAGCCGCCAGCGTCTTTCCGCTGCCGGTTGGTGCTGAGATCAGGGTATTTTTCCCGGCTTGAATAGCCTCCCAGGCCTTCTTTTGGACAGCAGTAGCCTGACCAAACTTGGATTCAAACCAGTTTGCGCTAGCAGGATGTAAATTCGATAAAGCCATGGATTGGGTACCGGCCAGTTTTGTAAGCTCTTAAAATACTGTACAGCCGTACAGGTTATTTGAGCCAGCTATGATTTGCAACCAGGGGTTAAAACCGACTCTTCAGTTGCTGTAGCTTAGAGATTCGCCAACAAGAACCGGGGCCTAACTAATACCAATGAATTACAGGGGTCATTATGGCCTCAATTCCATTTGAACAAAAAGCTACATTGACATAAACAGAATGCACAGCTAATTTAATCGCTCAAAGTTGAGAATCTTGCGTGCACGAATCAAACAAACACAGTCTGCCTAATCGTATTCGAGGCTATTTGTCGATTTTCTGGGAGGAAAATCGGCAATTTTTTGCTCTTTTGCTCTGTATCGTTTTCTTTAAAAGCGCAATCGCTGACTTGAGTTCTATATCTGGCGCATCTATGTTGCCCACTCTGCTAGACGGCGATAAGGTATGGGTTAATAAATTAGCTTACGACGTGAAAATACCGTTTACAGAAATCTCACTCACGGAAGTTTCTGATCCTAGGAGAGGTGACATTGTTATGATTGACTCCAAAGTTGCTGACAAACGACTGGTGAAACGCATTGTTGGAATACCGGGCGATACTATTTACATGCAGAACAATAACCTGGTGATCAATGACGTAGCCGCAGACTATGAAGTTCTGTCAACTGAAGGCTCATCAATTATTATCCAGGAGCATCTCCCGGAAAAAAAATACCGAGCGAGATTATCCCGCGGTTATCTGAACCGCAATAATCGCAGTTACGGTCCAACTGTAGTCCCAGAGAATCAATATTTTGTGCTGGGCGATAACCGAGATAACAGTGCTGATAGCAGAATCTACAGTTTTGTCCCTCGCGAAGAAATTATAGGGCGCTCCTCTTCGGTGGTATTTTCCTTAGATAGTGAGAATAGCTATCTGCCAAGAACCGAGCGCTTCTTATCGGAACTTAATTAAGACTAAGTTTAGTTTTCTTCAAGGAAGTTCGTTTTGATGCTGTAATTTATTTCTAAAGTAATACATCACACTTAATTAGGTATTATTAAAGTGACTTACTGCATTTTCTTTCAGATAGATTAAAATTGCTAGGCAACTAGGAGAAGATATGCGTTTTTTCAACCAAGGAGCGATGCTACTTAGTAAGACTTTCCTCATTTTTTTTTCCATTGGTTTTTATCAAACCTCACAGGCTCAGGAATATGTATGGGCCTCGAATTTTCCTGTAGGTTCTTCCGTTGTAGAAATTTCTGCACAAGATCAGAATGGCAAATTACGTTCTTTTGGAGATCTTGTTGGAGAAAAAGGCTTGCTATTTATGTTAAGTCGCTCGTTCGAATGGTGACCATTTTGCAAGAGTCAGCTCGTGCAGCTTACAGAAATTAGCAATCAATTTGCGGCTATGGGGGTAAATATAGCTGCAATGACCTATGACTCTGTTGAAGTATTAAAATTAGTGGAAGAAGAGCAGGGGGTCGAATTTAGTCTACTTCGTGATGAGAGCATAACTCATGTGAACTCCCTTGGAATCTTGAATGAAGATTATGAGCCAGGTGATCGTGCCTACGGTGTGCCTCATCCGGGAATATTCCTAATTAGTCCCGATGGCGTAATCCGTGCCAAATTTGCTGAGGAAGGTTTTCGGGCCAGACCGGATTTCGATAACATTATTGAGGCTGCTTCAAATTTATAGCCGGAAACAAATAAAACAGAAAAAAGAGTTCACGGTTGTTTTATTTACACCTAATAAATAGTTACAAAATGCCAAACATTACTTGGCCTTTGTCGATTACACTTCCGCTTACCTCCTCACTTGAGAGAAATTCTAACGAGCTAAGAATGGAGTAATTGCTTGGTTGCAAGGCGCAGCATCGTTTCCCTTGATTCCTTATGTATAGGATCAGTTGTTTTACTGCTATCCGGATTGCTCTCTGGGCAATCTGCAAATAACTTTACAATTCCCCGTGTGTCCAAAGCCCCTGCGATAGACGGCACCATCGGAACCTCCGAATGGGAGTTAGCCGCGCGCATCCCCGTGAATATAGAGGTGGAGCCCCGAGATAACGTTAATGCTGACGTGTCTGCGGATGCTCTAATTATGGAGGATGGTGAGACAATATACGTTGCTTTTCTTGCTAAAGATCCTGATCCTGAAAAAATACGCGGCTTCTATCAAGACCGAGACAACGGTTGGGATGGGGATTATATGGGAATTATTCTCGACACGTTCAATGATGAGCGGCGAGCTTTTGGATTTTATGTCAATCCACTAGGTGTACAAATGGACACAATTTATGACGGTATAAATCAAAGAGAGGATGAGTCTTGGAATGCAATTTGGGACAGCGTTGGTCAAATTACGGAAACAGGCTATAGCATTGAACTCGCTATTCCGCTAAAGCAACTGCGCTTTCCAGAAAGCGATTCCTCACAAACTTGGGGGATAGACCTATACAGACATTACCCGCGCGATCGAAGTACCGAAATACACCTCCAAGAAATCAGCAGGGATATCTCATGCTATCTGTGTCAAATAAGCAAATTGGAAGGTCTCAATGACCTTGAACAAAGTCGCAACCTTGAAATTATTCCAACACTCACCGCTTCGTCAATCGAAAACCGCGACCCATCAGTCAATAGAGACTGGAAACGCGAAGATTTTGACCCTGAAGGGAGCCTCGATCTTCGTTGGGGGATTACCCAGGATATTTATTTAAACGCGACTATAAATCCGGATTTCTCCCAAGTAGAGGCGGACAGCACTCAATTGGACGTAAATAATACTTTCAGTTTATTTTTTCCAGAGCGCCGAACTTTTTTCCTCGATGGCGCGGACTACTTCGATACATATGAGAACTTAGTTCACACAAGAAACATCGCTTCCCCTGAATATGGTTTAAAAGTTACCGGCAAAACTGGCGATCATACTTATGGATTAATCGCAGCAAATGATGAAACTACCAATTTCATCATACCCAAAAGCTTAAGCTCTCGCATAGCTTCCATAGGAGATATGAAAAGCAAGGTAGCCATAGGTCGCTACCGTATGGACATCTTTGAAAACTCCACAATCGGCGCCTTAATAACAGATAGAAGAGGCGACGATTACAACAACACTGTAATAAGTCTAGACGCCTCCTTAAGGCCTACAGATTCAGACACAATATCGATTCAGAGTATGTATTCTAGCTCTGATTACCCACTACTGATTCAGAACCAATTTGCGCAGAACTCAAGTATTAATGATAGCAGCCATGTGTTCGAGTATCGCCACAATGACCGAAATTGGGATTGGCGTCTCGGTTACTACGATTGGGGTGAGGACTTTAGAGCTGATGTAGGGTTTATTAATCGCGTCGACTTCAAACACATAGTCGCGACTATCGGACATACCTGGCGATGGGATGGCGAGGGGTTCTTCAGTAGAATTCGCTTTGCTGCAGATTATGACCGCACTGAAGATCAATCTGGTTTGCAAATTGAAGAAGAAACAGAATTCTTTCTTAACATGAATGGGCCCTTGCAGTCTTTCTTAAACGGATTATTCGGAAGTAGCGAAACTTATTGGAATGGCAAATACTTCGATGAACAATTTAATATGATCAATATTGGCTTTTCACCAACACCTAACTTGACTATTAGCTCACTGATTCGATATGAAGATGTTGTCGATTTCGCTAACACTCGGTTAGGGTATTCAACACGCTGGGGGCCTCGTATTCGTTATCGCTTTGGTCGACACTTGCTACTAGATATAGGGCATCAGTACCAAGATTTCGAATCAAATAGTGCTAATCTATTTACCGCGAACCTCACTGATATCAGAGCAACCTACCAGTTCGATTCCCGCAGTTTTTTAAGACTAACAGTTCAATATGAAGACCGAGAACGGAATAAAGACAACTACATTTTCCCCGTGGATGGTCGTACTCGAGAGCTTGGCACTCAGCTACTCTATAGCTATAGAGTCAATGCGGCGACTCGCTTCTTTATTGGCTATTCTGATACAGGTTTCGAAGACGACCGCTACAGCTCCCTCGAATACACCAACCGCACTTTTTTCGCCAAGTTTAGTTACGCCTGGCAACCCTAGAGTTAAGAAGTTTAGATACGTTGCCGACGCCAGTGAAACCCAGCTCGAATGGGCGCTTATCGCTCTTATTTGAAGGTGTATCCCATTTAACCAGCGCAATTCAGAGCAAGGTAGTACAAAGCTTGTTGCGACTTAAAATATCAAGCACCCCTAGTCCAGCCCGCGGCCATCATTGTAAGAATCAAGTCAAACAGCCAAATTATCAATGAGAGCAATTATTTCAGGCGGTTTTGTAGTACGCATACAAAACTGTCAAAAACCTGAGTTAATGGGGTAGTATTAAGTTCTCTCTAATACATTGAATCTCAGTACTGCAAGTTGGGACAACAAACCGCTCTATACCAAAAACACATTAAAGCTGGCGCAAAAGTCGTAAATTTTGCCGGATGGGACATGCCCATTAACTATGGGTCCCAAATTAAAGAGCATAATCAGGTTCGGAGCGCTGCGGGTGTATTTGACGTTTCCCATATGACTGTAATCGATGTAAGCGGCGAAGAGGCAGAAAAATATTTGCGCTATCTGTTGGCCAACGACGTAGCGAAGCTCAAAGAAACCGGCCACGCCCTATACAGCACTATGCTGAATCATGAAGGCAACGTCTTAGACGATCTGATTGTATACCACATGACGTTCGGTTATCGCTTGGTTACAAACTGTGCCACCCGAACAAAGGTCATGCGTTGGATGATCCACCACACTTCTGGGTTCGGCGTTTCGGTAGAAGAAAGACCTCGTCTCGCTATTCTGGCAGTCCATGGCCCACAATCAATCGACAAGGTCTGTGAAATTTTATCGGACGAATATACTCAGCGGATTCGTAAGCTAAGCAACTTTAAGGGTATTGAATTAGAAAACTGGTTTGTAGCTCGCACCGGTTATACCGGCGAGAAAGGATTGGAATTTATCTTTCCTGCTTCAGAAGCATCTGAGTTTTGGGATAGTTTATTAGAAGCGGACATAAAACCGATCGGGCTGGCGGCACGGGACACACTTCGCCTGGAAGCAGGTATGAATTTATACGGTCAAGACATGGATGAAAGCACTTCACCCCTCGCTGCTAACTTGGAAAAAACTATAGCCTACCAACCAACGGATCGTGAGTTCATTGGGAAACCAGCACTTATTGCCCACAAGCTATTGCGCGATGAGGGTAAATTACCGCAATTAGTTGGATTGGTCCTGGAAGGGCGAGGAGTGCTTAGGGAAGGCCAAAAAGTAGTTACGGATAAGGGTAATGGCTTCATTACCAGCGGCTCGTTTTCACCGACATTGAAGCAGTCAATTGCATTAGCTAGAATCCCTATCAACAGCGAATCCTGCAAAGTTGATCTGCGTGGCACGCTAACATCGGTGCGCATTGTTAAGCCCAATTTTGTGCGATTTGGTAAGAAAGTCTTTGAATAAGAATAAGCGAGCATCAAGAGCGCTGCTCGCGCATCAATTAGTGAGGGAGCCATTGCGTGAGTAATATTCCTGATGACTTAAGATATGCTCCAACCCATGAGTGGATTCGAAAAAACGATGATGGTACTGCCACCGTTGGGATTAGTGATCATGCCCAATATGCTCTTGGCGATATTGTCTTCGTAGAGTTGCCCGAAATCGGTTCCACCATAAATGCTAAAGATGAAGTGGCAGTAGTAGAATCAGTCAAAGCAGCGTCTGATATTTACAGCCCAGTTTCTGGAGTGATCGCTGCAATTAACAATGAACTGCTAGATGCTCCCGAAACGGTGAATTCGTCTCCTTATCAAGATGGGTGGTTTTTCAAAGTAACAATCGCTAACGAGGGGGAGCTACTAAAACTTATGGACAAGGATAGCTATTCGACCCATTGCGAAGACGAATAATGCTAGTAGAACCTTGCTAGAACAGATCAAATGCTATAGTACTGCGAACACATTCAAGTATTTGTTCTTGTTTAAACAGCTCTTATCAAGTAGAAAGGATTTATGCAGACACCAGCGAAAACCTCACCCATACCGCCTGACTCCGCCCAGAATGATTCAGCACCCACCTTAGAAATACTTGAACAACAGAATGAGTTTATAAACCGTCATATAGGTCCAGGGGATGACCATATAGCGAAAATGCTTAGTGTGCTGTCATTAGACTCACTAGAAGCACTGATTAAAAAATCTGTTCCTGATTCAATCCTGGCCAATAAACCGCTATCGCTCGGAAAACCAACAACAGAAAACAAAGCTCTGGCAAAACTAAAATCTATTGCAGTTAAAAATAAAAATACGCGTTCCTTCATAGGGCTAGGCTATTATGACACTTATACCCCAAATGTGATTCTGCGTAACGTGCTCGAAAATCCCGGATGGTACACAGCCTATACACCTTACCAACCGGAAATTTCTCAAGGGCGCCTGGAATGTTTACTTAACTTCCAGCAATTAACCTTGGATCTAACCGCGATGGACCTTGCAAATGCATCACTTCTAGATGAGGCCACCGCGGCCGCCGAAGCAATGGCTCTAGCCAAGCGGGTAAGCAAAAACCGCAAGGCCAATAAATTCTTTGTCCATGAACACTGTTTCCCGCAGACTATTGACGTCATTAAGACGCGCGCCGAGTGCTTTGGATGGGAATTAATAATTGGTGGAATTGATGCCATAAACCATGAAGAGTTATTTGGCGCCATCTTTCAATACCCTTCGATGCTTGGTGAAGCTATAGATTTTACTGATGTTATTGCAGACCTTCATACTAACAAAGCCATAGCCATCGTAGCTGCTGATTTAATGAGTCTTGCTCTTCTTAAACCGCCAGGTGAAATGAATGCGGATGTTGTAATTGGCAGTACACAGCGGTTCGGTGTACCCATGGGTTATGGAGGGCCACACGCCGCTTACCTTGCAACAAAAGATGAATATAAGCGTGCAGTTCCCGGTCGCATCATAGGAGTTTCTATCGATAAGCGGGGAAGACAAGCATTCCGTATGGCATTACAAACCCGAGAGCAACACATTCGCAGAGAGAAAGCCAACAGCAATATCTGCACCGCCCAGGTATTACTTGCGAATATTGCAGCGCTTTATGCTATGTACCATGGCCCGGATGGGCTTAAAATTATTGCTCAACGGATTCATCGTTTAACTACTATTTTCGCAAAAGGCATTGAGCAATCGGGTTTGTCCATAGTAAATGAAAATTACTTTGACACGCTAACGATAAAAATTCATAAGGACAAAGTCCAGGCGCTGAAGGAACGCTGCACATTAGCAGGAATTAATTTGCGCATGGACAGAGTAGTAGAGCACGGTACCGTCGGCATTAGTCTTGACGAGTGCACAACAAGCAAAGATGTAGAAAGACTCTGGAAGGTACTACTCGGAGAAGGCTGCCAAAAGCTTTCTGTCTCTGTTATCGACGCTGCAATAACCCAAGCTGAAGTTTCTTCAGCTATATCAGACAATTTGCTGAGGCGAAGTTCCTATCTACAGCATCCAATATTCAATCGCTACCACAGCGAAACTGAAATGATGAGGTACATAAAACGCCTTGAAAATAAAGATATCTCACTTACTCACGCAATGATTCCATTGGGTTCCTGCACTATGAAACTCAATGCAGCAGCAGAAATGATTCCAATTAGCTGGCCTGAGTTTGCCAAGCCACATCCCTTTACTCCGCTAGAGCAGATGGCGGGGTATCAACAAATAATCAAAGAGTTAGAAGGCATGTTGGCAGAGATTACAGGGTTCGACGCGATTAGCATGCAACCGAATTCCGGAGCCCAAGGGGAATATGCGGGCTTGCTCGCAATCAAAAAGTACCTGTCTAGCGAGGGCAGTGGATACCGCGATGTTTGTTTGATCCCAAGCTCAGCCCATGGAACCAATCCAGCCAGCGCACAAATGCTAAGTATGAAAGTTGTTCTTGTTGCCTGCGATGAAGATGGAAACATTGATTGTGCAGATTTAAAAACGAAAGCAGAGTTACACAAAAATGAACTAGCTGCACTGATGATTACGTATCCTTCGACTCATGGGGTTTATGAAGAATCAGTAAAAGAAAGTTGTCAGATAATTCATGATAATGGCGGCCAGGTTTACATGGATGGGGCAAACTTAAATGCCCAAGTAGGAATCGCAAAACCAGCTGAGATCGGCGCGGATGTGTCTCATGTGAATCTCCACAAGACGTTCTGCATCCCGCATGGCGGTGGGGGTCCGGGCATGGGTCCAATAGGGGTCAAAAATCATCTGGCGCCCTATCTGGCAAACCATTCGGTTATAAGTATTGAGGGACCAAAAGCAGAAAACAGCGCCATATCGGCCGCTCCTTGGGGTAGTTGCGGCATTCTGCCAATTTCCTGGATGTACATCGCAATGATGGGCGATTCTGGTTTGTTAAAGGCTACTCAGGTAGCGATTCTAAACGCCAACTACATCGCCCTGAAACTGGCCCCGCACTTTCCTGTATTGTATACCGGCACCACTGGCATGGTAGCCCACGAGTGCATCATCGATATGCGACCATTAAAACAGGCCACAGGTATTAGTGAAGAAGACATTGCAAAACGTTTAATGGATTTTGGTTTTCATGCGCCGACTATGTCCTTCCCAGTTGCTGGCACCTTGATGATCGAGCCAACTGAGAGTGAATCAAAAGAGGAATTGGATCGTTTCATCGATGCCATGATAAAGATTCGCCAGGAAATTAAACAAGTCGAATCCGGTGAAATTGATGCCGAAAATAATCCTCTGAAACAAGCACCTCACACGATGCTTGACATGGTTGATGAATGGGAGCGCCCTTATAACAAAACCCAGGCAGCCTTTCCTTTGGGTGGTAACGTGGAAGGGAAATACTGGCCACCGGTTAATCGTATCGACAATGTTTATGGCGATAGAAATTTATTATGTACCTGTCCACCGATAGAAAATTACGAAGAGTAAGTAATTGATTGTGCGGCCAAAGCCATCCACCACCTTTAAGATCAGCAATTGAACATGCAATTTATAAAGTAAATTCAACTTCGACAGTTACATGACGCAATGTCTATGTTGTGAGACTATTTCAAGACCGCGCGGAACCAGGATAGTTAACATTACCGATAAATAAAGCTATGTCACCTAGGAAAAAATCCTGGGCACCGCAACTCATTCTTAATCTCGCGGAGGTAGCCCATGAACTAGAGTTAAAGACCTAAGCGTAGTACCGCCCGACGGGATTCCGATAGGGTTTGATATTCGTCGTCGTTGTACCAATCTTTCGCAACTTGTTCTGATGGGAATCTGAATATGATCACACGACCTTCCAATGGATCTGCCCCTTCTAAGTTTTCATGATTATCATCGAAAGTTATGAATTCACCACCAAAGCGTTTAAGAATTGGGAAAAATCCTTTTTCGTAATTTTTATACTCGTCCACATCGCTTACTACTAAGTTAGCAATCATATAAACAGGAATTTTTGACATCTTTTAGCTCCCTAAATTTAACTAAGTGAAGAATTTGCTATCCCTAAAGTTGGATATTGCAACTCTATCTTTATTCTTTTCCTAGCATAATTATAGCAATTCGTATGCTATCCCCCTTTTATTGTTGTTCTTCAGCAGTATAATTTGCAGCGTTATAACATGACCAGCAAGAATGAATATTGAACTCGAAGCTTTTTCAACAACATATTAATTCTCTAACTGATTACTATGCTGAAGCACTGGCATTGCATCGTGAGCAAGGCGGGCGATTGGAGGCTCTCCTAGTGCATAGCGGCAGTGCGGCCTTCTACTTCGCCGATGATCGCGCTATCCCGTTTCAAGCCTATGGTCATTATTTGCATTGGTTGCCAATTAATAAACCAGACCAATTTGCTTATTACGTACCCGGACAAAAACCAATTTATTTTCAGATAATTCCTGATGACTACTGGCATGACCAAAACATAGAAAATGTCAGTTGGTGGGCCAACAGTTTCCAGATAATTCGCCTAAGGTCTACTAGTGAAATTACTAAACAAATACCTAACTCACAAACTGGTTACCTGGGTCCAAACGCGGCTATGGCGCTAGAAATAGGAATCGAATCTCGGGCAATTAATCCACAGGGGATTATAGACTATCTCAATTACCAACGTGCCTATAAATCTTCCTATGAAGTAGCGCAATTAAAGGAAGCAAATCGTTTAGCGCTTGTTGGTCATATCACTGCACGACAAACTTTCCTATCAGGAGGCAGCGAATACGATATCCATATGGCTTATTTGAATGCGTGCGCTATGCTAGAAGAAGAGAGCCCTTACACGAATATAGTTGCTTTAGATAAAAATGCAGCAGTACTGCACTACCAGCAAAAAAACAAAAATCGTCCAAATATCAGTAAAGTGTTGCTTATCGACGCGGGTTGCCGCGTAAACGGTTATAGTTCAGATGTGACACGGACCAGTGCAAAACGGACCGTTAACGAAACTTTTAAGGAGTTGCTGGCCGGCATGGAAATCATCGAGCAAGAATTAGTGCTGCTGCTAAAGCCGAGTATTGCCTACCCTGAAATTCATCTCACTGCTCTGAAAAAAATCGGGCAACTGTTAATTGATCTAGCAATCTGCGGAGGAACCGCAGATGAACTTTTGGAAAATGAAATCCCCCAATTGTTCATGCCCCACGGTGTCGGTCATCTGCTTGGCATACAGGTTCACGATGTAGGTGGCCATCAGCAAAACATAAGCGGGAAAATCAAGTTACCCCCGAATCATTCGCCAAATTTACGAAATACTAGGAAACTAAACAAAGGCATGGTGTTTACTATCGAGCCGGGTTGCTATTTTATCCCTCTGTTATTAGAACCAGAAAGAACCACGAAAAGGGGGAGCGTAATTAACTGGAAGCTTATTGACGAGTTATATCCATGTGGAGGTATTCGCGTGGAAGATAATGTCCTGATAACTAGCAACGGAGTCGAAAACCTAACGAGACAGTACGAATAATCTGTTACTTTAACAGCCTGTTTACCAATTCCATAACTCCTCGCAACGCTTGTTGATTAGAATCAATAACGGATCTTGCTGCGGCGCCCATTCGCTGTCGTTTTCCAGTATTGGTAAGTAATTCAACCAAAGCTCTGGAAAGTTCCTTTTGAGTAGCAACAGTTTGCAATCCCCCTTCCTTCTCAAGTTGATTGCAAATCTGTTCGAAATTAAACTGTGACGGTCCGACTAAGACTGGTAATGAATGTGCGGCGGGCTCAAGGACATTCTGACAACCAGTATCTACTAGACTGCCTCCAACAAAGGCTATCGAAGCCATGGAATAATAAGCATCCATCTCTCCCATGCTGTCACCCACTATAACTTGCAGTTCTTCCGTTATGCTTGGCCATTGAGTTCGGCGCAGGGTAACTAGCCCTGCTTTCCCGAAAATCTCACATACCTGATTAGATCGCTCTGGATGGCGCGGCACAACAAGAAACAGTACGTTAGGGTTATCGCTAAGAATCTCTATAATCGTATTCAGCAATATCTTTTCTTCACCTTCTCGCGTGCTCGCGGCAATAATAATTGTGCGTCCTAATTTTTTTATAGCGTTAAAGAAAGGATCTTCTATGCTAGAGATCAAACTTTGCCTAACGTTAAATTTCAAGTTGCCAGTAATTGTGACCTGCTGGGCGTTGGCACCCAGAGTTTCCAATCTTTTCCCATCTGCCTCCGATTGAGCAGCAATTGCATTTATTGATTGCAACATGGTTTTGGTAGTGGCAGGTATTCTAGAATACCTAACAGCAGATCGTTCAGACAGCCTTGCATTGGCCAGTAAAATCTTAACTCCCCGCTTCCTGCACTGATAAATTAGATTCGGCCACAATTCGGTTTCCATAACTATTAACAGACAAGGGTTTACACGATTTAAGAAGCAGTTAACTAGTACTGATAAATCGTAAGGCAGATACGAGTGGAGCACCGAATTGCCAAAGAGGTCTTTAACTCGATCAGAGCCAGCAGGGGTCGTAGAAGTGATCAATAGCTGGGTCTTAGGGTACGTTTCGCTAATTAATCGCACTAGTGGTTCTGCGGCAACCGTCTCCCCTACGGACACAGCGTGGATCCAAATAGATTTTTCATGTTTATTGAATTCTGCCGGCGGATTGAAGCGGCCAAAGCGTTCACCGATACGTTGTCTATATCCTGGCACTCGGGCTCCTCGCAGATACAGGCGCAAAAGCATGAGGGGTAAAAAAAGGATCAACAAAAAATTGTATAGATAATTAAACATCTTTAACGCAAGCTGTAGATTTAGAAAGTGTTGTTGAGAAAATAGGATTGATATCGATATACTCAGGTCGCTTTCAATTACTATCTACAAATCATCCAATAGATCTATAAAGGTAACCAATGACTTTACGCTATTCAACAGACATCGTCATTTTTGGTGGTGGCATAGCAGGCCTGTGGTTGCTTAATCGATTACAAAATATTGGCTATAGCCCCCTTCTATTTGAAACTAATACTTTAGGTGGAGGCCAAACTCTAGCTTCACAGGGGATAATTCATGGCGGGCTAAAGTACGCACTTAGCGGCTCTCTAACCCAAGCGTCAGAGGTTATTGCCGATATGCCCTCGGTTTGGCGTCAACATCTGAGTGGACAAGGTGAACCAGATCTTACGGGCGTTCCTGTATTAAGCAATCACTATTACATGTGGTCTCACGGCAGTCTACGTTCTAAACTCAAAGCGTTTTTGGGGAGTAGGAGCCTAACCGGTCGAATCGAGGTTGTAAAAGAGGAAACCTACCCGGAAATCTTTAGTGGAATAACGAGTAAGGGTACTTTGTATCAATTGCCTGATTTCGTAATTCATACGCCGAGTTTATTAGAAAGGTTACGAGAACCTGTTGCCAATAGGTTGTTAGCAATTAAGGAAGGAATTTATCAGTTCAAGATAAATACTCAAAATGATAAACACATTTTGAAAATAGATATTAATGGCGAGCAAATAGTGATCGAAGCAGAGCGCTTTATTTTCTGTGCTGGCGCAGGCAATAAGCAACTAATCGAAAAAACCGGCATTGAAAGAACAAGTGCACAGGAAAGGCCATTACATATGGTTTACCTTAAAGATTCTGACTTACCCCAATTGTATTCACACTTCATTGGCGATGATTTCAGCCTAACACCGGAGCTTACAGTAACTTCACATACTGGTCTGGATGGACAAACAGTCTGGTACTTAGGCGGTAACCTAGCGGAAGAAGGCGTAAATAAGGGCCGCGATGAACAGATTTTATCTGCGAAACATTTACTGGATAAATTTCTTCCTTGGATCGATACTGCCACTGCTAGCTGGGATTGTTTCTCGATCAACAGGGCCGAAGCAAATATCAATAATAAATACCGGCCGGATGACGCTTATATTTCTGTCGAATCAAACATCATTCTCGGTTGGCCCACAAAGCTTACTCTTGCTCCTTCCTTGGTTAATAAAGTAGTTAAGATTATAACTGAGGGTGAGGACCCAGTTCCTGCTATCGATAATAGTGGCGCAATCGCTGCACTTAACGAATTACTCGGAAATCCTGAGCCCGCAAAGGCCCGCTGGGATTAACTTTTATGTCATTAAAAAAACGCAAGTTAGGTCAAACCGATCTTAGCATTTCCAGCCTAGGCCTAGGCACTGTTAAGTTTGGTCGTACCGAACAAGTGAAATATCCAAATACTTATTCTTTGCCGTCGGACGAACAAGTGGCGGACCTGCTTGACCAAGCAAAATCTTTTGGCATCAATTTATTGGATACAGCACCCGCATATGGGAGCAGCGAAGAACGTCTTGGCCGATTATTAGCGGGTCGTCAAGATTGGGTGATCTGCACCAAGGTTGGTGAAGAATTTATAAACGGAAAATCTGTCTATAATTTCTCTGCTGATTATACAAAAAAGAGTGTTGAACGTAGCTTAATCAATCTTAAAACCGACTATCTCGATATTGTTCTTATACATTCTAATGGCCATGACATAGATATCATTGAATCGACTGATTGTTTAAGTACACTGCAGAAGCTGAAAGAAAAAGGCACCATTCGCGCAATTGGTATGTCCACCAAGAGTGTAGAAGGAGGCATTAAAGCCGCCGATCTGACTGACCTGGTAATGGTTACTTACAACCCCATCAGCACTGAAGAAGGAATTGTTATTAACCACGCCAACAATAAAAATAAAGGTGTACTTATCAAGAAAGCCTTGAATAGTGGCCACATTTGCGAAGATGCTTTCAAGAAAAATTTTGACTTTGTTCTAAACAAAGAAGGGGTTAGCAGCGTAATTATAGGGACGGTTAACCCTGAGCATCTTCAAACTAATGTGCAAATCGTAGAAAATATTCTGCGTTAATTTAAGAGGTTACTCGCCTACCTCTTTCATTTTTTCAACAATAGCTGAGGTTGAGCAATTATCGAGAAACTCCAAAGCCTTTACTTCACCTCCGTAAGATTGAACATAATCAGCGCCTACTACTTGGTCCAGGGTATAGTCGCCACCCTTTACCAATACTTCCGGCTTTAATTGTTTCAGCAAATCCTCCGGGGTATCTTGGGAGAAGTTAACTACCCAATCCACAGCCTCTAAGCCAGCAAGGACAGCCATACGTCTTTCAACAGGATTAATTGGGCGACCCGATCCTTTAACTCTTCGAACTGAATCATCGTCATTAATTGCAACTATTAGGCGATCTCCAAGCTCTTTTGCTTCTGATAAGTAACCAACATGCCCAGCATGAATAATATCGAAACAGCCATTAGTAAATACGATTTTTTCACCGTGTGCTTTAGCATCTTGTACTGCAAATATCAGCTGATCGGAGGTCATCACACCGCGTCCAGAGCCTTGTTCAGCTAAAATCGCCCGGCGTAGTTCCGGGCCACTAATTGCTGCAGTTCCAAGTTTGCCAACTACAAGTCCAGCGGCAAGATTGGCTAACGCTGTTGCGTCTGCTAAGTTTTCACCGACTGCGATAGCTGCAGATAACACGCCAACAACAGTGTCTCCGGCGCCGGTAACATCAAACACTTCCTGTGCTCTTGCCGGTAAATGCAACTCGGGAGAATGAGGACGGATTAAAGTCATACCGTGCTCGCCACGAGTAATTAACAAGGCCTCTAGACTTAGTTCACTTAGTAGTTTTAAACCTTTGTTTACTAACTCCTCCTCGTTCTGGCTTTTACCAACTACTTTCTCAAATTCAATTAAGTTCGGCGTAATCAAGGTGGCACCACGATACTTTTCAAAGCATGAACCTTTTGGGTCCACGATGATAGGAATGCCACGATTACGGCCTAATTCAATCAGCTGCTCTACCCCCTGTAACGCACCTTTGGCGTAATCAGAAAGAACTAATACTTGAGTGTCATCAATTAAGGCTTTCGCCTTTTCAAATAAATCCCCTACATCCGGCTTATCAAATAATTGTTCAAAATCCAAGCGAATTAACTGTTGGTGCTGACTGATAACACGTAGTTTGGTAATCGTCGGTTTGTCATTCGACTCAATAAAGTCACAATAAACGCCCGCAGCATTTAAACGCGAGTTAAGTTCCCTCCCAGTTTCATCATTACCTACAAGTCCAATCAGTCGAGCAGCAGCACCCAATGCTGCAATATTCAAGGCTACATTGCCTGCACCGCCCGGTCGATTTTCCTCATTCCCGACACGCACTACAGGCACTGGTGCTTCAGGCGAAACCCCAGAAGCCGCCCCATGCCAGTAGCGATCCAGCATAACATCGCCAATAACTAATAGCCGAGCTTCCTGAAATGCTGGCATTTCCAGTTTCATGACTCATCTCCAATAGGTTTGTCAGCCTCAATCCTTGCCGACTGATCATATCATAGGCATATCAAACATAGCTTAGAGGGATTTGATCGAATTCTTCAGAAAGCGTAAAAGTGGTATTTAGATGTCTATTTATCGTAATAATTTAGTTAAAAGTGGGGTTTATATTAGATATTTCTGCCTATATGAAGCCCAATTTCACAGATATGTGAGCAACAAACCTATCTGCTACAATGTGAAGTATTTCCAATACGAAACGCAATCAAACTGGCCCCTGTAAACAATGGCGACGCGCAAGCCTGAATTCCCCGTTAAGTACCGATCACTGCGAGACTTCATTTCACCACGCTACTGGCCTACCTGGCTTGCCCTAGGCCTCATGAAAGCAGTGGCGCATCTCCCCTTTTCTCTGCAAATGAAAATTGGTCATCTGATTGGCATCATAACCTATCATCTAGCTCAGGAGCGCAAGCACATCTGTGAGGTAAATCTTAGCCTTTGTTTTCCTGAACTTAATGCCAGGGAAAGACTTTCCTTAGTTCGCAAAACCTTTATCTCAAATGCTATTGGATTGATTGAAATTGCAATCGCTTGGCACCGAGACCCAAGTGAATATAAAGAACGAGTCAGAGCAACTGGACTAGAAAATTTAGAGGCGGCACTAGCCCAAGGCAAAGGTGTGTTATTACTATGTGCGCACTTTACCACACTCGAGTTTGGCGGCTTTCTGTTTAACCTATTCCATAAAATGGACGTGATGTATCGAGGAAACAAAAACCCCTTGTTCGATACAGCAATGTATAACGGAAGAATCCGACACTACCCTTCCGTACTTGACCGGAAAGACATAAGGGGCGCTATGCGAAGTTTGAAACAAGGACATATACTGTGGTATGCACCAGATCAGGATTATGGCGCCGAACACTCCGTATTCGTTCCATTCTTTGGTGTTGAAGCAGCAACAATTACTGCGCCGGGTCGTTTTGCAAATTTTAATAATTCAGCTGTAGTGTTCTATAGTCATTACCGGAACGATGACAACTCAGGTTATCATTTGCACTTTAGTCCCGCTCTAGAAAATTACCCCACAGGAAATCGAGAGCAGGATGCCATAAAAATCAATGACCTCATTGAAGAGGCCATTAGGAAACAACCAGATCAATATCTTTGGTTACATAAAAGGTTTAAAACCCAAGCTGCTGGAAAGTCAGCACGACCTTATTAGTAATTGGCGAGCGCCATCGTGAATAGATTTATCTTGCACCTAAATGATCCGCGACTATTAGCTGCGGCTACCAGCTTATTTATTTCGTTTTTACTTCTGTTCGTTGAAGAAGCACCCAACGATGATGCCTACGCTTATATCCGCACTGCCGAAATTGCTTTGACTGACGGCATTGGTGCGGCTATTCAGCATTACGCCTGGGCAAGCTACTCATTACTCATGGCGTTAGTTAGCCAGTTTGGTTTCGATTTTATAACCTCCGCTTACTTAATAAACTCAGTATTTTTTGTGGTGTTAATATACTCTTTTTTAAGCATCGTAAAACTCATCGATGATTCACGATTGGTTGGCATAATATCTGCGCTGTGTATATTACTTTATCCACAGCTTAACGAATTCCGATTTTATATCATTAGGGATATTGGTTACTGGGCGTTCTCCATATTCGCGCTATGGCAGTTTTTACTGTTCTATAAATATCACCAAAACTATAACTTGATCGCATTTTCATTAGGTTTACTTGTCGCAAGTAGTTTTAGGGCGGAAGCTATCGTATATCTAATCGTCACACCATTTGTTTTATTGGTTGATAATTCTTTGGATATGATAGACCGGCGTCGATACTTCTCAAAAGCGATATTTTTGTCAACCGGTATTATTATTTCCACATCTATTATATTGGCAATTTTCGAAATCAGTATCGTTTCGTTATTAACTGATTTCCTCTCTGTCTATGAGCCATTTATAAATAGCACCTTTTACCCAAGCGAAGCCGACACTTATGCGCTTAGCTCCGCAATATTTGGAGAATACGCTGCATCTTATTCAGGTCCTTATATCAATTTGTTTTTATTTACAGGCTTATTAGCAATACTGCTTGTAAAGCTTTTCTCAGGCATTGGTGGCCCATTTTTCTGGCTATTGGTTTACGGCACTTACAAACGGAACTACAAATTAAAAAGGAATATATATCTACCAATACTGTTTTTTGTAGTCACCAATATGGCGATTGTATTTACATTCATCCTCGTTACTAGATATATGTCGAGTCGTTATGCCATGTTATTCTGCTTGATATTAGCTCTTTTAGTGCCAATTGTTATCTCCAATATAGTAAAGCGGTTAGAAAAAACTGTGCTGAAAAATATTGGGATGAGAATTATCATTCTTTATTTTGGCTATTGTGCTTTTGACTCTTTCATCAGTTTTGGTCAGTCCAAAACATTTGTCTTTGATTCGGTCGATTGGATTACATCTCGAACAGATCCTCGCGCGGGATTAATCACTAACAATAATGCGATAGCATACTTCAGTGGCAAGGTTGAAAAATACGATGAAACAATCAGATTTTTGACAAAAAGCGAAATTATTGGCGCCCAACCTGATGACATTATTGCTATTGAAATGCACTATGAAATGTCTGAATTGGTCAAAAGAGCTGATGTAAAACCATTCATCCAACTCCAAGCTGTATTCCCAAGCCCGGAAAACCAACAACTAGCTATTTATAAACGTACCAACCCCTTATAATTCGAGTTATCTTTCATAGATGGAAGCGACATGCCTATGTAAGTGAAATAGAATTTGTTCTCTAATTTAGCTAATTAAACAGTATTGATTATATTTATATTCGTTCAATAAGATTTATGTCAGCGACTAGTTGTTTAAATCTACTTTCTAAACAACCACCTTCCCAATTTCTTAAAAATCTATCTAAGTCTTTTTTCATCGCTTTAGTGAATTTATCTCTATTTTTATGCCGTTTCATCGAATCAAGATCCAACACATACAATCGGTCATCATGAAAGACAAAATTGCTAGCTTTCATATCGCCATGACTAATTTTGTACTCTATCATAATCTCAAACAGAGCTCTGAATGCCCGTACGATCTTTTCGATAGGTAGCTCTTTGAAATCGACTTCCAATTTATCCAGTAAATTTTTTTCATTTAAGTCTTCACAAAGAAAATAGGCCCTTTTTCGCAAAAACCAGACCATTCTTTCTTCGTACATCAGGTATGGATGAGGAGTATCGATCCCAAGCATATTCAATACCCATGCATTTCTCCAGCTGTGGTGAGCTCGACTTCGCCTAAATAAATACTTAAAACCATGCCAAAACGATTTCAAATTATAACGTTTTAGCACGTACCTATCCCCCCCCAAAGCTATCCGGTATACCGTAGAAGCATTCCCATTTTTTATAATCTCGTCCCAATCAATTTTTATACCAGGGTTTTCAATGAACTTTTCCACTTCATTTGAATGTATTTGGCGATTGTAAACAACAAATTTTTCTTGGTTTCTAATGGCACGGTTTACCGTAGTGGAGCGAAATAATTTTTTTTCTAGGTGGCCCAATCTGCCATTACGCTGTCTTTTTACTCGCAAAATAAAATCTTCTAACTCTATTTCTGGAAAATTTTCTCGAACTGATTGATAAATACTAATTATAGTCGGAATATATCTATCCTTACCTACAGTAAATTGGGCCAAGAACAATGCAAGATTTTGTAGTGACGCCTCTGCATGTACGTCAGTGCTCACTTCGCGGATATCGCCACCATCCAAAATATAGGCTGTTTCCTCTACCATCATGAAGTTATCCAGATGGATATCATTTTGCCAAAGGCCTTGCTGGTGGCATTTTGCAATTAAAGTCGTCGCGACTTTAATATGAGAAGTTACCTGCTCTTCTTCGTCTGCTTTTTCGACTAACGATTTCAGACTTATGCCTTGTTCTAGATACTCTATGAGTAACGCCGCGCCCTTTTTATCCGTTGTAGAGGCCTGGAGCAGTATTTCGGGGGTAGGTATGTGACGCTTTTGCAGTAAGGTTATGCCACGAATATCAGATAACATATTGCGCTGGGAGTGGCCCGGCTTGAAGAAAAGTTTTAAAATAACCTTTTGGTTCCGCCAACTAGATATTCCGACGAGCCTTTTTCCAGGAATAAGACGTAAAATAATTTCAATACTTATTTCCTCTTTCTGCCCCATTTTATCTAGATTAAGAATAAAAGGAGTTGGAATATTCCGTCCCATAGAGATTAATTGTTCGCATGTGAAATTAATCATTGAGCTAGACTGAAGGTCCCAGTTTTTTATACATTTTATTCGCCCTAAAATTTACTTGCCGCCAAAAAGAATCTTTTTTGATCAGGGAAGAGCGTAAAACCCCACCGTCGTAGTGGCGGACGAATCGCAATAAGTCCCCCTGGGTAAGCCCGATGTTTTTCGCCGAGTAGTAAAGCCCAGCTAAGTCTTTTATAACCCAACGCGCCGCAAGATCTTTCCGAATTATCGCGCGATGTAAGTCAATAACCGATATTTTTGGAAATGAGATTTCCTCTGTATGCAACAAAAGATGGCAGAGGTAAAAGTCGCGATGGCATATTCCGTTGCGATGCAATCTGCCAGCAATCTTCGCAACTTCCTTTATTAAGTTGCGCTTTTGCGCAGGATTTGGCGGCGAGTTTTTCCATTTTTTACAGTAATCTTCCAAGCTTATCGTATTTATTAATTCTTCAGTAATAATGAATGATTTTTTACGTGCTGGATTCCAGCCCCACTCTCCGTAGGCGACAATATTCATTGTGGCGATATTTAGATTTTTTACTCGGTGAATTGCCTCCCATTCGTTACGCGCGCCAACTATAGGAAAACGAAAAGTAAATAGATTTTTAAAAATTTCTAACCAACCGACGCCGGAATGCAGCTTTGCGAAATAACCTTTTGCGTTTAATTTAAACCTAAATGTTTTTCGCGCTTTAACATCCCGGTATATTTCACATTCAACAGCCTCTAGGAAATTATAAGGATCTTGCCCTTCAAAAGTATCCGCAATCTCTTTATTTATATAAAGCATTGTCATCAGTTATTAAGGGCCAATTTTTCTATCAGTTCGGCTGCTACTTCAGGCATGGAATAGAGATCTTCGTTCTTGCCATATTTCAACCCATTCCGCGACCACGCTTCATCCTGCAGTGATTTCAGCATATACGCTAGGTTCTGATTTAAATCAGATTGCTTAAACGGGCTAGGACAAACTTGTCCAGATCGTGCCCTTTCCACGTGGAATGAGTACCCGCATGTAGCCGTGGTTAGTACTGGCAACCCGGCTATTGTCGCCTCTAATAAGACGTAACCTGCGCTCTCTACATAAGCCGGGTGGATTAATAAGTCCGCTCCCGCGAGAAACTGAGGAATGTCGTCACGCCCGCCAAAAATAAGTAATCTATCTGCAATACCGAGACGCTTAGCGAGGCGAACCACTCCGGTACTTTTGTCCTGCCCTACCAACATAAATTTCGTTCTAGATAATAGCTCGTCTGGCAAAGAAGCTATAGCATGCAAAGTTCTATCTACTCCTTTTATTTTGAATCCTGAGCCTATTTGTAGCAGCAATAATTCATCCGTATTTATCCCATATTCATCGCGAAACTGCTGACGAGCTAACACATCGCGGCTTTCTACTTTACGATCCAAAGAAACACCTGGAGGCTGTTCGTGTAATCGCTCACAACAATCAGGATAGTACTTTTCAAAAGCTAGTCGTTGCTGAGGCGAAAGTATCAGTGAATGAGTATTTGAACCTTTACCAAAAACAGCATTCTCATATTTGCTGAAGTGGCGGTAGCGCGGAGTAAGTTTGTAGTAAAAGCGTCGCTGTGTATGGGCTTTCTCTGCAAAGCAGGGGTCAGCAGCAAAATAGATATCTAACAAAGGCATTTTATTGAAACCAACCACAGTGGATCCTGCTGATTTTCTTATAGTGCTCTCCATCCATGCGGTGTACTTTATGTAAAGCCTAGTTCGTGTTATCGCTTTTACCGGAACTGGGATGAGGTTGAGGCCTTCTGGGACTTCACCCTGCCAGCGAATAGCGTAAACATCAACTTCATTGCCGCGCTTGATGCACTCTTTTGCAATTCGAAGAAAGTCTCTCTGTTGCCCCCCATAAGGAAAGTAGTAATAAATCAAAAAACTTAACTTCACGGGTTTGCTTATTCCTTAAGAAGGTTCTTAAATCTTTGCCATACCTGTTCAGGCTTATTGACAGAGAAACAAGGCGGTATTACTGCAAAAGGTTGATTTTCCAAATTGTCAGTTATAACAGGCCCTTTATAACTACAAACTTTCTTTACGCATGGGGCGCAACTAAATTTTGAATACAGGTGGAGTTGATTTTCGCCGAAAGTTCCGGACAATCCTGGATTAGTTGGCCCATAGAGAGAAACGGCTGGCTTGCTGAGAGCCGCCGCCAAGTGCCCCAACCCAGTATCGACAGCAATCACGCCTTTAGAGTTATTAATGTGCTGAGCAAGCCCCGTAAGTGACTGCTTATCTAATATAGTGACCAAGTTATTATTTTTTGCAATGAATTCAGCTCTTTTTCTCTCTTCATTATTCCCCCAAGGTAGCAATACCTCATAGCCTGATTCAGAAGCAATTTGTGCTAGATGACGCCAATACTTCGCAGGCCAATGTTTGGTCCCCCAAGTCGTTCCATGAAGAAAAACTATTTGCTCGGCCGTATTTTCCTCTCTGTTTTCTTTTAATTTCGCAACATCTATCCCGTAATCAATAACCTCTTTATCGTAGCGATACTTTAACGCTCTAGAGAATAGCTGCCTGACTCGATTGACGGCGTGCTCCGTCCAAGGAACAGAATAAACTTTGTTATAAAAGAGCGTAGCCAAAGGCTCTCGAATAGTCCTGTTGCTCAATCCAATTGTCAGGCCCCGGGATAAACGACTGATGAAACCGCTCTTTATCAGCCCTTGTGCATCAATGACTAGATCGTAATGGACACCCTGCAACGTGCGCTTAAAAGATCGAAATTCATCAGTTAAATAAGTCCGAAGTAAGTTCCTACGCCAGCGCCGAATTGCTACCGGAATTACTTTGTCGACCGCAGGGTGCCATGAAGGGACTTCTGCAAAGTTTTCCTCTACTACCCAGTCAAAAGTTAAATCGGCATGGGCTTTATGGGCGTCAGTTACTGCTGGCAATGTGTGAATAATATCGCCCAGCGAAGAAACCTTAACTATCAATATTCGCAATAATCACTATCCCTATCTCATTTATGAACTAATAATGAATGCACTGACTCTATGGCCTCTATTGCTTTAAGATCTGTTAGACAACGCAAGTGGCCATACGGACACTTCCTCTTAAAACAAGGCCGGCATTCTATGTCAGTAGTCAGCAATTTTACCCTTTCCGCAAATGGTGGCGTAAAGTCCGGTGATGTTGATCCATAAATTGCTACCACCGGGATATCTAGGGCTGCAGCGACATGCATTAACCCGGAATCGTTAGATACGGCAATACTGGCGACAGACATCAGATCTATGGCCTCTGCCATGCTCGTCCTGCCAACCAGATTATGACATTTCTCCGCATGGCTCTGCCCTATATCTGCCAAAATAGCTTCAGTAACTAGCTCATCATTCATCGAACCAAATATCCAAATCTGCCAACCTTGGGCCAGCATGGCATTACTCAATTCGGCATAGTACTCCGGAGGCCACTGTTTTGCTTCTCCAAATTCCGCTCCAGGACAAATAGCAAGAATTCTAGATTCAGTTTGCAAATTAAATTTACTAAGGCAATCCTGCACTTTCTTTGGATGAGTGACTAATCTGGGCTTGGGGATTTTTTTAGGTGGTTCTGCGCACTCTGCATACGCTAATGCTGCAAATCGTTGCACCATTAGAGGAAATAGCTCATCGTTCGGCGCGCGGCAATCGTTTAGCAATAAATTACGCCACTCACCTCGCCAACCCGTGCGAATTCCAATATTCGCATGGAATGGGATCAACGCAGATTTAAAAGAAAGCGGCAGTACTATAGCTTGAGTAAACTGGAGCTCTTGGAGAGACTTGCCTAAACTTCGACGATCTGAAAGGCGCAGTTCACCATGGCCAATTTCCAAATCCATAGTGTCATCTACTTCTGGCATACGTTCTAGAATTGGCCGAGCCCAGTTTGTAGCTAATACGGTTATGTGGCTATTGCGGTGCTGTTCCTTAAGACTCTTATAAAGGACTTGAGACATCACCATGTCCCCGACCCAAGAAGGCCCGATTACCAAAATATTTCTTGTAGCTGGCTCAACCATAACTAAAACCTGAAGCTTAGGCTTTTTATTTTTTTCCCGAGGACCTTCCTTGGCAACATTAATAATTCAAGCTTAGTGCCCATCTAATAATGCGAGACAACACTTGTTAGTTAAGAGAAGCGACTCGCGCCCCGAAAAATCATGGTTTTCAGGAAGTAAATCTCAGATATAGGCTACCATTGGCTTTTTGAAGAAATACCGCTTTTTTTTGCTACTCAACTAACTTTATCCATTCGCCTGCATCTGGGTTGCCGGTCGGATAGTAGCCATTAATTAGACGCAAAGTTTCTTCCGGGAAGTTGGCTATTTTGCTTTGCTGGGCGATAACTGAAAAATCGAAGTATTCGCTAGCTTGTACATATTTAATCTTCATCTCATTTCCTGCTACTACTTCACCTTGCTGAATTGCTCGAAAGGAACGAATGGATGCTAGGAGCATATCGTCGATTTCGTTTAAACTAGCGCTGTCAATGATTTCACCCCGAAAAGTCAATGCACGAGGACCCAAATACAAAGTAGCGATTCGTTCTATGTTACCGGTATCAGGGTTAACCGCAGTTCCTGTATGTCCTATTAAACGATACTGAGATAAAGCTTCAGATTTTTGGAGGTTTTCCACGCCCATATTGTCTCTTATAAATACTCGTGGCTCTATATTGCCTTGTAGGCGCCGCGCTTCGATGTGCAACTTACCCACATTAGGGGAAACTGCAGTTACCGTAGTAGTAGTTTCATCGATAGACCAATCGTCTGGAAATACTAAGGTGTAACCGAGCAAATCCTGATAATAGCGATTGCGCTGATCGGTTCTTTGGGAGGCATTGCTTTGCCCAATAATCAACCCATCCAGCTTTTGTCTAAATATGTCGTTGTTTAAAGCGGCAACTTCATTCTGATTTAACTGACCTACTTGTGCAATTGCCTCTTGCAAGCGACGATCATTTCGCGGATGAGTGGCAAACAATCCATGGTAAGTGCCACCACCGCCGGATACGCGACGATTAAAATCCTCATTATTCTTTAACGCTGTAATCACATCGATCACGGCCGCAGGGTCATAACCAGCCCTAACTAAGTATTCTGCGGCAAGACTGTCCGCTTCCAATTCATGCTCACGACCAAATCCGGACAGGCCTGTTTGCGCCCAGATTGATGCAACCTCACTTATTTGTGATGCCGCGTAACCACTGCCCGTGGCAATGCCGGCCACAAGACCACCTGCTACCGCAGCGCCTCGCGCTAACGCACCTCTTGCTTGTTGCTGCACGGCATGACGTGCGGTAATGTGACCAATCTCATGAGCCAGAACAGCGGCAAGTTCGGCTTCTGAATTCATGTAAGTAAGCAACCCTCTATTCACATAAACATAGCCAGCCGGCAAAGCAAAGGCGTTTATTTCTGGGCTGTCGATCACATAAAACTTATATTCAAGGTCTGGCCGGTGACTTACATCTGCCATCTTCTGGCCAATCTCACGTACATAAGCAACCAGTTCCTCATCTTCGGAAAAGGGCATGGAAGACATTACTTTTTCATGTTCTTCGAGTCCGATTTCTTTTTCGCGATTTTCTGTCATTAAAACCAAATTAGCGCCACCTGTAGCTGGATTAACGGCACAAGACGAAAAAAGTATTGAAGCCATCAAGGCAGTAATGGGTACTAAAATCACTTTGGAATTCACATCTATAATCCGTAAATTGAAGATATTTGAGGCGCTCCGCTTATTCATAGTGCTAGCTGCCCTTAACGAAATCTTTGAGCTGAGTCGCTAAACGGCTGCATGCGTTTTCCTCAACTCGCGCCAAGAGAGGAATAGGTACCACGAGTGCGGGCAGATAGGATTGTCCGGTAGCGTCTGCGTTTATTGTCCCAACGTTTCTTAATGAATCGATGTCCCATACAAATGCATCAAAACTAGCGTCGTCTTCCCATGTGCCAAACCCGAAACACCCACCACCAGCTGGTCCAACAGCACAGGAAATCGATCCCGCTCGACCACTGGTTTCAGTAAAGCCATCAATCCAAATTATGTAGCGAATACCGAAGTCGTTTATCTTGCTGGCGACAGCGTCCTCTGCCATAAGTTGTTCTAGGCCACTAGGGCGCAAGGGTGCAGTGCGCGGTTCAAACCAAGGGAACATTGCATCGACAAATTCTTTTTCTGGCACAACGTTGATCGCGTTCTGTCCACGCCGCATCCGATCACCAACACACTCAACAAACTCTGATCGTGTTTCATAATCACTGGCCTGTCGACGACCAAGGATTACGATAGACTCGCCACTCTCAATGCCTGTCTCACCTTGACGAAATTCATCAACAGTGGTGCTAGTACAGGAAGCAAAAAAAACCATCACTAATGATATGATGCCTATGTTTATCACACTTGCTATTTCACTCTTTATCATAACGACACTATTTCGAGCATCTCGCTCTAGGGTTTATTTAACCAATCACGTACTTCTGGGACCTGCGCAAAGCTTAATGAAAAGCTGGAAGCAAGATCTCTTAGTGCAACGATAGCCGCCTCGTTAATACCATCTTCTACTGAGCGGAATGTTTCTGGAGGCGTCTTACCATAGGACGTTAGTACCCAGTCCGCTATATAGTCACCTTCGGAATTAAGCAACCGCATATTGTATTTTATCCAGACCTCGTAAAGTTCCAGCTTAGTTTTAGCTGGCAACGCAAGTTGGAATTCTTCGATAGCCGGAGCAAAAACGGCATCTACATTCTGACTAACGGCATCTTCGAGGCTATTTATGTTTACCACTCGATCAAACATAGCTGGCAGTACAGCATCAAATAACCGAATATGGGACTCACCGCTTTCAATATTAATTTCTTCGCGGCCAGTCTCACTGTATTCCATGTAAGAGAATCCGCGCAGCGCATCGTCGTAATAAACGGCGACAGACAATGGCATTTTATTAATATTTGGCGTTGGGAAATTCCCCTGAATTACTACATTACTCGCTCCACAAGCTACAAGTAACCCTGTTAAATACAGAATTGACAATTTGGTACGAATGGCGCTAATTGAGGTATTAAATAAGTTCATAACTATTTCCTTCAAATCCCATTTGCCGTCCGCTGGTATTAAATGCAAATCACTGATAATCATTCAAGCCCACAAATGTACCACCATTTCGCTGTGTCATCTCCCGCATTAAGGTCGAATATCGATAAACACTCTGTTGAAAGCGTCTAGGGCCCGCGAAAATAGTAGGAAAGCCTATTCCATGGATTCTAACCAATCTGTCTCCATTTTCATCCTCGATATTGATCCGATCTATGGTTTGTAAAACATTTCGGATGGATCCGCCCGGCTGAAAATCGTCCCCAAGCACATAAATACTAATCTTTTTATCTCGCTCGTAAAAAGTATCGATAGCCCGCGTTACACCCTCCACCGGACTGCTATTACTGTAGGGGTTCCAAGTTCGAAGCGTGGAAATAATCTGATTACGTCGCCCTGGTGTGTCAGGAATCCATTCGCTTCTATAGGAATCAAACATATAATCGCCCATGTCATTCATTACTTGTATTCCCTTAACTTCAGGGTAGACGTCCAATGTATCTTCAATTACGCCCAGCATTTTGTCCCAACTAGGATTCTGAAACATGCTGCCCGATGTATCGATAACGAAAATAATGTATTCGCTATCTACAGGCACTCCACCGATAGCGTTGTTATCAGGTGCTCGAGTATTGGCCAGCAAGCGCTGCATCTCGTCTGTCAAGGATTGCTGCGCTAATGCTAGGCGTCCATACTCATCTGTCGTTTCGTCCGACAAGTCTTTGCTTGTGGCATACCGCCCTTCAATGTCTTCTAGGTCTCGACGCAAGCGGGCAATCCGCTCATTCAGCGCAGAAAGTTGTTCATGCTTCGCGTTCAAATCACGATTCAGAACAGTTGTTTCGCCGCGTATCTCGAAAAGCTGTTCCTGCAGCTGCGCAACTGCGCCTTCCGGCACTATATCTTGAACAACCTCTAATGTTGTTGGCGCGGAAGATTTGGTAATCATCAACAAAATTATCATTGCTCCAAATCCACAAGAAGCTACATCCAAGAAGGATACGGAAAAAGAATCAGTTTCTCTGTTTTTACGTTTCGCCATTAGTACTTAAAAATGTCTCTCTTCTTTTTTAAGGCCAATTTATATGTATATCGATACATCTAGCTTCTTGCGCCTACAATACTATTTTAGGGCCAATCTTTTGAAGGCGTTAAAAATGATCCTCTAGTGTACTGCGCTAACTGCCAAAATACTGCGGCAGCTGCGGGATCTCCTTCCAGCGGCATCAATACTATATTGACAGGTATTGACGGCGGCAGTTCCTCTACTGCCTCTTCGAATAACGCTACTCGCTCCTTTGGAGTAACCAAGGGATCTGAGGAACCCCTGTCGTCCAAAGTGGGTAATCCGTCCGTGATTAAGAAAATATTGTCGGGTCGTGGTGACATGTTCGCGGCGGCCCTGAAAACCTGTTCCATATTAGTGCCATCGGCAGGCACAATGGTATTTACATTTTCGATCGCCTGATTGAGCTGGTCCCTATCGGCAACCTCTAACCATAACCCTTTAGTGCCCTCAATAACCGAATTAGTTTCCGTGTTAAAACTCCAAATTTGATATTGACTGGTAACAGGCAGCTGCGTGCTTATCCAATCGACCGTGCTAACCACACGCTTCCACTTAGGTGCATTCCGCTTAAGTTCATCGCTCATGTTACGGGTGCGGATAATATTTACGATGGTGCTATCCAGCATGCTCGCAGAACTGTCCACCAAAACTAAAATGCGTTGCCCACCTAAGAATAAACCTGACAAGTATTGCCGATTGCCATCACCGAGAAATTGACGCACACTATTGCCTTCTTGTTCAAAAGCGGTGGCCTGTAAGCGCAATACCTCCTGTTCCAGCGCTTCAATGTCCGAACGCAGCTTAGCTAAGTCTTCCTCTGTTGCCATGCTGCTGTTTTCAAGGGCAGCAAGTTCTTGCAGAAAGGTATCGATTTGTTCCATGATCTGACGGGCTAATCCTTCCGCTGTAACGACTTCAAAATCCACATCGGATAAAATATTACGAATGCGAACAAGGCCCAACTCACCTTGTTTGACTTCTTCATTTAGCAGATTGATTTCTGCTAGTAATTCTGGGTTAGATTCTTCTGGTGACATCGTGCTTGCATGATCGAGTATCAGGAAAATCAAAATCACAGCACCAAAGCCACAAAACATGACATCAAGGAAGGCCAGGCTGAGCGGATTTACTTTGCGTCTGTTAGATTTACTATTACTAGCCATCACTAACCTGAATTAGGCTAATTTCCTCGCCACTTTTGATAAAACAAATACGGTCACCAAGACTCAGCAAACGCTCACCAGTTACTGGATAATCATTCAAAAATACTTCTAGTTCGTCAGTATTGAGATACACTTGTTCCCCGCGCTTCTCTATACGACCGAGTGATTCGGGAAGGCTCTCTATATTCATTACAATGGCCGCTCCTACTTGGAAACTGCCATTCAATTTTGTTTTGTTTTTGATCTCTATCCTATCTATTGCAATCGCACGACCGGAAAAGAGCGCGTGAGTTGGGTGCTCGGATTGAGATTCCCATTTATTATCGCTATAGGCTTCGCCATGTTGTGACTCGGCAGGCAACTTATGAACTAGATGAATTGCTCGGCCTGAACACGTGATAAGGTCGCGGTATTGGTGACAAGCATAGTTAACTAAATCTTCTTCAACAGCGGAGAAATTACTAAACTTTTTAACCGCAGATTGGAACCCCGGTAATTCAGCCAAATTGGCACTTAACAAAAGTTGTGTATTAGTGGTGGAAGCCATCGCTTGAACCTGTTCTACAATTTTTGTGTAGTAGTCGTTAAGCGCCGAAATGAGGGCTTCCCTAGGCAATTTAGCGACATAAGTCGCACCTGCATTCTTAAGCTCCAACTGTAGGGTCTTTTCCGTTTCTCCCTGCAACAACCAAGAGGGTATCTCATTGTAAAGTTGTTGTTCTGACTCCGCATTATGCTGTGGATTGAATCGGCACTGCTGGATAAACATATCCGTGGCAATCTGCATCATCAAGTTGATAAAGTTCTGGTAACCAACTCCAGGAATCTGAACGACTCCACCTGTTTCAACGTTATCTCCAATAACGGTAAGCTTGTTTACTACTACCTGATGCAATTGAATGTCTGCGTAAACAATGTGTTCAGACTGGGCTAAGGACACTGAAGCAGCAAGTGCAGCGTCGACAAGGCCAATGGTTTCGAAAGGGCATTGCTGCACAAGCCCTAATAGAATAGAAAGTTGTTGGCGGGTAAAATTGCCAGGAACAGCAAAAATGACGTCTTTATCGATCTTTGCAGCCTCAGATAATTGCAGTAATTGTGCATAAGCCAAGTCTGCATAATGGCGCACTTTTTCGCTCTGAGAAACCGGGTCGAGACTCAGTTCGTGCCAATATTTATTAAAACTATTCGTTGGTTGTAAACGCGCATGTTGTTTAGCAGATTCCCCTACCTCAACTTTGTCATCTGTGACCAAAGCAAAGCCTGGGCTTTCAAGAATGATGCCACTTTCATCGCCGACTTTTATACCGCAGTCGTTTAGCTCTATTACTTTCAACGACATCTAGCGCACGCCTTTTAGATTACTCACCCCTGTCTGGGACTTGCAGGTGGTTAATTAGCCTCTCATCACAATAGTTCTGACAGTCCAGTACTAATCGGTCTTGCAGTAATTGCAACTGATGCAACAGAAACATAAGAAAGATACTGACCACCAAGGCCACGAAGGTTGAGTTAAATGCGACCCCTAAACTTTGAGTTACCCCAGCTATATCTCCTGCAACGGCCTGATACGCTTGCCCCAAGGCAGTGCCAATACCCCTCACAGTGCCTAAGAAACCAATTGATGGGATTGCCCAAGCAATATATCTGACAATAGTAAGCTCAGTTTCCATACGATCAGCCTCTGTTTCACAGGTATCTTTAATTATTGACGAAACCGCCTGAATGTTTTGAGTGCTCTGGAATCGATGAAGACCGGCAAGTAGAGCTCTAGGTAACAAATACTCGCGCTCTTTTTCTGACAATGCCTGCACAGGCCGTGCAATATTGCGTGAGTCTTCCGGCAAAATACTCATGCCTTCTTGCAGCTGAATCAATGTTCTATCTAACAGACTGCGTTGACGTATAGTGTGCTGTGTTTTCATCCCGATGATAGTGACAGCCCAAAGAAAAAATATGATACAGAACTCTTGCTCGTAGTTGCGAAGGATAATGAACACAGACCTTTCAGGAACAATTTCTGGATTCTGTTCCTGCATCAGTGCTTGTTGCTCTTGTATTAAGTCTGCGCTTGGGCGAATTACTGTTACATAAGTCCCGTGTACAATTATCACAACTAGTATTAACGCGCCGACCTGAAAGAGAGCTTCATACAAGGAGCCTTGTTTCATAAACTGTACCTTTTTTACTCGCAACCAGTTTTATATATCTACCGGAAATGAAACGCCCAGATCTTGAGAGATTTGTTCCGTTGGGATAAAGCGTGAACTAGTTTCTTCCTGCCCCTCACCCTCATCANCCTCAAGAACTAAATCGTTATTCTCAGCAGCAGCCAGCTCTTCCTCAGTAAGTTCAGTGTCTAAAACAGAACCTCCACTTTGGTCATCCTGTTCAGTTTGNTTTTCTTGCTGGCCTTGCGCCGAAACACCGACGGCACCAAATAGAACAAATAACAGAAATAACCTCTTCATTCTCCAGTCCTGTTTAAGGGTAGCCGATCCAAGTTATTCTAAGTAGCGAGCAACACGAAATCCAACATCATCCCTCGATTCTTCGCCAAAATCTCTGAATGATAGCCGCATTTCGGTAATTGCTCCGTGCGCCCAACTAGAACCGCGTATAGTATGNAATTGCCCTAACTCCGGCCCANGCGGATCAACTTCAACACCAACAGAGCCCACTGCGCCATAATAGTCGTGAACCCATTCCGAGACATTACCAGCCATATCGTGAATGGCATAATGATTTGGACTAAATGATGCAACAGGTGCGGTAGCAAAGTAATTATCATTATAGTTGAACATTACTTGGCCAATATAACTTTGGACGGTTATGTCCGCAAAATTCCCAGCGTTCTCTGGAGGGGGAAGTTGGTCACCCCACGGATATTTCAAGGTGGCGCCAGTTCCGTTCGTTCTTGCGATCCAAGCCCACTCTGCTTCTGTTGGTAATCGATATCCAGTCGCTTCAGGATTAAAGCCAATAATATCTTCCCCTTCGATATTGTAAAAAAATGGCAGCCCTTCCTGTTCGCTTAGCCAATTGCAGTAAGACGCTGCTTGCGCCCATGCAACTTGAACTACTGGTTGCGCTTCGTTATTTAGTGTGACACCTGATACTGTTCCAGATGAGTGATCATCATCAAACTGTCGAAATTCGAAATTTGTAACTTCTCTGAACCCGATATAGAAAGGACGCTCCAGCTGGATGTCGCGCAGGTTCTCATTAGGGCGCCGACCAGCCTCNCGTCTGGAAGCGCCCATTGTAAACGCACCTGGGTAGAAAAGTTTTAACTCTTGACCAGCTGGTGTTGCGATAACAGGTTTTATTTGTTCCAGTCGAGCCTGCTCTAAGGATTTGAGGCTAACTCTAATGGCTTGATCTAACCCCGGACGCGACGTAAATTCGGTGGTATACGGCACAAACCCGTCCTTTCGAATTTCAATCTGCTGACTCGCAGCCATTAGTTCTAATGTTTGATTGGCTAGACCTTTAAATTCCCCATTTATGTAAAGTTCTGCATCTACTGGTTGCGCTATAACACTGACCTGGGCCGTTTGCGGGTTTAGGCTGATATTTACCTCTCTTTCCTCGTTCGGCTCGGTACGAATCGAGGACCTAGTGGCGTAATAGCCACTTTTAAAGAAAGTCAGCTCATGGTTTTTCCCAGGTGGCAGGGCAACCTCCAAAGGAGTAAGCCCCTTGAACTCCCCACCAATTGTGACTGATGCGGCTGTAGGGGTAGTGCGAATAAATACCAAACCGTCAGCAGGTTCCAATTCAATCATCGGCACTGTGAAATCATCCCCAGCAATGACTTCAAATTCTTCTTGCCAAGCTTTATGTCCAGCTAACTTCAAGGTGAAATCCCTTCGCCCTTGTAGAATTTCTAACTTAGCCGGCGTCGAGCCAATCACTTCACCATCTACCAAAACATCAGCACCTGACGGCGTCGTCGATAGACTTACGTCTGCCCACGCAGCCTGAAGGCTCGCTTGGTACTTTTGCTCGACTTCCCTCCCTTCAATTTCTATGACTTCGCCATAATCTAGATAGCGATCAAGCGAAATCGTCATTTGATGTTCACCTGGCTCAACCGGAACATCGATTAATGGTGTGATTCCAATATCTACACCATCGATCTTTACTCGAGCTCCACTTAATTCAATTGTTGAAATCGAAACTAATCCTGGCAGTTTGCGTAAATCATAGGAGTGTGTTTGCGATTGTTCCGTATTTACTAGAAGCCGGGTTTCGATATCGTGATAACCTTCATTGCTAAGCCCTAGTTCATATGAGCCAGCGCGGATTAAATACCGCTGACCTAGACGAACGTGCAGGCCCCCTTCGATCTCTATTTCCGCTGTAATCGGATTAACTTCGACAAACACTGATTTAGCAGTCAATACGAACCAGCCTGCAAATCCAGAGATAAATAAAAATACACCTACTATAAAATGAATGGGCTTAGGGGTTAATGTGGCACGTGGCCCTTTTCCATCGTGCGGCGTAAATTCGATTGGAATTATAGGGGCTGAGGGTCCACTAGTTTTTTTAATATCGTCGTCAATTTTATCCACGTTCATCACCTATTGGTGGCAACTACTCTTTCCACGCATTGCACAACAATAGATTCGGGGGTTTGACCGAACCCAACAACAAACTCTTCTCTCACTTCTCGATAACCTATGCGCTTGCCAACAGCTACGTACCGGCCTGGCTTTAGGGATACCGTTGTTTCCTCGAATAGCCCAAGAATGCCGATTCGGAGAATGGTAACGTCAGTAAGGTTGTCTGATACCATTCGAATATCGAGTGGTACCTGTGAAGTTTCTAGAAGGACCTGTAACTCATCGAGTTGTCCCGCTAAACGCCGCCCAGGGCTTTCTATTGCTCTACCAGTATAGTAAATATCCAAGGTTTGTTGAAACACATCATCTTCATAGAATCGATCAGGTGACTCAATCGATGCGCTTAGTAGGTCATCAAGCTGCGCCCTCTTGCTTGCGTAATCGCGCCCGCTAATGGCGAAAACCAAGTTCGAATCAATTGCTAATGCATTGTCATACTCAATAACAGCCGCATGCCATTCTTCCTGCGCTTCAGCTGACGCAATTTGTTCCTGTATTTTGGCAATCCGTGTGTTTGCAACTCCGGTTTCAGCTTGGGCAATCGCGGCTAATGCTTGCTCTGCGTTGATGCCCATGTTGGCAGCTCGCTCAAATTCTGCAATTGCCGCCGCCGGATCACCGTCTTCTAATAAACTGTAGCCCGTCGACATGACACCAGCAAACTCTTGTTCGAGAATAAGTGCGGTAATTTCTGAAATTTTTTGTTGCGCCGTTTCATGATAGCGATCAAGACTAACAACTTGCTGGTATGCAGATCTGGCCGCCGCAAGTTCATCCTGCTCATATAACTCTTCAGCCTCGGCTGAAAGGTCAAGCACTTCATCCAGCACCCGAGATCTTTCCGAACCAATCTGGGCAGCATTACTGCCAGGGTCAAGAAGTAATGCTAACGAAAATTTATCTTGAGCTAAAGCTGAGTCACGGCTAGCTAGTGCATTTTGCCCTTCGATAATGGTTTGCTCAAAGACGCTTGGTATTTTTTCGAAAATGGCAAGCAAACTATCCCGACTGTTTCCGTAAGACTCTGTCGCCAGCCGAAAATCCTGCGAACGGTAATATTCATCACCGAGACCAGCCACTTCCAAAGCTTCCGCGTAGGCTTCTTGGGCCCATTGTTTCACTTCCAATTCTTCGAGATCTCCCTGATGTTCTAAAAGTTCTGCAAGTACATCCTGGGCTTCTTTTCTTTGCAGGGAACGCTGCGCTTCTTCGAATGGAGAAATTGCGGATGTGGGAATAGTTGGGTCTTGGATGGGAGCCAATTCAGCGATGTTGACCCTTCGTTCTAGCGGCAGTTCATACTCAGAAACAATATTCGGTAATACAAATATAACTAGTAGAGCCACCAATAATAATCCGGCAACACCGAACCATACCCATATGGGAGGTTTACCTGTTTCTTCGGCTCTAGTTGAAATACCATGGATCTGATTTGCATTAAAACCAGGCCCGTGTGAATAGTGCTTACCTCTGTCGACATTGTTTTCGGACATATCAATTTCTGGGTATGGAACTAACCCTTTCTAACAGTAGTTATAATTGCCCAACTTCCGCCGCGTAAAGATCTGCCAAAATATCTCGCCACTGTT
Source organism: Gammaproteobacteria bacterium (assembly GCA_002723195.1). Lineage (GTDB taxonomy): Bacteria > Pseudomonadota > Gammaproteobacteria > Pseudomonadales > Pseudohongiellaceae > UBA9145. The sequence continues at coordinate 50,427 of PBNR01000044.1, read as the reverse complement.
CATACTGTTCTTCAACTGAACCCGTCAGTGTAATGGTGCGGTCATCCAGATTTATTACCTGCGGAGCCACTTCGTCTTCAAGAGACTGACCAAGCTCTTCCAAAGCTTCCATGTGTATTCTAGCTTCCGCCTGCTTATCGAAACCGCTCCTAATTAAGTATGCTCCCGCACCCACTCCGAATGCACCACCGGCCTGAGTAGCATAGTTACTGCCCTGAGTAGCAGCGGCAAGCCCACCCACTACTGCCACTGCGCCGGCAATAAACCGTCGTCTAGCTGATGCCTCTAATTCTCGAAGAGTAATGGTTTCGTGATAGCTCTGTTCGCGCCATGAATCATATGGCAATCTCATCTGTCTCACGTAAGTTGCATAATAGTCTTGCACCGTATCGATGAACATAAAGTCCCTTTCACGAATATCGCGAATGCGGCCCAACAAAGGGTCTGAATCGGCAGGAAGGGCCACGATTTCATAAATACCTTCTCGGTCTTGGACTAAATAGTCATCGAACACATCAGGTGAAAACCGTTGTGCGAATAGCATTTCCGAAATAGTTCGGATTTCCATAATTTCGCTATTGTCGATATTAGAGTTTTTCCATGCCAACAAATCGTTAGCAATATTATTATATAAAATCTGAAAGGGGTCGTTTTGTTGTCGCTGCGAAGGGTCATAACTAAACTGACTGACTTCCTGATCGTAAATTTTGGTGTACCAATCCCTGCCAGTAGAATCGGAAGCCACAATGCGCATGCGCATTGATTCGCCGTTTGATTCCAAAATAGTACCGTTAATAAACACATCCATAGGGCTGGAATCGTTGGGCATTAGACGCACGATTCCCCAATTTGCCNAACGTTGTAATGTTTCAGATAACAAATAAGGTGCGTAGCGGGACTCCGCAACCCGAATTTGTGGATTGGTTAACTCCTCCTGACCGTCATCCATATCGTCAAGGCCTGGATCGAAAATTTCTATTCCTACATCCAACAAGAGTTCTTCAGGAACATCCTGACTGTCCTGAATCACAGGCGTATAAGAAGTCGTCTTTACAGTATGAGTCGCGCAAGCGCTTACNAGCATCGTAAACACTATTAACACTATAATTTTTCTAGCAAGAGTTCTCATTGCTCGTTACCTTCGCTAATACCTGTATAATTTCTATATTCGTCCCAGAGGGCTTCTCGTAATTCCGGGTCTGGCTCGCTCATTGCGGCTTCTCTTAACTGACGGGCAACTACATCATCATCTCTTCCACTAGGAATATCTTCCGGTGGCGGAAAGGTTTGATTCGATTCCCTTTGTGTCGATGGGGATGGTTGGGAAACTGCTGTTCCAGACGTAGTACCTGACTCAATTAATATCTGTGGCTGAACTTGGGCGCTAGCGCCACCACCACCGGCCTCACCGCCAGGTTGTGCACTACCTGCTGCATTGCTCTCGTTTTGCGCCCGTTCTCGCTCACTGAGGATGAACCCATCAAAGGTTTCATAACCACGGCGCAGGGCATCATCTAAAACCTCGGCTCTTTCAGCTGCCGTCATGGTGCCTCTATTCTGGGATTGAGGACCTATATTCCCACTTAATACTCCATTGGGGAGTGTATCTAGACTAAAATCTCCACCTGGTTCCGAAAAGATTCCTCCTAAAGCGCTAGTTTCCCCACTACCTGCAGAATTTAAATCCCCAGTGGTGGTGTCCCGGCTAAAACTATCGTCGCCATTTGTATCGGGCGGTAGACGAGATTGAGTTCCGGCATTTTCACCGGGACCGCTCTGGGTCACACTGCCTGAAGGAAATGAAGCATTGACGCTAGGCTGGCCTGACCGCATCGCGCCCTGGGCGCCTTGGCCGCTGTTCTGAGAGGAGCTAGATGAAATTGTCGGTGCAGCACTGCCGCCACTGCTTGGGGCCTGGGCGGAACTGGAATTAGGTCCAGGCGCCGAAGAGCCAGACTGTGCGGAGCTCGCCGAGGCCGTGGAAGGCGAAGACTGCGATCCAGAGCTTTGACTTGGAGATGGCATCGATTGTGAGCTCTGAGAGCTTTGACTTGGAGATGGCATCGATTGTGAGCTCTGAGAGCTAGGGCTCGATGAAGGGGAACTCGGGGGNACTGGGACATTAGACGAGGAACTTTGACTCGCACTCTGACACGCAGAGAGAGTGATAGTCAGTCCACCAAAAATTATAATTTTGGGCAATGTCATGCATAACTTGTTCATAGNTACATCTCGTACCATAAGNCCACTACTATAAGCATTNCGGAGTTAGTGGATTTTGGTGGGTTTTGGGTGTTTTTCACGTACTTAGCCCACTTTTAATAGCAGTTTCGTGTAGAGCGCGAACTATCCAATAGTCCAAAGCTTATTATAGTCCGGCTCCGCTTAACTCCTACTTAACAATAGAACACCATAGNCCCCATGCTACAACTTAAACCTTAAAATTAGTACCAGTAGCGGTATCGGAATTTGTGTCCATCAGACCTCACTATGCCGCCTTCCTCAATCAGTGGTCGAAATTTGCTCGCACGGACCTCGCGCCGCAGCCTCAACAGCATCTCAGTATTTTCCTCGGTACCCTCCGTAAGAAGCTGCACGTTTCTTGTTGAGCCAGTTTCAATAACATCCAAAGATATGTCTGCATAATCGTACTTTAGAGATTCCCGGCTTAAGGAAACTCCCGTTTTTAACTCCAAGTTTCTAGGCTCATGCAAAAACGTCGGTAGCGGTACCACTTGACCAAATAGTTTTTGTATTAATTCTTCGCCATTCTCTTCTGCTGCCAGCATGTCCCATGCCCTTCGATAATGACCTTCGGCGGAACGGCGTCGGTCAAATATCAAATGCCAATCCCCTAAGTGAGCAATCACTTCAGCTGTAGAATAAACACTTGAAGAGCTTTTCTCGTAGTAATCCACAAGCTCGAGAAGCGCAGCCACACCTATAGAAAACCCTTGAGGAAAAACGCTCCCACCCGCATTAAGTTGATCTCTCAGTAGTTCTTGTTTGGTCCTGAATTGAGGGTTATCAACCTCGACCGCGTAATCAGGGTAGCGTGAAGCTTGGTAGCCACTGAGAGCTAGATTGCGCAAATAGCGCTCAAATCGCTCATCTCCTCGCCCAAAATGGGTACCTACCATCCCAACTGCCGCACGGAGCAATATTTGGACAGAACTTAGCCTGACGCCTAATGATTCTCCATATCCAATGTTAAATGCCTGCATATTCCAGTCAGCCAGCCGCTCTAGGGCCGGAATAATACGGGGATCATTGGTACCAAACGCTTTATGTTGCACGAAAAACAAATAATTGTTCATCAANTCCACTTGCTGCCAATCTCCTAAGGCCAGATAGCTTGATATCATTTCCTCCACTAGTGGTATTTGAGCTAGTGTATGCAGTCCGCTTGAAATTCGATTAATGTGCAGCGCGCGATCGAATGCTTCAATTGCACCAATATGATTCCCCTGCTGTTGTTCAAGCTTAGCGATAGAAGCTAACTGTTCCACCAATCCTGACTCCCAAGCGCCACCTGTCTCTTCCAAGAACCCGACTGTTTCGGAATACTCCCGGATACTATTCATACGACGAACAAATTCTGGATCATCTTCCTGCACAGGTTCTGCTGTTGGTTCTAGTATTGGGACAAGCTGGCGGTCAATACCAAGTTCTATCGGTACTGGACTCTCTAGATATAGAATTCGCTGAACGGATGGCTGTTGTTCTTGCGGTGCATCCACTCCCTGCTCTTGGGCCAGAGATCTATTGGCACCAAGAAATAAAAGCGACGCAGTGAGGCAGGTACAAACTTTTGAGAAATTACTGCTCATAATTTTTAGCCTGGGCTGGCATTAAAGCACCTTATTCGCTTACAAAGGTCCGTTCTTACTTTTTGCAAAGCTCCCAAGGAAGCGCTTAGCCTCGTGCCTCCAGAATCAACGTTTTTAAATTGGCAACAGGGTTGGGTTTTATATCACCAGAGAAATTAGGGTGCAAACTGCCTCTTGTTTTATATGAAGTCGTTTTTCTATGCAATGGTTTTTGAGAGTAGCATGTTGCTGAATTGGTCNACTCGAGCTTCCCAGCCGCCCGCTAAGAAAGTAGTGGCGGTATGTTCTATGATTATTGCTGGCCCTTGTAACTCTGCATCCGTCTGCAACTCCTTTCGTCGATAAACCTTAGCGGGTTCCGCAGAGCCATAGATCCNGACGGTTTCAAAATTATTATGCGATGCAGTTATAGTGTTTTTAGGCAATGAGATCCGCCTGGCCTGCGACACCACCTTGACTCGAATATTTACAATTTCTATAGCGGCCCTTAAATTATAACCGTAGCGTTTTTGATGTAATGCGCTGAAACTCGCACAGCAACTTTCCAAGTTCTTCCAATTCACATTTAATGTGTAGGATTGGCCCCGATAACGACAATCGGCGGTACACTTCGTTGACAGATTAGTAGTTTCCAAGCCTTCCTGCCCCAAATTATTTCTTCCTTTTTCTTCTAATTCTTGAAACAAGCTACGTAGCGTTTCATCACTGCTAGTATCTGTATCGATATTTACAGTTCTAGTAAATTGGCGTCCCCGATCCGCCACCAGCATGCCGAAAGCAGACAACACGCCTCCATATGCGGGCACGATGGCCTTATTCATTTGCATGGATTCAGCAATTGAGCAAACGTGCAAGCCTCCGGCCCCACCGAAACTTGCCAGAACAAATTCCTTAGGATCGTGTCCCCTATTTACCGATATCATACGAATTGCTTTTGCCATGTGTTCATTGGCAATCGTTACTATACCAAGTGCAGTTTCTTCTACTGACATACATAGAGAGGCACCTAATTTTTCAATAGCTTTTTTTGCGCATTCGAGATTTAGGGATAGGCCTCCCGCCAAATTAGAAGCCTCCAATAAACGCCCAAGCACCAAGTTTGCGTCAGTTACCGTTGCATATTCACCTCCCTTGTTGTAACTAGCTGGCCCTGGATCCGCCCCTGCAGATTGCGGCCCAACTTTTAGCATGCCGCCACTATCGATAAACGCGATAGAGCCTCCACCGGCCCCGATAGTGTGCATATCAACCATGGGTACACCTACTGGGTACCGGTCGATGCTGCCTTCAGTGGTGGTGCTTATTTCACCCTCCATCAACGCGACATCAGTTGAGGTTCCTCCCATATCAAAACTGACTATTTTCGCTTGCTTGATTTGTTGCCCAAGAAAATGAATCGCCGTAAGGCCGCCCGCTGGGCCAGACAGTAATAGATTTACCGCCGAATTAGATGCTTTGTCTGCTGCTATTGTTTCTCCACTCGATTGCATGATTTGTAAAGGACAAGCATGGAGTTGAGCGCTAAGGCGACTAAGGTAACCATGAACTATTGGAGCAAGTGATGCATTGAGCCACGTAGCGATACCTCTTTCGTATTCTTTGTAAGTCGGCAGTACTGTTGAAGATCGACTTAGGAAAATTTGTAAATTTTCCCCCTTTAAAGCCCTCTCAATTTGTTTTTCATACCGGTCATCTAAAAATGAAAACAATAAACTTATTGCTACCGCTTGCGGGCTTAGCGTTTTGATTGATTCAACCAAGCTTTTTATTTCAGCTTCGCTGAGATCTTCAACCACTGAGCCATCCGCGGCTAGTCTTCCACCTGTTTCTAGACATAGCTCCGGCGCTACTGGTGGCTTTATAGGTTCAAATTCCAGAGCATAGAGTGCAGGTCGGGTTTGCCGCGCAAGACGCAATACATCTTTAAAACCATAGTTAGTTATAAAAGCCGTTTTCGCAACCTTGCCTTCTAGTAAAGCATTGGTGGCTATTGTACTGCCATGAATTATGTGTAAGTTACCATTTGCAAGATTTGCAACTAAACCCAGCGCTTGAATCCCGGCAAGAATCGCCTCTTCTGGCGCATGGGGTGTGGAGAGGGTTTTATAAATACGGAACGAGTCTTCTGCTCCGCATTCTAGACAAACGAAATCAGTGAACGTTCCTCCAGCATCTACACCAAGAATTGTTATTGGCTCCATGGCTAATTCCATTAACAAAGTTCAGTAAGGGTTTAATTCCTAAGCGGGAAGGATTATAACTATTGTATCTTCATACAACTATTGCCTAGTGAATCGTAATTGCATGCCTGAACTTCCAGAAGTAGAAACAACAAAACAAGGAATTTCTCCCCACATAAGAAACAAACGAGTCAGGGAGATAATCGTTCGTCAAAGAAAACTGCGCTGGGAGGTTCCGAATGATCTTTTGATCGATTTACCGGGTAATAAGATCACAAATATACAGAGAAGAGGAAAGTATTTATTACTCTACAGTAGTAAGGGTGTCTTGATAATTCATTTAGGTATGAGCGGCAGTTTACGTATCGTCGATGAGAGCTTTTCGGTAGGCAAGCATGATCACGTAGATATAGTGTTGGAAAATGGTAATGCGCTGAGGTTCACAGACCCTAGACGCTTTGGGTGCATTCTATGGGGGCAAGAACCAATTGAGTCGCACCCCCTGCTTGTTAAACTAGGTCCTGAGCCTCTTTCCAATGAGTTTGATTGTGATTATCTATTCGCCCAGAGTCGTCACCGCTCGGTAGCAATAAAAACATTGATAATGGATAGTAAAATCGTTGTCGGTGTAGGCAATATTTATGCTAACGAAGCCTTATTTATTGCAGGCATAAATCCAAAACGTCAGGCTAGGAAAATTTCAAAGCTAAAATATGAGAAATTGGTACCCTCTATAAAGGAAGTATTGCGGCAAGCTATTTCCGTTGGAGGAACAACTCTTCGCGACTTCACAAACATTAGCGGTGAACCGGGTTACTTTAGACANTCGCTTAGAGTTTATGGGCGAGGAGGNCAGGAGTGCAGTGCTTGCAAAAACATACTAAAGGAAATACGGTTGGGTCAGCGGAGTACAGTTTATTGCTCACGCTGCCAGAGGTAGTATCCTAGTTTCCTGTAATGGCAGCTTCTACAGCAGGGTGCACAAACTTAGAAATATCACCACCAAGAAAAGCAATCTCCCGTACCAACGTAGAAGATATATAAGAGAGATGTTCCGCTGGTGCTAAGAATACAGTTTCAATGTTGGGATCTAACGCCCTATTCATTCCTACCAGCTGGAATTCATACTCAAAGTCTGCAACGGTCCTCAAACCGCGGAGAATAATATTCGCGTTTTTTTCCTTCACAAAATCGGTTAATAATCCCTCAAAAGACGTAACTTCCAAATTATTTACATGCGCTAAAACCTCTTCAGCTAAGGCAACTCTTTTTTCCGTAGGTAATGCGCTGCCTTTTTGCGTGTTGGTTCCTATTGCAACAATAATTCTATCGAACAATCTTGAAGCCCGCTCTACAAGATCGGTATGCCCATTAGTAATAGGGTTAAAAGTCCCTGGATATACAGCGATTTTCACCGATAATTCTTCCTAGATTTGAACGATAAAGCGCATAATAACGAAATGGCATAACTTGCTCAATCTAGTAAGTATTGCATTAGCTGTTTTTTAAGCTATTTCTCAGGCACACCTTCAATAAACCGGCAAACGCGACAGCATCTTTGAAGAAGAATAAGTCCTGTTGTTTAGATAGCGCCCTTGCCGAAGCAGACGTAGTCCGCCCATTNTGTATCTATCAAGCTCATGTCTTCTAGNTNTATGTGCTCTCTTTTTTTACTGAGCCGATAGAATACTTTTAGATAAAAAGTTCTGCTAGAACGCCGCTGCGCCGATGATATTTTATGAAGTGCCATGTCTCTTTCTAATTAAACATTTCTTGAATATAGAAAGAAAAAGACATTCCCGATTTTAGTCTCCTTCTCCATGCTCCACTCCAAAGGCACGTCTTCTGGGTTTGCTGGATTTGGTTTTTCAACGTAAATTAAGCAATTTTCAGCCAGTAATTCTGATTTTTCTAGCGCTACACAGCTTTTTTTAAGCAAACTAGATTCAAAAGGCGGGTCCAGAAAGACTAAATTAAACTTTCGAGTAAACTGCCTTGTGCTCGCCCATTGTAGTGCGTCAATCTGATGTATTTCACATTTAGTCAGGTTTAGCAATTCGATGTTCTGACTAAGCGCTGCCGCGGTAATCGGGTTTTTCTCAATAAATACCGCTTCTCTGGCGCCACGCGAAAGTGCTTCTATTCCCAACGCACCGCTCCCGGCAAATAAGTCCAAACATACTGCAGAACTAATTCTATATTGAACCCAATTAAAGAGAGTTTCCCTTATACGGGAGCCGGTTGGGCGTACCTCCTCTTTATTAGGAAAAGAGATTTTCCTGCTCCTGTGTGTGCCAGCGATTATTCGGATTGTACTTATTTCATTAGCCATNGGTTCTTTTTGCAGTTTGTGACGCTATTTCAGGAAAAGTTATTGTGATAATTATCATGGAAAGCACTTTGGCGTCCGTTGATACCACATCGACAGAGCATTTGTTAGCATTACGCCTCCGTTTTATTATCCCGCAGGGTATCGACATGGCGGAAATATCTAGAATAGGCAATAAAGGAAAGTAGTGACAAATAATGATTCACAGTCGGAGGCCGTTGATAGCACCGAAGCCAATCTCTTCNGTAGATTAAAAAANGGGCTAAGCAAAACACGGGGGAAATTCGGTGAAAGCTTAGCGTCGCTTGTGCTTGGTGACAGAAATATTGAAACTGGTTTGCTAGACGATATAGAGATGCAACTACTTTCAGCTGATGTTGGGGTCGATGCTACGGATCAAATAATCTCGAATTTAAGAACTAAGCTTGTACGCAAACAACTTTCCGATCCTGAGCAATTATTTAATGCGCTAAAAAATGAATTATTATTAATTTTGAAGCCCTGTGAAGCACCATTGAAAGTTAATAACGCTGTTAAGCCTTTTGTTATTTTAATAGTCGGAGTAAATGGTGTTGGTAAAACCACAACTGTGGGCAAGCTCACAAATAAATTTCAAAGCCAAGGCCTTCAAGTTATGTTAGCGGCAGGAGACACTTTTAGGGCCGCTGCAGTTGAACAATTACAAGTATGGGGTGAAAAAAACAAGGTGCCTGTCATCTCCCAGTCAATAGGAGCAGATAGTGCTTCGGTTATCTTTGATGCATACCAATCCGCAAAAGCCAAACAGGTAGATGTACTTATTGCCGATACAGCAGGCCGCTTGCACACCAAAGATAATCTGATGAATGAACTCGAAAAAATTGTACGGGTTCTAAGAAAGAAGGACGAACGTTTACCTGACGAAGTATTACTTGTGCTAGATGCGACCACAGGGCAAAACGCTTTAAGCCAAGCAGAAAATTTTCATAGGGCAATTAAGTTATCGGGAATAACCTTAACTAAACTCGATGGCACAGCGAAAGGCGGTATGGTATTCGCGATAGCGAACACTCTGAGCTTGCCAATTAGGTTTATTGGTGTGGGCGAAGAGGTTGATGACTTAAGAATATTTGATGCTAATAGGTTTATTTCCGCTCTATTTGGAGAGCACTAGGTTAACCAATCCTACACTGACACGGCTTAGGAGAGTTCCTTTCTGCCCCGCACAGGTCAGTATCCGTCGAATAATTTTAGTTTCGAATTTTGCAATGGATGGGGGGGGTCTATCATTCTTCAGTGTCCTACCTGACATTCTTACCCAGATATAGATATTTGGCTTTGCTTTAATATTACTAAGCACGCAAAAATCTTATTACAAANAGGCTGNTTTTGNAGGCTCTGGTCCTGGGAAATTATGGTAAAACGAAATAGTCTTTTGGGTCTTCATAATTACAAAGCGCCAGGGCGTAAGTAAGTGTTTACTCCCTTTAAACTGCTCGGCTTTATTAGATATCCATAAAAATTGGGATCTTTAACCCTGAACTAATTTAAGAAAATACCCTGTTATTAGCCAAGTTCGCCTTGAAAACAACAAACGCGGCCGCATATTCTAATATTGTTGTAGATTTAGAATTCTTGCTATGACGCTTTAAATTACTAGGGATCCGGTAACTCAATATAGCAAAAATAAGGTAAGTATTCGTAGGCATTGTAAGGTGACTGCAGATGCNAAATGAGAGATAAGATGGTATTATGGAGACAAGTCCGCTCTAGTCATACAGACACAATATTAGTGATTTAGGACTTAACAAAGAGTTATTCATGAGCACTGGAAAAGTATTACAAGTCATTGACCCAATCACTCCGGGTCGCGATTTAACGGCGTATATTGCGTCTGTTAATAGCATTGCTGTGCTTACTCCAGAGCAGGAAAAAGACCTTGCTAATCAGTTGTACTACGATGATAACGTAGATGCTGCTCGTCAGTTAGTAATGGCGCATCTTCGTTTTGTTGTCCACATGGCAAAGACTTATTCAGGTTACGGCCTATCCCAAGCAGACTTAATTCAAGAAGGTAATGTTGGCTTGATGAAAGCGGTTAAGCGCTTTAATCCCGAAGTAGGCGTCCGCCTTGTTTCATTTGCTGTTCATTGGATTAAGGCTGAGATGCATGAGTATATTTTGCGAAATTGGCGTATCGTAAAGATAGCGACCACTAAAGCGCAAAGAAAATTATTCTTTAACCTTCGTAGCTCTAAAAAGCGGCTTAGCTGGTTGAATAATGCAGAAGCAAAGGCAATGGCTAAAGATTTAGGAGTGGATGAAAAAGTTGTACGTCAGATGGAGGGTCGCATGGCCGCCTACGATACAGCTTTCGATGCTGATCCGGAAAGCGATGAAGAGTCTGTATGCCGTGCTCCAGCATTTTACCTAGAAGACCAAAACTCGAATTTAGCAAACAGTATAGAAGAGTCCGAATGGAAGGAAATCACTAATACCAACTTGCATATAGCAATGGATGAGCTTGACGAACGCAGCCAAGACATATTGAAAAGTCGCTGGTTATGTGACGAAAAATCTACATTGCACAACTTAGCTGACAAGTATGGCATATCCGCGGAAAGGGTTCGGCAACTGGAAAAGAATGCTATGAATAAAATTAAGGCGCATATGGAAGCCTAATCAGTGAAATAAACAGAGCCGCGCTTTGGACGCGGCTTTTTTTTGCCTGCAATTTACTTAGGATCGCGACCATGTCCAATAAATTAATACTCTTCGCAGCTATAAATAGCTTTCTTGCGGTCGGATTGGGTGCCTTAGGCGCTCATGGCCTAGAATCAATAATAGCTCCCGATTTGCTAGAAGCATTCGACACTGGAGTCGACTACCATATGTTTCACTCTGTTTCTCTCCTAGGAACAGGATTGCTGGCATTTCAGTTTCCTGGAGAAAAACTGCCGTGGTTGGCTGGAAAGTTTTTTCTTATTGGTATACTCCTATTCTCGGGCAGCCTCTATGTGCTGGCATTGACTAGAGTTACTTGGATAGGTGCAATTACTCCAATTGGGGGAATCTTTTTTCTAGCAGGATGGGCATCACTTATTTGGTTCACAGTAAAATCTAGATAAGGGCGTGATATTTTTAGATGGAAATTGTAGTTAATGGAAATCAGCAAATTTTGGATTCAGGGTCATCTTTGCAAGACTTATTAGAACTTTTGCAGATGTCTCAGGGACGAATTGCAGTGGAATTAAATGGCAGAATCGTTCCCAAAAGTAGCTTTCAGAAATACCAACTTAGTGAAGGCGACGAGATTGAAATAGTTCACGCTATCGGTGGCGGTTGAGATAAATAAAGAAGAGCAAAAGTAATGAGTAAGCACGAAGACATTGACTTGCAAATTGCAGGAAAAATTTACAGCTCTAGATTAATAATCGGTAGCGGTAAATACAAAGATTTCCATGAAAACTTAGCGGCGCTGGAAGCTAGTGGAGCGGAAATAATTACCGTTGCCATTCGGCGCGTAAACCTGGGACAAAATAGTGATGAACCGAGTCTGCTAGATATTATATCTCCAGAAAAATTCACCATATTGCCCAATACTGCAGGCTGCTATACGGCCGAAGACGCGGTCCGTACTTGCCGCATGGCGCGAGAGCTTCTCGATGGCCACAGCGTCGTAAAACTAGAAGTGCTAGGAGATAAAACTACACTCTACCCCAATGTTACTGAAACCTTAGCCGCCGCTGAAACTTTGGTCAAAGAAGGCTTCGAAGTAATGGTATACACCAGCGATGACCCATTGGTAGCAAAACGTTTAGAGGAAGTTGGTTGCATTGCGGTTATGCCCCTAGGCGCTCCTATCGGTTCCGGTTTAGGAATTCGAAACCCCTACAACATCAAATTAATAATACAAAATGCTAACGTGCCAATTATAGTGGATGCGGGAGTAGGTACTGCATCAGATGCATCTATCGCTATGGAACTAGGCTGCGATGGCGTATTGATGAATACAGCGATCGCAGAAGCTAAATTCCCGGTGATTATGGCTTCTGCAATGAAAAAAGCTGTTGAATCAGGAAGGGAGGCGTTTCTAGCCGGAAGAATGCCGAGGAGGCTATACGCTAGTGCTTCGTCCCCCCTTGATGGAGCGTTCTTCTAGTTTTCCATACCTGGTTGGGGGTAATTCTCGGTGACCACAAAATCTGCAGCTATACGCCCCATTCGCAGCTATGTTACTCGTTCGGGACGTCTCACCGATTCGCAACGCAATGCAATCGAGAATTACTGGTATTCTCATGTTATTGAATTTAGAAATGAACTTATGGAATTAAGCGCTTTCTTTCCACAATCTTCTCCAATCACATTAGAAATAGGATTTGGCATGGGAGCATCTCTACTCAAGATGGCTCAGCAAGAGCCGCGGAGAAATTTTCTTGGTATAGACGTCCACAGGCCCGGTATAGGTAAAGTGCTCCATGAGATTGTCGCTAATGACATTAGAAACTTAAAACTTGTTTGCCATGATGCCAAAGAATTCCTTGAATTTGGGCTAAGCGAAAAATGCCTCGATCGCGTATTAATATTTTTCCCTGACCCTTGGCCAAAGAAACGACACCACAAGCGTAGGTTGATTCAAACGGAATTCATAGATCTTCTGTCCTCCAAGTTAATCAAAGGCGGGACACTCCATCTGGCTACAGACTGGAGCCCGTACGCAGAGAGTATGCTGGAAATACTTGAAGCAAATTCTTGCCTTAGAAACAAGTTCGGCGCTGGGGTTTACTGGGAGAAACCAGACCGACCTTCCACAAAATTCGAAATTAGAGGNAAGCGGCTGGGGCACACAATCTGGGATTTATTGTTTATTAAGACAACTTAATTAGTCAAACCAAAACCGATGCTCATGCGCCTTTAACCATTCAATGTAATGCTCATAGTCTGGGCAAATCGATCCAACCAAATCCCAATACTGGCGTGAATGGTCCATGTGAACCATGTGACAAACTTCATGGGTAATCATATAGTCTATTATGCTGTATGGGGCCAACATTATTAACCAGTTATACTGAACAATGCCTTGCGAAGTACAATGTCCCCACTTGGACTTAGTTTTTCGCAGCTTTATTTCTCTAATTCTCTTTTCGACGCCGAGGTATTTAGCCAGTTTTCTTGCCCTTGGAATAATATATTCACTCGCCTTATCGATTAAGTAATCTTCGACCTGTACTCGTGCTTTGGCAGCATTAAGCTTGTAGCCCTGAATTATGAATTTATTACCATTGATAAGGACTCTTTCTTTACGCCCTTCTTTAAAAACGATTGTTAACTCTCTGGCGCGATAGAATATCTTTCTACCCTTCTCTATTTTCAGAGTCTCTCGCTCTAACTCGAGCTCTTCACGCAGACGGTCTTTAATCCAGTCTTGGTTATTCCCAATAAATTCATCTAATTCCTTATTCGAAGCTTGCCAGGGGCAACGCACGACAACTTTCTGTTTCTTTATGTAAAGCGCCAGTGTCTTGCGCTTACTTCGTAATACTTCACATTGGATTGGTTGGCGGAGCTGTGTACTTTCCACACCAATATTTAGAAGCATAGCTTTAGCTCTCCCCATCTTACATCTGCTTCCTGGCTATAATACTCGCCACTGCTCTTTCGGGATCAAGTTTTATCCCTTCAAAATAATCAATTACGTGCCAATCCTTAAATTCNTCCAAGAGTTCATTTTCCNCAAGCAAATAATTCGGATTTGAAGGTCGACCGTATCTTGCTTGTTGTATTGTAAATGTCTCGTAAATAATTAGGCCAGCTTGATTAATTACTTGCTTAATGGACGGCAATAAAGGTCTATGTAAATAATTAATGACTAGGACTGCATCAAATCGCTCGTGTTGAAGAGGGTTCAAACCTTTCTGTTCCAAATCTAATTCCCAAATTTTGTAATTCGACATTGGCGAACTGTCATTTCTCAGATTTCTAATAGATTTTTCTATCTGATCAAGAGCCTCTCTATTATTATCCACAAATGTTACAGCTAGATTATTTTGTAACAGGAATAAACCGTTCCTTCCGGTTCCACAAGCTAAATCAAGTACTCCGTTATTACCAATAGAAGTCTCCAACAAGGACAAATNTTCAACCAATACCTGGGAAGCTTTTGCAATTGAATATGGCATGGATTACAGCATAATAGACAAAATAAGCGAAACTATATTACTACACAACATCTTAGAATAAATNTTTTGGGTTTCGCTAATATAATTCATTGNCCGTATGACTAAATACAATTAACTTTTTAAGCCTTAATTTATGCAAAAAGAATCAAAAAAAATAGACCGCGTCTTTAACGAACTTCGATCATCTGGTGACTTTGTCTTCGATGAAAAAGTAGCTGATGTTTTTGATGATATGATTAATAGATCTATACCTGGATATGCAACTATTATCAGCATGATTGGAGTTTTGGCAAACCGTTATTACCAGGACAATACAAATATTTATGACCTTGGCTGTAGCTTAGGCGGAGCGAGTTTTACTATCCTTGACCATCTCCAAGGTAGGCCATGTTCAATTGTTGCGATCGACTGTTCCGCCCCAATGATTGAGCGACTGGAATACAAAAAGCGTGCATTTGGAGATCACGGCTGTCAAATACATAGCCGATGCGAAAGCATCCAAGAATCTGCCATTACCGATGCTTCAGTAGTAGTACTAAATTTCACTCTACAGTTTTTAGCCACTAACGAGCGGGAGGCAATAGTTAGAAAAATCTATCAGGGCATGAAACCTGGGGGGATACTTATAATTTCTGAAAAAATTGAGTTTTCAGATGAAGGCCTCAACTCGCTACTTATTAATTCATACCATAATTTCAAAGAAAATATGGGTTACAGCGCTCTAGAAATCAGTCAGAAACGGACGGCGTTAGAAAATGTGCTGATTCCTGAAAATTTGGATACTCATAAGCAGAGACTTATAAACTCCGGCTTTAGTTCTATAGAAGTTTGGTTTCAGTGTTTTAATTTTGCATCAATGATCGCGATAAAGTANGCACTAACTATGGACTTCAGTGATTTTGAGGCCTATGCCGCAGATACGGAGTTAGCCTCGCTGCTGAATTTTTGTGATCTTCAGTATCTAGAGCAATTTAACCGAGGGGATTTTCGTCGCTGGCGCGATCACCTAATTAAGTTTCCTAGCATTAAAGCTGAGTCTTGTGATTTTGGCGAGGTAGTCAAGATAGGCAGAACGAGAGACGTCAACGAGGAAATCAGCAGTCTCTTACACCAATTGCTGATAGAGATGGTCCCATGGCGGAAAGGCCCATTTGAGGTTTTTGGTATCCCTATCGATTCGGAGTGGCGTTCAAACCTAAAGTGGTCCCGGTTAGAAAATCGGATCGCACCCCTTTCCGGAAAGAAAATCTTAGATATTGGTTGTGGAAACGGCTACTACTGCTTTCGAATGCTTGAACAGGNGCCAGAAATAGTAATAGGAATCGAACCTCATTTGCCCTATGTTGCCCAATTTTGGGCTCTAAAGAATTTCATTCCAGAGCTTCCAGTTTCTATCCTTCCTTGCAGATTGGAAGAAATTGGAGACAACTCGTACGAGTTTGACAGCGTATTTTCAATGGGAGTTATATATCATCGACGGTCTCCTATCGATCACTTAATGTTATGTAAGCAATGTTTGGCACCTGGCGGCCAACTCATCCTAGAAAGCCTTTATATTGACGGTCCAACTGGGCACTCTCTAACCCCGGCGAAGAGCTACGCCCGTATGTCAAATGTATGGTTTTTACCTACTATCGGAACCCTAGAAAATTGGTTAGTCCGGTCAGGCTTCTCAAATATTGAAATTTTAAACGAATCGACTACAACTCAATGGGAACAGCGTAAGACTGACTGGATGCCGTTCGCTTCCTTAGAAGATGCTACCGATAAAACGGATACTTCCAAAACGATAGAGGGCCTGCCTGCCCCTAAACGAATTATCTTATTGGCAGATCTGAACCGAAAATAGAGAAAAGGGGTCAAGCGTCCTTTTATGATTTTTCTGAGATCGTAATCGCAGTGACACAATCTTTGTTTTAATACTGTTTGTTGTAGTATAAAACTTTCTCTCTTATAGGCTTTAATTAAGTTGACGCATTTGCTTAATTACGCTAGTTATAGGGCCAGCTCTAATTCTATACATTCAAAAAATAGAGAATAAAAATGGCTAGACCTCTCAGAATTGAATATCCGAATGCTTTTTACCATGTTTCAAATTATTCTTTACATGAACTCCGCGCATTCCCTTCCGCAAAATACTTCGAGGCCTTCTTAGAAGGGTTAGAAGACGCATGTACGAGNCTTAACGTGGAAGTACACGCATACTGCTTGCTACGTAATCAGTATCACTTAGTAGTTAAGACCCCCGAAGCTAATCTATCGAGATTTATGCGCCAAATTGATGGGTTATATACTCAGAAATATCAGAGAATGAAGCACAGCGATGGTTCTTTATTTAAAGGGCGGTACAAAGCTGTACTAATTCAGGCCGATAACTACCTCTTGCCACTTTCTCGCTATGTTCATTTGAGANTCAAATCTTCCGAATTAGCTGGCAATCCATATACCAGTTATGCCTACTTTACTCGGAAAGCTAAGCCCCCCGCCTGGTTCAATCGCGAAGACACTCTAAAACAACTCAAAGTTACAGTCTCTAAACGAGCTGCTACCTACAGAAAATACATTGCCGCTGGCATAGATGATAAAACTGCTCTTTTTTATGGCAAGAAAAACTTATCTTCTATAATGGGCGATAACAAGTTTAAAAAAGCGGCTCAGAGAAAAAGAGATGCTACATCAGTTCGCGGCGTCTCCCGAGGTGTAAACGCGAAATGGCGCCCCTCATGCAGAAAAATTATCGCAGCAGTCGCCAAACAGTTTAAGGTTTCTGAAGCTAGTATTTACAAAGCCGCCCGCGGACCAGGCTCAAAAAATGTGCCTCGCTGGGTAGCCATGTACCTTTGCCAAGAGCTATCCGGAGTTACGTTGCAATCAATTGCTAAACTATTCAAATTGAAGCGTTACGGAACAGTATCAACAACAGTCGGTAAATTGAAGAAAGAGTTTGAAAATAATTCGAAAGCGCTTTCAGCCACTACAAAGCTGACAAACCAACTAAGTAAAGGTAGGTAGGTAGGTAGGTATCAGAAACTACTTTATCTTGGCTTCCTTATAGAGGACATGTTTCCGAACAACCGGATCAAATTTTTTAATCTCCATTTTATCCGGCATGGTCCGCTTATTTTTGTCAGTGGTATAGTAATGGCCAGTACCTGCACTTGAANCTAACTTAATCTTATCTCTCATATCTCATTCCCCAAAGTCCCTACTTATGCTTGCAATCCTTTGGCGCGCATCTTGACTAACACGGCATCAATACCTAATTTATCAATAATTCGCATCCCTTTGGCAGATACTCGCAGTTTCACAAAACGCTTTTCAGACTCGACCCAAAATCTATGGCTGTGAAGGTTCGGTGAAAACCGACGACGCGTTTTATTGTTCGCGTGAGAAACATTATTTCCTGTAACGGGCTTCTTGCCCGTTACCATACAAACCCTTGACATTGTCCTGCCCCATCCTAAAAATTTTTTAAATCGCTTAGCCGGAAGCTAGGTTGGATCCGATATCCTCAGCCAAGGCACAAAAAAATAGCAGCGTTTTATATCAGAACCCCCTCGCAATAGCAAGGTGGGCGATGTCCATATAATATAATACATAGTAGGCCTGAGAAGGGGTGCACGAGGTCACATAAAAAGCGTTTTACAGAGTTGTCTAGTAATCAAAACAGCTTTAAACCCTGGCGCCAACGCCTATAGGCCCAAAGTTCCATGCATTGCCCTTAGGAATATATCTTAAGTTTGCCCTCAAACTTCTAATCTATAAGCGCACCGCCTAAATTTAGGATTCACTATTGGCTGGGTATTTAGATACGCCTATTTTCAAACCTTAGGGCGTTCGTTAAAGTTATTATATTGAATTTTATTTGTCAGTAAGTGCTTACTTCCGATTTTCTCCCCCCAATACAGAGGTGCAACTCTTAGTTTGCATGAAAAACATAATTCTAGGTGTTAAACGGCTCATTATTGGCCCGGGAGCTATTCCTTATATACTTAGGCCAAATTCTATATCGTACCAATTCCTAACATTGTTATAGTCTGGGGCAAGAGTGCCTAATTTTACCGAAATTTCTTACAGCCAGAGCTTTAAAGCCCAATATGCTTATTGGGAAGAATACCTCTATGTTGATTGAAATGCTTATGAATAACCCAAGTCACTACCAAATTGCGCCAAGCCCACCGAACTGCTAGTCTACCTTACTTAATTTAATCCCAGCTATTTCAAGGCTCCCCTTGTTAAGTCTCACTAACAAACGTGTTCTACTCGGTATTAGCGGCGGTATCGCCGCCTATAAATGTGCCGAACTCACTAGGCTATTGATAAAAGCGGGAGCAGAAGTGCGTGTTGCAATGACTAAGGCGGCTACGGAATTTATTACTCCCTTAACAATGCAGGCACTTTCCGGAAATCGCATAACTTTAAGCTTGCTCGATACTGAAGCGGAAGCAGCTATGGGCCACATTGAATTGGCACATTGGGCAGATTTCGTTTTAGTAGCGCCGGCGACAGCTGATTTTATTGCTCGCATAGCACATGGACAAGCAGATGAGATTCTTTCTACCTTAGTGCTTGCTACCAATGCTCCAATTGCGATTGCGCCCGCCATGAATCAAGCGATGTGGAAAGATTCAAGCACACAATCAAATCTTAAGTTACTTCGTGAACGANGTTTTCATATCTTTGGTCCAGGAGAAGGAGAGCAAGCCTGCGGCGATATCGGCTTTGGCCGAATGCTTGAACCAAAAGAACTAATTGAGCTCAGTTCGGGATTATTTAAGATTGGTCAGCTCGCCGGATTACGTTTTGTGATAACCGGCGGCCCGACACGTGAAGCAATCGACCCCGTTCGTTTCATTACTAATCACAGTTCCGGAAAGATGGCTTATGCCCTCGCAAAGGAGGCAGCAAGCGCAGGTGCTCGCGTAACTCTTGTAAGCGGCCCAGTAAACTTAACTGCCCCAGAATCAGTACAAGTAATAAACGTCGAAGGTGCACGAGAGATGCTAGCAGTTGTCTTAGAAAACATTAGGGAAGCTAATGTATTTATCGGAGTGGCTGCCGTTGCCGATTATCGACCCAAAATAAAAGCCGACAAAAAAATCAAAAAAGAGGGTGAGAACATTGTTCTTGAACTAGTTAAAAATCCCGACATTATTAGTGAAGTGGCAAAACTTCAACCCAAGCCGTTTGTAGTAGGTTTTGCTGCGGAAACCAATTCTATCGTTGAAAACGGGAATAAAAAACTGCGGGACAAGAATCTAGATCTTCTTTTCGCAAACAATGCCATTGAAACATTTAACAGTGATTCAATATCAGTTACGGCTATAAGCCGAGAAANTAGCTATGAGATAGCAACAGCAAATAAAAATGTTATCGCAAGGAAAATGCTCACTCTTATTTGCGAAAGNATTNAACCTTAAGTAACCAGTATATAAACTTATTTTAAAGAGCGTATTCTCTGCGCTTACAACTCTATGGATTGAATTAGATTTCCAGTACTTAACATGTCGCTAACTATAGATAATGCCAAGAATATTGCTAAGGTTTTAACGGAGGCTCTTCCCTATATTCAAAAATTTACCGGTCGTACCATTGTTGTTAAGTATGGTGGAAATGCNATGGTAGATGAGTCGCTTAAGCAGAGCTTTGCCAGGGACATCGTACTAATGAAATTGGTAGGGATGAATCCTATTGTCGTTCACGGTGGCGGGCCGCAGATAGGTGAGGTCCTGGAGAAATTAGACATCGAGTCTAAGTTCATCGATGGGCTAAGGGTCACTGATACTCAAACTATGGATGTTGTTGAGATGGTCCTTGGCGGTCTTGTTAATAAAGAGATCGTAAATCTATTGAGTAAAAATCAAGGAAAAGCCGTAGGGGTTACTGGTAAAGATGGGAGTTTGATTCAAGCAAAAAAGCTCAAATTAAAGCGCAAAGGTGCCAAGCTTACCGACGAAATAGTTGACATCGGTCATGTGGGCGAAGTAGTAGAAATTAATACNGAAATCCTAGANGTGATGNAGGNTAGTGATTTCATACCCGTAATTGCGCCAATTGGTACNGACGGCTCGGGCGCTAGTTACAATATTAATGCCGATTCTGTTGCGGGAGAAATCGCAAAAGTATTAGGCGCTGAGAAGCTAATTCTCCTTACTGATGTGGAAGGGGTGAAAAACAAAAAGGGTAACGTACTTAACGGGTTGAGTTTAAAGCAAGTTACCGGGTTAATTGCCGATAAANCCTTACAAGGGGGTATGTTACCTAAGGTTCAATGCGCCATCGCAGCGCTTAAGGGTGGTGTTAAAAGCGCCCATATTATTGACGGAAGAGTTGAACATGCCGTGCTGCTTGAAATATTTACANATGAAGGCGTAGGCACATTGATCACACAAAATNNCGAANGCTAAAAAAGCGGCTNTAAAAAGTATTNGCGCCTNTNAATATTAAATCAAAACGGGAATCAATTCTCGATGGAAACCGGTAACAATACTTCACGTAAACACCAAATCTTACAAGCATTGGCTAGGATGCTGGAAACTTCCCCTGGAGAACGAATTACAACTGCAGCCTTAGCGAAAGAAGTAGGAGTCTCAGAAGCAGCGCTATACCGACACTTCCCAAGCAAGGCGCGTATGTTCGAAGGGCTGATTAAATTCATCGAAGAAACACTCTTCCTTAGAGTATCAAAAATACTAAATGAGGAAAGTAGTGCCGAAGTCCGCTGCCAAAAAATTCTTACGTTACTTTTAGCATTCTCAGACAAAAATCCAGGCATGACACGCTTACTTACTGGAGACGCATTAGCTGGTGAAACCCAGCGCCTGCGTGTCCGAATCACTCAGTTCTATAATCGTCTAGAAGCACAGTTAAAACAAATCTTACGAGAAGCACAAATCAGGGAAAACTTGAAGCCTGCAATCTCTCCATCTGCCCTAGCTAACTTACTATTGGCGTCCGCAGAAGGAAGGTTGGTTCAATTTGTACGCAGTGAATTCAATCAATCGCCTCTANAGAACTGGGATATTCAGTGGAAATTCTTAAGTAAATATTTTCTAGTCCCGTTTAATACCACTAACACCATAAAAAGCTAAAATTGTTACTCTTAATTTTTCTACACTCCATATTCTTTGTGATATGCAATAATAGACTCTAAATGTTCTTCCAATATGCTATCACTAGAAGATTCAAGATAGTCTATTATATTGCGTAAGTTGATTATGCTAGTTACTGAAATTTGATATGCGTCCTCTATCTCCTGAATCGCCGACAGCCCTCGATTTCCTCTTTCCTGACGATCCATAGCAACTACAATTCCACTTAATTTAGCATTGTTGTCCTGCAAAATTTCGACTGCTTCACGAACGGCTGTGCCGGCAGTAATGACATCGTCTATTATCAGTACCTTGCCACTAAGAGCTGCGCCAACGATAGTGCCTCTTTCACCGTGGTCCTTTACTTCTTTTCGATTAAAACAATAAGGCCTGTCCATGCCATGATTATTATTCAAAGCTAAAGCTGTTGCTGAAACAAGAGGTATTCCCTTATATGCAGGCCCAAACAAAACATCAAACTGTTGCCCAGAGTCCATAATCGCAGCAGCATAGCTTTTCGCAAGAAATGCCAACTTCTTTCCTGAATTAAATAATCCTGCATTAAAAAAATAGGGACTTATCCTCCCTGATTTTAGGGTAAATTTGCCGAACCTTAAAATTTCATTTGCAAGAACGAAATCTAAAAAATCTGATTGAAAATACTGCATTTTCATTCCTTAAAATTATTCACTTGCTTAGGGCTTCTCGTTGTTTACCTATTAAGCTTTTAATGCCTGCTGCTGCTAATCGAACCATTTGAAATAATTGATCGTGGGAGAAATCGCCCTCTTCTCCAGTTCCCTGAATTTCTATAAACCCTCCAGATTCCGTCATTACAACATTCATGTCTGTTTCTGCTGTAGAGTCTTCATCATAGTCAAGATCTAGGACAGATTGGCCGTTGTGGATTCCTACAGATACTGATGCAACTAATTGCTTGAACGGTGACTTCTTTAATACATTTTTTGTTAGCAAATAACTAATCGCGTCATGCAAGGCGACGCAACCCCCGGTTATCGATACAGTGCGCGTCCCACCATCTGCTTGAATTACGTCGCAATCAATTTTTATTGTCCGTTCTCCTAGCGCCTTTAAATCAATTGCTGCTCTCAGCGACCTCCCGATCAAGCGCTGGATCTCTAAACTTCGTCCGGACTGCTTTCCCTTGGCTGCTTCTCTATCCATTCGCGTTCCAGTAGAACGAGGCAACATACCGTATTCGGCTGTTACCCAACCTTGTCCCGACCCTTTCAAGAACCTAGGTATTGATTCCTCCACAGTGGCGTTGCAAAGAACCTTAGTGCCACCGAATTCGACCATAACTGATCCTTCAGCGTGTTTGGTGTAATTGCGGGTAATTTTAATCGTTCGCAATTCATTAGGTTTTCGCTCACTCGGCCTTAATGATTCTGACATTGCTTATTATTTCCAACATAGAGAATAAGACATGAATTATCCTTGAATTTAAAGACACTTGCGAGTAATCACAATCACAGTATTGCTACCTGTGTTCGCTCGCTTATTAAGATAGAATATGTGCTTGACCAAATTGAGCTAGCTACTATGGTATTAAGTATGACTGCGTTCTCCAGGCAGCAACTGGAAAGAGGATGGGGTTCCCTTACTTGGGAAATACGCTCAGTCAATCATCGTTATCTTGAAACGAGTGTCCGTTTGCCAGAATTATTTCGAGGGATGGAAAACATCATCAGAGATTCCATCAGAAAGAAATTGAGCAGAGGCAAAGTTGAGTGCCACTTGAGATTTCAAGCTGCTGAGGTTAATGAGTCCGATTTAAAATTGAATAAAAAGCTTATTGAAAGACTAGTTCATTCAAATAATGAGATTAGTCAAATTGCCGATTTGAATAGTCAATTAACTTCAGGAGAAATACTACGCTGGCCAGGTGTGGTTGCACCGCAAGATGTGGACAATGAGGTAGTCGAAAAACAAGCTCTATTACTTTTCACCGATGCACTCAACGATTTAATATCTACTCGCGAAAGAGAAGGCGAGGTATTAAAGGGGCTATTATGTCAGCGTATAGAATCCATCAGTAAAATAATTGGATCCATTCGTTTAAAGATGCCAGGAATCATTAATGGCCAGCGTAAAAATCTATTAGACCGATTAGAACATTTGAAGGTTGAGCTTGAACCTTCCAGATTAGAACAAGAAATAGTAATGCTAGCGCAAAAAGCAGATGTAGATGAAGAATTGGACAGACTAGATTCACATTTAAATGAGGTAAAAAGGGTAATAGAATCTGATGAGCAAAAAGGGCGCAGGTTAGATTTTTTAATGCAAGAATTGAATAGAGAAGCTAATACACTTTCGTCTAAGTCTATCGTTGTTGATACAACTCTCAATGCCGTTGAGCTAAAAGTATTAATAGAACAAATGCGAGAGCAAATTCAAAATATAGAATAAAGTAAGGGCGCAATGAAAAAAGGCAAGTTGTTCATAATTATCGCGCCGTCCGGTGCCGGAAAAACCAGTTTGGTAGCAGAGCTTGTTAAGCGAAATAAGAACATACGGGTTTCTATTTCCCATACCACACGCCCACTTCGACCAGGTGAGCAAGACGGTATCGACTACTATTTCATCGACAAATCGGAGTTCTTAGAAATGCTTTCAGACGGTGACTTTTTGGAATCCGCAGAAGTCTATGGCAANCACTATGGNACATCGCAAAGGTGGGTTAACAAACANCTCGAAGAAGGGTTGNATGTAATTCTAGAAATTGACTGGCAAGGGGCCGAACAAATAAGAAACCTTTTCCCTGAGTCTTGTTCAATATTTATTTTACCTCCTTCTATAAAAGCACTAACTGAAAGACTTCAAGAACGGGCACAGGACGATAAGGGTACAATTGAAAGTAGAATGGAACAGGCCAGAGAAGTAATCGAGCATGTGGCCGACGCAGATTATGCTGTTGTGAACGACCAGTTCGAAGATGCCTTAGCGGATATTCGAGCAATAGTGCGCGCAAAAAGCCTCACAGTAATTTCCCAAGATAAAGCCCTGGGCGACTTGCTTCAGGATCTCGCCCACCAGTAGGCCATATCCTTGCCGCAAATAATGCAATTTTAATAAGAATTCTGTACAATCCCACGTCCTTTCTAAAGTGGAATCTGAAAAGTTTGCTACTAGGGAGTGCTTGATTTTATTATATTTTTCAACCAAGCTAATTAGATGAAGGTACAAATTAAGGTTTAGCAATGGCAAGAATTACAGTAGAAGACTGTTTAGACAACGTAGATAACCGCTTTGAGTTGGTAATGGTGTCCAGCAAACGTGCGCGGCAGCTGCAAATTGAAGGCAAAGACCCAATGGTGGCTGAGGATAATGATAAACCTACTGTAATAGCTCTAAGAGAAATTGCTGACGGCTTCGTCGATGCCAAAATTCTTGTAGAGAGGCCAAGTGTAGAGCTGGAGGAAATTGAAGGCGGATTGGAAGAAGCGGCCGCCTTCATCGAACAAGAAGGAAAACCGACAACTGATATCTAACTCTTAGGAGTCGCGTCTTGCAAGCCTCAGCTATGGACACAATCGACTCGCTTTCTCACGGCCTTTCCGCATACCTAGAAAAAGACCAAGTTAACAGTGTGCGCCGCGCGTATTTTTATGCCGAACAGGCCCACGACGGGCAATTTCGACGTAGTGGTGACGCCTATGTAACACATCCGCTTGCCGTAGCATCAATATTGAGTGGTATGCATATGGACCACCAGAGTCTCATGGCAGCCATGTTACACGACGTCATTGAAGATACCGGCATAACTAAAACAGCTATAAAGTCTCAATTTGGTAATACAGTTGCAGATCTTGTAGATGGTGTTAGTAAACTGAACAAAATTACATTCAGCTCCCGAGCGGAAGCCCAAGCGGAAAACTTCCAAAAAATGGCTATGGCAATGGCCAAAGATTTACGCGTTATCCTAGTTAAGATTGCAGACCGTCTTCACAACATGCGAACCCTGCACGTATTAGCCCCTGATAAACGTCGCAGAATCGCAAGGGAAACTCTCGACATTTATACTCCAATAGCAAATCGATTAGGAATGAATAATGTACGGGTAGAGTTTGAAGAACTAGGGTTTGCTGCTCTTTATCCAATGCGAGCAAGAAGAATATCTGCAGCGGTAAAAAGCATTCGGGGTAATCGCAAAGAAATTTTAAGCCAGATTCAAACTTCGCTGGAAGCTTGCCTGGAACGAGAAGGTCTGCCAGGCCGCACAATAGGCAGAGAAAAACACCTTTATAGCATTTACGAGAAAATGCGGAGCAAACGTAAATCCTTTTCGGAAATTATGGATGTATATGCGTTTCGCATCGTTGTAGATCGTGTCGATACTTGTTACCGCGTCTTAGGTGCAATTCATAGTCTATATAAACCAGTCCCTGGCCGTTTTAAAGATTACATAGCCATCCCAAAAGCAAATGGCTATCAGTCGCTGCATACTACTTTATTTGGAATGCATGGGGTTCCCATTGAAATCCAGATTCGCACCGAGGCAATGGAAGCAATGGCCAACAACGGGATTGCCTCCCATTGGCTATATAAGTCTAGCGACGACCTGCCCAGCAATGCCCATATACGGGCCCGCGAATGGGTTAATGGTTTATTAGATATGCAGAAGCATGCTGGCAACTCTCTCGAATTTATTGAAAATGTAAAGATTGATTTATTTCCTGATGAAATTTATGTCTTTACACCGAAAGGACAAATATTTGAATTGCCAACAGGTTCTACCGCTGTGGACTTTGCCTATGCTATTCATACAGACGTCGGAAATTCATGTGTAGCCTGCCGTATAAGTCGACGGCTAGCTCCACTAAGCGAGCCCCTGCAGAGCGGCCAAACAGTAGAAATTATTAACGCTCCAGGCACACAACCCAACCCCGCCTGGTTAAGTTTTGTCGTTACTGGTAAGGCCAGAAGCAATATCCGACACTATCTGAAGAACCAGAAGCATTCAGAGTCAGTGGCCTTGGGCAGGCGCTTGTTAAATAAGGCGTTGGCGGGTTTTGGTACCCACTTAGAGTCTATTCCCAACGAGAAATTTAAAATAGTACTGAGGCAGACAAATCTCAAATCAGTCGAACAGCTATTGGAGGAGATTGGTTTAGGTAATCGAATGTCATATATGATCGCTCAGCGCTTGTCTGCTCAAAACAATGTTGGTTTTAGTGAAGAAACGCAAAAACCTGCACAGCAGGATACCTTGGCCATACGAGGATCGGAAGGCATGGTTATGAATTACGCCAAGTGTTGTCATCCAATTCCCGGGGACCCTATCGTGGGTCACATTAGTTCAGGGCGCGGTATGGTTATCCATACCGACGACTGCAACAACATCGCGGAAATACGAGANAANNCGGAAAAATGTATTGACGTNACTTGGGATCCCAATGTNGAGGGAGAGTTTTCAGTAGAACTTCGGGTAGAATTGGAAAATCAGCGTGGCATTATTGCTACGTTAGCAACTACGATTACCAGTGCAGAAGCTAACATNGAAAAAATTAGCACTGTCGAGCGAGATGCGCGCTTTAGCATCGTTAATCTATCGTTGAATACTAAAAATCGTGTACATCTAGCTCGCATAATGAAACGGGTACGATTGATTAAAGCTGTTACGAAAGTAACTCGTGTTAAAAGCCGAAAAATCCATAAGACTATAAAGACTACCGTTGGAGTTAATTAATGTCGGACCGGGAAGCTATTCAAACGGCAGATGCACCAGCGGCAATTGGACCCTATTCACAAGCAATAAAAAGTGGGTCCATGATTTTTTTATCAGGCCAAATCCCGCTTAATCCCGCAACCATGGAGTTAGCTGGCACAGGAATCGACGAACAAACACAGCAAGTTTTTAAAAACCTCGGCGTTGTCACTGCAGAAGCTGGCGGTAACTTAAATAACATTGTAAAGCTAAGCATCTTTCTCACTGACTTAAATAATTTCGACTCAGTAAACGCAATTATGGCAGAACACTTTTCCGAACCATATCCAGCAAGATCAACAATTGAAGTAAGCGCTCTGCCAAAAGGGGCATTAGTAGAGATAGACGCAGTGATGTGTCTATGAGGTATGTCTCTTATTTTTTTAAATTATAGCAGCCTAGTCCGATAACCCTATATTCTGCTTAAGACAAAAATGGTCTGCACTTTATGATATGAACAATGCCTCCTTGGATCAAATTCCATTAACAAGGCTGAAAGGAATCGGCCCCTCTCTTGAAAAGAAATTCCATAGACTAGGTATCTTTAACATACAAGACCTCTTGTTCCACCTTCCCTTTCGCTACGAAGACAGGACACGAATTCATCGAATTGGAGAAATTCGCTTAGGCGAGTTTGTACAACTGCAGGGAGAAATTGTCTCAAGCAGAATTCAATTTGGGCGCAGGCGAAGTTTGCATTGTGTCGTCCAAGACAATACTGGTTTTATAAACCTAAGGTTCTTTTACTTTAATGCCTCTCAAAAAAAGTCGCTCGCTACAGGCAAACTAATTCGCTGTTATGGTGAAGTCAGAATGGGGCGCACTGGGATGGAAATTTACCACCCGGAATACAAAATCTTCTCTAACTCCGAAAACTTGCCGATCGAAACCGCTCTAACACCTATTTACCCAGCGACCGACGGCTTACAACAATCCAGATTACGAAATTTAATCAAACAGGCCCTAGACTTAATGGAAAGATCTGTCAATGTAAAGGATTATCTCCCGACAAAGCTTGTCAGGAGATTTAAATTAGAAGGCCTTACTGAAGCCCTAAACCTACTGCACAAACCGCCTGTTAATGTATCGCTAAGGTCCATTGCCGGGGGTGTTAATCCCGGTCAAAAACGTCTCGCTTTTGAAGAATTATTGGCGCATCGTCTTTGTATGCGCCGAGCACGAGATATTTCTAACCAGAAGAAAGCGCCTCAACTAAAAGCGGATAACAACCTATTATCTAAATACCTAAAATCGCTACCATTTAAACTAACCAATGCGCAAAAATCAGCTTATAAGGAAATATCAAAAGACCTAAAGGGCATATCCCCTATGCAAAGACTATTGCAGGGAGATGTGGGGTCAGGTAAAACTGTAGTCGCTGCCCTTACCGCTTTACATACACTTGGCAGCGGATACCAGGTCGCCATCATGGCTCCCACTGAAATTCTTGCCGAACAGCACTTATCTATTTTTAAAAAATGGTTTGCCCCACTTGGCATAACCGTGGGTTGGTTGAGTGGAAAAACTAAAGGCGGTTCACGATCACGTCAATTGCATGAATTAGCCTCCGGGCAATGCCAAATGGTGATAGGAACCCATGCTTTATTTCAAGACGACGTCGCTTATAAAAGGCTCGGACTGACAATAATTGACGAGCAGCATCGTTTCGGTGTTCATCAACGCCTGTCTTTGCGCGATAAGGCTTTGACAAATTCTATCATTCCGCACCAATTAGTGATGACGGCAACACCAATTCCGCGAACACTGGCCATGAGCGCATATGCAGATCTAGACAACTCAATAATTCGCGAACCGCCACCCGGCAGAACGCCGGTTAATACCGCTATTATTTCAAGTGATAGAAGACATGAAGTTATATCCAGAATAGAGCATGCCTGTAAGCAGCGAANTCAAGCCTATTGGGTTTGTACGCTAATCGAAGAGTCCGAGGCATTGCAGTGCGAGGCTGCAGAAGTAACCGCAGAAAGGTTAAGTGTTCAAATTCCACAAATTAATGTCGGTTTAATCCACGGACGAATGAGGCCTAAAGAAAAAATAGAAATTATGAAGCGCTTTAAAGAGGGCAATACTGACTTGCTGGTTGCAACGACAGTTATCGAAGTTGGTGTAGACGTACCTAACGCAAGCCTAATGGTCATAGAAAATGCTGAAAGATTAGGGCTCTCCCAATTACACCAACTTAGGGGTCGTGTTGGTCGAGGCAATGTACAAAGCCATTGCATATTACTATACCGAAACCCTCTTTCCGAGGCGAGCAAACAAAGACTAAACGTAATGCGAAATAGTAGTGATGGGTTTTATATTGCCGAAAAAGATTTGGAGCTAAGGGGGCCAGGGCAAGTCTTAGGCACGCAACAAACAGGTGATATGACTTTTCGTGTAGCTGACGTTACTCGCGACGCTCATCTTTTAGATCCCGTGAAAGAAGCTTCGGAGCTTATCCTAAAAAACCATAAAGAGATCGTTGACCCCTTAGTTAGACGTTGGCTAGGGAAACGGGAACATTACGCAAATGTTTAAAGGCCCATTAGTTTTATTAGTGAATTTGCAAGCTTGCCCGCCTAATAGAAAAGCCTTGCTTTCGTAATAATAAGTGCACAGTCCCTATAAATGTGTGTTAGTCGCTTATATTTTTATCTTACCAAAACTTTTTTACACTACATGATAAAATTAAATTGCTAATGTCTTTTTTTTTGCTAATTATGAGCTTCATCAATATTATTTGGTCGACATTTACCAATCGATTTAAGGGCAAATTCCCTGAACTTTGCGCCAAGCTGCCCGCCATAATTGAGCTCACGAGAATAAATCGCCCGATAGGAATTTATTTGTTGCTTTGGCCAACGATTACTGCTCTTTGGATTGCCGCGGAAGGGTTTCCTGGCGTCAGTCTTTTTCTAATTTTTTGTTTTGGCACTGCAACAATGCGATCTGCTGGCTGTTGTTTTAATGATTTCACCGACCACAGAATAGATGGTAAAGTTTTAAGAACCAAACAAAGGCCCATCCCAAGCGGCAGCTTAAAACGTCTTGACGCATTCATTTGTTTTGGCATTCTATCAGTTATTGGTTTGTTGCTGGTTTTATTAACTAATTATGAAACTATTCTTCTCTCAATTGGCGCAATAGCGGTAATTTGTATCTATCCCTTTATGAAGCGTTATACAAACTTGCCACAATTAGTGCTTGGTGTAGCGTTCTCCTGGGGAATACTGATGGCTTTTACCGCTGTTTCCTATGAGGTTCCACAGGCTGCTTATCTGTTATTTGTTGCTAATGTGTTATGGACTATTGCCTACGATACACAATATGCAATGGTGGATAGAGAATTCGACATTAAAATAGGGGTCAAGTCTACTGCAATACTATTCGGTGATGCAGATAAACTAATGGTTGGCTTGATGCAAACAATGTTTATCATTGCTCTGTGGTTGGCTGCTAACAAGTTTGCGTTGGGACCCGTTTTTTACCTATCGCTTGTTGGGGCTAGCCTTCTGTTAATATTTCAGCAATACCTTATTAGACACAGGATTCCCGAATGCTGTTTTAAAGCTTTTCTAAACAATAACTGGGTCGGAGCGGTTTTATTCCTTGGCGTAGTTCTAAATTACTTATGATACCTAAGCAGTTGAGCCCTACGGCTTAATTTAATATTTCTCAGAATTATAGAAAGCAGAGTCTTAGTTCGCCGTTTCTATGCTATTTATTTATCCGAAAAGACAATTCATTAGGTAAACGCTTGGATACCAGTTTGGGTCCGACCCAATATCAATGCATGAATGTCTTGAGTGCCCTCATATGTATTAACTACCTCTAGGTTCTGCGCATGACGCATAACCGGATATTCGTCTGAAATACCATTACCTCCCAGCATATCGCGGGACTCTCTTGCGGTATCTAGGGCTTTTAAACAAGAGTTGCGTTTAAGAAGGGAGATAAGAGGCGGTGCGAGCTTTCCTTGATCCTTTAATCGGCAAGCCTGGAGGCAACCTTGAAGACCAATAGAAATATCAGTTTGCATTTGCGCGAGTTTTTTTTGAATCAGCTGATTAGCCGCTAATTGACGACCAAATTGCTTGCGATCTAAAGTGTATTGTCGGGCTGTATGCCAGCAGGTCTCAGCGGCACCTAGCGCCCCCCACGCAATTCCGAGGCGGGCCGAATTCAAACAGCTGAAAGGCCCATTCAAACCTTGCGCTTCTGGCAATTTATTTTCTTCAGGAACAAATACCTCATCCATAACAATCTCGCCTGTTATCGATGCTCGCAAAGCCAATTTACCTTCGATTTTAGGAGCACTTAACCCGTTCATACCTCTGTCCAAAATAAAACCGCTTATAGTGCTATTGTCACATTTGGCCCATACGATAAATACATCCGATATTGGCGAATTACTAATCCAAGTTTTCGCTCCAGATATACTGTAACCGCCTGCTACAGATTTTGCTCGTGTGTTCATGCTACCTGGATCTGAGCCATGATCGGGCTCAGTTAGGCCGAAGCAGCCTATAAACTCGCCCGTAGCAAGCCTTGGCAAGTATTTTTGTTTTTGTTCTTCCGTACCAAAAGTATTGATAGGGTGCATAACCAAACTAGACTGGACGGACATCATTGAACGGTAGCCTGAATCCACCGATTCTATTTCACGCGCAATTAAACCATAGCAAGCATAGTTAAGGCCTGCACAGCCATAACCTTCAATGAAGGAGCCCAGCAAGCCAAGATCTCCCATTTCTCTAAAAATTTGGGGATCTGTTTGTTCGTTGCGATAAGCTTCGCGGACTCTTGGCAAAAGTTTTTCCTGTGCATATTGCTTAGCAGTATTTCTCACCATACGCTCTTCTTCGCTTAGTTGTTCTTCTAAGAGAAATGGATCTTGCCAATTAAATTCCACATTATCTGATCTGACAGACATTGGTAACTCCTATTAGTTTTCGATAGCCACTGCGCCTTCGGCCAGTCCGTTCTGAGTCGTGCTATTCTAACAAATAACGAACTTATTCACTAAATCGCTTGGTTGGAAAAATATTTGCTTTTAACTACTTATCACAAACGTTAGCTATACAATTTGATAGAATGCATGACCATGGACGTATCGCATCTTCTNGATTCCCTTAATGAACAGCAGCGCAGTGCNGTTGCTAGTCCGTCCAAAANCCTTTTAGTGCTAGCTGGCGCAGGTAGTGGAAAAACTCGTGTTTTGGTTCATCGTATTGCCTGGTTAATTCAGGCAGAAAATGTGTCGCCTTTTGGTGTGCTCGCAGTGACTTTCACCAATAAAGCCGCTAGAGAAATGAGGGGNCGTATCGAAACACTGCTAGGCTTCTCGTCCGGAGGAATGTGGGTGGGGACCTTCCATGGTATAGCACACCGACTGCTGCGTTCTCATTGGGCTGAAGCTCGCCTGACACAAGACTTTCATATTCTCGACGCCGAAGATCAATTACGACTAATAAAAAGAATCTGCCGCTCACTGCAATTAGATGAAGAAAAATGGCCAGCAAAACAGTGCCAATGGTACATCAACGCTCAAAAAGACGAAGGTTTGCGAGCCTCCAATATCGAGCATTTAGAGGACGATTACACCAAAACGATGCTGAAGGTTTATGAGACCTACGAGGAAGCTTGTGACCGTGGGGGCATGGTCGATTTTGGTGAGATTCTACTCAGAGCTCATGAGTTATGGTTAAAAAATCCTCAAATCCTCGCTCACTATCAGAATAGATTCCAATTCATTCTCGTGGATGAATTTCAAGATACCAACTCTATTCAATATGCATGGTTAAGGGTATTAACAGGAAANCAAAATCAGTTAATGGTAGTAGGCGATGATGATCAGTCCATTTACGGTTGGCGTGGCGCGAAAATCGAAAACATTCAAAAATTCAACCTGGATTTCCCAGATGTCGACATTGTCCGCCTGGAGCAAAATTATCGGTCTACTACAACGATACTAAATGCGGCAAATAAATTAATCGCCAATAACCAGGGAAGGTTAGGCAAGAACTTATGGACGGAAGGGTCAGAGGGAGAGCCCATAAGTTTATACGAAGCCTTTAATGAGCAAGACGAGGCTCGCTTTATCGTCGATCGATTACAAGACTGGCTTAACCAGGGAAATCGCCGTAGTGAATCCGCTGTGCTCTATCGCTCCAATGCACAGTCTCGCGAGCTAGAAGATGCCTTATTAAGAGTAGGTATGCCTTATCGTATATATGGAGGTCATAGATTCTATGAGCGTTTGGAAATTAAAAACGCGCTTTCCTATTTAAGACTTTTAGTTAATCGACATGACGATACTGCTATGGAGCGGATTATCAATGTGCCTGCTAGGGGTATAGGCGGCAGAACTATAGATACAATTCGTGGCACTGCTCGAGAGCAAAACTGTTCCTTGTGGCAAGCTTGTGCCAATTGCGTGAATGGTTCATTGCTAACCTCAAGAGCCACGAATGCTGTATTAGCTTTCTTACAGCTCATTGACAAGATGGATTCTGATTGTACCAACCTTGCGCTATACGAAAAGGCTCAGCACATAATCATACAAAGCGGGCTAATCCAGCACCATGAAAAAGAAGGCGGCGAAAAAGCGCGCAGTAGGGTTGAAAA
Source organism: Gammaproteobacteria bacterium (assembly GCA_002723195.1). Classification (GTDB taxonomy): domain Bacteria; phylum Pseudomonadota; class Gammaproteobacteria; order Pseudomonadales; family Pseudohongiellaceae; genus UBA9145. Next base: position 16,481 of record PBNR01000044.1, on the reverse strand, counting down.
CTTAGAAGAGTTAGTAAATGCCTGTAGTAATTTCAATGAAACGGATATGGAGGTACCGGATAGCGATAGCGAAGGGGTAGATTTAGCTTCGAATATGGCGCTAACAGCGTTTCTAGACCAAGCTTCTCTGGATGCAGGCGATACTCAGGCAGAGGAAAACGATGATGCGGTACAATTAATGACTTTGCATTCAGCCAAAGGGCTTGAATTTCAAATGGTCTTTCTAGCCGGTATGGAAGAGGGGCTTTTCCCTCACAGAATGTCCATGGACAACTTAGCAGGCTTAGAAGAGGAAAGACGGCTTTGCTACGTAGGTATTACCCGCGCTAAGAGCAAATTATATTTGGTTCACGCTGAATCTCGACGCCTACATGGCGATATCACATTGTGTCGACCTTCCCGATTCATTAAAGAAATTCCCCAGGAGTTAGTAGATACTGTCCGCTTGAAGACTACCGTTAAATCAATCGGTTACAAGCAGAGAAAAAATGGAGGCCTGGGAAAAGTATCCCGAATTAGGGCAGAAGTGCCGGATACTGGGATATCATTAGGTCAACGGGTCGCTCACAGCAAATTCGGAGAAGGCGTGATCCTAAACTATGAAGGTCAAGGTTCAAATGCAAGAGTTCAAGTGAACTTCGATGTAGCTGGAAGTAAGTGGTTAGTCCTTTCCTACGCCAAGCTAGAAGTATTGGGATAAAAGTTAACAATTATCGAGCATTAACATGGTTCAAATCTTACAAAAAATAAAAGCCTGCATCGCGCTGTTCATTGTTGGACTGATTATTTCCGCCTGCAGAAGCGAGTCACAGACTAGTGGCAGCAATGATGCTGCTATAGACCAAACCGTATACGAGTGGAAAATGATCACCTCCTGGCCGAAAAACTTACCAGCACTTGGGACCTCTCCAGAATATTTTGCAGACATCGTTGAAACCATGAGCCAAGGCCGAATGCGCATCCGGGTTTACGGTGCCAACGAATTGGTTGGCGGACTAGAAGTGTTCGATGCTGTCTCGCAAGGTGTGGCAGAAATTGGCCATTCTGGTGCGTATTATTGGCAAGGCAAAATTCCGGCCACTCCTTTCTTTTCTTCAATCCCGTTCGGCTTGACCAGTTATGAGCAAGATGCTTGGTTAAGGTACGGCGGGGGCAACGAGCTATGGAGAGAACTATATGCGCCTTTTAATCTAATTCCAGTGCGAGGCGGTAATTCTGGCGTACAAATGTTTGGTTGGTTCAACAAGGAAATTAACTCCCTCGAAGATGTTCAAGGATTAAAAATGCGTATCCCAAGTTTAGGCGGGGAAGTCTTTCGGCGCGCTGGAGGCGTCCCAGTTACCATGCAAGTTAGTGAAGTATTTACAGCCTTGCAGACAGGCGCGCTAGACGCAACAGAATTTGTAAGCCCTTACAATGATCTCGCGGCTGGTTATCACACTGTAGCAGATTATTACTATTATCCCGGATGGCATGAACCAGGATCCACATTAGAAACAATATTTAACAAGGAGAGATTCGAAGCTTTGCCTGCCGATTTGCAAGAGATTCTTATGGCAGGGACAGAGGTCATGAACCAGCTATTATTGGACGAACTGACAGCGAAAAACAATCAAGCTTTGCGTACTTTAGTTGAAGACCATGGTGTACAACTGCGCTCATTGCCCACTGATGTCCTTCTGGAGCTGCGCCGTATATCCGAAGAAGTTGTTGCCGAAATAGCGCAAGCAGATGGTGCTACGGCTCGAGTATATGAATCCTGGAAACTCTTCAAAGACGGTGTAATGAACTACAACGGTATCGCTGAGGAAGCATTTATTGAAGCCCGCAAAATATCTACTAATTAGGTTTATGGTTTTATTAGCCTTGAGGAAGATTGATTCCGTCACTAACTATATTACTAAGATTAAATGAGTTACTAATTCAGCAATGACGGCAGCCAGGTTGCCAACTCTGGTTTAAACGCTAATAAGAGAAGCAGCATTAGCTGTATTACAACAAAGGGGACAACCCCTCTATATAGATCGTTAGTTACAACTTCAGCTGGTGCGACACTTCGTAAATAAAACAACGAGAAACCAAAGGGCGGTGTTAGAAAAGACGTCTGCAGGTTGATTGCAATCATCACCCCTAACCAAACTGGGTCTAGTCCCATTGCGAGCAAAACTGGGCCTATTAACGGGACAACCATAAAGATGATCTCAATAAAATCGAGAATAAAGCCTAAGAGAAAAATAAGCAACATTACGATGATTGTCGCTGATACTACACCCCCTGGAAGCCCAGTTAAGAAATTCTCAATTAGCTCTTCGCCGCCAAACCCTCTAAAAATTGATGAGAAGATTGTTGCCCCTATCAGTATCAAATAAATCATCGAAGTGATGCGAGTTGTATCCAGACAAACTTCGTGTGCTATTTTTAGATTAAGCTTTCCTCTACTGAGCGCTAGTAGCATCGCCCCAACTGCACCAACACAAGCCGCTTCCGTTGGAGTCGCTATCCCCATAAGAATTGAGCCAAGCACAGCAACCATTAACAACACCGGCGGTAGCAACCCTTTGAATAGTGCTCGGGCTAACTCCACTATGGAGATTTCAACAGTCGTTTCTTTTACCGACGGTGCGTCAGCTGGCCGTATTAATGCTACGAATAGGACATAGCATGCATACGCAAGAACGAGTAAAACTCCCGGCACGATTNCGCCAGCAAAGAGATCGCCAATCGAAACAAAATCGGGCGCGAATACGCCAGCATTTAATTGGGATTGTTGATAGGCATTAGAGATTACTTCTCCAAGCAAGACTAAGCAAATTGAAGGTGGGATAATTTGTCCAAGAGTACCAGTCGCACAAAGTGTGCCGCACGCCAGCGACGGCCGATAGCCTGCCTTTAACATAGTCGGCAACGACAATATTCCCATCGTNACAACGGTAGCGCCGACAATCCCCGTGCTGGCAGCTAGCANCATACCAACTAAGATAACTGCTATTCCTAACCCTCCAGGTACTCTGCCAAAAACCATTTCCATGTTCTTCAGTAATTCTTCTGCAATACGAGATTTCTCTAGCATTGCACCCATAAATACAAATAATGGAACAGCAAATAAGTTTTGATTAACCAAGATGCCGAAGATCCGATTTGGAATTAGTGATATAAATGCCGAATCAAATACTCCTGCTATTCCACCAATCGCTGCAAACAGGAGGGAAACACCTGCGAGAGTCAACGCCACAGGATAACCTACCATAAGGAAAATACAGACGACGATAAAAAGCAGAACAGGTAACAGCTCTAGCATTTTTAACCCCGCCTAAAACTCTTAAAAGACTTTATAAACTCAGCTATCCCTTGAATCGCTAATAATGTAGCTATAAGTAGAATGGTAGTTTTTAAGAGATAAACGAAAGGGAGCCCGCTTGATTCTGGCGAACCTTCTAAAATTCTCCAGGAAACGCCGACATAGTCCCAACTAGCCCANAGTATAAATCCGGTGGTTAAAAANAAAAATATCGTGCACCCAATCATGTCCACGATAGCTTTAGTTCTGCTGTTGAAACGAGTATAGAACACATCTACGCGAACATGCCCTTGTTCTTTTAGCGTATATCCAACACCAACAGTGAAAATAAGTGCATTAATATACATAATCGATTCCTGTAGAGCTATGGATCCAATTTGAAACACATAACGCAGTAGCACAATCAAAAACATGGCCAACACCATCAGCAAAGCTAACCAAGACCCGACTCTACCCAGGCGCTCAATGCTAAAATCGATGATCTGAACAACACGATCTAACATATATAAATTATCCCATAATCCAAGTTCGTAATAGTTGATAGCTAAAAATTAATAACGCCCCGCTCAATAGCAATAGGAAAAAACCGGCTAGCCAAAGTGTCCCCCGCCTGATTAAGTTGGACGTTCTAATGCGCCAACTCTCCGACTTATCGACTTTTACCGGTATATGTTGAAACAAAGCAATAACGCTATACAGGGCCAATGACCAACATAGGGCCAAGAGACCCGGAATAAGCCAAATATCACCGTTAACCCATGGGGTTTCAAACAAGCTTATGGAAAAAACTNCTAAGCTGACAATNCCTAGTACAAAAATACCNAGTCTAAATTGGTGTAAAAAAGTAGCAATTCGCTGTAAGCGCTCTATCATAGCCTTTCTCTTTCACTAACGCCTGAAGAACCTGTAGCCAAGCATAACCTTTGCTAGGGCCCTGATACTAATTGAGATTTCTTTGAAGAATACCAAAAAATTGGAATTGCCTTTTCTAGCAGGTCTAGATAACAACGATCAGCCAGTATTCGAAAGTCTAGAATTGGAGGTTTTATCAGACAGACCCGATCATGCTCGCCTTATAAAATCCCCAGTTCTTGCAAGAAACCTTGCCGCCGGCGATACTATAAAAATAATAAACCCCAACACCGCGGAATATGAGCTAGTTGCCAGAAGCGGGAATCTTTGCATACGCTTATTTGGCAAAGATGAACTAAACAACCTAGAGCAAGTATTAACTTCGGCTATTGAAAAGCTTGGAGGAAGCCTAGATAACAAAACCAACAGAGCACTTGTCTATAGCGTTCATATATCCATTGGATTTAGAAAGATAGAGCTGTTATTGGATGAAGCTTGTAGGGATTATCCCGAAACGGTTTGGTACTATGGTAACGTTTACGACCCCGAAGATGGCATAACCCCATTGGAGTGGTGGTTAGATTTTGACAGACTCGACTGAAAAGAAGGAGGCAAGAGATACCCATGCTAACCGTTGTATCCCCTGCTAAAACACTAGACTTCGATGTGAAGGTTAAAACCAAAAGGTTTTCTGAGCCAGCCTTTTTGGACGAGGCTGAGCAATTAGTTAATGTGTTGCGAGAGTTTCAACCGAAAGAGCTATCCTCTTTAATGGGCATTAGTGATAACTTGGCTATAGAAAATTTCCGTCGCTACGCTGCTTGGCGGCAACCTTTTNACCTCAAAAATGCAAAGCAGGCTATTTTCACTTTCAAGGGCGATGTTTATATTGGCTTAAGAGCTGAGCAGTTCAACGCTGCTGATCTTAGTTTTGCACAAAAGCATTTAAGAATACTATCTGGCTTGTACGGCGTTCTNCGTCCCCTCGATCTTATGCAGGCCTATCGTTTAGAGATGGGCCGCAAGTTAACGGTAAATGGCAGCAAGGATCTCTATGATTTTTGGGGATCAAAAATCACCAATGAGCTTAACGGCTTAATTAGAAACCAAAAACAAGGCAATAAGACGCTTATAAATCTTGCTAGCAATGAGTATTTCAAGTCGATTATTCTAAAATCGCTTGATGCTGAAATAGTTACGCCAGTGTTTAAAGATTGGTCTGGTGGTAAATATAAAGTAATTAGCTTCTTTGCAAAGAAGGCCCGAGGTGAAATGGCCGCTTACATAGTTAAAAACAAAATCACTTCTTCTGATGGGCTAAAGCTATTTAGCAGTAATAATTACTGTTTCAGTGAAGAAGAATCAAGTCACGATAAATTTGTTTTTAAGCGCAAACAGAGTAATGATTCCTAGTGCATAAAGGTATTGGTCTTCCCTTTAGCCAGGCTAGTGAAAATAACAAGATACCGATTTTTAAAACTATAAGGCCTTATTTAAGCCAGGTGAGCACCGTATTTGAGGTTGGAAGTGGCACAGCACAGCATGGTGAATATTTTGCAGAAAAGTTTCCTGGCCTGGTTTGGCAATGCAGCGAAGTTCCAGAGGGCCTGGAAATAACTCAACAACGAATTAGGGCGAAGGCTTTACCAAATCTTCCCGCTGCCAAGGCTTTGGATGTAAATTATAAAGATTGGAATTGTAAACGCTACGAGTGTGTATTTAGCGCAAATAGTCTGCACATTATGTCTGCGAATTCTATGGTCANTTTTTTTCGAGGAGTTAATCAGTGCATGGAAGAATTTGCCTGGCTCTTACTCTATGGGCCTTTCAAATACAACGGTAAATTCACTACAGAGAGCAATGCACGGTTCGATGATTGGCTAAAGCAGCGGGATCCTGCCAGTGGCGTGCGCGATTTCGAGAAAGTGCAAGAGCTGGCAGCGACGGCTGGATTATCTCTCCAGGAAGATAATCCTATGCCTGCCAACAATCAACTTCTAGTGTTTAAACTTTCCTAAGCTTCGGGCCCAACAGCCAAAATATGCATATTCTCGAATGTTGGTCTTTCCCAGTCAGGATATTTATCCCCTAATGCGTCATAAACTGGTCTACGAATTGATTCGTCATAAACGTAACTGACCGTTCGATCAAATAGCTGCTCTCCTATTTTCAATCGAATTCTAGGGTCCCGCACAATATTGCGGTTCCAAGAACGCATATCAGGATATGTACCTCCGCTATAGTATGCGGAAAGTAGATAAAGGTCCCCCTGGTAGGATGCACAATAAACGGTGACCGAGTGGGGAATGAAATAAGGTGTATTAGTTTGTAAGAATATTTCTTCGTAATCATCTGTAAATGACCAATCATCTATTGGCGTTGTTACCTCGTCACCAGCCAGCCAAAGTCCCGCCCTCTGATCCTGGGGAGAAACTCCTACAGATCTCAAAACGAGAAGTGTTACGGCAACTAATAGGACTATAGTTATACCCAAGTATTTTACGGTTTTCTTCATGCTATTCCCTCAAATAAAAATCTTATCTATTTACTTTTTTAAATGGTAACAAAGATTCGGCTTCTGCTCGATAACGGTTAATGTGTAAACGTTCCTCAATCAAAAACTGTTTTATTGCATCAGAAAATTGGCGATTCGCTATCCAGTGGTTGGAAAAGGTAAGTATTGGTTCAAAGCCCCTCTGGATTTTATGTTCACCTTGCGCTCCGGAGTCAAACGATTTTAATTTATTGCGAATAATATATTCTTGGCCTTGGTAGAAACAGGTTTCAAAATGTAGGAATTGACGTTCTGCTCTGCACCCCCAATAGCGCCCGAACAATTTCTCTCTATTTTTAAAAAATAACGCTGCCGCAATTTCATGGTCGTCTTGAATCGCGTTAACTAAAAATAATTGTTCCGGCATTGACTCGGAAATACTGAGAAAGAATTCTTGATCTAAATAACCCTGCATACCTCGCATCAAGTAGGTTGACTGATAGAAAAGGTAAAAGTCGGACCACTGCTGAAGCGAAATCTCCGCGCCCTCAGTAACCCGAAACGTAATGCCTTGATTTTTTACTTCTTGGCGTTCTTTACGGATCGTTTTTCTTTTTCGTGAATTAAGCGCCTCTAAAAAGTCGCTATATGAATCGTAATCTTTATTGTACCAGTGAAATTGAGTACCAATTCTTGCATGCATTCCCAATTGCACTAGCTCTTTATGCTCTTCTTCTAAGGGAAATAAGATGTGCCATGAAGACGCTTCGTGTGATTCAGCTTTATCTCTTATCTTGTCTCTAATGAGTTTTAAAACGCTGCAACGGTTGGCTGTCGGGCAAATAAATACTCTTTGCCCTATTGAAGGGGTGAATGGCGCGGCCGTTACAAACTTTGGATAGTAGCTCAATCCATGGCTCTCGTATGCGTTTGCCCAAGACCAGTCAAAAACATATTCCCCCCAAGAGTTTGTTTTAAGGTACAGTGTCATTACTGCAGCAGTGTTACCTATGCCACTCCGGGACTCCTCTCGCCACCTAACCCAAACATGCATTGGTTGCCAACCGGTCTCGGGTATGGTGCATCCAGTCGCCTCCAAAGCATAGAGAAATTCATAACGCGTAAATGGGTTTTCAGTCCCAGATAGAAGATTCCAGTCTTTGGCACCTATTTCACTTATAGAGTCAATAAAGGTTAACTCGTATTCCTGCATCAGATTATTATTGGCCTGTAATTACTAAATTCAGTAGCATAGCACTCAATTAAAGGTCCTCCGATGTTACAGGTATCCCATGGATTCACCTAATCTGATTAGGCGAATAGCTGAAAATCAAAAAGTGCTGCGAAAGTCTGAACTGAAAGTAGCCGACTTTGTTTTAGCTAATGCTAATGATGTTATAAAAATGCGCATTGCGGACTTGGCAAAAAAGTCTGAGGTCAGCGAACCTACAGTAATCCGTTTTTGCCGAGCACTCGGGTTTGATGGATTCCAGTCTTTTAAATTACAGCTGGCACGGCAGTTAGGAATGGGTTCCGTATACACTCAATTTGCTGTCGATGACACCGATACTGTTACTGATCTACGAAACAAGGTTTTTGATACCACAGTCGGCTCATTACTTACCGTTAGGGATGAGTTGAGTGCCGACGCGCTGGAACAAGCTATTAATATTATTAGCAATGCTCGACGAGTGGAATTTTACGGATTTGGTGCTTCCGGCTCTGTTGCCGCTGACGCTCAGCATAAGTTCTTTAGATTGCAGCTCTCCACTGCTGCCTATACAGACCCTCATATACAGCATATGTCTGCGATTGCCCTGGGTAAAGATGATGTGGTGTTAGCGATCTCCCAATCTGGCGAAACCCGAGCTTTATTACAAAGCGTTAGTCTCGCCCGAGAAGCTGGCGCAACTGTGATCGGCCTAGCGCCTGAGAACACTTCTCTCTCTAGGCAGTGTAGCATCCCGATCTATGTAAATATGGAAGAGGATCTCCAATCCTATACTCCAGTCTCCTCACGCATCGCGCACCTGGCAGTGATCGACGTCTTAGCAACTGGTGTCGCACGTCATCGCAAACCACTATTAAAAGAACACCTAAAGCGCTTGGAAAAAAGTCAAAGAGCACTGCGCACTCCAAGTTCATGACCATAATTACCAAGTCTAAAACAGTAAATAATATTCCCACTTTTAACCGGACATCTCTAAAGCAGCGCGTGCCTTTAGGTTTTCGTCCTCGTTCCCTGCTAGTACCCAACCGTTTGTGAGCATACGTGTCATATATTGCTTGTTGTACAAGAAACAAAAAATAAGTTGCCACAGCCCGAATGTAACGAATGTGAAAAGTAAATGAAGAGCGGCTACGCCTAACTCACCCCTAAAGAGAGGAACAAACCATCCAAAGAACAAATAAGTCCAGCTAAACCCATGAAGTCCGGTTTTCATCATTCCACTATCTGTGTGTTTTATCGGAACAGCAGTCGCCATAACAAATCGCCCCCCAACTTGGTAAAATTTCATGTTTAAAGCAACTTAACATCAAACGCCTAATCGTTGCTTTTTGCAATAAATTGCAGAGGCCTCTATCTGCTCTACGGTTACTGGCTTGAGCAAAACAGTGATTTACTCGTCCTTATAAGATTTTCTAGGCGCACTAGTGCGACCACTCCCACCATTTCAAAAACAACACCCATTACTTCTAATCCTTCCAAAATTTTCACCCTTTAAATTACTTTTTCACTACGATGAAGTTCTTTATTCCAGTAAAAGATAATTGGTGTAATCACAGCCGTTGGTAACAACCACCACACCCATACAGGCTCAATATTAACATTAACCACTAAAACAGCTGTAACAATAGCTATGGTTCCAGCCATCATATTAGTTAGATGCCTTGCAATTCTCCCCTTTCCTATTGCTGTTTTATTCTTGTGACTTATATAGTCTCCACAGCCAAGCGCTAGTGCAATAAATCCAAAAACGAGAAGTGTTATGTATTGAGAATTATCATTTGTGAAGTAAATTATAGCCAATGCCCACATCCCCAGTCCTGACAAAATCATTAAACTAACCGCAATCCAATCCATTGAAGTCGCTATGCCTTTCCTATTTTTAGCAAAACGCATGCCTGCAAAAGCTAAATAGAAAGAAAAAATTGCTATTAGAAATAAAAATTTATTACTGTTGATAATTGACATTGGAATAGCTGTTAAGAAAATACCAACCATGCACCAGAAATATGTTCTACCTGCAATTACATGGAATTTTTTCCCTTTCTCAGATGAAAATGCCAGAGCAGCACAAAGACAAGCAATTGTTCCGGCTAATATATGAATTACTAGAAATATATCCATGTTAATTTACTGTTATGTTCTACTCCACAGTCACGGACTTGGCAAGATTACGCGGATGATCCACATCCGTACCTTTCATAATGGCGACATGATAGGAAAGCAATTGGAGCGGCACAGTAAAAACGATTGGGTCGAGAATTGCCGGGCAATTGGGCACATTCACAACCTTACAGCTTTTGTCGCTTTCAAACTTAATGCTTTCATCGGCAAAAACATAGAGCTTGCCACCTCTGGCGCTTACCTCCGATAAGTTTGCCCTAAGCTTTCCTAGCAAATCGTCGTTCGGGGCAACGGCAATGACCGGCATTTTGCTATCAACCAAAGCTAACGGGCCATGTTTTAGCTCACCCGCAGGATAGGCTTCAGCATGGATATATGAAATTTCCTTCAGCTTTAATGCGCCTTCTTTTGCAACAGGATACTGAATCCCACGGCCGAGAAATAAGCTATGGGATTTATCTGAGAACTGTTTTGAAACTTTCTTTATATCCTTGCTGAGCTTCAATGTTTTATCGATCAGCACTGGTAGTTTGCTTAAATCTTTAACTATCTTTTTTTCTTCAGCGGCGTTCAGGCCAGTTCGCCTACCTAAGACGGCTGAAAGTATTAGTAACAGGGTCAATTGGGTGGTAAAGGCCTTAGTTGAAGCGACGCCTATCTCTTGTCCAGCCATAGTAAGTATACAGAAGTCGGATTCCCTTACTAAAGAACTAGTAGCCACATTGCATATGGCGAGCCTGCCTACGTACTTTTTCTTTTTTGAATACCGCAACGCGGCAAGCGTATCGGCAGTCTCGCCGGATTGGGAAATCGCAATGAATAAGGTGCCTGGTTGAACTATTATTTCTCGATATCTATAGTCGCTAGCGATATCCACTGAGCAAGGAATTGAGGCAATTGATTCAAGCCAATATTTAGCTATCTGGCCCGCATGATAGCTTGTACCGCACGCCACAATTTGTACGTTTTTAACTCGGTCGAAAATATCTCCAGCTTTTACACCAAAAGCTTGTTCTAAAATTTTTGATTGGCTGACACGCCCATTTAATGTGTCCTTAATTGCTTGAGCTTGCTCATGAATCTCTTTGAGCATGAAATGTTTATATTTTCCTTTGTCTGTATCTTTGGCCCGTAATTCCACAGTATTAATGGGCCGAATTACTTTTCTTTTTCCTTGCCAAACCTCTATGCCATTAAGAGATATCTTCGCAACATCGCCTTCCTCCAAATAAATAAATCTATCTGTAACCTGGCCTAAGGCCATAATGTCTGAAGCGACGAAATTTTCGCCAATACCAACGCCTATTACCAGCGGCGACCCGCTTCTAGCAACTACAATTTGGTCCGGATCTTTTTTATCGATAACGCAAAGGCCGTAAGCACCTTCCAACTTTTGTGTAGCTTTTTGTGCGGCCTCTATAAGGCTTGCTTTGCCACCGTTACGCTCCTTGTGTATCAGGTGGGCTATAATTTCGCTATCCGTTTCTGTTTTAAAATCATAGCCTTCTTGTAATAGCTTGCCCCGAAGTTCTTGGTAGTTTTCGATAATTCCATTATGAACGATGGCTATTTCTTTCGATGAGCTATGGGGATGGGCGTTAGTGATCGTAGGCTTTCCATGGGTCGCCCAGCGAGTATGTGCAATGCCAACGCTTCCGTTGATCTTCGATGCAGTCACTGAATTGACTAGTTTTTCTACCTTTCCCACAGTTTTGGTAGCGATAAGTTTATTACCACCATTTAGCATCGCGATGCCAGCGGAATCGTAGCCTCGATACTCTAGCCGCCTCAACCCCTCAAGCAAAATTCCTGATACGTTTCTTTCCGCTATTGCACCGACAATGCCGCACATAGAGAATAAGGTTCAGTGTTTTTTTGTTGGACGTTTCCAGCCGGCGATGGTTCTTTGTTTAGATCTCGCCACAGCTAGGTTGTCGCTTGGTACATCATTGTTAATCGCAGAACCGGCAGCAACAAAAGCATTGTCTGCCAGATTTACAGGCGCAATCAATACGCTATTGGAGCCTATGAAAACGTTATTGCCTAATATTGATTTATTTTTATTAGCACCATCGTAATTGCAAAAAATCGTTCCTGCTCCTATGTTGCAATTTTCACCTATCTCCGCATCACCTATATAGGCGAGATGGTTTGCTTTAGAGCCCTCACCAATAATTGCGTTTTTTGTCTCGACAAAGTTTCCGATTTTAACTTGGTTGTGTAAGACAGTCCCCGGTCTAATTCTAGCGAATGGGCCTATAGCGGCATTTAAGCCAATCTCTGATCCGTCGATGTTGCTATTAGCTAGAATTTCAGATCCGTCGCCAATTGTTGAATCTTTTATAATGACATTAGCTCCTATAGATACATTATTGCCTATTTTGACCGAGCCCTCGAATATCACATTCACATCTATTTCGACATCCTGACCACATGTAAGTTCACCACGAACATCTACTCTTTCTGGGTCGCGTAGGGTTACTCCCTGCTCTAATAATTTTGAAATATTGATCATTTGTAAATGTCTTTCTAGTCGTGCCAGTTGGGTTTTATCGTTCACGCCCTGGACTTCGTTTTCGTCGCCAATGTTTAGCGCATTTATTTTACATCCATCCTGCACTGCAAGCGCGATGATATCTGTTAGATAATACTCCGCTTGTTTGTTCGCATTATCTAATCGAGCAAGCCACCCGGGCAGCCGCTTAGCTGGCAACGCCATTATGCCACTATTTACTTCAGTGATTTTCTGTTGCTCAGATGATGCATCTTTTTGCTCTACTACCGCTGATACTTGATTCGACTCATCGCGAATGACCCGTCCAAGGCCATCGTTATTTGCGGTGGTAAGGGTAATCAGTGAGAGGCAAGATTCGCCCGTTAGTTCCAACAATCTATTTAAGGTACGTGTCTGTATCAATGGCACGTCGCCATACAATATTAATACCGTATTTTTATCGTCTTCACAATCAATCGAAAAAACGGCCTGCTGAACCGCATGTCCGGTGCCCAATTGCTCTTCCTGAATCACCCAGTTAATATTCTGTTCTATTCCAACGCCACTAACTCTTTCCTTAACCTCTTCAGCACGGAAGCCAATCACAATGTGAATTCGATTCGCATTGACACTACTGGCAGTTTCTATCACACGCTGCAGCATAGGCTTGCCGCCAATGGTGTTAAGTACCTTAGGGTATTTAGAAAACATTCTGGCGCCTTTACCAGCAGCCAGAATTACAACTTCCATGATAGTGCCTTTTGCTTGCTAAGTTTTACTTTTGATGGAAAAAGAATACCAAAAAAAAAGGTAGCCAGTGCCACCTTTTTAGCTCTGTGCTGAAACACTTATTTCTTTAGCTGACGTAGCGCCCGCAATTGCGCGGCTGCTTCAGCAAGTTGAGCGGCGGCGGCACCGTATTCAAAGTCGGCCCCCTGATTCACAATCGCTTTTTCGGCATCTTCCACGGCTTTAACTGCAGCTGCTTCGTCCACGTCCTCTGCTCTAATCGCTGTATCGGTCAATAAAGTTACAACATTTGGTTGAACTTCAAGGAAACCGCCTGACACATAGAATACCTCTTCTTCGCCCGTATCCAAAACAATTCGGACAGGGCCAGGAATAAGGGCTGTTAACAAGGGAGCGTGCCCCGGGGTAACACCTAGATCACCTAATGACCCTGCAGCAACAAGCGTCCGAACCAAGCCAGAGAAAATGCTTTTCTCTGCCGATACGATGTCGCAATGCATAGTCGTTTCCATTTTTTATTTACCTTCAATTTATAAGGTTTTAGCCTTTTCCACTGCTTCTTCAATGGTTCCTACCATGCTAAACGCTTGTTCCGGCATCTCGTCGTAATCACCATTAAGGATAGCTTTAAAACCGGCGATGGTATCTTTCAAGGAAACATATTTCCCAGGCGCATTGGTGAATACCTCTGCTACGGTAAATGGCTGTGATAAGAACTGAGAAATACGACGAGCGCGATAAACCGTTTGCTTATCTTCGTCGGACAATTCGTCCATACCGAGAATAGCGATAATGTCTTTTAGTTCTTTATACCGCTGCAGTACGCCTTGCACTCCACTGGCAACGTCATAGTGTTCTTGGCCAACCACCAAAGGATCTAATTGGCGCGAGCTTGAGTCCAAAGGGTCCACCGCCGGGTAAATACCGAGTGCAGCAATGTCGCGTGACAATACAACTTTTGCATCCAAGTGCGCGAAGGTTGTCGCCGGTGACGGATCCGTCAAATCGTCCGCAGGTACATATACGGCTTGAATAGAAGTAATGGAGCCGGCTTTGGTTGAAGTGATTCGTTCCTGTAGCTCGCCCATTTCCGCCGCGAGTGTTGGTTGGTAGCCCACCGCTGATGGCATACGACCGAGAAGCGCAGATACCTCCGTGCCCGCCAGTGTGTAGCGATAAATATTGTCAATAAAGAGAAGAACATCACGGCCTTCATCACGGAATTTCTCGGCCATGGTCAAACCAGTTAAGCCTACTCGAAGACGGTTACCAGGGGGCTCATTCATCTGTCCGTAAACCATGGACACTTTTGACTCGCCTTCTAGATCGATAACTTTCGATTCTTGCATCTCATGATAGAAATCGTTGCCTTCACGAGTACGCTCACCTACGCCAGCAAATACGGATAGGCCGCTGTGTTCTGTAGCGATGTTATTGATAAGCTCCATCATGTTTACGGTCTTACCAACACCCGCGCCGCCAAATAACCCGACCTTGCCACCTTTGGCGAAAGGACAAACTAAGTCAATAACTTTAATGCCTGTTTCCAATAATTCATTGGTGGTGGAAAGCTCTTCATAAGTCGGTGCTTTTCGGTGTATAGGCATGCGTTCTTTTTCACCGATAGGACCACGCTCATCAATGGGTCGACCGAGGACATCCATAATCCGACCCAACGTTTCAGTACCAACAGGCACAGATACCGGTGAGCCAGTGTCCTGCACCACTAAGCCCCGGCTTAACCCTTCCGTACTGCCAAGTGCAATGGTACGCACAACACCGTCTCCCAGCTGCTGTTGTACCTCCAAAGTAATTTCAGTGCCGTCGACGGTAAGCGCATCATAAACTTGGGGCACATTGTCGCGCTCAAACTCCACGTCTATCACCGCTCCGATAATTTCTACGATTCGACCGCTGCTCATTTTCGGTTCCTCAATCTTTCCTAATCAAATGTTCAAAAAATAAAATGCTCAAGCTATTATACAGCCGCAGCACCGCCGGCAATTTCAGAAAGCTCTTGCGTAATAGCTGCCTGTCTCGCTTTGTTATAAGCAAGGCCGAGCTGATCAATTAGATCGCCGGCGTTGTCTGATGCACTCTTCATAGCTATCATCCTAGCAGCTTGTTCACAAGCGTTGTTTTCTACAACAGCTTGATAGACCTGTGATTCCACAAACCGCAATAACAGTCCTTCTAATAATTCTTTCGCCTCAGGCTCGTATATAAAATCCCAGTAGCGCTTTAAGCCTTCTTCTTCCGAAGGCAGAAGTGGCAACAATTGGTTCACTTCAGGTTGATGGGTCATAGTGTTAATAAAATCATTGCTAACTATCATCAATTGGTCAATTTCAGCTTCACTGAATTTATCCAACATGATCTTTACAGCTCCGATTACATCAGCTACTTCTGGCGAATCACCTATGTCTCGAACGGCGGCAACAACATTGCCACCGTAATTATTGAAAAATGTCGCAGCTCTTGCGCCTATAGTGCAGATGTCTATATCGATATTTTTGTCTGCCCAACTTTTCATTGATGCAACCGTAGCCTTAAAAGAATTAATGTTTAAGCCACCACAAAGCCCACGATCAGTTGACACGATAATATAACCAACTCTTTTTATATCACGAGTTTCAAAATACTCATGTCGATATTCGGGATGGGAGTTTGCAATATGACCAATAACTGAACGAATACGATGCGCATAAGGCTTTCCTAGCTTCATACGGTCCTGAGCTTTACGCATTTTACTCGCGGATACCATCTCCATCGCCTTGGTGATCTTCTGAGTATTTTTAATACTCGCGATTTTACTGCGTATTTCTTTACCACCGGCCATATTTTTACATGTCCTTAAAGTGTTATCCTTGGCGCCTTACCAAGTTTGGGTAGATTTGAACTTTTCGATCGCTGATCGAAATTGAGATTCAATATCGTCATTATAGTCGCCAGTTTCATTAATTGAGCCCAACAAATCGCCATGTTCATTATTCATGTATGAAAGCAACGCTGCTTCGAAATCCAGTACTTTGTTGAGGTCGATGTCTTCTAGAAAACCCTCGTTCGCCGCAAAAATCGAAACGGCCATTTCCGCAATAGAAAGCGGTGAATACTGCTTCTGTTTCATTAATTCCGTAACCCGCTGGCCATGCTCTAACTGTGCCCGAGTCGCATCATCGAGATCCGAAGCAAACGCCGCAAATGCTGCAAGCTCACGATACTGAGCCAATGCGATACGGAT
>PBNR01000043.1 GCA_002723195.1 Gammaproteobacteria bacterium | reverse complement strand
AATGATCGCCTTAATTAAAGTCGCAAGAGGAATTGCAAAAAATACACCCGCCATACCCCATAGCCCTCCAAAAAATAGGACTGCAGCGATAATTGCTACGGGGTGCAAATTCACCGCTTCAGAAAAAATTACTGGGACCAAAACATTCCCATCTACTATCTGAAGAATTAAATAAGCGACAAGAACTGTATAGAATTCACCACCCACCCCCCATTGCACATAAGCGACCACAGCAACTGGTATTGTTACCGCGGTAGCTCCTATGTACGGAACAATAACAGAGAGACCAACCAGCACAGATAATAGTAAAGCATAATTCATCCCAGCCACTGTAAAAATCAAATAGGCAGTACTACCTACAATAATAATTTCTACCACCTTACCACGAATATAATTTGCTATTTGTTCGTCCATCTCATGCCAAATCGCACTCATCAACGGACGATTACGAGGCAGGAAATTCCCCGCCCAAATCACCAATTCATCTTTATCCTTCATCATAAAAAATACAAGAATCGGCACCAAAACTAGAAAAATAAACCAAGCAAACAGGCCCGGCAAGCTAGCCAAAGAAATTTCGAGAATAGTTTGACCGAAGCCGCCAATCTCCCCACTTAACCCATCGATGACTTGCTGAACCCACTGCTCTGAAAAAATATTAGGATAAGCTTCTCGCAAATCTCGTAATGCCGATTGCCACTGAGCTACAAGATTAGGCAGTTCATCTAACATGCGTCGCAGCTGATTCCAAACTTGTGGTAAGACAAAAAATAGCATCATGATAAAGATGCCAAAAAACAAAGCATAAACTATTACAAACGCTAAACGACCGGAAATACCATAGCGTAATAGCAAATGAACCAAGCCTTGCATCAGGTAACTGATGATAATAGCTGCGATAATGGGCGCCAGGATACTGCCAAGAAACAGCAAAGCGACTAAGCCCGTAATCAACAAAATTACAAGAATTATTGATTCCTCATCATGGAAATAGCGATCAAAGAAATCGTGGAATAGCTTTTTCATAGATGCGAGCCTGCCTCATCTCTAGCCCTTTTTTATCCAATACAAATAGGTACTATCTTTTCTTTGGAAATCGAGAATTTTATGATCGCTTTGATCGACGAATAAATGAAAATCTTTTTCAGATCCAGGGTCTGTTGCTGTTACCTTTAATATCTGCTGAGATTTCATGTTATTGAGGGCTAATTTAGATTTAAGCAGAGGCATAGGGCAGGCCAAACCGCTTAAGTCAAGTTCAATATCATGTCTTATATTCATCGCGACATTTTACCAATCTAAATGGCCTCATGACTATGAACTTTATCTACGAATTCAATGATAACTTAGTCTTTTTTATAATCTAATTGTGATAGGCTAAAGCTAGAATAAAACGTTTTTCACTATGAATAGCAACCTTAATCAAATTTTGAGCGCATGCGCCAGCATAGTCCTAAGCATTTCATTCGCTAACGGACAGAATTTGCCTTCGTTAGGAGACCGAATTTCAGGCACTGTATCACTGGACCAAGAATATGAGATGGGTCAACAATTTCTCGCTCAGATTCGTCGGAGCACACGCACTATTCCCGATGCGGTACTGATTAATTATCTAGAGAATGTGACCTATAAATTAGCTTCTCGCAGCCAACTTCAGGATCATCGACTTTCTTTCGTAATAATCGATAGTGAAGAACTGAATGCTTTTGCCGCCCCTGGAGGCATCATCGGCGTAAATACGGGTTTATTTCTAAATGCTCGCTCAGAATCAGAGTTTGCTTCTGTTATGGCCCATGAAATTGCCCATGTAAGCCAACGACATTTTGCTCGCCAGGTTGATCAAGCGCAGTCGGCCCAAGTCGGTCAATTAGCATCACTTCTTGCCAGCGTTTTGGTTATGGCAACTTCCGACGCGCAGCATGGGGCGGCAGCTGTAACAGCCATCCAAGGAAGAGCAATCGAAAACCAATTAAGATTTAGTCGTAGCAATGAAGCAGAAGCTGATCGTGTCGGCCAAGATAACATGTTTGCTGCTGGCTTTGACCCTAAGGCCATGGGTACGCTGTTCGAAAACTTACAATCTATTTCTAGATTCAGAAGCAGGCCTCCAGAATTTCTTCTGTCTCACCCCGTTACTGAATCCCGCATCGCCGATGCTCGCGGTCGCGCTGTTCGCTATCCGCAAAGAGAGTATGGCTCTAACATGGAATATCAAATTAATCGGACTCGAGTAATAGGTCATTATTCACAGGACAAATCTTCGCTAATTCTTGAATATCAGCGTCGACTGGAAGAAAGCCTCTCTGACTTAAGTCGCGATGNAAATCAATACGGGTTAGTTATCGCATTCTATGAAAACGAACTCTATGCCGATGCCGCAAGAGCTCTATTAACGCTCCTGGAAAAAGATCCAAATAGAATAAGTTACGTAGTTACAATGGCTGAGATTCTTAACGAACAAAATGAGCCGAGACAAGCCATGACATTCCTAGCCCGGCATATGGAAATTAACCCTAATAATCATGCGCTAACTATGGAATATGTCAATTCATTGATAGCGGCTCGCAATTACATTGAAGCCGCGGAAATGCTGGAAGCACATTCCGCTTATCGTAAGAACGACCATCACCTATGGTTCCAACTAGCTGAAACCTGGGGACAAGCAGGCAACATTAGTAAGGTACATCAAGCAAGGGCTTCCTATTTTGAATTACTCTACGACTTCAGGAGCGCTCGGGAGCAATTACAGTTCGCGCTAAGAATCGAATCCGATAATGGCTCGGCNCCCTCTGANCAAGCGCGACTGCGTCAAAAAATTACCGATCTTGAACAGCGTATGCTAGCACTATCAGAGCAATAGCGTTCCTTCTATTTTTAAACTAGCTTCGTTTTTGCTTTAAAACTAAGCCCTTCCTTTTACTTGTAATTTATTTTTATTAGCAAAATCTAGCATTCGTTGTAAAGGTCGCATAGCCTTTTTAGCAGTTACTGGGTCAACCTTAATTTCGTTAGTGCATTTGGTCAATGAATCTGCCACTGACCGTAGAGAGTTCATCGCCATCCACGGACAATTTGCGCAACTGCGACAAGTTGCGTCATTTCCTGCAGTAGGCGCGATGATGAATTGCTTTTTCGGAGCCACTTGCTGCAATTTATGGAAAATACCTTTATCCGTAGCAACTATGATTTGAGTATTAGGCAAAATCTTAGCTGCATTGATAATTTGCGTAGTAGAGCCTACGACATCTGCTATATCGAGAACTTCGGCTGGCGACTCTGGGTGCGCTAGAATCGCTGCGTTAGGATAAAGCTTTTTCATATCCCTAAGCCCACGCGACTTAAATTCTTCATGGACAATGCAGGCTGCATCCCAAAGTAAAATATCCGCTCCAGTAGCTTTNTGAATATATGAACCAAGATGTTTGTCAGGTGCCCACAAAATTTTTTCACCTTTTGCCATCAAATGCTCAACAACTTCCAAAGCGATACTCGAAGTTACTACCCAATCAGCACGAGCCTTAACGGATGCTGAAGTATTCGCATATACAACAATAGTTCTGTCTTCGTGCTGTTCACAGAACGCGTCGAATTGATCGATAGGACACGCGATATCAAGAGAGCAAGTAGCGTCCAGAGTCGGCATCAAGACCCTTTTCTCCGGACTTAATATTTTTGCCGACTCTCCCATGAATCTAACGCCAGCGACGATTAAAGTGCTAGCACCGGAATCTCTTCCAAAACGAGCCATTTCCAAACTATCGCCAACAAACCCTCCTGTTTGTTCCGCTAGGTCCTGCAATTTCGAATCTGTGTAGTAATGGGCCACAAGTTTCGCGTTCCTGGCCGGCAATAATTCCTTTATCTGAGTAATTAAGGCGTTGCATCGATCCTCAGAAAGCTGTTCAGGCGCTTCAGCTCGATCAAGAAAGTCCTTCACTATTCGGAAATCGGCAGAAAGGCTAGCCATAGGAGAAGAGCTGATTTCTTTCATAATAATTTAAAAAAGGCTCCAAAAAGTCTATTTTAACATAAGCGTTAGAATTGATTCCTAATGTACATTTGGTGTTTGAGAAAAATCTAGAAAAGAATCTATAGAAAGAAACGTGACAACTTATCAAAAATTCCGCAGCAAAAGCCACCTTATTGATAGATTTACAATCAAAAGTTGGTGGGCCGTGTGCGACTCGAACGCACGACCAATTGGTTAAAAGCCAACTGCTCTACCGACTGAGCTAACGGCCCACGCGGTGCGACATAGTACTATCAAAATCAAAAAACTCAAGAAAAGTTAAGACTTTTTATCTAGATGCAGCATAATGTGCTGGATCTTGCACCCCAGCAGCAGCAAAGCCCTGCATACGGAATCGACAGCTATCGCACTTGCCGCAAGCACTACCTCTTTCGTCTACCTGATAACACGAAATAGTGTCACCATAATTAACTCCCAATTTTAGACCTTTTTGGATAATTTCAGCCTTACTCAGCTGAATAAGAGGTGTCTGCAGAACAATAGTACCGCCCTCAACTCCGGTCTTCGTTGCTAAATCAATCAGGTTCTGGAATGCCGTGATGTACTCTGGTCTGCAATCCGGGTACCCCGAATAATCCAAAGCATTGACCCCTATATAAATTGAATTTGCCGCGATAACTTCCGCCCAGGCTAAGGCATACGAGAGAAAAATTGTATTACGAGCAGGTACATAGGTGGCAGGTACGCCTTGCGTTTTTCCTTGTGGGATTTCAATCGTAACATCGGTTAACGCTGATCCACCTAAGCTACCAATATTTAAGTCAAAAGTCCTATGTTCAATGACTTGCGACGCTCGGGCGACACGTTTGGCAGCCTCCAGTTCACTAATAGAGCGCTGTCCGTAGTTAAAACTAAGCGCATAACAATCATTTTTCTCTTCTTTAGCAATTGCTAAGCAAGTAGCGGAGTCCAAACCACCAGACACCAAGACTATAGCTTTTTTGTTCTTTAAATTTCTCAGACTATTAGATTCCATTTTGTTCTCTTCTATCTACCTGGCTCAGCACCCCATAATATTTTATGGAGTTGTACTTGCACCCTGACGTTTAATTTGTCATCTAATACCCATTCCGCAAGGTTTGCTGCGTCAAGTTGCTCACAGGAGGGGGAAAATAATACTTCTCCTACTTTATCTATTAGAGAGTATTGCTCAACTTTAGCTTTAGCCCACTCATAGTCTTTGCGGTTACAAATTACAATTTTAACCTGATCCTTTGCTCCAAGATGAAAAATATTGTCGTATTGATTCTTTTCACACTCTAAAGAGCCAGGTGTCTTTAAATCCATAACAATAGAGATACGCCTGTCCAATGACTCAATAGACAGAGCTCCACTGGTTTCAATGGATACTTGAAAACCTGCATCACAAAGCGCACTAAGCAACTTGTCACAATTCGGCTGGGCTAAAGGTTCACCGCCGGTTACAGTAACGTAGGGGCAGTTGAGGGCATTAACACGTTTCATTATTTCTTCTAAATGCATGACCTCACCGCCGTTAAAGGCGTAGGTCGTATCACAGTACTGACATCGCAAAGGGCAACCGGTTAGGCGAATAAAAATGGTAGGCAAACCGATACTTTTTGATTCCCCTTGTATGGAGTGAAAAATCTCTGTGATTCGCAGTGTTTCGTTTGAATTCATCGTATGGTGTACTAGGAAACAAAGCCCAGAGTCTGAACTTAAACTAAGCTACTTAGTCTTAGTCTAATTGAAGTAGGCGTGTATCGGCGAGATTAGCCACACCGGTATTTGGGAAGCGACGCTTGATTTCATTGAGCAATTGCCGCGCCTGAGGGATATTTCCTAATCCCTGATAAGCCAAACCTAAACCATACATAGCATCTGCTAGTTTAGCCGAGTTCTCATATTGATTAAGTATAATTTCATAAGAATCCTTAGCTTCATTGAATCGATTCAAATAAAGGTAAGCCTGCCCCTTCCAATAATAGGCGTTCGTAACAAATCTACCTTCAGGATAAATACCCAAATATTGATCAAATTCTGCAATCGAGCGATCAAAATTTGAATTAATAACGGAATCGTATGCCATTTGATAGAGCTGTTGCTCGCTCAAAACCGCTGGTTGCAGCGTTGCTCGGGTGACACTGCGGTTAGTCAATGAAGACGGAGTTCTCGCACTTGAATTGGAAGTCCCCACACCGAGACCAATATCGGCATCAGCAGATAAGCTATTAGTCGCAGACGAACTAGAAGGGAGGTTGGGAGAAATATCTCTTACCGCCGCAGATACGCCAGATGACGAACCAATAACCGAACTATCTCGCTGATTATTTATATCAGTTGGGTTCGGTGGGGCTGAATAAGAGGCAGTTTCTGCTGACTCCAAGGAGCTAAGCCTTTCGTCAACATTTGTATACCGAGCTAGAGAGTCCCTCTGTAGCTTTCGTATTTCAAACCCCTGCTCTTCCACTAGACCACGAAGAGCTTGGACTTCTAGCCGCAATTGTTGATTTTGGTCTAACAGCAACGCAAGGGCATCATTATTAGAGGATGAAGGCCCCTGATCTGATAATTCACCACCCACTTGCGCCGCAGCTGCAGCAGCAAAAATACTCGAAAATAAACCAACCAGTATTCTGCCGACTACAGCGGTTCGGGTTCTATTCATAAATATTATCGAGCAACTACCTCAACTCGGCGATTTTGGCTGTAAGCTTGCTCAGTTTGACCTGATTGACCTGGTCTTTCTTCACCATAGCTAACTACCTCAATCTGAGACCGAGCAGCACCATTGACTATAAAATAATTCAATATGCCATTCGCTCTGCGCTCCCCTAGCGCAAGATTATATTCTCGCGTCCCACGCTCATCGGCATGACCTTCCAAACGCACTCGTTTGCTAGGATTTGCAGCCAAATCGCGAGCATGGTATGTCAGAGTCTCACGATCAGAAGGCTGGAATTCAGCAACATCAAAATCGAAGTAGAAAACAGTCTGACGGAGCGCATTCTGCGCCCTGATTTGTTCTTGCGTTAATTGGCCACTGTTAGAACCAGAGTTTGAAGAAGAGCTATTATTGCTGCTAGAAGCACTCTGGTTTTCACTTGCAGCCTCNTCTGTTTCGCTAGTTGAACTACACGCACCAAGTACGAATAGTGACATAACTAAGCAGCTTGCTTTAAAAAATTGATTGCGTTGCTTTCCCACTCTGTTAGTCCTCCAAAGACTTTTCGTTATATTTGCAAATAAGTAGCTATTTCCACCCAGAAGAGCTATTTAATCTATAAAAGGGGACCAGGAAGGTTCCCGCACATCTCCCTCTGAGGATGGTAAACGGAACTTCACACGGCCGTCAATGGATACGGCATCTAGCACACCCCTTCCGTTAAATTTAGTGGCATACATAATCATGCTGCCATTAGGCGCCAAACTGGGGGATTCATCCAAGGCGGTATCCGTTAAAGTTATCACTCTTAGGGTTTCTATGTTCAAAACAGCAATCTGGTAGGTAGGGCTTTGCCGCGTGCCACGTCTGACATGCACCAAATTTACCCCATCTGGCAGAAATTTAGCCTTTAAACATTGAAAACAGTCATAAGTTAGCCTTTCTACGTTATATGAGCTTTCTCCCAGCCCCATCTGGTATATCTGGGGTTGACCTGTACGGTCAGACATAAACACGATATGGCGCCCATCTGGCGTCCAGCTAGGCTCTGTATCAATCGCTGGATGATCTGTAATTCGCAATAGCTGGTTGGTATTTAGATCTTGCACATAAATATCGGGGCTTCCGTCCTTAGATAAGACCATAGCTAGCTTTGTCCCATCAGGCGACCATACAGGACTGCTATTAATATTGGGGTAATTTGTAATCTGTCTTCTCTGGCCGGTTGCTATATTCTGTATGTATATTCGCGGTAAATCCGTTTCAAACGACACATAGGCAATATCCTGCCCATCGGGCGACCAGCTTGGCGACATAATTGGTTCACTGGATTCTAGCAGTGTCTCTGCTCTTGCGCCGTCATAGTCTGCTTTTTGCAGGCGGAAAAGACTCAGGCCTGGTCCAGCGCTTTCAGAAACAATATACAAAATTTCAGAGGTAAAGGCTCCGCGAAGACCTGTTACCTGCTCAAACACTACATTACTTATGGTATGTCCTATGTCACGGAGCTGGGTCACGCTGGCACTGATTTCAGCACCTGCCAGCTTAAGCTCCCGATTTATATCGAAAAATTCGTACTGAACCCTTACCAATTGACTATTAGGCTGCTGATTTATTTTTCCTACTAGAAGGTAGTCCTGCGCCAAGATCCTCCAATCTCGATAAAATACTTCCTGCTCTTCACTCGGCATACTCAGCATATTAGATCGCGAAAGCGCTCGAAATTCCCCCACTTGCTCTAAGTCGTTGATCACTATTTGAGCAACATCTTCGCTAAAGATACCGCCGCTTTCATTNAAAAAAGGCACCACAGCAATAGGAATCGGATTATCCACCCCCTGCGTAATTTGTATGCTGAGTTCTGCACTCACCGACAGGCTACAGAGCGCAAAAATTGCTCCAAGTAAATAAGTGTGCAGTTTCAATTCAACAAATCCTCTGGCTGAAAGATAAGGGATAGTGTTCTGAAATTTCTATTAAAGAGATTAATCGGCAAGCTTTGCAATTCTGTGAATGGTGCAGCGCTGTATGCCGCATTTTCCGCAGATCGATCGAATGCAAGATCGCCACTTGACTCGGTAATTCTAGCATCCAATAACTCTCCGGTGGGTAACATACTTATCTGCAGTATCGCGCGCATTCCGTTTCTTGCACTAGGTGGGCGATTCCAGACCTGTTGTACTGCCAATTGGATCAGCGCTGTGGCACTCTGCACTAATTCAAGCTCTGTTCGAGCAGCCTCCACTGAGGCGGCTTCTGCTTCTTCCTGACGACGTCTCTCTGCTTCTTCTTCCTGTCTGCGACGTTCGGCATCCTCAAGCTGTCTTNGCCTTTGATCCTCTATTTCCTTTTCTTCTCTTTGTCTTTCAAGTTCAAGCTGACGTTGGCGCTCTAATTCTTCTCGCTCTAACAATGCCTGTCTTTCCCTTGCTCTTTCCGCTTCAGCCCGTTGGCGCTCCAACTCAGCTAGATTTTCTCTTTCCTCTTGCTGAAGCCTTTGTTCTTCTTCACGAGAGATCCGCTCTTGTTCTGTGCGCTCTAAACGCCTCCTTTCCAGGACACGTTCGTTCTTAAGCTGCGGATTCTCATCAATAAACAAAGCCTTAATAATAGTTGGCTGCACGAGTTCCAAACTATCGATGTTAGAGCTCGACTGCAACCAAATTAGCAATACGAGAATAACACTATGGACCGCCACGGCTACGCCTATCGAAAGAGGGTAACCGTTGTAGATTATCAGATTGTCGAAAAAATTATTCATAGTCTAATAATATTAGCTATATTTCGTTCATCGGCTGAGTAATAAAGTTGGGATTTACCACTCCGGCAGAATTTAAAGTGGTAATAAGAGTAATCATAGCCCCCCAATCAGCATCACTATCGCCTTCTACCAATACTTGGATCTCCGGGTTGGCTCCGATAATTTGATTTACTCGCAAACCAACAGTTTCTAAATCTAAGGATTGACGGTCATCTCCGGTAGCACCAATACTCAAAAAGTATTCACCACTAGACGAAATTGATACTACGAGAGTCTCTAGATTTTCATCAATCTCCAAAGGTTCATTGTTGGCCTGAGGTAAATCCACTTCTATCCCCTGGTTTAACATAGGAGCGGTAACCATAAAAACGATAAGTAAAACCAACATAACATCTATATAAGGAACGACATTTATCTCGCTCATCGGTTTTCGTTTCTTGCGGACTATCACTTCCATAATATTGATCTGCTAGTCAAAACCCTAAGTGTTGTGAATTTGACGGTGTAGGATACTGGAAAACTCATCTGTAAACGTGATGTAACTGCTCGTGACCATTTCCAGTAAAGCAGAATATCGATTAAACGCCACAACTGCTGGTATAGCTGCAAATAACCCCATGCCCGTTGCAAAAAGAGCCTCCGCGATGCCCGGCGCAACAACCTGCAATGTCGCCTGAGCTTGTGTTGCTAATCCAAGAAAGGAGTTCATAATACCAATAACCGTTCCAAACAAACCTACGTAAGGTGAAACCGATCCAACTGTCGCCAGAAAGGCAAGATGCTTCTCCAACTTCTCCTCTTCTCTAGAGTGCGCAACGCGCATAGCGCGTTGCGCACCTTCCATGACGGCTTCGCCATCCACCGCTCCTTGCTGACGCAAGCGCATAAATTCTTTGAACCCAGCACGGAAAATATTTTCCATACCAACAATTTGCATATTTTCCTGCTGCATCAAACTACCTTCTTTGTAAAGCTGGCTTAGATCCATACCAGACCAAAAACGCTGCTCGAAACTAAATACACCTTTTCTTGCAGAAGCTAAGACCAGCCAGCGCTGCACGATAACTACCCAAGAGGCGATTGATAGAAAAAGCAGGATTAACATTACAACCAGAACCGCTGGGCTGGCATTCAGAATGAGTTCAATTAAGCTAATGCCATCGTTCACGTAAGTAGCTCCATTTAGATCATTTTAAAGACGATAATGTGTAGATTATGACAATGATTTTTTTAAGGAAATCCATATTTTCAGGGGTTTATTCGGCCAAAAAGCGAAATAGTTTCATCAAAATGTATTTAACTTTCCAAAACTAGCTTTGAGGCGATAAATATGGGTAAAAAAAGTGTCAATTATGCCCAAATAATGACAAGTCAACGGATTTAATCAAGCTAAGGTGGCCAAGTCTTTCTAGCTTTAATGGGCCTTATCATTAGCAAATAGATCTACTGTCTGCTTGGACGGCTTAATACCAAAATGACGATAGGCATACTGCGTCACCACCCTTCCGCGAGGTGTTCGCATTATAAATCCCTGTTGAATCAAATAGGGCTCCAAAACATCCTCAATGGTATCTCTTTCTTCACTTATAGCTGCGGCTAGGCTATCGACACCTACCGGCCCTCCCTCAAACTTCTCAATCATCGTCATTAACAAACGACGATCCATATGATCGAAACCATTCTTATCAATACTTAGCATATCCAATGCAATGCTGGCACAATCCGAATCTACTGTGCCATCTTCTTTTACCTCAGAATAGTCCCTAACCCTTCTCAACAGTCGATTTGCGATTCGAGGAGTACCTCGAGAGCGCTTCGCTATTTCTGTAGCGCCATCTTCATCAATCTCAGTTCCAAGAATATTTGCCGATCGCTCAATTATACTTGAGAGCTCTTTAATAGAATAAAACTCAAGTCGCTGAATTATGCCAAAACGATCCCTAAGAGGCGATGTAAGGAGGCCTGCCCTAGTTGTAGCCCCAACAAGAGTAAAAGGTGGTAAATCGAGTTTAATCGAACGCGCTGCGGGGCCCTCCCCAATCATAATATCCAGTTGATAGTCCTCCATAGCCGGATACAAAATCTCCTCGATGACTGGATTAAGACGGTGAATCTCATCAATAAATAAAACATCGCCAGATTCCAAATTCGTGAGCATTGCTGCAAGATCACCAGCCTTTTCTAGTACGGGCCCTGAGGTTGTTTTTATAGCAACATTTAATTCATTGGCAATAATATTTGCCAACGTTGTCTTGCCTAAACCTGGAGGGCCAAACACCAAGGTATGATCAAGCGCTTCACTTCTATTTCGCGCAGCATTAATAAAAATATCCATCTGATCTTTAACATTCTGCTGCCCCACATAGTCTTTCAGGAAAAGTGGACGAATCGCATGGTCTTGCGATTCTTCTGATTCATTAGAGGTCGAAGATATCAATCTATCATCCGTCATCCCTAGGCCATGCTCCTTAAAGACAATCTAATAAGTACTTCACTGTCAGCAATCTCAGGGTTCTCCTTCAGCACCTGAGAAATTGCTCGCGCAGCCTGCGGGGGCTTGTATCCTAGACCTATTAAAGCAGTTTCTGCGTCCCTGGTGATCGATTTGTCATCGGCAGAGCTAGAGCTTGTAGTAGGCTCAGCGGCAGCTTCCCATTGAGTTATCCGATCACGCATTTCTACAATTAAACGTTCAGCAGTTTTCTTGCCAATTCCAGGCATATTCACCATTGCGGCGACATTATTTTCGCGCACGGTGCGCACAAATTCATCTACATCCATACCAGACAGAATCGCTAAGGCCATTTTTGGTCCAACTCCATTGACTCGAATCAACGATCGAAACATAGCCTTATCCTTGCTATCGTAGAAACCATATAAGAGCTGAGCATCTTCTCTCACGACAAAATGAGTATGCAATATCAGCTCTTGACCAGTATCTGGAAGCTTAAATAAAGTGCTCATAGGGACTTGCAATTCATAAGTGATTCCACCGACATCCACCAATATCTCTGGCGGGTTTTTTTCAACTAATTTGCCACGAATTTGTCCTATCACAATTGCTAATCTACCTATGTAGCCTCTTCCGACTGAATGATTTAGCTCCTGCCATGCGAATTAAAGTTGTTTGAGTATTAGCATGGCAAATAGCAATCGCCAGAGCATCTGCAGCATCTTCAGTAATATTACCACTGATAGACAGTATCGCTTTAACCATGTGTTGTACCTGCACTTTATCTGCAGCACCGACACCAACTATCGCTTGTTTTACTTGTCGTGCTGAATATTCCGCTACGGGCAAATCATGATGCAAGCACGCAGTCATAGCAGACCCTCGTGACTGACCCAGCTTCAATGCCGATGCAGCATTCCGCCCCATGAATACTTCCTCTATGGCTACTTCTTGCGGGGAATAATCTTCGATTACTTCACAGATACCATCAAAAATGGCTTTAAGACGCTGTGGAAGCGAGCCAGAGCCAGTTCGTATGCAACCGGCATGAATATAATCGATTTTATTACCAGCGAATTGAATAAGGCCGTACCCGGTAATACGGGATCCTGGATCAATACCTAATATTTTGGCCATTAATTACTCGATAGAATAACAGTGAATCAATTTAGAGAGTTATCGGCACTTAAAGCTGCGAGGCGATCTCGTCGGAAATATTCGCATTAGAATAAACATTCTGCACATCATCCAGATCTTCCAGATGCTCAACGAGCTTTAGGAGTGTCTGAGCTCCTTCCAAATTCAGATCTACTTCCATTGAAGCGAGCATAGTCATTTCGGCGCGTTCTGACTCTAGCCCATAGTCTTTTATAGCGTCCTGCACCATACCAAATGTTTCCAGAGTAGTAAGAACATCAATGGTCCCGTCTTCATTACTTACTACATCGTGGGCACCCGCCTCTAGCGCAGCATTCATGACTTGCTCTTCGTCACTACCCTCTGAAAAATGAACCACCCCAGTTTTTTCAAACAAATAAGCAACCGAACCATTTGTTCCCAAACTTCCACCAAATTTAGCAAACCCATGACGCACCTCTGCTACGGTCCGGTTTTTATTATCCGTCAAGGTCTCACATAATATGGCTACCCCCCCTGGCCCATAACCTTCATAAACCAATTCTTCCAAATTGTCGCTTTCAGCTGCTCCTGAACCCCTTGCGATGGCTCGATCTATAGTATCCCGAGTCATATTGGAACCGAGCGCCTTATCCACGACCGCACGCAATCTTGGGTTGTCTGCTGGACTGCCGCCACCCAGCTTCGCAGCAACAGTAAGTTCCCGAATTATCTTGGTGAAGACTTTGCCTCGCTTAGCATCTTGCCCCGCTTTGCGATGTTTGATATTAGCCCATTTACTATGACCTGCCATAAGTTACCTCGAGCTTATATCGATCACGAAGACGGGATTTGATCCCGCAGCCGAATATTGAGTTCACGCAATTGTTTTGTAGAAACTGTTCCAGGTGCATCGGTAAGTGGACAGGAAGCAGATTGAGTTTTCGGAAAAGCGATTACTTCTCGAATAGAATTAGACTTTGTCATCAGCATAACCAAACGATCAAAGCCAAAGGCAATGCCACCATGAGGAGGGCACCCTAAGGAAAGCGCCCTTAGAAGAAATCCAAATTTTTCCTCTGCCTCTTCCCTACTAATTCCAAGAGCTTTAAACACCGCCCGCTGAACTTGAGGTTGATTTATACGAATCGATCCCCCACCTAGTTCCGTCCCGTTAAGAACCATATCATAGGCTCTAGATAAAGCTGATTTAGGATTTTTTACCAAAGTCTCCGTATCACATGCAGGCGCTGTAAACGGATGATGTAGCGAGGTTAAATTTCCTTCTCCATCTTCTTCAAACATTGGAAAATCCACAACCCAAAGCGGCAGCCATTCGGCTTTCACCAAATCAAGATCTTCAGCAACCTTAAGACGTAATGCACCCATCGCTTCATTAACTATTTTCTCTTTGTCAGCGCCGAAAAAGATAATGTCGCCTGTTTCTGCACCTAAAACATTCAGCAAAGAAGAAACTTTGTCTTCGCCTAAGAATTTAATTATTGGAGATTGCAGACCTGTTAAACCAGCATTTAAGTCGTTTACTTTAATCCAGGCGAGACCTCGAGCCCCATAAATGGCAACAAAGTCCGTATAATCATCAATAACCTTTCGCGTAAGCGTTCCGCCTTGCGGAACGCGCAAAGCTACCACTCTGCTATCTGGGTCATTTGCGGGGCCACTAAAAACTTTGAATTCGACAGATTTCATCAAATCCCCAATATCTATTAGCTCCAAATCGATTCGTAAATCAGGCTTATCAGATCCATACCGGCTCATTGCCTCTTCGTGGGAAATCCGGGGAAATTTTCCCAGTTCAACGCCCAACAAAGATTTAAACGCGTGGCGAATCATTTCTTCCATGATTTCCATAATTTGGTTTTCATCCATGAAAGATGCTTCAACGTCAATTTGAGTAAATTCCGGTTGGCGATCAGCACGNAAATCTTCNTCACGAAAACACTTTGCGATCTGGTAATAGCGATCCATACCTGAAGCCATCAATATCTGCTNAAATAGCTGTGGTGATTGCGGTAATGCAAAAAATCGATTGGCGTGAGTTCGACTCGGTACTAAATAGTCTCTCGCACCTTCTGGGGTCGCCTTCGTGAGCAAAGGCGTCTCTATGTCAAGAAAACCATTACTATCGAGGAAATTGCGTATAGTATTCGCAACCTTCGAACGGAATCGGAGCTTGGTTGCCATTTCAGGGCGGCGTAAATCAATATAACGATAACGTAAACGCACATCCTCACCTACTGAACTGTACTCATCCAACTGCATAGGGGGAGTTTCGGCTTCGTTTAATACTTCAAGTTCTTTACCGAGCACTTCTATTCTGCCAGTTGGCATTTCCTCGTTAATCGTCCCCTCGGGCCTGAGTCTAATTTTGCCTTTTACCCTAACCACATATTCATTTCGCACACCTTCGGCTATGGCAAAACTGTCTTCCGTATCCGGGTCATAGACAACCTGCGCAACCCCATCGCGATCTCGCACATCTAGAAAAATCACACCACCATGATCACGTCGACGATGCACCCAACCGCAGATAACCACGTTTTGATCGACGTGAGATTCATTTAATTCGCCACAATAGTGACTACGCATAATAATTCCCTAATAACAAATTCCCACGAGCCAACATAAAAGAATTTTAACTAGCCTCTTCTTACTTGGAGCTTGAAGATTCACTTTTTGTCTCTTTACTTTCAGATTTTGATTCCTTTTTTTCAGGTTTTAAGGAGCTTTCAGTTTTATTTTTCTGCGTTTCTCCGTCTTTCTTACTACTGTCTTTTTCAGACGAAGAGTCTAGTTCAGCCAACTGTTTTTTCTCTCCCGTTTTAAAATCTGTTTCATACCAACCCGCACCCTTTAATCTAAAGCTAGCCGCCGACATCAACTTCCTTAACGACTGTTTTTTACACTTCGGGCACTCTTTAAGCGGTTCATCACTGATTTTCTGTAACGCTTCAATTTGCTGCGCACATTGCTCACATTGATACTCATAAATAGGCATGTTCTAATTTTCTTTACAGCTACTCTATTATTATTTTGAGACGGATGTAGCTTGCTGAGACTTTATCTCCAGTTCAGCTCGTTTATTCCATGCACTACTAATCATAAAATTACCGTAAACTCAGCCTCACCCGCAAAAACCGGGCGATTATACCCTAATCCACCTTTCCCGCACCCCTGTGTTAGTAAATTACGATTTGCTACCCGTGACAGATGAACAATCATTTCGTATATGCTTGAATATCCCCCAAACTGNGCGTTGCTTTGTCCGTACCACAACGACACAGTACAAAACCAAGCAAACATAGAAAGTTCGTAATTATGAATTGGTTTTAACTGAAACTGTTACCAGCAATACAAAATACCACNCTCTCTCTCTTTACNGCGCTAAACACAAATAAATGTTTAAGGCCTCTTACAACCATCAAATAGGTCACTTAAATTAATACAAATCAGGCACAAAAACAGCAAATGANAAGAATGAACTCTTTAAAAAAACTACATAATTATTCTTTTTATCTAACTTTTTATCTGATTATTTAAGTTTCGATAAAGTCGTTATTAGTACTTGCTAGGTGTATGTGAATGATTTATAACTACCTCCGCTGAGCAACTATGTATGAAATTAGTTTCTTACTACCGGAAACAGATTACTCTATAGTTTACTAGCCAATAAACGGACTTACTAACACAGTTATTTAAAAAGAGGTTGGGCATGGCAGTCAAGAAATCATCAAGAGCAATTCCCACACGCAGAAAAGCGAAAACCTCATCAACAAAAAGAAAACCAGCTATAAAGAAAAAATATACCAAGGTTGAANTTCTGAACGAAATCGCTGCAAACACAAATGTCAGTAAAAAGGACGTTTCTGCAGTTTTAGACGAACTAGCGGTTTTAATGGAGCGGCATATAAAAAAGCGTGCTGTTGGGGAATTCACATTGCTCGGACTTCTCAAAATAAAATCNATCTCAAAACCCGCCCAAGCCGCCCAAAAAGGCGTACCCGACCCATTTCGTAAAGGCAAATTTAACGACCGACCCAGGAAACCCGCTCATAATCGAGCCAAAGTATATCCTCTAAAAAAACTGCATGAATTAGTTAATGTAATTTAACGCTGTAAAAAACATACGTGCATTCATTCTATTCAGTTGTTAAATTAGAAGTGCGGCCTNAGGCTGCTCTTCTTTAATTNCAGAGAAATTTTATTCAGATTTTATTCAATGCGCGTTAGCCAATATTTACTCGCTACTGTGAAAGAGACTCCA
This sequence comes from Gammaproteobacteria bacterium, assembly GCA_002723195.1. GTDB lineage: Bacteria > Pseudomonadota > Gammaproteobacteria > Pseudomonadales > Pseudohongiellaceae > UBA9145. The sequence goes on along the minus strand of PBNR01000043.1, from coordinate 30,068 downwards.
GCTGATGCGGATATTGTCAGTCATCAGCTCATGGTGCGTGCCGGTCTGATCAGAAAACTAGCCAGTGGTTTATACAGTTGGTTACCNATAGGACTGCGNGTTCTAAAAAAAGTAACGCAAATCGTCCAAGAAGAAATGAATAAATCGGGCGCTATGGAAGTCGCAATGCCAATAGTGCAGCCTTCTGAATTATGGAACGAATCTGGTAGATGGCAAAACATGGGTCAGGAACTATTGCGATTCAAGGATCGTCACGAGCGAGATTTCTGCTTAGGGCCGACGCACGAAGAAGTAGTCACTGATATCGCTCGCAGCGAGTTCAGCAGTTACAAACATTTACCGGCTATTCTCTATCAAATTCAAACCAAGTTTCGTGATGAACGCCGTCCTAGATTCGGCGTCATGCGTTCTAGAGAATTTATCATGAAAGATGCTTATTCGTTCCATCTCAGCGAAGAATCTCTTGAAGAAACCTACCAGCTGATGCACCAGACTTATTCCAATGTCTTNCACCGTTTNGGTTTAAATTTTCGGCCAGTNATAGCCGATTCTGGAAATATCGGCGGGAGTACTTCTCATGAGTTTCACGTTTTAGCTGACTCTGGAGAAGATGAAATTGTATTCAGTAGCAAAAGCAACTATGCCGCAAACCTAGAGTTAGCGGAAGGCAATTTGGCGATCGCAAATACAGATGAAGATCTTGCCGAGGTTCAAATTGTGGATACCGGAGATGCGACAACTATCATTGAAGTAGCAACACACTTAGGCGCTAAACCATCAAAGCTTATAAAAACCCTTTTGGTACATGGCTGCGACAAAGCAGGAGAAGCCACGGAAGAACTTGTAGCTTTATTACTGCGAGGTGATCAAGAGTTAAATGAAAACAAAGCACAGAAAATTTCTGGCATCGCTTCACCTCTCAAATTCGCTGATAATGAACTTATTAAAAAGAAAATTGGTGCCCCAGTAGGCTTCATAGGGCCCCAAGATCTAACCGTTCGGAAAATTGCCGATCACAGCGTTACCGATCTCAAGAATTTTATATGTGGCGCAAATTCACAAGGCAAGCATATTGTAAATCAAAATTGGACGGAGAAATGCACCTACCATGAGGCCGCAGATCTTAGAAAAATTCAGGAAGGTGACATGAGCCCTGATGGCAAAGGTATTCTTTCTATTAAACGTGGCATAGAAGTTGGCCATATATTTAAACTCGGGAAAAAATACAGCGAAGCACTCAAGGCTACCGTTCTCGACGAAAATGGGAAAGCCGTGGTTATGTCAATGGGCTGCTATGGCATCGGAATAACGAGAATAGTCGCAGCCTGCATCGAACAACGCCACGATGAAAAAGGTATTATATGGCCGGAGCATATCGCTCCATTTCATCTAATAATTATACAACTCGATGCTCAAAAATCAGAACAAGTACGGGAATTTTCTGAAGAAATATATACNAAATCCCAAGCACTCGGCATAGAAGTACTTTTGGACGACAGAGATAAGAAAACCAGTCCTGGCGTAAAGTTTGCAGAATCGGAACTTATTGGGATCCCGCACCGGGTGGTGGTTTCCCCACGCTCACTTGCCGATGGCGTTGTCGAATACACGAACCGTGCTAGCGGAACAATACAACCAATAGATAAAAGCACCCTAATCGAATTTCTGAGTAACGCGATTAATGACGAATTTCGAAACTCTTAAGCCCGGGATTTTCGCAAAGATTAAGTTCAGCCAAATCCACTCGCGCGAGTTGAGGGCCTATATTCAGCCAATCGCACATTGGCCTTAAACCCGTTACCTTACCAGCAATTAGTATTTCAACATGACCTTCGGACGTATTACGACACCAACCGGTAAGACCCAACTCGCAGGCCTTACGTTGAATCGAGACCCTAAAAAATACTCCTTGTACCTTACCTTTAATCTGCCCACAAAAAGCTTGATCCATATCTTCATTATACGCGATGTAATTATCAATTCCGCTGAGAAATATTAGCTAATTATTNAATTTTATCTTGGGTACTAAGCCTCTAATCTGGGTTAGAATTGACGGCAGGCGTCAAACCTCAAGATGAAAATTTGCTTTAATTAGCGCAATTTACTCTTAACATTATTCAGTATGAGTGCAGTTAAAATTTATCACAATCCTCATTGCTCAAAATCCATAGAGGCTTTAAAGCTTCTTAAAAGCCGTAATATAAACCTCGAAATCATTGATTATGTTGAAAGCNCACCAGCTCCCGAAGAATTGCGCGAATTACTAAGAAAACTTGGCCTAGAAATTAGGGATATAATCCGCACCAATGAGACCAAGTACCAGGAGCTTGGACTGGGCAACAATACGTTGAGCGATACTGCCTTAATAAACGCAGTCTGCAATTACCCAAGGCTCCTGCAAAGGCCTATAATAATCAAAGGCACAAAAGCTTGGCTAGGCAGGCCTCTGAAAAACGTATTAAGACTCTTAAATGAGATAGGCTAACATATGCCGTTACCTTATGTTCTAGTGCTTTACTACAGTCGTTCCGGTGCTACAGGGGAAATGGCACAATTAATTGGCCGAGGCGTCGAAGAAGTTGATGGTATAGAGGCTCGCTTAAGGACCGTCCCTCCAGTCTCACCCGATACCAAAGCTACCAAGTCAGCGGTCCCTGAAACGGGGGCTGTGTACTGCAGTGAAGATGATTTAAGAACCTGTGCTGGGCTAATTCTTGGAAGTCCCACGCGATTCGGCAATATGGCAGCCTCCTTGAAATACTTTATTGATGGTACAAGCGCTCTTTGGGTATCTGGTTCCCTAATCAACAAACCTATAGGCACGTTCACTTCAACCGCTTCTTTGCACGGCGGGCAAGAAACAACCCATATAACGATGGCCATACCTATGCTTCATCATGGTATGGTATATTGTGGCATTCCTTATTCCGAGAATGCACTGAGCGCAACCCGCTCTGGCGGCACTCCTTATGGGGCCAGTCATGTAGCAGGTATTGATAATTCGAATGAAATCAACCCTCATGAGAGCGAGCTCTGCATCGCTTTGGGTAAAAGGATTGCCAACCTCAGTCTTAAACTCTCCAGCTAAGTGAATCTATTACAAAAGAAATCTAGTACAGCTACAAACAAATATCGACTGACAGCACTATTCAGTCTTTATGGGCTGCTTACGCATTATGCTTATACCACTCATCAGGTTTTGCTGACTATCAGTGTAGGTAGTTTACTAATTTGGCTTATTCAGATATTCCCCTTGGTTTTATTTGCCCCCGGGTTACACGCTAACATTCTGCGCTCTAACATCTGGTTAAGTTTTATTGTTCTACTTTACTTTATTCACGGCGTCATAGTTGCATTCGATGCGGAGAGAACAGTTAACGGTATAATCGAAATTAGCCTATGCATAAGCTTATTCTGCTCTTTAGTTTTTTTGATAAAAACACCTGCAACTAGCTGACGGAGTAATCACCAACCCATAGTTTCCTTTACAAGGGGAATAGTTAACCTTCTCCGTGATACAAAAGATGCCTGATCCAATTTATTAAGCAACTTCATTAGTTTGTCAATGCTCCGACTCGAGCGCCGATAGATAAATTCAGCGGTGGCCTCATTCAATTCTATTCCTCGGCGACTAGCTCTAAACTTCAGCACGTCGATAGCTTCATCATCGCTTATACCCGTCAGCTTATAAGCCGGGATGGATTGAAAGCGTGAACACAAGTCCTTCAAGTTTAAAGGTAATTCCTTTGGAGAACAGTTCGCAGACACTAACATGCGAGCACCATTTTCTTTAGCTTCGTTAAAAAAGCTAAAAAGTGAATTTTCCCAGTCGGAATTCCCGACTATCGATTGAATGTCATCAAGACAAATAACTTCAAGTGCCGGCAAGCCTTCCAGCAATTCAGGTGAAAATTTTTGATGCTCCGCTAGCGGTATATAAATAGCGGGGCCACCGATCGCTGACTCTTGATGACAGAGAGCTTGCAACAGGTGCGTGCGGCCAGAACACCGAGCGCCCCAGACGTAAAGCATTGAAAACTCTCGCTGCAACTCTCCAATTAATAGCTGGTTGTCATCAAGGACGTAAAAGTTTTCGAATTTTGCGTCGTCATCTAAGCGGACACCGAGAGTTAGCTGAACTGGATTATTGAGGCTCATACACTAACGCGTCCAGCGATAATGCAATACGCCGCGGGACCCAACTTGAGAACTTTGAATGGGCAACAGATCGCGATCTAAGGAAATGAGTTCAAACAACTGAGCTGAATCTCCCACCAAACCCAATTCCAATTCTAAGCGTTCTCCATCAAGAGCGGCGGTGCTGACGCTATCTACCAAGCTTAAGCCACTTACATATGTTAGCAATGCAGAATAAGCACCCAGATCCCTAACACCGTCCACGCGCAGACGCACAATTTGCTGCGCAGCGGCCTCGGGCACGATACCAAAATAACTAGCAAGTTTGTTTGTAATTTGATCTAAAGGGTCATGCAAATAGCCCGTTAAATCTTCATTAAAACCATCGAAAACCTCGGCCTCTCCCTGGAATATAAATTGCCATAAGCCAACCAGTTCGCCCCCAGCAGTAAAATGTAAACGCCCGGTCAAAATACTATCAGCTCCATAGCGCTGACTTGCAGCGGTTATAGGCCCTTCTTCCAACCCCCAAACAGTATCTTCGGAAAGATTACGACGATCTTCAAAGTCCAGCACTGGGAAAATTATCGGAATTGCTCTCCTTGCTGCAAACTCCTGGATATAATTGACAATCTGTGGATTGCTTTCTTGTGTAAGCATTTCGCGCTCACCATCAGCAGTCTGCAGAACCATCCAAACCAGGACACTGGGCCTATTGCTACCCCAGACCGGAATGTTCGCATCGGCCAACAGTTCATTAATAAGCGAAGCCGCAAAATTCACCTCTATAAAGCGGCGCTCCTCAATCGGTTTTAACAAACTTTGATCATCATCAGAGGTCTGGAAAACAGCTAGCTCAACGCTTTCGCTAGAGTAGCTAATTGCTTCTACATAACTCTGAGCATTATCCAATGCCTCCTCGATACGAGGGTGTTCAAGCCATCGTTGCTCTCCGGTCACTTTTAAAACTACTGCTTCCAACGCTTCCCGGAAAGCTCGATTTCTTTCAGAGTCGCTTTCATTAGATATGACCAAACGATGATTATAGAGTCCAGAAACTTGCAATGATTTTGCCGTCGGAAGGCAGAGTATCAACAAGAGACTAGATATTAAAATTGCTCTAAAAATGTTAAATGCGCCGCCCATAACGAATAGTTTACTGCAATTCTTAGAGTGGCGCATAAATAATGCCTTTACCTGAGATAGACACTGACTCTAACGATGCTTCTTGGTAAACTTTGCGACTATTTTAGACGTTGGAATATTGACAGGCAGAATCTACGATGGTCCATAAGAACGACCCAAATGCTTTGAATGAGACTAAATCCATAAGCTATCGAGACGCTGGTGTTAATATCGACGCTGGAAATGCATTCGTCGACGAAATTAAAGAAATTACCAAGCGCACTTTACGGCCTGAGGTCCTCTCTAACTTAGGTGGTTTTGGAGCCCTTTGTGGCATACCATCAAAATACAAAAACCCAGTTATAGTTTCGGCTACCGATGGAGTAGGCACGAAACTTAAACTCGCTGTGCAATTAAAAAAACACGACACAATTGGTATCGATCTTGTTGCAATGTGTGTAAATGATTTAATTGTTTGCGGTGCCGAACCCTTATTCTTTCTAGATTATTATGCGACTGGTGGCCTAAATATTATTACTGCTAAATCAGTAGTAAGTGGAATTGGTGCTGGATGCGAGGCTGCTGGATGCGCTCTTATTGGCGGCGAGACCGCAGAAATGCCAGGCATTTACACCGGGGAAGATTATGATCTTGCTGGTTTCGCCGTTGGCGTGGTAGAAAAAACAGAGATTATCGACCAATCAAAAGTAAAAACGGGTGATATTATAATAGGTTTAAAATCATCGGGCCCTCACTCAAACGGCTACTCTCTGATTCGTAAAATCATTGAAGTGACTAACACTGATCTTACGTCCGTATTCCAAAACAGCACATTAGGCGAAGCACTTCTGACCCCAACAACAATCTATGTCAAAAGAATACGGGAAGTATCTGCTAATGTGCCAATTAATTCGCTCGCGCACATAACTGGGGGTGGCTTATTAGAAAATATTCCAAGAGCACTTCCGCCCAACGCACAAGCACGCATAAATATTAGTAGCTGGGAACGCCCCGCAATTTTTAACTGGCTGCAGGAAATGGGAAATGTTGAGGAATCTGAAATGCATCGAACCTTTAATTGTGGTATCGGCATGGCTATTTGTATCGACAAAAAGAATGTAGAAAAAGCTCTGACTTTACTTAATAAAGACAACGAGTCAGCAATGGTCATTGGTGATATTGTTCAACGTCCAAAAAATGAAGAAACGGTCTTATTAACCGCATAGGTCTTAAAGTGGAAACACCACGCTGCCGAATCGTAGTTTTAATTTCAGGAAACGGATCCAATCTTCAAGCATTAATAGATTCCAGTCGAGCATCTAACTTTAAAATTGTTGCCGTTATTTCAAATAAGCCTGAGGCCTATGGCTTGCAACGAGCAAAACACGAAGACATCCCCACCCAGATTATTGACCACACAACTTTCGAGTCGCGAACCAAATTCGATAAAGCACTAGCTGATACAGTTGAAGACATTAATCCCGAGCTTATTGTCTTAGCCGGATTTATGCGAATATTAGGCAATAGCTTTGTGATGCGCTTTAAAGGTAGAATTCTGAATATTCATCCTTCACTTCTCCCTAAGTTTCCAGGAACAAACACACATAAAAGAGCAATTGATTCAGGTGATAAAGAGCATGGCGTATCAGTGCACTTTGTAACTTCTGAACTCGATGGTGGCCCATTAATAGCTCAAGAAAAAGTACCTGTGCTTAAGGATGATACACCACAAGCATTAGCAGCTCGAGTTTTGGAAAAGGAACATATCATTTATCCTAAAGTAGTAAGCTGGTTCGCAAGCGGTCGTCTAAAAATGAAAAATAATGACGCAATGCTTGACGACGAAAAATTACTTCTTTCAAACGTGTTAATCCAATCACAAAAATGAATAAGTACTACAGTATGTTATTTGCCTTAATATGGGTTCATCCTAACCCTCTTAACGCACAGGCTGCGGTTGAATATACATTGGAATTTAAAGCCAGCGCTAATGGCCTATCTGCAACTGCAGAGCGAAGCTTCAAAATCATTACCAATCAAACTTATCAACTGACCAACAGTCTACAAGCAAGTATTGGTGGGCAGATTATCTCCAACATAGAACAAGTTAGCGTTCTAACTGCAAATACGAAGGGCTTCACTCCAATTTCTTACAGTAATACACAAACCGGCGTTATTGCGAAAAAACAAGTAATTAACTATGACCGGGACAATATGATAGCCATCAGCTCCGAAGATGACGAAAGTTGGGCAATAAGCCTTACTGCGGAGACTTATGATGAATTAAGCCATCAACTTGCCTTGCGCCAATCGTTTATCGAAAATAGTCCAAAGCTGAAATTTGAGGTAATCGATGATAACGAAATCGAAATTTATCATTATCAAGTGCTGGGAAAGGAAAAGATTTCCACACCTCTTGGCAATTTTAACAGTACTAAGCTAGGTCGTATTCGGGAGAAAGACGAGAACACAAATACAATTTTCTGGCTCGCGAATGACTGGGAATTTTTGTTAATTCGCATGGAACAAACTAATTCTGGCCTAACTACTGTGCTAGAGTTAAGCCACGGCATGGTGTCTGGACAAGAACTCGAGCCACTCTAAGCACAAAGCCGTCTGGAAGACACTCCACCGTAAAGAAAGGCTTTAGCCTGGAGCCGTTTTATCGCCCTCTAGATCCAAGCTGTCAACTTCTTCTAGTTTTTCTTCATGCGGATCGACTTGCTCCGGAATACCTTTTTCTTGTTCAATTTCATACTTAGTATTTTGTTTTTTTAGCATATTATATTTACGCATTTTTTCGACCAAGGTAGTGCGTCTTATATGCAAACGGCCTGCCGCCCTAGACACAACTCCGCGACTATCCTGCAATGCTTGACGAATCAAATCTTTTTCTAGGTTTGATAAATACTCCTTCAAATCAAGACCATGCAATGGCAAAAGAAGACTTTGATCAGATTTCTCGTTCGTTGAAATTGCAGAATTCCCAAAATCAAAAAATGTTTCGCTTTTTCCTTCTTTTTCCGAAGCTTCACTGAGATAACGAAATTTCTTAGGGAGATCATTAATGCCTATTATACCGTGGGGATGGAGTATGGCCATTCTCTCCACCAAATTGGCTAGTTCCCTTACATTACCAAGCCATGAGTGACGGCAAAGTGATGCAATGGCGCCAGAATTAAATCTAACGGAACCTCGTTTTTCCGATTCCATCAAACCAATCAATTCGTTCAATAATAGCGGCACATCTTCAGCCCTTTCCCGCAAAGAAGGCATTTCTATTGGAAAAACGTTGATTCGAAAATATAGATCTTGCCGAAAGGAGCCTTCTTCAATCATTATTTCTAAATTTTTGTGAGTCGCCGCCAAAATACGCACATCAGTATGAATAGTTTCAATACCACCGACTCTTTCAAAGCTCCTTTCCTGCAACACTCGTAACAATTTTATCTGCATTGTGAGAGGCATATCACCGATTTCATCAAGAAAAAGCGTCCCTCCGTCGGCAAGTTCAAAACGACCAACGCGGGATGATATTGCGCCTGTAAAGGAACCTTTTTCATGCCCAAATAGCTCGCTTTCCAGCAATTTTCTGGGAATAGCGCCACAGTTAATTGGCACGAATGGTTTATCCGCGCGAGCAGAATTCAAATGCAAATTCCTTGCAACCAATTCTTTGCCCGTACCAGACTCACCGGTGATTAAAACGCTAACTTCTGTATTCGCGACTTGCCCCATCATATGACGCACTCGCTGAATAGCTTTACTTTTACCGACTAAACTGCGAAACATGTTGAAATTATTTACACCTTCAAAATTTCGTAATCTACTGTAATGCTCGCGGAATAACTTTGCCTTATGTAGCGAATCCAACACAGGCTGATAGCTTAGATCCGGTTCAAGTTTTGCAATGATACGGGATTGTAATTCTGAATCTGTGAACCCAGATACCTCATGTTTGCCGACCAAAACAAAAGGTATACCAGCTTCCCAGTTATATATATCCGCTAATAATTGCTGAAGATGTATAGCATCACACGTGCCGATAATTGCCAGGCTTATCTGACTAGCTTGCTCCGTAAATGTAGTGACACAGGGTTGCCAATTACTGGAAGTAGCGCATATCGTATCTTCACCAAGGAAACCGAGCACTGTCTCGAGGTAACAGCGGGAACGTTCATTATCATCAATCAGTAAAATTCTGGTGCTTTCAACCATTACAAGCTTTGTCAAGTCTCTAAAAAAGAAAAGGCGCTAAGTTAATTTAAAAAATATTCTGGGCAGTAGTGCAACAATTTTGGTTAGAAATTAGCCGCACTAACGCGTCCTCCGAATGCTACAATTAGACATCTTAGACGACTTTTAGTCAATTCATTGAAGAGTTTAACTTTCTTAGAAAAGTTTAAAAAGAATCAGATTAGCCGAACAACGTGCAATCAAATTACTCCAGCAATATCAATTGTTACCTATAAACCCAACGAAATAACAATCTTCGTTTCCAGCGCTGCTGGATACGGTCTTTATTGCACGTATTAATTGAAATTTGTAACAAGAAGGCCATTTGTCGGAAGTCTTTAAATATAAATTATATATTACACCTGGCACTATATTTTTATCTTCTTCTAATTTCAAGTCAGTCTTAACTTGCTCAAGCAACTACAATCCAGGCTTCACCTCAATTAGCTCCAAAGAATTTGTGCTCAGCCTAGTTTTATGCGTATCATTTCCTTGCTTCTTAAATCGAATAGTTTAATTGCTATGTTTATGGAGATTTATTACGTATTCCTAGGTTCAAACTTTGTTTACTCCCTTCTGACAAATATATTCAATTGAAACAATGGCCTGCGCGTAATGGTCAACTTATAAAGGCTAAACCTAAGACTATCAAAAATAGCGGTAAATTCTTACTAATCTACTTAAAGATATGTTACTACTAGTCGTTATAGGTAAAACCCGCTGCTCTTGGACCGGGCTAATTCGGTATACGTTTGTCTCTTTTTGCACCATATTCGGTATTTTTCCGTCTTTGAAGCAAGTGCCAGAATCCACAAAAAGGAGCGGCAATGGAGCACATTGTCGACATGACAATGTTCATCATAAGCAATTTACGTGAAAAGTATAGATCAGTGATGTCCTAAAGGAACTTCATAAAACTCAAAGGTAGGAAAAGTCAGTCAGAGACTCCCTGATACTAAAGTTAGATATTTGGATTCGGATGTAGATGTGAAAAAAAATAAGCTAAACTCAACTAACCCCACCCATAAAGGTAAAAATACCGGGGTTTTAAAAATGAGCAGAAAATTTCGATCGGTCGCTAGTATTATAACACCTCGTTCTAGAGAAAAAGTTACGTCAAGCTATCGAGAAATCGACATGAGCAAATTCGTGTCTCGTATCATTCATCTGCCCGAAATAGATACAGCCCGTGTCGTTGAACTCCACAATCGCATAATGGCTGATGAATATGCCATTGATGCCAATCAACTCGCAACCAATTTGATGGACCTAGAATCCACTATTAATTTTAAATAACTAAGCACCTTCGCGCCCCAAAATAACACTTAATAACCGTAAATTATTTTTCGTCTTTGTATGACACATTCAATACCAACTAAGAACTCTATCATATTACCACCGAAATGGTGGCTTAAGATCTGCTAAGCGCGCCAAGTCTTGTGGCCTATCAACATCCCATAGGGCATCCAGTAACAAAAGATTTAAATTAAGCTCACGAACCTTAGCTAAAGTTTGCTTTAAAACCTTTTCTGATCCCCAGGCAACACCTTCAAACAATTCGACATACGGGGCATTCAAACCTATTAGGATATAACCAAAATCTTCTGCAGGACCCAAGACTACGTCATAACCTTTTTCTAGTGCTTTAATGGCACTTACAAGGTATTCGGCGTCAAAGGCAGGGCAGTCAGATCCGATTATTAATACTGATTCCACTCCAACCCGAGCAAAAGAGTGGAGGCTGGCATTTGCCATTTTTTGGCCTAGATCGTTGCCTTTCTGAAGAAAAATTTCCGCGTCTTTACACTGACCTAGAAAGACTTCATTGCGCTCGCCCGAAGATAACCACAAATCCCAGGGAGCAAGTTTTATCGAGTCTAGCAATGTAATTATTCGTCGCGTCATGGCCTTATGTAATTCCAGGCTGCCCTTTTGTCCCAATTCAGGCTCCAAACGAGTTTTTACCTTTCCCAACACTGGCGCCTTAGCAAACAATATAATCCTGCAACCAGGAAACTGAAAGCTGGATAGGTCTGCTTTTTTGAACAGTGTTTTTTTAACTGGCATTAATCGCTTTGGATAATAATATTCTGCAAGTTTGGCTGCTTTAACCCCCAAGAAAAACAATAAGCGCAAGTACCACATCAAAAGAACTGTTCTGAGGATTCCATTTTTTTCCCAACGTCTTGCTGAAGTTCTAACAAAAGCAACAATAATTTTTGGATTAACCACACGTCTGAGAATTTTCGAAATAGCTATATCTTCCATCAATGGTATTTCAGGAAAACCGCCAATCTCCAGAAATAACTTACCGGTTAAGAATAATGTTTGATCGCCAGTACAAATGTTTGTAGCCGCTGCGCGCAAATTCATACAAGCAGCAATTACACGAAAAACAAAAGAGGGGTTATTAAATTGAAGCTTGAACCAGCCCCATCCGAATTCGTCATTACCTACCGCTCTTAAGACCAACTCTATTGCATTAGCAGGCAAGGTGGTATCTATATGCAAAAATAATAAGATATCACTTTTCGCATACTCGGCTCCTGCATTCATTTGATTAGCTCTACCTCCTTCGCTCAGCACAATCTGATCTACTAAAGGGCGAGCAAATTCAACCGTTGAATCAGTGGAACCTCCATCTACCAAGATTATTTCGGAAGCGGTGTTCCGAAGATATTGAAGGGCAGCCAACCTATAAGTTATGCAGCACTGCTCATTGAGTACTGGGATAATAATTGACAGGGTTTTCAAGGGAATTAAAGACTAGTCATCCAGCGCACCACTGCAACTGCTTCCTTGCCCCGCAGTGCAACCGAAACAGTGCTCTCCAATCACTATGGGATTACCGTCTAAATTTTGATCGAGCAATTCAATCAGGTGCGTTTTCGTTTTACCATTAGCTCTCATTGGCATGTTTAACATCTGATTAAAGTCACAATCATACACATAGCCTTGATAATCAATACTTAATAAATTACGACACATAACGGTCTTGAGATTTTCTTCCCGATAACTGCTCCGTAATTTTGTCATATATTTTTGATATAATCCCTTAGCAAGAAGCATTCCTCCAAAACGACTAATTGGCATATTGGTAATAGTGAACAAGTGATTAAAGACAATACCATGATTGTCTCTTAATTCTCGCTTATAATCCTCCTCTAATGCTAACTGTGCAGGTGGCAAATTCAGTCCATCGGGATTAAAAACAAGATTAAGAAGCTTATCTTTATCAATGCCATAACCAACACTATTCAATCTCTTTAGCGCGGCGATGCTTTCCCAATAGACATTCTTGCCCCGTTGTTTTGCGACATTCTGTTCAATGTAACAGGGCAAAGAAGCGGTGACTGTAACTCCCTGCTCTGCTAAAAACTCAACCATATTCTCAAAGCCAGGCTCTTGAAGAATAGTCAAATTACAACGATCGATAACTTCAATTCCAGTTTTGCGAGCCTCTTTCACTAAATATTTAAAATAACGATTTAATTCCGGCGCACCGCCTGTAAGGTCGAGCGTTTCTACCGGATGCCTGTGTATAAAATCCAATACTAAATCAATGATTTCTTTAGTCATCAGCTCTGTTCGCGCAGGGCCGGCATTTACATGGCAATGAGTGCAACTGAGGTTACATTTATAGCCCAGATTAACTTGAACAGTTTTGAGCGTATTCCGCTGAATACAGGGAAAGTCAGTTACAAGCAATAAGGGGCGAGTGTCAAGCATTAATACTATCCCTCCTTTTTGTCACCTTATAATTAGATGCGCGACGATTACAGGAAAGTTAAAAAACGTACAGAGCTACAATATAATATGTAACCAATTGTGACGTTTCTTTTACTTTAAATTAACAACGATAATGAATAAATCAAGAGCCGCATGAAACCCAAACTTTAAAATCGAGAATTGCGCCCAAATTTTTCTATTTCGCTCAAGATCGTTAACCTACAAACGTCGGTTGCAAACTTAACTCCTAATCATACATCAAGACTAAATTTAGGAGAATTAAAGAGGCAATACTTAGCAAGGGCGTCTACATGTCGACCTATTGAATTACAATGACTCTTGGTTTCTAATACGCGGCCGATATTAGCCCTATGTCGGCTGATACGTATAAAAGCAAGACAAGAAAGATGGAGATATTAACTTAATTACCTGCTATCTGACTGCCGCGGGATGTATTAAGAGCAAGATGGAAATGGGAAAGATTATTGAACTCTAAGAATTTTTATATTATTGCCACTGCTCCAAACGAGCCTGCGCTACAAGTCAGGATTTCAGGCCCATATTTAACAGAGGAAGCAGCTCAAGCAGACCTATCTGCGGCTATTGATGAAGCTATTGAAATCGATCCAAGCGCAAAGAATTATGAATATAGTATTTCTCATGTAGAAAGTCGCAAACCTGGGGTTATTCAGCATATGGCGGCCCAGAGCTGATTGCTGCAATTTTGTTTTGGATAACAACAACCTAACTCGCTCCACAGTGTAGTCTAAAATCAAAATATAGCGCCGATAATAAAATGCTATTTCTACTAGTATATTCACCTTCTAGGGCAACAGATCTACTCGCATCTAACGTTTTTAGCGATAGAATAACAAATCAAATCAATATAGAGTGCTAGAGATATTCTCTTGAAAAAACTTAGCCCACTACACCACATTAGCATTATTGAATCTCGAGGTACGAATTGCGCTTGGGTACGCATTAAATATGATGGCAAAAGCTTTCAACAATCTTTCTCTTTCAAAAAATATGGCGGCAAACGAAATGCAATTAAAGCAGCGAAGCGAAAGCGTGATCAGGAGGGGAGAAAAATCTATGGCACAAACTGGCCTTATGCCAAATATAGCCCAAGAAAGATTTCGCCATTAAATAATTCTGGAGAGATTGGTGTTAGTTATTCTAAAAAAGATCAAAGTTGGGTTGCCACTTGGCAGGAAGGGAAAGGACTGCGACGTAACCAGAAAAACGCTTACTTCTCGATCAATAAATATGGCCAAGACAAAGCTAAAAAGCTCGCAGTTAAAGCACGCAGGATCGCGGTCAAGGCGAATCGTGTTCTCTGAAGCAGCATGACTCAATACTATTGAGTGCATTAAAAACACCTTAACTTGACGCCAAAATTTAATACTAACTGAGTGTTAGTTTAGTCGAACCGGCCGCGGGGCAGCCCAAATTTTTTCGATATCAAGCAGTTCGGCATAAATCAAATTAGCATTAAAATTCATACGATCAATTCCAAATACTTCAAAAAGAGCTTCGAAACTAGCAACCGCCTCATCTGTATCATTATCGATTGCAACTACCAAATCATCAAGAGCTTCTGAATCGGAAAGAGCTTGTGCCGTATGCATAAGCCCGGCATCCCTCATACCAGAAATGAGTACAACTTGCGTTTCAGTGCTAACGGGAAAAGTGGAAAACATCCCGTAGTCTTTAAAAGGTTGGCCCTCTTCCGGCAATCCGGCGTCACTTGTATAATAATCTCTAGTCTGACTATTTAATAGCTCATCGTAACTTCTACCCAGGCGCAAACCTGACCCAGCAAAGGCCATATCAGTAAGTTTCTCTAAAGCCGAGATGTACCCAATATAGACGATATGGTTATCACGAATATCTGTGGTAGTTAGATCCGACATCATAGTNATATTAATGATCTTCCCACCTTCCNGNAGGATAGGGACTATNCGTGCCAACGCAAACGCACTTCCTTCTGGCATATAACTTAAATCCAGATCCAAATAATTTTCAGCGCGCTCAAAGTCAGTGAATTGCATTTCCTCTAAGTCAAGCCTTGAATTTACATTAAATTCACGCACCATTCGAGCAATGTTTCCGTTAGCATTCAACTCCCCGAAGATATAATAATCACCCATAACAAGAAGTATCGGTTTGTCGTCGCTTAAAACGCTATTCCATATGGGATGTTCAGCTGCAATTTGAATAGGCAATGTATTAGTATCACGATTAGTGGCCGCCATGTAGGCTAGATTGATTAGCAATAGAAAAATAATGCTGATCAACAAACCACTATATAGATTGAGTGGAAATCCCTGTTCCCAAGTAGATTTTTCAATGAAGACATTTGAAGGCATTTTTCGAACCGCAATCTTGTATTGACCCTTTGGAATCACAATACGATAAACTGCACTAGGCTCATATTTTGAATAATAATTGTCTAATTTTTTGCGCAAATGATGAACATAAACGCGAACAGTTGAATCAACAGAGACATCGAAACTCTCAGCACGACCTAAAACATCCATGGCGAGTTCAATTTCTTTAGGAAATTCTCCCGACAGCGAACTTTGTGCTAAATATTTTAACAGCGCAGAATAGTTTTTAGAGCGACCAAGAACACCTGATGCAATAATGCGCTGGCAAAGATCTTGAAACTCTTCATCACTGAAAACTTCAGTGACATTATAGAGAGCAAGACTATTTCTATCATTTATGTGAGGATACACTTGAATATCTTACCTAAATTAAGGGATCTGGGTCATATAAGTATCGCAATTTGCAGAAGAACCTATCAAGGTACTCTCCCCCTACTACAAAGAATATTTCATTGATATTTGGGTATTGGGAGCATGCTCTCTAACCCATCTATTTAACATTATTGGAAAGTTTTCATTCTCGGCGAGTCAATTATCTAAACCAAGTTTTTAAATATTTGATATTATTTCCGACTCTTTATTAGAAAATGCTTTAACTTGTCATTGAACTTAACGCCTCCTTCTGTGGCATAATGCTCATGGTTTATTTCGATATTTTTAAGATCATAAAGATAGTTAACCATAGTCCCATAAGATTGATCGAACCCTTTTTGACTTAGATCAGCCGAAGTATTTAATTGATGGATAGATGCCCCATTCCCAAGATGAAAACGTGCAACGGGATCCCATGGGTATTTGCCCTTCTTAGCGTGCATTAAGTAATTAAACACTGCTTTTCGTATATCCTCAGAATGGTTATTTACATCTTCGGCATTCTTTGATATCTGGAGCATTCCCTTTTTAAGTTCAAATAATTCTGGCAACTCATTTTCAGCTGGAGTACTAAGCCATTTTTGAAATCCAGGGATTGGTGACAAAGTTACGAACTCTTTAATAGACGGAAATTCAGCCTNCAACTCCTGTACAACTTGTNTNATCAGAAAGNTTCCANATGAAATATTCTTCAATCCTGGCTGACAATTGCTAATACTATAAAAGGTGGCAGTGCTGTATTCAAGAGAGCCAACTACGCTCTCTCCTTCATCTTTAAGAATAGAGCTTATCGAAGTGGGTATTTCTTTGGTTAAGGCAACCTGAACAAATATCAGCGGCTCATCAATCAATGTCGGGTGGAAAAATGCAAAGCAGCGACGGTTGGGAGGGTCGATACGGTTTCTTAAATCATCCCAGTCTTTAATCTCATGCACTGCTTCGTAGCGAATTATTCTCTCTAAGATCGCAGCAGATGTGGACCAATTAATCATCTGGAGAATCAGGAACCCTCTACCAAACCACGAAGAAAACAAGCGAATAAAATCTTCATCAACGGACTTGAGTTCAGGTTTTTCTCCTAAAAAATTCAGTAGATCGGCCCGCATCCCCACCAAATCATGAGTGGCCCCTGGAGTAGAATTCAATCGGCGCAATAATTCATGACGTCGAGGCTCTGCTTCCCTAGAGAGCTTGTTTAAATTAATGCTGGACGGATCAGAATAGTAAGTATCAAATGCCAGCTTTACCNTTGCCTGATTCGCNTTAAAGTTTTGTTCCAAATTTTTGAAAAAATCTAACTTCTTCTCATCATCTAGCCCAGAATAATGGTCAAGTACCTGGCGAGCAGTCACAATTCCNGAAACCTCACCAACCGTACCCATAAGATTTTCGATCAACTTTTCAATAGGCTCTTCCTCACTAACACTGAAGAAAAGCCGGCGCTGGCGCTTAACCAAATTACTTAAAAAATCCTGAAATCGTCCAAATGCCATAACTAGATTCTAAATCTTAATAACAAAAGATGCAGCTAAAGCTGCACTTGCCAAAACAATGTATTTGTTAATAAATTCAATAATTGAAAGTATAATTCTGATACTGGGCATAGATGAGCACTGAGTTATAACAAATCGTCTTATTGTAGATATGTTTATGTATCTGAGTTATAGCTTCCGTAACACCCTGCCTTAAAAGGATTTCTGGCGCTAATTTGACTAGCTATAGAATTCGATACTTTCTTATCTTAGGTAAGCTTGAAAGTATCTAATGCGCAAATTTCTATCATGATAGCGAGCTTTTTCTTCCATAAATCAATATAAAGATGAATACATTTCCACCACCAACCCACTTTTTATTAGAGCTGTAAAATAAAGAAGATTTTCTATTAGGAGTATTATGACTAAAAAATCACCAGGCGCTCTTTTTCGAGCAGCACTGAAAAATCAGAAACCTTTACAGATCGTGGGCACTATAAACGCCTATTGCGCCATGTTAGCTGAAGATGCTGGCCATCATGCAATTTACCTCTCTGGTGGCGGGGTCGCTAACGCTTCCTATGGCATGCCGGATCTAGGTATTACCAGCCTCAACGATGTCATAATAGATGTAGAGCGTATCTGTAATGTCACTGATACCCCCCTTCTTGTGGATGTCGACACTGGTTGGGGCGGTGCTTTTAATATTGCCCGCACCATAAAAGCCATGGAAAAAGCCGGTGCGGCCGCAATTCACATAGAAGACCAAATAGCAGAAAAACGCTGTGGGCACAGGCCAAATAAAGCTATNGTAACCAAGGAGGAAATGGTAGATAGAATAAAAGTCGCCTCCGACGCAAGGGGTGATGACGACTTTGTTATCATGGCTAGAACCGATGCCTTGGCGGTGGAAGGCATGGAAGCAGCGTTGGAACGCACGAGCGCTTACGTNGAAGCCGGTGCCGACGCCATTTTTCCAGAGGCAATTTCAGAGTTAGAGCAATATCGGCAGTTTGCCGAAACTATAAACGCGCCTGTCCTCGCCAATATTACGGAATTTGGCAAAACACCTCTCTTTAATATCATAGAACTCAAAACTGCCGGAGTTGCCATGGCACTCTACCCTCTAAGCGCGTTCAGAGCGATGAGCAAGGCTGCCCGAGAGGTTTACCAGACAATTTCCGAAAATGGAGACCAAACAGCGATTGTGGATAAAATGCAGACTCGCGAAGAGCTATATGAAGTGCTCGGTTACCATGCTTACGAAGAAAAGTTAGATGCTATCATAGGAAAATAAATGTAATTATTACATAGACTTATAAGGTCTATCATAGTTTAGATAAGAAAATAAAGGGAACCTGGGAGCAATACAAAATTCAACTGAAAGGTAACGTTAACAGCAGCGAGAACAAAAGAAAGCGGAAAGATATGCGAAAGGAGAATACAGAGTGGTAAACAAAATTCCAGTCGGGGCAGGCCTGCGCGGTCAAGTTGCAGGACAAACCTCTATTTGCACAGTAGGTAAAACTGGAACAGGGCTCACGTACCGTGGATTGGATATTTCTGTATTAGCTGAAAAAGCCAAATTCGAAGAAGTAGCTTACCTGCTCGTACGAGGGCATCTACCAAACCGAGATGAATTGAATAGCTATACTAATAAAATTATAGAGTTACGAGACATACCTAAAGCCATTAGGGATACCCTAGAGCGCATCCCAGCAACGGCGCATCCCATGGATGTCCTGCGCACTGGTTGTTCGATGTTGGGTAATTTAGAGCCAGAGTCTTCGTTTGAAGATCAGGACCAAACAATTGATCGTCTATTGGCGATATTGCCTTCAATTATCTGCTACTGGTATTGCTACTCCCACGAGGGAAAGCGTATCGACACCGCATTGGATGATAACTCCATCGGTGCACATTTTTTGCATATGCTTATAGGCAAAATACCAAAAGAGCTAATGGCTCAGGTAATGAATGTTTCCTTAATTCTTTATGCGGAACATGAATTTAATGCTTCAACTTTCACGGCACGGGTCTGCGCTTCCACATTATCAGACATGCACAGTTGCATTACTGGTGCGATAGGAAGCCTTCGAGGACCTTTACACGGAGGCGCAAACGAAGCTGCAATGGACATGATCGGAAAATGGCAGAGTCCAGACGAAGCTGAAAAAGCACTGCTTAGGATGCTCGAACGTAAAGAGAAAATTATGGGGTTTGGTCATGCCATTTATAAAAAATCAGACCCCCGAAATGCGATAATAAAAAGCTGGGCAGAGAAATTAGCCGCTGAGGTCGGTGATTCGGTGCTGTATCCTGTATCTATTCGCTGCGAGGAGGTTATGTGGAGGGAAAAAAAACTGTTCTGTAACGCCGATTTCTTTCATGCATCGACCTATAATTTCATGGGAATTCCTACAAAGCTATTTACTCCAATTTTCGTAATGTCGAGGATTGCTGGTTGGGCAGCTCACATTAAGGAGCAAAGAGCTAACAATCGAATTATTCGCCCGAGTGCTGAGTACAACGGGCCTGAAGCTGTCGATTGGGTCGATATCTCAGATCGCTAAGCTTCGAGCTACATAAACATAATGTACTAAATTTAACTTATTGATTTTAAAGGTTACTAAGTGTCTCAAAATGTTGATATGAATACCCGTCCAGAGCCAGATAGGGTTCTTGTGGACATCTCAAACTATGTCTTTGACTACGAAATTGATTCTGCTGAAGCTTACGAAACCGCCAGAAACTGCTTGATGGATACTCTTGGTTGTGGCTTTTTAGCTCTTCGGTTTCCCGAATGCACAAAATTGCTCGGTCCCTTGGTAGAAGGAACCATTGTTCCTAATGGTGCGAGAGTCCCCGGCACGCAATTGCGTTTGGATCCGGTAAAAGCCGCGTGGGATATAGGCTGCATTATTCGCTGGCTAGATTATAACGATACATGGCTGGCCGCGGAGTGGGGACATCCCAGTGATAATTTAGGCGCTATCTTAGCAGTCGCAGATCACGCTTCTCAATGTCGCATAAATGACGGTAAAACCCCTTTGCTAATGCATGATGTCTTAACAGCCATGATCAAGGCGCACGAAATACAAGGTGTGTTGGCTCTTGAAAATAGCTTTAATCGCGTTGGCCTCTGCCATGTTTTATTGGTTCGTGTTGCGTCCACTGCGGTAGTGACCAAAATGCTTGGAGGCAGCCGTGAGCAGATTATAGATGCCTTATCCCAGGCATGGCTGGACGGCTCTAGCCTGCGTACCTATCGCCATGCACCTAATGCCGGGCCTCGTAAGTCTTGGGCCGCAGGGGATGCTACTTCAAGAGCAGTTAGGCTTGCTGATCTTACAATGCGAGGAGAAATAGGTTATCCCAGCGCTTTAACAGCACCAAATTGGGGTTTTTATGACACCTCATTTAGAGGGAATTCTTTCAGTTTTTCAAGGGATTATGGAAGTTATGTAATGGAAAATATCCTTTTTAAAATATCCTTTCCCGCCGAATTCCATTCCCAGACCGCGGCAGAAGCGGCAGTGAAGCTTCACCCTCTCGTCAAAAATCGCCTAGAGGAAATCGAAAAAATCATCATTAGCACTCACGAATCTGCCATACGCATAATCTCTAAGGTCGGGCCACTCAATAACCCGGCAGACCGCGACCATTGCCTCCAGTATATGACAGCCGTTCCGCTAGCATTTGGTGATCTCGTTGCGGAACATTATGAAGACGACTTTCATAAGAATAATCCGATTATTGATGACCTAAGGCAAAAAATGGAAATCCAAGAGAATTCAATCTATACCAAAGAATACCTAGAGCCTGAAAAGCGCAGTATTGCCAATGCTCTACAGATATTTTTTAAAGATGGAAACAGTACTGATAAGGTCGAAATTAATTACCCTGTTGGTCATCGACGCCGACGGGAAGAAGGTATCCCTCTATTAAAAGCTAAATTCCGCAAAAATCTTGCTACCCGCTTTCCAGCAGCACGCTGCGAACAAATTTACAATCTGCTCAATGATCAAGAAAAACTAAACAGTACACCTGTTAATGAGTTTATGGACCAGTTAGTTATTTAACTTACCACCCGCTAAAGCCTTCATCCAACGTATTAACCCAAAAGCTTAATGGGTTATCGTATCCATGGATCAATTTTTATAATTCATGATTTAGATACCTATCTAGTATTACCATTAACTGAGACTTGAAATCAGATAAATAAAACCCCATTCATTTTGTAGTAGCGCTTCACAGAGGCTGCATTCATTGCCCGATCATTCGATGGGCATTAATTACAACTATGTTGCTTAATAGCCCTCTCTTGGGGCATTTACGAGGATATAATTATGAGAAATTTTGACTTTTCCCCTCTTTACAGTTCGTCTATCGGATTCGATCACCTGTCTTCTCTTTTAGATACAATTACTAGATCAGACACAGCTGCATCGAATTACCCTCCTTATAATATCGAACTAATCGATAAAGACCATTACCAAATAACTATGGCAGTTGCAGGATTCGTCGCGAAAGAAATAGAAGTTCAGACAGAGAAATTAACACTCACTGTCAAGGGAAAGAAAAACAATACAGAAACGAAACGGAATTATCTTCATCATGGTATAGCCGCTCGGAATTTTAGCCGGTGCTTTCAACTCGCAGACCATATAGAAGTTACATCCGCACGAATAGCGAACGGTTTGCTGCACGTAGAGTTGGTCCGCCAAGTACCAGAAGCAATGAAACCGAAAAACATACCTATTGAGAGTGAAAACGAGAGTTTTTTTGACGTAAATAGTAAAGATGCTGCTTAAACAGAATCTAGGGATCCAAATCTAGGCTCAATTAGCAAAGCCAGTTTTCGCGTGAATTTCTGCAAATCTGGCTTTGTTACAATCACAAGTGCCAATGGAATTGGCTCATATAGTAAAAAAGAGTCTTCGATCTCCAAGTATCAATGCCTTATTGAGTTATATAGTAAGACGAATTTGTCAATCAAGCATATGTACAACTAGACCACTTCTCAGTTTCGGCTCAAACCAAGTCGATTTAGGAGGCATTACTTCATTTGCATCAGCAATTGCCATTAAACTCTCTATCGAGGTCGCATATAAGGCTATTGCTGCATCCCAGTCGCCGGTGTCGACTCGCCTTTCTAACTCTACAAGCCCTCTAATGCCGCCGACAAAGTCTATTCGCTTGTCTGTTCGTTGATCTTTTATATTTAACATAGGCGTAAGAATATGGTTCTGTAAGATACTCACATCTAGAGATTTCACCGGGTCATTTTTGTCTATCGAATTTATCAATTTTGCTCCAGCAGTGAGTTTGTACCAAGTCGCATTAACATATAAAGCAAATTCATGACATTTTTTTGGTTTCGCTTGTTCTCGACTTGTTGCCGATGTTACTTCAAAATTATCCTCTAAAGTCGAAATTAACTCCTTCTCAGTTAAGCCATTTAGGTCTTTGATGATTCGATTATAATCAAGAATCTGCATTTGATCATGAGGAAAGAGGACTGCAAGGAAATAGTTGTATGACTCGGCGCCTGAATGTGAAGGGTTGCGTTCTTTGTATAATCCTTTTACGCGGCTTGCAGCGGCGGACCGATGGTGGCCATCTGCAACGTAGAGGCATTCTACATCCCCAAATGCGGACTGTATCTTTTCGGAGATGTTCTGATCGTCAATTACCCAGAATATATGCCTTGTCCCGTCGTCAGCGCTGAAATCATACTCGGGCGTTAAGTTCATTCCTCGATCTAATAACTCATCAATATTTGACTTTGATTTGTATGTCAGAAATACCGGTCCGACCTGAGCTCCCAACATATCCATGTGATTAACGCGGTCGTTTTCTTTGTCTGGTCGAGTGAATTCGTGTTTCTTAATTAAGTTATTCTCGTAGGCATCTAAGGATGCAATACACACAAGTCCTACTTGCGAGTGNGAACCCATTACTTGCTTGTAGATATANAATTGTTCTTTGCAGTCTCGTTTTAAAATACCGTCGTTGATAAAACGATGTAAGTTATCTTTACCTTTTTGGTACACAGATCGATCGAATGCTGCAACATTATCACCAACATCAATTTCTGGCTTATTTATATGGAGAAAACTATGAGGGTTGTTTTTGGCGATTTCCTTGGCCTCTTCCCTGCTAAGGACATCATAAGGGTAGGATGCAACAAGAGCAGCGAGCTCTGGTGTGGGTCTAAGACCTCGAAAAGGTTTTATAAGCCTCATAGTATGTCCAAAATAATTTAGTTATTTTTAGGTAATCTTTGTGTCTGGGCTAGACGATACTCATTATATCTCGGAAATGCGTTTTCTCGTATATAATCGTTTTATTATAAATTTTATCTTTTTAGCAGAAGACGTTCTCTTCTAACACGCCTTCTTAAAAGCGCAGCCATCTAGTATCTAAGATTTGGGAAATATGCTTCGTGATTTTATCAAATGGCAAATTATGTGATTTTGAGTATATATGACATTCCATCTCGTTAATTAAGCGCATATAAATCTATAGAAGTGATTATCCGTTTTTGAGTGTTTCTAAGAATATATTATTCGAGTATTGCTACGGATAGCGTTGTGGATTTCGTATGGAGTAAATCCTCTGTTCGACATATATAATGTAATTTTTCGATATGATTTGGAGCCAAATTTTAAAAATCCTTTTCGACCTAATTTTTTTAAAAATAGTTTTGATGCTAAACATATCCATTCATGCTCGTCTTTATGTAAATATTTTTCAATAATATCAAGCTCTATACGCTGTGATATCAAAAGTGCTTTTATATATTTATAACCAAAACCTTTGTTCTTTCTGAAGCGTACGAGGGACTGAGTAAAGCGNTCATCGCTTTGNAAATTTTCNNTTTTTAATNTGNTTATANTTTGTTCTATANTTTTANTATTAATCTCTGGNTACTTATTTATNAGCTTTTTTTTAAGATCATAAAAAGAATGCTCCCGGCGTGCTAGGAAATTCATCGCAGCCCGCCGGGTNAAAACGACATCAGNGTATTTCATAAAGNNAGGNACTTATTANTANTTGCAAATATATTNCTAANNTTTTACGAACAATAATTTATGATACATTTTTTGACTTCGCATCTGATAGNAATACAACGTCNTCGGAAGCGTTAATTAATTCCTCAGTATATTCGTCTGCTGAGTTATTCTCTAATAATTGATCGCGAATCTTAGCTTCAATTTCTTTTGCAACTTTCGGGTTTTCTTCAAGATACATAGAGACGTTTTTCTTACCCTGGCCTATTTTTTCACTATTATAAGCGTACCAAGCGCCAGATTTTTCTATTAAACCTTGTTTAACACCTAGATCAATAACTTCTCCTAAGTGGTGAATACCTTGCCCATACATTATCTGAAATTCAGTCTGTCGAAATGGGGGTGCCACTTTATTCTTGACAACCTTAACCCGAGTTTCATTACCAACTACTTCGTCCCCTTCTTTTATTGATCCAATTCGACGAATGTCTAGCCTTACAGAGGAATAGAATTTTAATGCATTACCACCGGTTGTAGTTTCTGGGGAGCCAAACATTACACCGATTTTCATCCTTATCTGATTAATAAAGATAACTAGAGTGTTGGAGTTTTTAATATTTGCAGTCATCTTGCGAAGAGCTTGGGACATAAGACGTGCTTGGAGGCCCATATGACTATCCCCCATATCACCTTCAATCTCCGCTTTTGGTGTTAGCGCAGCGACGGAATCGATAACCACAACATCGAGTGCTCCTGAACGCACCACCATATCGCAAATTTCTAAGGCCTGCTCACCGGTATCCGGTTGACTCACCAAGAGATTGTCTACATCAACACCTAAATTCCTTGCATAAATAGGATCAAGTGCGTGTTCAGCATCGATAAACGCACAGCTACCACCGGCTTTTTGTGCTTCCGCAATAATTTGTAAAGTTAAAGTGGTTTTGCCGGATGATTCTGGACCATATATCTCTACAATACGACCCCGAGGTAGCCCGCCAATGCCTAGCGCGACATCTAGACCTAAAGAACCAGTAGAAATGGCTGGTATCGCCTCACGTTCCGTATCCCCAAGGCGCATCATGGACCCCTTCCCAAATTGTCTTTCAATTTGTGATAACGCTGCAGCCAGGGCTTTCTCTTTATTGCTATCTTCGCTCATAGTTGTTTCCTTGGTATTTCCCTACAACTGATGCTGGTTCCTTGAGTAATGCAGTTGTGACGGGCTCAGCTTTGAGCCCTAAAAGTAGCTTGTCCCCAGCTACTACTATATTTTATTTACCGTGGATTGACTTGTTTTACAAACACNTCACACCAAAATATTTAGTCGGCCAAGTTGGATATTGGGCACTGCTTACACCACTATTATTCCAAAACTCTTGATTGATTTTTAATCAATCACTTAGAAACTATAGTAGCGGGCTGTAAAGCACAGTGTGTAATACCCAACCCAGCCATGTTTAATTGTCTATTATTTAACTCTAATATCTTAACGCCCACGGATACTGTATATAAAAACAGTTATATTAGATCAGAATATTACTGTATATACAACCAGTATATTGGCCAAAGCTAGAATTCCTTTAGCGATTAATTTCAAGTCACTAAATTCAAAATNCNCTGAAGAGAAGCCTCGACTGTTGCCAGTCTTATCGNAGATCTATCACCTGAAAATAGGAAACGATTTGCGCCAGNTTTGTCTTCCCATNGCCAGGCAATCCAAACAGTTCCAACTGGTTTTTCTGGACTGCCTCCACACGGCCCGGCTATCCCGCTCACGGCAACAGCNATATTGGCNCGGCTGTTCTTTATTGCCCCTTGAGTCATNGCTAGTACCGTTTCTTTGCTAACGGCTCCAAACCCATCAAGATGAAAATAACTCTCGGGTACGTTCAATAATCGAATTTTCGCATCATTAGAATAGGTAACAAACCCAGTATCAAACCAAGCTGAACTGCCTGACAGATCCGTAAGGGATTGAGCTATCCAGCCCCCTGTGCAGGATTCTGCAGTAGAAATAATTAATTTCTTTGCAAGCAGTTTTTCTGCTAAATTCTGAACTAGACTGCTAATTAGAGAATGCGAGGACGACATGATTAGATGCTATCTGCGACAGAGACGGAAACCAAATTATGCATATTTTATGCCTCTATTTCGACCTAGCATGGTAAATTAGTTCCACGTAAAAATGTAAAAAAGTGTAGAATCATTTTCAATATAAAGAATTATTCATTCAGTTAGAAGCTTTGAGCGACGCGCAAAAACAGACTCCTATGATGCAGCAATACTTGCGCATCAAGGCTCAAAATCAGGACAATTTATTGTTCTATCGTATGGGAGACTTCTATGAACTCTTTTACGATGATGCAAAAACTGCTTCCGAGATTCTAGATATCACATTAACTGCTAGAGGTAAGTCTACCGGCCACCCAATCCCAATGTGTGGCATTCCTTTTCATGCTGCCGATCGTTATTTAGCCAAACTAGTAACAGCCGGTATTTCTATAGCAATTTGCGAACAAATTGGTGATCCAACAACCAGCAAAGGCCCTGTAGAAAGAGAAGTTATAAAGGTTATTACGCCAGGTACCGTTAGCGATGAGGCGCTTTTAGATGAACGACGCGATAACTGTTTACTAGCTATTAGCGGCATAGAAATATCAAAACCCGGCGGTAGCGATCTTCGCTACGGTATAGCAACTATGGATATCAGCAGCGGGCGTTTCATCCTCAGTGAGGTGACGGGTTTGGAAGCTTTATTTGCCGAAATCGAAAGAATCAAACCAGCGGAGATACTCATTAATGAAAATCTAATCGAGCTAGATATCAAACTAGAACATGCAGCTATACGTAAACGCCCCGCTTGGGAATTCGAAATCGAGAATGCAAATTATGCTCTCTGCAAACATTTCAAGATCAAGGACTTGTCTGCTTTCGAGTGCAATGAACTAATAATGGCCGTGCAAGCCGCCGGATGCTTAATTCAGTACGCGTTGAAGACCCAAAAATCCGAGCTACCTCATATCCAAAGCATCCGAGTCGAACAACTTGTGGATAGCGTTATTCTAGATGCAGCTAGTCGAAGAAATCTCGAAATTGATACCAATTTAGCCGGCGGAACAGAAAATACATTGTTATCGGTTTTAGATCACACTTCGACCACTATGGGCAGTCGTTTATTATCACGCTGGTTAAACCGTCCACTTCGTAATACAGAAAATTTAATTAAGCGACAACAAGTAGTAACCAAACTTATATCTGATTACCACTTCGAATCTATCGCAGATTTATTGAACCTTATTGGTGATCTAGAAAGAATACTAGCAAGAGTCGGATTACGCTCAGCACGACCAAGAGATCTTGCTAGATTGCGAGATAGTTATGAGATTTTTCCAAGCTTACAAGACAACCTCAAAAATATCGATGATCGTTCTATAACCCAACTCGGCTCACGGATTGCAAGCTTTCCTGAACAACTAGATTTATTAAAACGCGCCATAGAAGAAAATCCACCTGTTGTAATACGCGAGGGAGGCGTGATTGCAGAAGGATATGATACCGAGCTAGACCAATTAAGAGACTTAAGCAAAAACGCTGGACAATATTTAATTGATCTTGAAGTTAGAGAAAAAGAACGCACTAAACTTAGCACTTTGAAAGTAGGCTTTAACAGAGTACACGGCTATTACATTGAAATAAGTAAGGGACAAGCAGAGTCAGAATTGCCCCCTGAATATATTCGCCGACAAACATTAAAGAACGCTGAGCGGTTTATTACGCCAGAGCTAAAAATTTTCGAAGACAAAGTGCTAAGCGCAAAAAGTAAAGCCTTAGCGCGAGAAAAATTCTTGTACGAAGAGATATTAGATATTCTGTCAAAAGATTTAACTAATCTAATCACTAGTGCAGAAGCTGTTGCTGAGCTGGATGTACTTAATTCTTTTGCCGATCGAGCTGTCAATTTGAATTACACATTACCCAAACTATCGAGCGAGCCTGAGTTGATAATTGAAAATGGACGGCATCCAGTTGTCGAAATAGTTTTAAGAGAAGACTTTGTTGCAAACGACCTTTATTTAAATAATCAGCAAAAAATGATGATTATTACTGGTCCGAACATGGGCGGTAAATCCACTTACATGCGACAAACAGCACTTATTGTTCTTATGTCTCTTTGCGGAAGCTATGTGCCGGCATCAGCCGCAGTTATTGGACCGATTGACAGAATATTTACTCGCATTGGCTCCTCCGATGACCTTGCCGGAGGTCGTTCTACTTTTATGGTAGAAATGACTGAAACTGCAAATATTCTCCACAATGCAACACCTAACAGCCTAGTACTCATGGATGAAATTGGCAGAGGTACTAGTACATTTGACGGACTCTCCTTGGCATGGGCTTCTGCTATTTATATTGCTGAACGTCTTTCAGCTTTTACCCTATTTGCAACTCATTACTTCGAATTAACTATCATTCCCGAAAGTTATGAAAGCATTATCAACATACATTTAGATGCTGTCGAACACGACAATGGTATCGTCTTCTTGCACTCCGTCAAGTCTGGGCCAGCCAATCAAAGTTATGGGTTACAAGTTGCACAATTAGCAGGAATTCCCAATGCGGTGATAAATAAAGCGAGAGATAAATTAAGCCAGCTGGAGATGGAAGCAAGCAAACCTAAAAATACAGATTACGTACCCCAACAATCAAGTCAAGACGATTTATTTGGTTTTTCATCACACCCTGCCATAGAACTTTTAGAAAGGCTTAATCCTGATGAAGTGTCTGCTAAAGAGGCGCTTTCTATTCTTTATCAGTTAAAAGAAAAGACAGGTTAAGATAACTTTCCTTTCTCTTTCTCAATTGAGAAAAGTGCTTAAAAAACTGTTAGAATAGCCGATATTTCACCTGGAAAAATGGAGTAGAAATGACCTTTGTAATCGGTGAAAATTGCATACGCTGCAAACATACGGACTGCGTCGAGGTTTGTCCCGTAGATTGTTTCTATGAAGGACCCAATTTTCTTGTTATTCACCCTGACGAGTGCATAGATTGCGCGTTATGTGAACCAGAATGTCCGGTCGATGCTATTTATGCCGAAGATGAACTTCCAGAAGATCAACAAGATTTTCTAGCACTAAACGCCGAACTAGCAGAAAATTGGTCTAATATAACAGAAAAAAAAGATCCTCTTCCTAATGCTGAAGAATGGGCAGATAAACCTGGGAAGCGAGAGTTTTTAGAACGTTAATTTTGATTTTTTATAAAACTGCTGTTAACGCCGTAGGTTGAGATGATACATAATTTTCTTCACTCCACCTTTAATAAGGCAAAAGTTTATATCGCTATACCCTTCGTTGGTTTCTGAAAATATTCTTCTTTTGTGTTTAACCTATATAGTTAATCTCTAATACAAACTAACTGGTCTAGAAGACAATTTTCTTGAAATATGATGGAAAGATCTCAGCAGAGGCATTAGTTAATTTAGTTTTGTTATACCGCTATGAAGAAGGCTTTCGTGTCCTTAGAAAAGGACCACAGAATATTTCAAAAGCTATAGATGCTTTGAAGCTTGGTCCGAAAGATTA
>PBNR01000042.1 GCA_002723195.1 Gammaproteobacteria bacterium | reverse complement strand
ATTTTCATCAATGTAAAAAGCAATAAGTACAGCGAACAATAAAGATGCCAGGCTGGCAATGATCTGTTGAAGACTAACTTTCATAGGGGTTAACGTCGCTTATTCAGAAAATATTCTCACCCAGCGCTTGCTTATCTGCATGATAAGAAGATCTTACAAGAGGCCCACTAGCGACCTGAGAAAAACCCAAGCTCTCCGCATATTCTCTTAACGCATCAAACTCGGAGGGATGAACAAAACGTTTTACCTTTAAATGCTCCTTACTAGGCTGTAAGTATTGCCCTAAGGTGACCATATCTACTGCGTGATGTTTCAAATCTTGCAAAACCTGCTTAATTTCTTCGACCTGTTCTCCTAATCCCAACATTAAACCAGACTTAGTTATAACCTTCGGCTTTCTTTGCTTATATTCTTGTAAGAGTTCAAGAGACCACTGATAGTCCGCGCCCGGTCGAGCTTGCTTATAAAGCCTTGGAACTGTCTCTAAATTGTGATTAAACACATCTGGCGGCGTTTCCTCAAGGATATCTAGAGCGATATTCATACGACCTCGAAAATCAGGCACAAGTACTTCAATTTTTATTTCAGGGTTTTGATTTCTAGTCTCAATTATGCAGTCAGCAAAATGTTGCGCGCCGCTGTCTTTCAAGTCGTCTCTGTCTACAGAGGTAATAACCACATAATTGAGGCCCATCTCACTTATGGCTTCGGCGAGCGCCCTGGGCTCATTATTATCCAAAGGGCGAGGTTTACCATGAGCGACATCGCAAAAAGGGCAGCGACGGGTGCAGATATCTCCCATTATCATAAAAGTTGCAGTCCCATTGCTAAAACATTCACCAAGATTAGGACAAGATGCTTCTTCACAAACAGAGGCCAGTTTATGCTTTCTTAATTTATCTTTGATATGAATAATTTCAGGAGACACAGGGATCTTAACCCGAATCCAATCAGGTTTTTTCGGCAATTCAATAGTAGGAATAACTTTTACGGGAATGCGGCGCATTTTTTCAGCCCCTCGAAGTTTTTCTCCCTCTACTAATACATTTCTCCGCGTGCGCTCTGCCATATCAATAAATTTTCATATAGAGTTCAGTAATAATCCTTATAGCCCAATTCGCCTAGCAACTTATTACAAAGAACTTTACCCACTTCTTTCACCGATAAATCCTCGTTTCCTTTGAAGTTAGACACTTGGGTTACGGCAAGATTCTCGAACCCACATGGATTAATTCGACTAAAAGGTGACAAATCCATCTTTATATTTAGACTTAAGCCGTGATAACTCCGACCGTTCTTGATCCTTAAACCTAGAGCCCCAATTTTAGCATTATTCACATATACACCGGGGGCTTTGGACCAAGTCTCTGCTCGAATATTGCATTCCGCGAGCGTTGCTATCATCGCTCTCTCCATCACATCTACTAACCGTCGAACCCCCATCTTGCGTTGTCGGATATTTATCAAGAGATATGCGACTAATTGACCCGGGCCATGATAAGTGACCTGACCACCTCTATCTATCTGAACTACAGGAATTTCGTTAGCATGGAGAATGTGTTCAGGTTTTCCAGCCTGCCCCTGGGTATAAATAGGCCTGTGACTAAGCAACCAAATCTCATCGTTTCGAGTTTCTTTAGAGTGTTCAGCCAGGTAACGCATAGCACCCCAAATAGGTCCGTAGTCTTGTAGACCTAGTCGCCGAATTATAAGGCACGGCAAAGTCGAATGTAATTCTATAGGGTCTGCTGCAAACCACTTATAGTCCGTGAGTCGCAACTTAAAGCACCATTTTAACGCTTTCTATCTTTTTTAACTCTTGAAAAATGCTTTGCAATTGCTCTTCACCGGTAGCCGCAATCGTCATAGTGACTGAAAGATAATTTTTCTCGCGACTAGTTTGAACCTTTATTAAACCTGGGGTGAT
Source organism: Gammaproteobacteria bacterium (assembly GCA_002723195.1). GTDB lineage: Bacteria > Pseudomonadota > Gammaproteobacteria > Pseudomonadales > Pseudohongiellaceae > UBA9145. The sequence continues at coordinate 56,366 of PBNR01000042.1, read as the reverse complement.
AGTACCAGTGTAGCGCTCGACAACAGCAACTGCACGCTCCTGAAAATCATCGACCGCTTTGCCTATTATTTTGATGGGATATAAGCAAGGAAATTCTATTTTGGGTGCTCTTTGAGCATTCGAATCAAGGTCAGTTGACATGGTAACGAGACATTAGCCAGCAAATAAATTCGTAAAGAATAAAGTTAGCCAATCAACAAAACGTTTAAATATGCTTCCCTGCCCGACATTTTGCATTGCTATCACTTCGCCCGAATAAATTGTATTTTCGTCAAGAGTCACATTAACAACTCCCATAATTTGACCGTCACTAAGAGGCGCGCGAATAACTTGATCTATATCTACGGTTGCCTGCATAGTCTCAGCTTGCCCGCGTGGAATTGTTACATAGACATCATCTTGAATACCCAGATCAACAGAGTTTAAATCGCCTGACCAAACCGGCACATTAGTCAATATCTGGTTAGAATCATAAAGCTTATGAGTTTCAAAATAGCGAAAACCATAGGTTATCAATTTCTGAGTTTCAATAGCGCGAGCTTCTTCACTTACCGTACCCATTACAGCAGAGATCAAACGCATCCCATCACGCTCTGCTGTAGCGACTAAACAATAACCCGCAGCGTCAGTCCAACCAGTCTTCATTCCGTCGACATTGCGATCCCTAAATAATAGCGTATTCCTGTTGGATTGTCTTATCCCATTGTAAGTGAACTCCCGTTCAGCATACATCGGATAATAGTCAGCGTGACTTATAATTGAGGCCTGAGCAAGTAACGCGAGGTCACGAGCAGACATGGTGTTATAATAGAGCTCTGTATCAAGACCACTGGAATTCATGAAGAAGCTATTAGTAAGTCCAAGAACTTCACCATATTGATTCATCATATCGGCGAACGCTTCTTCGCTTCCCGCAATATGTTCCGCAATAGCAACGCTCGAATCATTCCCTGATTGAATAATAATGCCACGCAAAAGGTCTTCAACACTTACCTGCGTGTTTACACCCACGAACATTTTTGATCCTTCCATACGCCAAGCTTTTTCACTAATATGAACTTCGTCTCGCAAAGACAAGTTGCCATTTATAATTTCTTCAATCGCTATATAGGCCGTCATTATTTTAGTCAGGCTGGCCGGAGGAAGTGGTTCATCAGCATTTTCTTCTACAATTACATGGCCGGTACGAGCATCCATTAGAATATAGCTCGTTGCGGCTATATCAGGTGCTCGAGGAATAATAGACTGAGCATTTGCAGGATAATGAAAAAAAAGTGACGCGCAAAAAAATGAGAAGCTATAAAACTTCGAAGTTGAAAAAATTTGATAGGTCGCGTTCTTCAAAAACATAAAAAAATCCATATTAGAGCTTTAAAATATATAGTGCCGATAAATCACAAATACAAGAGTTGTGTTAGAAAATTACTATTCAGTTACAGCGTAAGGGCTTCCCAATTCGGCGGCAACCACACGCTGTATGATTTGCTGAATCTCGCCCGGGTCATTTACTGGCCCTATTCTAACTCGATGGAGCACCCCATTCCCTAAACTATTTACCGACCTTATGAATACGGGCCTTTCAGTCATAACCCTTAACTTATCCGATAGTTCAAGGGCTGAATTAATATCCCCAAAAGCACCAACCTGCAAGTATTTATCTTCCGATTTTGCTAGATATATGCTTTGTTCGCGTGACGAACTTACGTTGGCACCAACTTGGTCTGATGAGATATCGTTAGGAATTATCGCTTCCAATAGCACTCTCGCTGTGCCGCGTTCGGCATAACCTAACTTCAACGCAGCTGCATAACTTAAATCAACGATACGGTCTCCATGAAACGGGCCCCTATCATTTACTCGAACAATCAAACTGCGGTTATTTTCGAGATTGATCACTCTCAAATAACTCGGAATAGGCAACGATTTATGTGCTGCCGAGACCTTGTACATATCAAAAACCTCACCATTCGAAGTTTTGTGACCATGGAATTTCTCTCCATACCATGAAGCGATACCTCTCTCTTCATAGCCTTCTTCTGTCCCAAGTACACGATAAGTTTTACCTAAAACTGTATAGGGAGAACGATTACCAGCCGCAGTCCTGGTAAAAGGTTTGGGCACTACTTCTGGAATAGACGCAACATCAACCTGCCTTCTAGGGGCTCTATCCTGTTCAATCGAATAACGGCTAGGTGAGCTGGCAGGAACCGGATCGGGTGAGGAAGAACAGGACGCCACAAAAACTGCCAACAGAGCAAATCCTAATCTTTTTTGAGATGGTCTGATCATAACCCCAATACCACAGAGAAAATCCAAATAAGTTAGTTACTTAGCGTCCGATTCCTCAAGAATTTTAATCTAAGCGCATTAGCTAAGCAGCACAAAAACTTCAAAACTACAGCTGTATTCAGGAAATTAAATAGATCTCAGAAATAAGTTTTTATTTTTCAATTAGTTAGGCTTGGATCGCCCATGAGTCTGGATGGACATAAGCAGTCCAAACGCGATGAATAGTGTAAGAATTGCTGTACCGCCGCGGCTAACCAGAGGTAACGGTAACCCTATTACAGGAACTAAACCCGAGACCATCGCCATATTGACAAAAACATAGAAAAAGAAGGTAAGAATTATGCTGCCCGCTAAGAGTCGACTAAACATGTCATTAGCTGAATAGGCAATATAGAAACCTCTAGCTAGTACAAATAAATACAAACAGATTAAAAACAAAACTCCTAATAAACCAAACTCCTCAGCTAGCACTGCTAAGACAAAGTCGGTATTGCTCTCGGGAATGAAATCGAGATGTGATTGAGCCCCGTTACCGTAGCCTTTACCATAAATTCCCCCAGAACCTATAGCTATCTGAGATTGTATAATATTGTAACCAGCACCAGTGGGATCTCGATATGGATCAAAGAATGTGAGAATGCGATTTTTCTGATGTTCCTGTGCAACAAACAAATACCATGCAGGAGAAATCAATAGCAATGAGAACAAAGCACTAAATACGATTCGCCATCGTATACCAGCAAGAAGGACCGCAAATATACCCGACATCGCTACCATAATTGCAGTACCCGTATCATTTTGCACTACTATCAAGACCGCCGGAATTAAAATCATTACCGCAGACCAAAACAGGTGTTTAAAACGCGGCGGCAATGGCCTGCTTGCGAGATACCATGCCATTAGTAAAGGAACTACTATTTTTAGAGTCTCTGATGGCTGAAAGCTCGGCAGTCCTGGAAGATCTAACCAACTCCGAGCTCCGTTTTCTTCGACTCCTATAAATAGCACTAGAATGAGTAAACCCAGCCCAACTCCATATAGAGAGGGAGCCCAACGGCGAAAGAATTGAGGACTGAATTGAGCAACAACAAACATCAAAAAGATACCAGCGAGCATTATTAGAGCTTGTCGCCGGACTATAAACATGTCTCCATCGCTGGCGCTGTAAAGAACGAATAAACCAAATGCACAAAGCACAATAATGCCAATTAGTAATGGTGGATCTGTATGAATAGCGCGCCAGAATGTATGAACTCGTCTATCAGGCGTTTGAAAACCTGAAGATTGGCGAATGAAATCTTGGTTATTCATCTACTTCCGATATTAATACACCAGTATCTGGGACCGATGGGGGAGTCGCACTCTCCAACGCTTCAAAATCAATTTTCAATATGTCCAGTAAGTATTTATCCGTTAGTCGTTTTGCTATCGGCCCTGCCGCTCCTCCACCTGACTCACCATTCTCAACAAATACGGCTAACGCAATTTGGGGCGCAATTTGAGGATTCATGGCTGGTGCAAAAGCAATAAATAGTGCATGGTCCCTATTTAAATCCGAAACAACGATGTCATCACTAGAGAGAATTTCCTGACTGATCCCAACGGCCTGCGCAGTCCCTGACTTTCCCGCTAACTTATAGGTCATTTCAGGATCTTTTGCTGCTATTTCAGGATAAGCCGTCCCATAGTCTCTGAACTGGTTCGAATAAGGCCGATGAACAACCATAGTCATCGCTTCTTCCATGTAGCGCCAATAATCAGGATCATCCAACATCACATCAGGGAGTGCGTTATCAAAAATNGGTGNATAGTCTTGGCCTTCTACAGCCTTTAACATGCGAGGNTGATTAATTTCGCCCTTGTTAGCGATAATCGAAGCTGCTGTTGCTAACTGCAGAGGTGTTGCCCACATATAACCCTGACCAATGGCTGAGTTGATCGTGTCTCCTGGATACCAAGGTTCACCCCGGGTCGCCATTTTCCATTCTCTTGACGGCAATACTCCAGTTCTAGCATAGGGAATATCAACAGCGAAATTTTCACCAAAACCGAACTGCGACATAAAAGTATGAACGGTATCGATGCCCATTCGATTGCCTAAATCAAAAAAGAAGGTATTGCAGGATTGGAATATAGCCTTCTGCAAATCAGTATATTCGTGTCCTCCGCCGATTTGAGTCCTTAAAGTCCAGTCACCCCATCGATAAGACACACCGGGCAATCTGAAATAACCTGGATCCTGAATTGCATACTCATAGTCTATGAATTCGTGATGAAGCCCCCCTAAGCCTATAAATGGTTTTATTGTTGAACCTGGCGGGTAAGGATTGGTGGAACGATCAAAAAGTGGCGTATTAACCTTGTCGGTAACCAATAAGCTATAATCCTTGCTGCTAATACCCGTAACAAAAAGATTTGGATTGAACGCTGGCTTGCTTACCATGGCTAAGATTCCGCCAGTCGCTGGCTCTATCGCTACAACAGCACCGCGCATATCTCCCAATACCTCCTCTGCCGCTCGCTGTAATTCGGCGTGTAAGTGCAAAGTGATATTTTTACCTGCGACAGGGTCAGCGCGATCTAGGTATCTCATTACCTGACCCCTATTATTTTTCTCCACAATTTCATAGCCAACATCGCCATGCAGAATATCTTCATAAGTTCTTTCAATGCCACTCTTACCTATATGGTTAGTACCCCCGTAATTTTCTCTATCTTCTTCTGAAAGACTATCCAACTCTTGCCTATTAATCTCTGAAACATAACCAATCGCATGCGCAGTTAAACTGCCCAGTGGATACTGACGAACAAATTGTGGTTCAATAGCGATACCCGGAAGCAAATGTGATTTTACGGCAACCCGGGATTTTTCTTCTTCGCTTAACACATATCGCAGCGGCACTGATGCAAATGGAACACGATTTCGCTGCATGCGAGCATTGAATTGCTCAATATCTTCCTCTGTTAGTCGAATTAAACTACTCAGATATTTAAGAGTGGCGTCAAGGTCTTCCACTTGTTCTTTGACTACCATTAAATTGAAGATTGGCTGATTGTCTGCTAACAACTCGCCTTGCCGATCGAAGATGAGCCCTCTTGCAGGAGATACATATTGTGAATGCAAGCGATTGCCATCAGATCGCGCCGAAAAATAATCGTGTTGTGTAACCTGCAGGTCAAAGAGCTTGGCAACTAGAGAAGTAAACAGCGCAAAGATAATAACAGCAGCTGCAATCAATCGACGATTGAAAAGTCGCTGTTCAGCTTCATGATCTTTAAGCTGCCACTTACCGTCCATACGTATTAATTTCCTAAAGGTTGTTTTCACATAAGAAGAAAAAAGCCTGGGAGTATTTTATCTCTTACTATTTATCGCCTCTAGCGGTCAAAATGACCGAAGCCCTATCAGTTTTTTATCATCGCTCAAAAACCGACTTAGCCGCCGCCCCCACATAGACGCTTTATAACTAATTCAAGATAATCGGCTATCAAATACGCCTCTAAAGCTTATTTTAGACCCCAAACTACTAATTAAGTTGCTATACATATACAGAACAACAAGTCTAGCGCGTTTTGTGAGTAATTTGATTGATTTTTAGCCACATACCCCAATTTTTGGACAAAAGTACGCTAAAGAGCACTATTTCATTCCGTTTCGTCATTTCCGATGGTATGGATGGCCTTGCAGTAGACTATTGGCTCGATAAAGTTGCTCGGCGAGAAGAACCCGCACAAACCAATGGGGTAGGGTTAAATCGGAAAGTGACCACTTTTCATTCGCCCTCGCCCTGCAATCCAAAGCCAATCCGTCGGGCCCCCCAGCCAGAAAAACCAAATTTTGACCTGAGGATTTAAAATCACCTAATCGAGTTGCAATATCCGCCGTAGACAAACGTTGTCCAGTCACTTCCAATGCGATGACGTAATCATGACGCTCTATTTTAGCTAAGATCGCTTCCCCTTCCTTTTTGATAAACCGATTGGCAGGGACAGATTTTCTACGATGAACCAAGGGAATTTCGACCAAGGTAAAACCGAGAGGCCCTGATATACGCTTCTCATATTCTTCAAAACCTTGTTTAATCCAGTTTGGCAATTTAGTGCCCACTGAAATCAAAGAAATATGCATGGATAACTTGAAACCGCAAAACTAAGATTTACACTTTTTTAGTTCGCTCTCTTTAGGAACCTCGAAATTCCAAAGTTCTTCAAGGTTATACAGTGCTCTAACAGGCGCTAGCATGATATGAATAACGACGCCACCGCAATCCACTAGCACCCATTCCGATTGCATCCTACCTTCCATTCCCACCACTTCCTGCTCTACTTCCTTTACTTTCTTCACCACATTGTCTGCTAGCGCTTTGACGTGCGTATTAGATCTCCCTGTGGCTATTACCATATAATCAGTAATTGAAGTCAAAGTTTTAACATCTATACAGCATATCGATTGACCTTTGAGATCATCTAACACTTCTAAAGTTATTCCAGCTAATATTTTACTGTTCAAAATATTCACTCACCTAGGCGAACGGTACAAAAAATTATTCTGTATGTAAGACACGACATTCTCATTTAGATCTCTCCGAAGATCTGCCCCATTATTAAGTTTGTTACGAACTTCGGTAGAAGAAAAACTGCAATTGAAATCTGAGGCGAAATATACAGTGCCTCTAGTTCTAAAAAGAGCATCAGATGAATTTACCCTTCTTTCATCCAAGTTTATCGCTTTTGCTAGATCCTCATTAATTGCTACATTCGAACGCGCTAAAACAAAAAAGCAACACAAATCAAATAAGTTTTCCCACTTATGCCAAAGGTGTAGTGTATTAAACGCATCTATACCTAGAATAAAAACATAATCTGTATTTTCTGTTCGACTTGATAGCTTAAGCATCGTATCAACTGAGTAGGAAACACCTTCCCTTTCCAGTTCTATTGGATCAACTTCCAACCCAACTTGCTCTTTAATTGCAATTTCGATCATCGCAAGCCGATGATCCGCTTCAGAATGTGCTACTGCTCTATGGTTAGGTATTGCACAAGGAACCAGTTTAACCAGGCTCAGAGACAGACTTTGGTAGGCATGAACCGCGGCCTGCACGTGTCCGTTATGAATCGGATCAAACATGCCTCCCAAAACACCTATACGAGACGTCATTGTCGAATATGACCATCCCCAAGCACAATGAATTTTTGTGAAGTTAAGCCCTCCAGGCCAACAGGCCCGCGCGCGTGCAGCTTATCGGTAGAAATTCCGATTTCAGCCCCCAGTCCATACTCAAAGCCATCCGCGAATCGAGTAGACGCGTTAACCATAACAGAACTCGAATCTACGTCACGCAGAAAACGCTGCGCACGACACTGGTCCTGCGTCATTATTGAATCCGTATGTTGTGAACTATATTCGTTTATATGATTAATCGCCTCATCCAGACCATTGAGAATTTTAATTGATATAATTGGCGCCAAATACTCGGTACTGTAATCTTCTTCAGTCGCTGGTATGACACTATCAACAATTGCCTGAGTTTTCTCACATCCTCGTAATTCAACATTGTGAGCCCTATATTCTTCACAGAGTTTGGGCAATATATTTATAGCTACCGCCTCATCGACAAGAAGCGATTCCAAAGTACAACAAGTTCCATATCGCTGAGTCTTTGCATTCACAGCAACTGTTATGGATTTCTCCAGATCAGCGCTTTCATCGATATAGAGATGGCAATTGCCATCGAGATGTTTTATGACTGGGACCTTTGCATCCCTGCTAATTCGTTCAATCAAACCCTTACCACCACGAGGTATAATAACATCTATGTATTCGGGCATAGTTATTAATTTACCTACAGCTTCTCGATCGGTACGATCTAAAACTTGAATTACGTTCCCACTTAAACCCGCAGCTTGCAAGCCTTCTTTAATGCAAGCGGCGATTACTTGATTCGAATGCAGAGCTTCAGAACCACCACGCAAAATAGTTGCATTACCTGATTTCAGGCATAAGCTAGCAGCTTCGACTGTCACATTCGGGCGAGACTCATAAATAATCCCGATCACACCCAAAGGCACCCGCATTTTCCCCACTTGAATGCCGCTAGGCCGAAACTTTAAATCACTAATCTGTCCAACTGGATCATCCAGCGCAACTATCTGTTGCAACCCCTCAATCATCCCATTGATACGGGATTCAGTAAGCTCGAGACGATCCATTAAAGCTGTCTCAAGCCCTTTCTCAACACCAACCTCCAAATCTTTCTTGTTAGCTTGTATTAACAATGTCCGATTAACATTTATAGCTTCTGCAGTCGCAAGCAGCGACTCGTTCTTTTCAGCCGTAGTTGCTTTCGAAATTTCCCGCGATGCAGCACGAGCCTGGATACCCAGCTTGTTCACATAGGCTTCGATCTCAGTCATATAACTTTCTGCACTACCCACTTATACTCATCCATTAATCTACAAACGTTTTTACTACCCGGAAAACCCTGAAATTACCTAGAAAGATGTCATTATACCTTAAATCATTGCTAAACATGCGTTCAAATAGACAACCTACTAGAATAAGCTTTATGCTTGCGCTTCAAACGAGGTGATGCTGAATGATCGTATCGCAAAATTTAGAACCTGGAAGCTGTAACTCGGCACCCCCTACAGTTTTTCAAGCCTTTGTTCCAATCTCAGTACTGATTTGCCTTCTGTCTTTTTCAGTTTTTCTGTTTGGTGAAGACGCCAGCTCCGGGCCTAACCAAATAGCACTTTGCTCTGGCGCTGCAGTTGCAGCACTTGTAGGCTGGCGCAATGGGCAGACCTGGATACAAATTGAAAACAGTATTGTCACTGGCATTACGGTTGCAATTAAACCATTACTGGTGTTGTTTTGCGTTGGTTCTTTGATTGGTAGTTGGATCATGGCAGGCACTGTTCCAACCATGATTTATTACAGCCTTTTAATTTTAAACCCTTCCATATTCTATGCGGCCAGTTGCGTTATTTGCGCACTCATTGCATTAAGCATCGGAAGTTCATGGACGGTCGCCGGCACAATAGGTATTGCTCTCATTGGCGCGTCGGCAAGTTTGGGTTTGTCACCCGAAATTACAGCAGGCGCAATCATTTCAGGGGCCTATTTCGGCGACAAAATGTCTCCTCTTTCCGATACGACGAATTTAGCCCCTGCCGTCGCAGGGACCGATCTGTTTACGCACATTGGGCATATGACCTGGACAACTATACCAAGCATCTTGATTGCTCTGATTCTATTTACCTTCGCCGGTTTAAATACTGATTCAACCAACAGCACAAGTGATTTACAGATAACTCTTAACTTATTAACCGAGAATTTCACAATTAACCTTATCATGCTTTTACCGGTAATCGTCTTATTAGTAATGGCAAACAAAAAATTCCCACCAATCCCAACTATCCTAGCTGGTACTTTTCTAGGTATTATCATCGCCTTGATATTTCAACAACCAGCAATCATCAATTTAGCCGGCGAGGCACCAAACGTATTTTTTGCTCTCTTCAAAGGTGCCTGGTACACCCTTTTTGACGGCTTCGTGTTAAGTAGCGGAAATCAAACTCTCGATAGCTTGATGACTCGTGGTGGAATGAGCTCAATGCTGTCTGTAACATGGCTGGTCTTATGTGCGATGATATTTGGAGCGGTAATGGAGCACACTGGCCTATTGCGTTGCCTTGTTGAATATGCAATTTCTTTTGTAAGCAGCACAGGCAGTTTAATTGCGACAACTATCGCCACCTGCATTGGCTCAAACATCATCACTTCTGACCAGTATATCTCTGTCGTACTGCCCGGACGTATGTATAAACTCGAGTATGAAAAGAGACATCTAGATATGAAAAATTTATCACGAACCTTAGAAGATGCAGGAACTATAACCTCACCCTTGATACCCTGGAACACCTGCGGGGCGTATATGGCCGGGACATTAGGGGTAGCAACTTTTGCGTATCTGCCTTACTGCTTTTTTAATTTGATTAATCCTGTAGTTGCTATAATTTACGGTTTTTTAAATTTTAAGATCACGCCCACAATGGAGGAGAAAACTGCGTAAATCATTTTTTTGAATATTTCAATTCGACAATATTCCCTTCCGGATCATTTATGTAAAGGGATCTACCAAGCCCTTCAGCGCCATATCGCTCAGCAAATTCCTCAACCTTGATGCCGCTTCTCTCTAAGTAGTCAAGTAATTCTGAATCTTCAACGTTATCTATCTGGAGGCATAAGTGATCCATGTTTCTACCATCCTGGTTTGGCGCTTTCCCGCCCAAACGACCAAGCTCACTATCCACAGGCACCAAATCAATGAGAGCAGAGCCCGCACGCAACTGCAACAAGCCTAGGTCTAATAACTCTCTCTCTGGAGGGCAATTTAGAATATTGGAATAAAACTCCTTCATCTCCGCTATTTTTGAAGTTCTTAATACAATATGGTCAATAGCAATAACCTTAATCATTGGCATCAGATCTCATTTTGTAATTTAAGCTCAGCTGGGTAAGGGTTCATATACCAGGAATTGGCTATATATTCGTCAGGAAATTTTTTAAAAAAATGATTGAGGAGTGTTAATGGCACAATTAATGGTATTTGTCCTAGGCGATAGTTTTCAAATGTTTGTACCAGTTCCTGTTTGTCCTCAAGGTCTAATGCATTTTTTAAATATCCTTGGATATGCTGCAGGACATTCATGTGGTTACCACGACTCGCATGAAGTTTCAGCGTTTCCATAAAAGAAGCCAAATAGCTGGCCGCATTCAAACGAAGATTTTCTCTGGTTGTTGCAGCGACTAGTCGACCAAGTTGACGATAACTAACCTGATCGTGACTCATAATGATTAATTTATGGCGGGCATGAAAATCGATCAGCTTCCCCACAGTCAGTCCTGTTTTGACCATATCCCGCCAACGATGCATTGCGAAAACTCGCTGAATGAAATTCTCCCTAAGCGCTGGATCACCTAGACGGCCCTCTTCGTCTACAGGCAAGTAAGGAAAGTTGTCCATTAAGCACCGAGAATATACTCCGACACCTTCCCGTATCGGCATAATATTACCCCAGACTTTGACTCTTTCCATTCCACAGCTGGGCGAATCTTTTTTCAAAATGTAACCACATAATTGCTGTTGCCACTCTTTTTGTTCAGCGCCGCATTTTGTTAATTCATCGGTGTAATCAAGCTCGGTATTTCCCATATTTACGCAACGAATCTTTTTCTCTTGGTTACGCCATAAACGAATAGGTTTGCGAGGGATACCTAGCCCAATACTTACTTCCGGACAAAAAGGTCTGAAATCGAAATATTGGCCGAGCGTTTTAGTAATGTAGGAATGCCCCTTATGACCACCATCGTATCGCACACGCTCACCTAAAAGGCAACTGCTGATGCCTATCGGAATCAATTCTTGATCACAAAAGGAGTGTTTAATCATGTTTAGATGGTTATAACAATACTATTTTTAAACATATTCTGAGGGTCAAAAGTATTAGTTGCGCAACCAGAAGAGCCATTAACTTATTGTAGTTTTGGCAAATAAGGTCTGCTTACTGCCAGTTTTTGTAAACACAAAAAACCAAAAGTTTAGGTCTGGCGTTAGTATCAAGCAATTTTCCAGCCTACTTTGGTATTTTTGACTAGTTTATCCCCTTCTAACTTTATCAGGTGAGCCAACAGGGTTTTTTTAGCCCACGGAATCAAATGTCTTGCTACATCGTCGTAGACAGCAAGCACAAGCTCATCAATTGAACATTCTCCAAGGTCCTTAAGTCGCGCTACAACTTTTTCTTCACGCATATAGCGGTGTGCGATGAGCTTATTAATTTCTTCGTAAGGTTTATCCATTATGCCACCATGGCCGGGAGCCAAAAAAAGTAACTCCAAGTCTAGTAGCCGTCGCAAGGAATCAAGATAAGCACTCATATCCCCATCGGGTGGCAAAATTACAGAAGTTGTACCCTGCAGCACATGATCACCGGTAAATAAGATTCCTTTATCCACCAAGTAATAACATATATGGTTAGAAACATGGCCTGGAGTATGTATCAAACGTACAACATATTCACCACAATCGATTTCATCCCCATCCTTCCATTCGCGTGCCGGCTGGAAGCTTTTATCTTGTGCTATTCCTTCTGGTGCTGGCAGGCCAACTAATTCAGCGCCCGTGGCAATATGAATTCGCGCTGCGCCGGGCGAATGATCACCGTGTGTGTGAGTTGCCAGTATATACTCAAGTTTACGATTACCTATGGCGGACATAAAACTATCGTACTGATCACTATTTATTGGCCCTGGATCAAGCAGGCAAAGTCTTTGCTGACCAATAAGATAACTATTCGTACCTGGACCAGTCATAGGACTTGGGTTACGGCCTAGTAGCCGATACACAGAAACACCTATTCCTTCGATCAGTGTCGGAATTCCCGGTTCAAATCCCTCCATTTACCTTCTCGCTTTTAGTTAAAATGCAATGATAACCTGCATTACTCACTCACCGGAAATTTATCATAAAGAAATTGAAAAGCTGCTGGAACTTCAGGTCAAATCGGGACATAATTAGTCGCTTTGAAAATTTCTTTATCCCACTCCGGATTGCCGATCGAACAAGCAGTATCACGGTAAATGACTCAGCAAAAACTTACAATTAATTTGCAGCGACAAACTGCGAATCTCTCTATTCTTGAAAGGCAGGAAACCAGGAAAGTAAAACATGTACAGGATTAAAACTTTTAATGCCATTTCGGAAAAAGGCCTAAATCGCTTCCCCAAGGATCGATATGCGGTAGATGCAGACCTAGATGAAGCTGAAGCCATTCTTCTTCGAAGTCACAAATTAGACCCGAGAGTAATTAATGAAAGTCTAAGGGCTGTAGCACGAGCTGGTGCAGGCATTAACAATGTTCCTGTAGAGAATTGCACTGAGAACGGGGTCGTAGTATTTAATACCCCAGGTGCGAATGCAAATGCCGTAAAAGAGTTAGTGCTCTGCGGCCTATTACTGGCGTCGCGAGGGATCATTCCCGGAATAAGTTTCGCGAGTAATCAGCACTCGGTCCAAGATTACACTGAATTATCGAAAATGATGGAGGCTGAGAAAAAGAAATTCAAAGGTAACGAAATTGCAGGCAAGACATTAGGAGTTATTGGGTTGGGATCCATAGGTTCGTTAGTCGCAGATATGGCTATTAAGCTAGGGATGCAAGTTCAGGGGTTTGACCCCGCGCTCTCTGTAGAAGCGGCATGGAGATTGCCTAGCCAGGTCAAAAGAATTGAAAATTTAAACATCTTGGTAGGGAAATCAGATTTTATTTCTCTTCACCTCCCAGCCTTAAATTCAACCCGAAACCTAATTGATGCCTCCATCTTTGCCACGATGAGAACTGGAACTACTCTCCTAAATTTCGCTCGAGATGAAATCGTCGATACTGAAGCGTTGCTTAGAGCACTGAGCTCTGGAAAAATTGGCAAATACATTTGCGACTTCCCACGCCCGGAGTTCCACCGTCACAAAAATGTGATCTCAATGCCGCACATTGGTGCGAGCACGGCTGAGGCTGAGGAGAATTGTGCCATGATGGCGGCAGACCAACTGCGGGATTTTCTAGAGAATGGTAATATTAAGAATTCCGTGAATTTCCCCAATCTCCATCTAGATCGAGATATAAATGCCGAACGCAGCACACGATTAGCTATTAGCAACAAAAACGTACCAAAAATGCTTGGACAAATCCTATCAGTACTAGCGGATCAAAACATTAACGTAATAGACATGCTTAACAAAAGCCGGGATGAAATTGCATATAACCTCATAGATCTTGAAAGCGCACCCTCTGATTTAGCTCTCGAGGCAATTGCGCACATCAATGATGTAATTAAAGTAACTGTTCTTTAAACATTAAAGCAGGAATTTAATAATGACTCGAGTTTTTAACTTTGGTGCAGGGCCCGCCATGCTGCCAACATCGGTTATGCAAAAAGCGCAACAAGAATTTTTAAACTATGCAGGTATGGGCGCTTCTGTAATTGAAATCAGTCATCGATCCAAAGAGTTCGAGGCCATTATTAATGAAGCAGATGAATTACTAAGCGAGTTAGCAAACATCCCGTCCAACTACAAAATTTTGTATGTCCATGGTGGTGCTCAAATGCAATTTTCTGCCATACCACTAAACTTGCTCAACCGGAAGCAAGAGCGGAAAGCAGCTTACGTTGAATCTGGCAATTTTGCCAAGTTAGCTAATAAGGAAGCGGCCCGCTTCGGTGACATAGATATAATTGCCAGTAGCGAAGAAACAAACTATGACCGTATTCCCACAATAGACCCTAAACTAATTGAAGACGAATATTCTTACTTACATATCACTAGCAATAATACAATCTACGGTACGCGCTTTCAGCAATTCCCAATGAGCAATAAGGTCCCTCTGGTAGCCGATATGACTTCAGAGTTCCTTTCTCGCAAACTCGATATAGGCAACTTCGGGGTCATCTTTGCCGGTCTGCAGAAGAATTTGGGGCCTTCAGGCCTCGCATTAGTCATAATTAGAGAAGATCTTCTTGAGTTTGCAATGCCAAATACCCCGAATCTTCTGCATTATAAAACCTATTCTGAAAAACACAGTTTAGCAAACACCAACAATACGTTCGCAATATACATGATGAAACTAGTGCTGGAGTGGTTATCAGAGCAAGGCGGCGTGGCTGCAGTTGAAGAAAAAAATGAAGCTAAGGCAAATTTAATCTACGATGTAATCGATCAATCGAACTTCTACCTGGCTACAGCTCAACCTGAGCATCGATCCATCATGAATATCACATTCAACCTTGCTGACAATAATTTATTGGACGAATTTTTAAACCAAGCACTTGAGAAAGGGCTTTACGCACTCAAAGGGCACAGAAACGTAGGCGGTGTCCGAGCGTCTATTTATAATGCAATGCCTGAAGAAGGGTGTAAAGCTTTAGCAGCATTTATGCATGATTTTGAGAGAAAAAGCGGTTAATTTTTCATTCGCCCCGCATTAAAAATATCGCCAGGCCTAATATAGTTTTTACGTAAAAGGAAGTAGGTCAAGCTATGAACTTTGATAGAAAAATCATCCACTGCGACTGCGATTGTTTTTATGCGTCTATTGAAATGCGTGACAACCCCAGCCTAATTGGAAAACCTATCGCTGTAGGCGGATCACCCGAACGGCGAGGAGTTATCGCTACTTGTAATTATGATGCGCGAAAATTCGGTGTACACTCCGCAATGGCCTCAGCTACTGCCAGAAAGCGGTGCCCACAACTAATTATCATTCGACCTAATATGGAAAAATACCGTGAGGCATCGCATCAAATTCATGGGATTTTCGAATATTACACAGACCTTATAGAGCCACTCTCATTGGACGAAGCCTACCTTGATGTAAGCAAATGCAAACTTATGAATGGAAGCGCAATTGAAATCGCCAGAAAGATTCGTACTCAAATTCTAGAGAATATCGGCATCACAATATCCGCAGGTATTGCACCAAATAAATTTCTAGCCAAAGTAGCCAGTGACTGGGATAAACCGGATGGTCAATTTGCAATCCAACCGCAGGAAGCAGAAGCGTTTGTTGCAACTCTTCCAGTTGAAAAATTACATGGAGTTGGAAAGGTTACAGCCCGGAAAATGAAACATCTTGGTATAGAAAACTGTGGGGACATACGCAAATTAAATACGGAGGAATTGCACAAACACTTTGGAAGGTTCGGAGAAAGACTAAAGCAATTGAGTTTAGGAATTGATGAAAGGCCAGTGCAAAAAGAAAGAATTAGAAAGTCTGTAAGTGTAGAAAACACGTATATTGAAGATTTACCAGATATAGATACCTGTCTTGCTCAATTACCCAAACTTATGAATCAATTGACCAAAAGAATGGAAAAAATTTCAAGCAATTACTTAATAAGAAAACAATTCGTAAAGATCAAATTCCATGATTTCGCTAAAACAACAGTAGAAATGGTGTCACCAGTCGCTGAATTAACCCATTATACTTCACTTTTTAAGGAAGGTTTTTCGAGGGGAAACAAGCCAGTTAGATTGCTAGGTATAGGAGTCCGTTTGATTCCCTATACTCCTAAGCCGTCAAATCAAGCTAACAAAGATCAACTACCTCTTATTATGGAAGACTTGGAAACTACCTAACAATGATTCGATACCGGCCACCTCAAAAATCAGGCGCTAAATACATAACCTCTGAAGGTGAACGGAAATTAAAAGAAGAACTACATGAGCTATGGAAAGTCGAACGCCCAAAGGTCACGGCATCAGTCTCAGAAGCTGCCGCTCTTGGCGATAGATCTGAAAATGCCGAATATATCTATGGCAAA
The DNA here is from genome assembly GCA_002723195.1 of Gammaproteobacteria bacterium. GTDB lineage: Bacteria > Pseudomonadota > Gammaproteobacteria > Pseudomonadales > Pseudohongiellaceae > UBA9145. The sequence goes on along the minus strand of PBNR01000042.1, from coordinate 39,691 downwards.
AAGCGGCTTAGAGAAATAGATCGACGAATAGGCTATCTCAGCAAACGATTAGAAGAACTTATTGTAGTCTCAACACCCCCGGACAACACCGGGAAAGTTTACTTTGGCGCTTTTGTCACTCTTGAGAAAGAAGACGGCAACATAATGACATATCGTATAGTGGGGCCTGACGAAATTGACCCAAAAAAAGGCTATATAAGTATCGACTCCCCATTAGGAATGGAGCTTTTAGGAAAATACGAAGACACTGAATTAGCAATTAGGTCGCCGAGCGGCAAACAGCACTACCGCATCATCGATATAGATTACGAAGAGCCGTAAAAGGATAATTGTAAACTTGAGAGCACAATTATCCAAAAAGAAGCCAACTAATCTATTAAAATCTCTAGGCAATTTTGGTCTAGAGAACACTAACTCTAAATTAGCAACTAGCATTATTGATTATAAGACTATAACCAACCATATAGAAATTACCGGGTTGCTAATACTTAAACATGAGTTAGCTACTTCCTTTCTGGAATTTTTCTAATTTCTGTGGGGTAGCTTCTCGTTGATACTGTGACTTCCATTCCGTATATGGCATGCCATATATAATTTCACGCGCCTCATCATAACTAACTTCATGACCGAGGATTTCAGCCTCCGCTCTATACCATTTAGATAGACAGTTTCTGCAGAAATCGGCCAAATTCATCAAGTCGATGTTCTGCACTTCTTTGTGATTGTCCAAGTGATTCACGAGGCGCCTGAATGTTGCCGCTTCAACCGCAATACGTTTTTCTTTGTCCATAACACCCTCTACTTCTCTCGTTTTTGGAAGCACCAATGCCAAGGTTCATATTTAATACCAAACTGGTTTTTTCGTGGATAGCTCATGAAAAAACTGTACTCGTTACCATTACTTTCAAGCCACCGAAATGCCTCTGTAAACTCAAATGCTTCAACCAAAGCGTCGCAACCAGTGGTGCCAACATCAATAGCCCTGCCAGTATGATGCTCGCTATAGCCAGGGGCGCAATTAACCTGCAAAACCTCTTCAATACTTCTACCTCCACGCAATTTGCGCGCAATAACATCATGCTGATAATCGATTCCACGAAAAGCCGAGATGAGAAACAAAGTAACTCCGTCAGCTGCGGCACCTGCTTTCATACCTTTCCATGCGTGAAAGGCTTCTTTTGTAAGACGCTGAGGACGACCATAAATATCCGCTTCAGTATCTACAAGATCTGCGGCTTCCTCACATAGTGGCATCCGGCAGCTATCCATGTAGTGTTCTGCTATGCCTAGGGCGCCATGAAGCGCCTTCAAGCGCGCACTATATGTTTCAGAAATTTTCACGTTCAGTCTTATAACTAATGACCGACCTAAAATACAGGCCAATAAGTTTCAGGAAGAGTCTAATCCTAACGAACATAGCTATCAAATATAGTCCTTATCAATAGGCAATAACAAATAAATTGTTGCCCGCAAACCCAAAGTCACGGAAGCGCATTCTAATTAGAGACTAATTCTTAATGGCCGATATATCTTAATTGATGCTTAATGTACCCTATTTAGAAACAGACCTGAATCTATAAAAATTCATTGCAACTAAAAAGCAGTTTGACTGAGAACTCATGGCTAGATTACCTATAATTACTGGATTCGGCGGAATTAATGCAGCAGGTCGCAGTTCAGGCCATCATGGCTATCGCAGAATGGTAATTGACGCCTTAAATGAAAACTCAAGCATTGAAACCTTGACGTCTCTGGCAGCACTAACCGGTCGGTTAAAGCTCCAGCATGGTAACTGGATCGATGCCAATGGCAAAAAAGTCGAGTTAGCTACTTATATTAATAGCATCGAACAACACCTTATCCAATCAACATTAATTCGAAAACTGGAATGCAACCTGTTCGACCCAGATCAAATTCATTTTCACCGCCGAGCTAATTTACTAACAACTAATGACAATGGTTTTGAGTTTGTGCTTAAGCGAAAACAAATGCCGACACCACTACCTGTTGGCTGGACTATTGTTAATGATGCAAATAATTCCTCGGACCAAGTAACGGTTCATGTCCAGAATAACTTCGAAGTCTTGATTGATTGTTTCAGCAAAGCCGATGTGAATTGCGCAGGACAGCTTCCCTCTGGATTCGATCCTTCCCTATTATACCAGTCCCGCAATCATCCTCGCGCGCTGCAATTGACAATCTATGCTGCCTCTGACGCGATTAACTCAATCGGGATTGATTGGGAGACGATTAGGCAGACTGTGCCTCCCGATCAAATTGGAGTCTATGCCGGAAGCGCTATGGGCCAATTAGACTACAATGGCTTTGGGGGGTTGTTACAGGCCCGTATTCTGGGGAAAAAAGTGACGTCAAAGCAAATGCCACTTGGCTATGCCGAAATGCCCTCAGATTTTGTCAACGCATATGTTCTAGGAAATTTAGGAGCAAATGGCACAAATGTTGCGGCCTGCGCGACGTTTCTTTATAACTTGCGACAAGCGGTAAGAGACATTCAGTCTGGTTCTCATCGAGTAGTGATTGTTGGCGCCACCGAAGCACCAATATTTCCTGAATCTTTAGATGGCTTCGCCACCATGAATGCCTTAGCTGACGATCAATCGCTCAGAAAACTAGATAATCTCGAAGAGCATGAAGAGGTTGATTATCGCAGAGCATGTAGACCATTTGCGGCAAATTCTGGATTCACTCTCGGGGAATCAGCTCAGTTCGCAGTGCTATTTGATGACGAATTGGCTCTGCATTTAGGCGCAAATATTTTAGGCGGTGTAAACGAAGTCTACATAGCGGCAGACGGTCATAAAAAATCAATTACTAGTCCTGGCCTTGGAAACTATATAACGATGGCAAAAGCCGTTGCTGCGACTCAAAACATAATCGGAGAGAAAGCTTTAAAGCACCGAACATATGTACATTCGCACGGTACCGGGACGCCTCAAAATCGCACCACCGAATCCCATATACTCAGCCAAATTGCTGGAGCATTTGGCATAGAGAAATGGCCCGTCTCAGCCATTAAGTCGTATGTTGGGCACTCCCTAGCCACTTCCGCTGGAGATCAATTATCTGCAGCCTTAGGCAGCTTCATGCACGGAGTTTTACCCGGCATTCTTACCATTAACCATATTGCTGAGGATGTTTCTAAAAACCGCTTAGACTTCCTTATGGCACATAAAAAAGTAGGAGCAGATAACATCGACGCCACAATAATTAACTCCAAGGGGTTCGGAGGCAATAACGCCAGCGCCTCTATTCTTGCGCCGCACATAGTTAGGCGGATGTTAGAGCAGCGACATGGATCCTCAGCGCTAAAAAAATATAAAAGGTATAACGAAGCAGTGGAAGCCCAAACTAGAAATTATGACCAATCTGCAATTGAAGGTACCAATCATACAATTTACAAATTTGATCACAATGTGATGGATAGCGACGCGATAGAAATGAATAACACCAGCATAAATATTAGAGATATTTCGCCCGAAATATCTCTGAAATTCGACAATAATTACGCCGATATGTGTATTAACAACGGATTAGAAAAAAAAGACTCTAGTTAGGTGACATCGATTGCAAGTTTCTCGGCAATCTTAGCTTTCCATAGGTCGGGCCCTATTTGGTGCACCGACGTACCATGAATATCAACAGCCACCGTAACTGGCATTTCATCCACTTCAAATTCATGAATAGCTTCCATTCCAAGATCTTCGAACGCAACAACTCGAGCTTTACTTATGGCTTTTGAAACAAGATATGCAGCGCCACCGACTGCCATAAGGTAGACCGCTTTGTGTTTGCGAATAGCATCAATACCGGCGGGGCCCCTTTCTGCTTTTCCTATCATGCCAATTAAACCCGTTTTCTCTAATAAATTATCCGTAAACTTGTCCATACGGGTCGCCGTAGTTGGGCCAGCAGGCCCAATAATTTCGTCACGTACCGGATCCACAGGACCAACGTAATAAATAAATTTATTAGTAAAATCCACACCTTCAGGGAGAGCCTCTCCCTTATTCAAAATAGAGAGCAACTTCTTATGAGCAGCATCTCTTCCAGTTAGCATCTTACCTGAAAGCAAAAGTGTCTCACCTGGTTCCCATTGAGCTATATCAGCAGAGGTGATGTTATCCAAGTTAACCTTGCGCGCTCGTGGTCCAACATCCCAAGTGATTTCTGGCCATTCATCCAGGCTAGGAGGCTTTAGCTCGGCCGCGCCGCTGCCATCCAGCCTAAAATGTGCATGGCGAGTAGCTGCACAGTTTGGAATCATCACGACTGGTAATGAAGCTGCGTGAGTTGGGTGGTCCATGATTTTCACATCAAGAACTGTAGTTAACCCGCCAAGGCCTTGCGCACCTATACCTAAAGAATTAGCCCTGTCCATAATTTCTAAGCGAAGTTCCTCCAGCCGATTACGTGGACCGCGCGCTCGCAATTCGTGAATATCTATAGGATCCATTAATGACTCTTTTGCTAAGACAGCAGCTTTCTCAGCAGTACCACCGATGCCTATACCTAACATACCTGGAGGACACCAGCCTGCTCCCATTGTGGGTAAGGTTTTTTCAACCCAATCAACAATACTATCGCTCGGGTTCAACATAGCCATCTTCGCCTTATTTTCAGATCCNCCCCCTTTTGCAGCAAGCTTCACTTGTACAAAGTTACCAGCAACTATCTCCGTGTGAATCACCGCTGGGGTATTATCTCTGGTGTTTTTTCTTGCTCCTGCTGGATCCTCAAGAATAGATGCGCGCAAGACATTCTCAGGCAATAGGTAGGCTCGACGGACACCTTCATTAACCATGTCCGCAACTGACATACTTCCCTCCCAGCGAACATTCATACCAATTTTCAGAAAAACAGTTACTATACCCGTGTCTTGGCAAATAGGTCTTTTCCCTTCAGCGCAAAGCCGGGAATTAATCAAAATTTGAGCCATTGCGTCTTTAGCTGCTCGCGATTCTTCTTTCTCATAGGCTTCGCTAACTGCTTTAACAAAATCGAGCGGATGATAGTAAGAGATATACTGCAGCGCATCGGCTACACTTTGTATNACATCTTCATTGCTGATAAGGGTCATGTATCGCAAGTCCTGAATTTCAGAGCAACGCCTGATTCTACCACTTTAAAAGCCTGGGAGTGGTTAGTTTACTGATTGAATGCAAATTGAGTTACTGATGAACAAAATCGCCAGTCACTGCGTCACTTGACCCTATTTTTCCATACGAAGTACCGCGACGATTAAACGCCCGCCCTAGCATAGTACCTATTACTGCCCAAACTGCTGCTATGCTCGCTCCAATTAAGGCCATAGTAGCAATCCCAAAGCCCACTCCATCAGTTAGAAAAGCAAATGCTGAAGACCAAATCGCATCGCCCCCACGATATATCGCTACATCAACTACTGGTTTAGCTTTAAAACGGGTCTCGCGGGAAACTGATGTGAACAACATTTCTCGTGCCGGTCTAGTAACTCCATAATTCCCGGCTTGTCTCACTACCTGCAAAGCTAACAAAATACTTAAAATTGGAGCGAAAGCTAATATTAGTAACGCTGCACACATAACGAGAGGAACGATTGCGAGCGTGGCTGGCATTCCAAAGCGAGAAGCTAGCCTACCAGTCGCAAAGAAACCAAGAATAAAAGTTAAAAAATTTACCACTAATGCTAATAAAGCGAGAATTTCAGTGCGCTCGTCTCGAGTATAGCCTCTTAACAAATTGGTTTGCTCAAAATAAGCAAAAGAACTTATTGCCGTATAAAGCAAAATAAACGCGGCTATTCCTATNAGATAAGGGCTGGTAAAAAAACTTTTAAATCCCGTTAGAGGATTGCCACCAATTCTCATACTAGAGAGGTTGATCTCTATTCCTGAATTGTGCAGCTCTGATACCTTTAAATACTGTAGGTAGAAAATAATCGGCAAAGGAAATAGCATCAACAAAGAAGCCCAAAGCATAAGCGCCGAAGAGCCCGTAATATTAACTGCAATTGCAGCGACTAGCGGACCTACTATGGCNCCGGCACTTGCTCCAACAGCAATGAATCCAAATAGTCTCTTTGATTGTTCTGTGTGATATAGGTCTGCCATTAAACTCCAGAACACAGAAACATGAAAAAGCGAGAAAAGGCTTACCCACAAATAGAACCCCTTGTCCAACAAAACCTGGTTTACAACAAGGTCGGAACTGGCATAAAACAAAAAAAAGCTAACTGCAAAAAACCCGTAAACGGTGGGCACCAAATATCTAAATTTAATTCGAGAAACAGCAACACCATAAATCGCGACAAAAATAAGACTTAAGAAGAATTGAATATTCCACAACATGCTGATTTCAGTGTTTGTCCAGTCACTCGCCATCGCGTCTCTTACNGGCCGCAGGATATAATACGCAGCCATAAGTATGAAAACTAAAACAAATGAAACCAAAACGGCTTTTTGCTCATTACGTTCAATTAAGGTTACCGATTTAAATAACTCACCGAGGCTTATCATTTTCTTCCGAAATAAGGATCCACTAATAATGAATTGGACCAAAGCTTATCCAAAGGCGCTCTTTTACTCAACTTTGAAAAGTTAACCTGCTTAGTTTAATTACGATGCCCACAATAGAATAAACCTTATTCAAATTCGCGTAACAAGAAGTCTTTCGCAGCGTTGATCTTTTTTGCGAAGTAATCAGATCCCCCGCGATCAGGGTGAAGCTTTTGCATGAGTTTACGGTGAACCAGAACAACCTCTTCTTTATCTNTTGGCTCTGATAAAGCAAGAATTTCCATCGCTAATTGCCGATCCATTTTCGATTCATCCAGCACAGCGCGTTGCTCTCCTGCATAATCACTTTGACTCCGCCATTCAGGGTACTTACGCTCGATGTAGGCTTCCAATACCTGACTAGAATCAATATCCGAACAACAATCTACATACAGTTCCGTCAGCTGATCGAGTGTTAATGAGGACAGAATTTGATTAGTGAATTTCCCTTTCAACACGACACCGTCCATATTACCGCTATCATGCTCTAATTCCATAGATAGATATTCGGTGCGAATTGTTGAANTCTGGCTTTCTTGTCGCGGCCTAGCAGAAGCTGCACGACTCTTAAAAATCTGCCACATAGGTAACAAGCGTAAGATTGTTGGCAGGAAGCGAATTATAAAAGCGGTGGCCGCACCCAACGGGGCCAGTATAAATCCCACCGGCAATCGTCCCAGTATTATTAGCACAGCGATAACTAAAAAAGCTGCAACAATTAGGAATAGAATTCTAGTTTGACGCGAATTAAATTGATAACGCTGACTTACTTCTTTAACGAAGTAATAAGCGATTAACGGCAAGACGAGCAGAGCAAGCAGTCTGACTATCATAGGCTGTATTTAATTTAAACCACTAATAGTGTAAGTGGATATTTTTAGGACTTTAATTGTTTTTCTAACAATTTTACTTCCCGAGATGATGATTCGCTAAAGTCGCGTAGGGCTCGGAGGCCACCTGCCGCATAGACAGCAACGGCTTTCAGCAATTCCTTTAAATGCTCTGCGCTAGCTCCACTAAATTGGGAATAAGCACCACCTGAAAGTCGACTTAATTCCACAAATGCTTTTCTAGCCAAAGCATCTNTATGCTCCTGGAACATGAACAAAGGGATATTCAGCAGGCCAAGCTTTCCCGCTAGTTGGGCCAGCACATCGATATTCTCTTCCATGGCATCACCAATATAGACAATGCATTTAATTTTCTTGTTTTCGTTTTCACGAATCGCATGACGAAAGACCCGCTCTATCTGAGTAGCGCCAGCCTGACAGGAAATTCGAGACATAATTTGCATAATCTCATCCGCATTGCTTTGCCAATCACTACTAAAATAATCCCCAAAACCTCGAAAATAGCAAAGCTGCACATTCAACCCTCCAAGGCATTGGGTGCTGAGAAACATTTCTGTCTGCAACTGGCTTGCCATATCCCAAGTTGCCTCTCTGCTAGCAGTCGCATCCAGCGCAAAAATTAAACGCGCATCTCCTCCAGTTTTCGGCATAGCCGCGATTTTTGACAAAAATTGTTTTACATCGCTTTTGCTAGACACGGGAAGATCTAAATCTTTCTTAGCGATAGGTCGTTGTTTACCTTGCTTTGTGGGCTCTCTCATAAAACCAGAATAGCGCAGTTAAAGTTGAGATAACAGTAAATGCGGGTTTAAACTAATTGATTATTCGACATACCAGTAAATGCAAAAGCAGCCTCAAAAAGCTGTAACGAGCAATTTTATAACTTAGATGGTGCGGACGGAGAGACTTGAACTCTCACACCTTGCGATACTAGAACCTAAATCTAGCGCGTCTACCAATTCCGCCACGTCCGCACAGGAAGCCCTTTAAATCATTTACGATCCGGGAGGGCGCGTATTATACCTAACCGATCTGTTTTGCCAAGATATCCATAAAATATTAGATAGGCAAGATCGCAGGGTATACTATTAAGCTTCAAGAACAGAAAGAACGAAAGGAACTTAATATGCCACACCTTGATTTCAGCAATGAGAATGGAATTGCTACTCTGACAATGAATCGCCCAGACGCACGCAACGCTCTTAGCATGGAAATGCGCATGGAGTTAAATGATGCACTACACGACATTGAAAGAGACGATTCAGTGCGTTGTGCGGTGCTGAGAGGCGCCGGGGAACACTTCATGGCCGGGGGAGATATAAAAGGTATGGGCGAGTCCATAAAAAAATCATCGGAAGAAATTCGAAAAGAGTTCATCCTACGAATTCATGATCTACATCCGATAATGTTTGCAATGAGAAGGATGCCAAAACCTATCATTGCCAGTTGCAAAGGTGCTGCTGCAGGAGCCGGTGTATCGATAGCGCTGGCATGTGATCTTGTCATTGCCTCTGAAGACGCTTTCTTTACTCTCGCTTACTGTAAAATTGGAACCAGCCCTGACGGCTCTTCTTCTTTTCATCTGCCCCGTGCAGTAGGTATTAAGAAAGCTATGGAAATCGCCTTACTGGGCGATAGATTCGATGCCCAAACTGCCAAAGATATTGGCATGATTAATTACGTAGTCCCCACGAAAAGTTTAGAAGAAGAAACCAAGGCTCTTGCGACGCGATTGGCTAATGGCCCGACGCATGTTTATGGAAACACCAAAGCACTTCTCTATCGTTCCTTAGAGAGCGAATTTGAGTCTCAACTTCAAGCAGAAGCAGATTATTTCTCCGACTGCGCTTCGCGCGAAGATTTCAAAGAAGGTGTTACTGCATTCATCGAAAAACGCAGCCCGATATTTAGTGGTAATTAGATTCCACTGCCAGATGCGCCTGAAGTCCTTTGAAGCATCTCAATATTTTCTTGCAGTCTAAATAAGCTCTCGTTGATCTGGAGTCTGTGGGCATTCACAGATTCCATTGACTGTTCGATATATTCCAATCTACCGACCAAACCTAGAACCGTGCTGTCGCCGCTGCTTAAGGCTGCTTTTATACCCTCAAGATCACCTCGCATTGAACCTAATTCGTCTAGACCGGCATTAAGCAAAACTACTGATTGAGCAAGCTGATCGTATTCATTATTCAAATTATTTAACCTAGTTTCACCAGCCANGAGATTTTCGTTCGCTGCCGCTATAGCTTCGCTCATAGTCGCCGCAGCTTCATCCTGGCCCTCATTTGCCATCTTCAATCGCGCTATCTCACCCTGAATATCATCAAATTGCGCATTGTTGTTGCGCCAATTTGCCCAAAGAAGATCATATTGCTCTATCGTTCTATTTATATTTTCCATAAGATTATTGTCTGACTCTTCAGCTGATTCCCCGGCCAAAGCAAGTGCAACTTCAAGATCCCCTAGGCGCAAACCCGCCTGCCGAAGATCCGTTTGATAAACATCATAAAAATAATAAGCTCCATACCCACCTGCGCCTGCAGCTAGGAGCAGAATCGATAAGATGATACGAACCGGCCAAGTACTCACCGTTATTCTTTCTGAGTAGTAACTCGGACGCACAATTTCCTGGCCCTGTGCTTTTTTGTTAGTAAGGTGCGTATCAACATCGTCCCGTTCCGGGACCATCGGTGGAATATCTTGCAAATCGTCTTTATCAATCATTGGCATATTATCCTCAAAATCGGCCTCCTGCGCTATCCCTGAGCCNAATTAGTCATACTAACGGGNGGATGAAACATTTCTTAAGCTTCACACTTAGCTAACCGATACAATGCTAATAGTTACAAAAATTAACTAATTCGGGGCTTAAAATAATGGAATTTAGTGATCTAATTAATCATCTCTTCCGCTGGATTCACTTTTTTGCAGGTGTAGCGTGGATAGGTCTTCTTTACTATTTTAATTTTGTTCAAACAGAGTACTTCAAAGAGACTGATGCAAGTTCAAAAGCATCGGCTATCTCGAAGTTAGTACCCAGAGCTTTGTGGTGGTTTCGATATGGTGCACTTTTCACTTTCCTTTCTGGCGTGATACTTGCGGGCTTCTTAGGCGGCACAATCAACTACTACATTGTCATCGGCATGGTGCTAGGAACTTTGATGTTCCTTAATGTATGGCTCATAATTTGGCCGAATCAAAAGATAGTTATTGCATCAAACGAAAAAGTACTGGGAGGCAACGAAGCACTGCCCGAGGCAGCTGGAGCACTAGCGAAAGCTGGCCTTGCGTCGCGAACCAACACTCTTTTCTCTCTCCCAATGTTGTTTTTTATGGGAGCCTCAGCACATCTCACAGGTATTGGCCGCGTACCAATATCTTTAGATGGAGGAGTCAGTGGACTGGCGATTGCCATAACATTATTAATAGTTGCTGCTCTGGAATTAAACGCAATAAAAGGGAAAACAGGCCCAATGACNAGTGTTTCCGGTGTAATCCATTGCGGCATCGGCCTCATGNTCGCACTNCTCCTAATAATTGAGTTCTTGTAAATATTTAATCTGCCGTTATTTTGCAGTTGACTAAAGTCAACTGCAAAATAATTCAACGTTGTCCAGAAACACGATAATTCACACTTTGCGGCATGTAAAGATGCCTTGCGGAACTTTGGAAACGCAATAATCCCACCCTAGCTAAATTCAGAACTAAAAGAAAAATAGGTTAGATTTTTTAAAGCAGTTATTAGAAAAATACTTAATTACCAAAGATGGANTACGTACAATTCAATTCCAGGGACNGGANTCCCTAATCAANACGAGATCTTGCAAATNCNNAGCGAAACAAAGGGCTTAAAAATAAGAAAGCCCGAGAATTCTGAAGGAATACAGANTAAATCTGCGTAAGATCAAAAAGCTCGGGCTAACAATTTTCCAAAATAGTTAGACTTCCAGATTTTGGAATTTTTACATCATTCCACCCATTCCACCCATTCCACCCATATCAGGCATGGCAGGCGCCGGAGCTGATTCTTCTGGCAATTCAGATACCATTGCTTCGGTGGTAATCATAAGGCCTGCTATTGAACCGGCAGCTTGAAGCGCTGTCCGTGTTACCTTGGCGGGATCAAGAATCCCCATTTCTATCATATCGCCATACTCGCCAGTGGAAGCATTAAAACCATAGTTACCGTCACCTGCACTTACTTTATCCAGAACAACAGAAGCCTCTTCACCGGAGTTTGCAACAATTTGACGTAGCGGCTGAGTTACAGAGCGAAGCAACAATGCAATACCAACGTTTTGATCCTCATTAATGCCAGTCAATCCTTCTACTTTTTGTAGCGCCCGAACCAAAGCGACCCCACCACCCGGCACTACACCTTCTTCTACAGCTGCACGAGTAGAATGAAGAGCATCTTCCACCCGAGCTTTCTTTTCTTTCATTTCAATTTCAGTACCAGCACCAACTTTAATGACAGCAACTCCACCAGCAAGTTTTGCAACGCGCTCTTGAAGCTTCTCTCGGTCATAGTCTGAAGATGTTTCTTCGATCTGAGCTCGAATTTGNGCCACACGACCTTCAATATTTTTCACATNACCAGCACCNTCGATTATAGTCGTGTTTTCCTTGCTTATCTGAACTCGCTTAGCAGAACCTAGATCATCTACTGTTGTTCCTTCCAGATTAAGACCGACTTCTTCCGAGATAACAGTGCCTCCAGTTAAAATACCAATGTCTTCCAACATCGCTTTGCGACGGTCACCGAAACCCGGCGCCTTCACCGCTGCGACTTTAACAATCCCACGCATATTGTTAACGACTAATGTTGCTAGTGCTTCACCCTCAACATCTTCTGCTATAACTAATAATGGGCGCCCAGCTTTAGCTACATTTTCCAAAAGAGGTAGCATGTCCCNAATATTCGAGATCTTCTTGTCAAATAGAAGAATCAATGGGTTTTCTAGATCCGCACTCATACTATCTTGATTATTAATAAAATATGCTGATAAGTACCCTCGATCAAATTGCATCCCTTCAACCACATCAAGCTCATTTTCCAGGCCTGAACCGTCCTCTACTGTAATTACACCTTCTTTACCAACTTTATCCATTGCTTCTGCTATGATTTCACCCACAGCTTCGTCAGAGTTCGCCGAAATTGTCCCAACTTGAGCAATTGCTTTTGAATCCTCACAGGGAGAGGAAAGCGCACTTACCTCCTCAACTAGTGCGGATACTGCTTTATCGACACCGAGTTTAAGATCCATTGGGTTCATGCCTGCCGCAACCGATTTTAAACCTTCATTCAGAATAGATTGCGCGAGCACTGTTGCAGTAGTTGTGCCGTCTCCAGCCACATCGGAAGTTTGGGAAGCCACTTCCTTAACCATTTGAGCTCCCATATTTTCAAACTTGTCCTCTAGTTCAATCTCTTTTGCAACCGACACACCATCTTTAGTAACAGTAGGCGCACCGAAAGATTTATCTAATACTACATTTCGACCTTTTGGTCCGAGAGTTACCTTTACTGCGTCAGCAAGAACATTTACACCAGATAATAATTTTTGGCGTGCTGTATCGCCGAATTTTACGTCTTTAGCCATTTTATAAATCCTATTTGTCTAAATGATAAATTNGGTTGAATAAACGAGCTCTTGATCAAGACTCGATAACACCAAAAATTTCGCTTTCATTTAAAATCAGTAATTCTTCTTCGCCGATTTTCACTGTATTACTGGAATATTTACCAAACACAACGGTATCACCAACTTTCACATCAACGGGTTGAGTATCACCATTTTCTAATCGCTTGCCTGGACCGACAGCAAGAACTTCTCCTTGGGCCGGTTTCTCTGTAGCCGAACCTGGCAGTACGATTCCTCCTGATGTCGTTGTTTCTTCTTCCATCCGTCGAACCACGACACGATCTTGTAAAGGCCGGACATTCATTTTTTAGATCTCCTAAATCAAAAATATCGATTATCACAATTGAGAGTTTGACCACTTTTAGTCCTAAAACCGTAGCGACCTTTTCTCCTTGCCAATCTTATGCCACAGCCCTCTAAATATGCAGGATTGCGGCAGATTAACTGATGAGTCCCTAGATGGGGATATTCAGGCAAATTTCAATAGCTTAACNCCAATAAAGAGTATTTTTTTTACTATTTTACTCAAATTTTCTCTATATTATTGTTTTTTATAGATTTATTTTCCTCTGTATGACTCGTCTTCAAAATCATTTTTCGGCTCTTTCTGGTTAATTTGGGAAAGCTCATCCTCCGAATACTCACCTTCATAGATATTGCCATGGTGCCTGTAGCGCGAAGAGCTTTTCAAATTAGCAGACCAAAATTTGAACTTGTCAGAATCATTACCCATCGTTGCGACAATCCCTGAATGAATGGTGTGTTTGGCCATTAATTTACGCATAGGGCTCGCCAGAAACACAAATCCCAAAATATCAGTAACAAAGCCTGGTGTTAATAATAAAGCACCCGCCGCTGCTAACATCATTCCCTCAACAATCTCTTGTGCTGGTAATTCACCAGATTGAAGCCGATTTTGAGCTCGCAATAGAGTTGACAGCCCCTGTGATTTTAAAATTTGAATGCCGATAACAGCGGTCAATACGACCAGACCAACCGTAGATAAACCGCCTATTACATCAGCCACTTCGAAAAGTAACATCATTTCCAATAAGGGGATCACAATGAACAGCAGTAATAAAACACGCACGATGCGGTCCTTTTAAAATAAAACGACCCACTCTATCATGATCTGCTGGAAACATACGACGATGTTGAGCGTTTAAATTGGATCATAGAGAACAAATCTGGCAAATCGTGCTTGAAATTCCCAAAGGAAAAGTTGCTACCTACGGACAAATCGCAAACCTAGCAGGATTACCGGGTTACGCGCGGTATGTTGGATATACCATGAGGATACTTCCAGATGAAACGAAACTACCCTGGCACAGAGTTGTTAATTCAAAAGGTTCCATCTCATTTAAGGCAGGAACAAAGCCTTATNTATTGCAGAAATCATTGTTAGAAGAAGAGGGAATAGTTTTCATCAAGGGAAAATTTTCACTAAAGAAATATGGATGGAAAAACTATTCTGGGTAGTCTTACTTTCCTATACCAACATCTCCGAGAGATATGTCGGCAAGCCCATGTCTAATCATGTACCAGAACAAAAAAACGCCTGGGAAAGCAAGTAAGGTTGTAAGCAAATAGAAATTTACATAACCCATAACCTCGATAAGCNCACCCGCAGAGGTACCAGTAAGCAACCGACCGGCGATACTGGCTAAAGCAGATAATAGGGCATATTGAGTTGCAGTGAACCTTAAATTACATAGAGCTGACAAATAAGCGACAACTGTTACTCCTCCAATNCCACTTGAAAAGTTTTCAAAACCTACTGCTGCCGCCATACCTAAATTCGANTGTCCAATTAGTGCCAAGGCGGCAAAACTGAAATTCGAAACCGCCATGAGAACAAGACTAATCAGTACTGATTTTTTGATGCCTAACCGTGCGAATAATAAGCCGCCAACAAAAATTCCAATGAGAAATGCAACGAACCCAAACCCAACATCGTAAAAAGCTATTTCCTCATTAGTGAATCCTAAATCATCAAATAGTAATCGCAAAGTAAGATTTGCTAATGTATCCCCGACCTTATGTATGACTACAAAAAACAAGACCAACCATGCGCCTTGGCGGCTTATAAACTCTATTAACGGGCTGAAATATTCGAAAAAAGCTTTCATAAGGCCCTTGATAGCAGCTGGTTCTTTACGATGCTTGGGCTCTCCCATACAAATTGCCACGCATATAGCGGGTAGAACAAAAATTGAGCATGAGATGTAAGCGAACGTCCAACCGAATTTACTAGCAACAATCAGAGCTAAAGCGCCCGCGGATGCAGCACCGATACGCCAGCCATACTGAGACATTCCCGAGCCAACACCAAGTTGATAAGGCTTTAACAGTTCTATACGGTACGCATCAATTATTATGTCTAAGGTTGCCCCTAGGCCCCCTAAAGTAATTGCGGCCAAGGCAACAGTAAACAATGACCGATTCGGGTCGACAACACCCAAAAATATAACCGCAAGCATTACCAAAAAACTTAGCAACCAAAGCCATGACCTGCGTTGACCATAATGGCCGATGAATGGAAGTTTAATACTGTCTACGATAGGAGCCCATATAAACTTAAGGTTATAAGCAAGAAACGATAGAGCGAANGCNGTTACCGCACTTTTAGATATCCCGTCTTGTGCGAGCCTCGTCGTGAGTGTTGCACCTATTAAGGCAAAAGGGAAACCTGAAGAAATACCCAAAAAAAACGCTGCTAATGGGGCCGATTCAACATATGGTTGAACACTTCCAGGCAATAGATTTCTCCAATCCCCAGTTACTCTGTCTTCAGACTGCATCATCTATTACCTAATGAGAAAGTATCCAGCAAGTTAATCTCTAAAATTATTGAATTGTAATGGGACACCTAAGCTAGAATCTTTGAGAAGCGCAATTATACTTTGCAAATCATCACGTTTTTTTCCTGTAACTCGCAATTTTTCTCCTTGAATCGCTGCTTGGACTTTCCTTTTTGTCTCCTTAATCATTTTCACTATTTTTCGTGCTAGATCGGACTCTATTCCCTGTTGAATTTTGACATTCATAGTCGACTTGTGACCAACAACATCAACGTCGCCTTCTAAAAGCGCTTTAACATCTATACCTCTCTTGACAATTTTNCCTCGCAAAATTTCCAGCATTTGTTTNACTTGAAAATCTACTTCCGCTGCAACCAGAATTGCTGATTGATCAANAACTTCATATTTAGCTTTAACACCTTTAAAGTCGAACCTTGTAGCTACCTCTCGATTAGCTTGATCAACAGCATTATGTAACTCGTGCATATCTACTTCAGAAACTATATCAAAAGACGGCATTTCTATTGGCTCTCCTGAATTATCTTCGTCTTAACGTAAAACAATCAATTTTGATTAGTTTAACATCTAGTAGAATTATGATGAAGGTCCACGCAAAACCTTCCTACTAATCCGCTCATCGAAACTATAAGAAGGTATCAATATATAGGTAAGGGCAAAAAGCAATATAAACCCAAATTTAAGGGGGTTATAGGGTTATGTTTTTAAATTTCGCGCGAAAAAGCGGTGTTCCATGCAAAAAAATTGAATTAAAACGAGCTGGCCTGCAACTATTCCTCACATAGCTAAATTTAGTAATAAAGTTTTAGAATAATCAGCACTTCCGGATTACAAATTAAGCAATAACCTTTCGCAGGATTTTAATTATTCTAGTTTTGACTCTTGATACGAAACTAATAGTAATAGTTTAGATAAGGTGATTATCTATTGTATAATCTAGCATGATAATAGGCACTTGGCTGCGATTGGACAAAGCCTCGAAGATCATTAGGCATCTCTCTCTAGCTCATAGAAATAAAAAACAGGATCAACTCAGATTATAAGCACTCTCTTTTGATTAATAGACGACATTATTTACTAATCGCAGCACTAGTTGTTGTAATGATTTTTTCGATGCTATTTTCTTTCTTAAGCGGCAGCATTGATCTTACATTATCTACTCTGGTCACTGAATTTATAAACCCTGGGAACAGCCTAGAAAGCCAAATTCTGCGAGAAATTCGAATACCGCGAACTCTCGCTGCTTTTACAACTGGAGCTTTGCTCGCGATCTCCGGGGTCATAATGCAGGTCATTCTCAGAAATCCACTTGCTGACCCTTATATTCTTGGCATTTCCGGAGGCGCAGCAGTTGGCGCCCTTTCAGCAATTTTATTAGGGGCCAGCGGCATCGTTCTCAACAACGCTGCATTTGTTGGCGCTTTGTTTTCAGTAGGCCTGGTATTTGGCATTTCCAACAAATATGGACGCTGGTCAATTACTCGTCTGCTATTGACAGGGATAGTAGTGTCTGCAGGATGGGGGGCAGTAATTAACATTCTTCTCACTACGAGTTCATCAAACAATGTGCAATCGATGTTGTTTTGGTTAATGGGCGATTTAAGTCAAAGCCGAGTACACATAGGCCACTATGCGCTGCTATCATTTGGGTTAATAGGAGGCTTATTATTAAGTCGCTCCTTGAATGTTCTTTCGCGCGGAGAATTAATTGCACAAGGGCTAGGTATAAATCTTAAGTCCTTGCGATTGACACTTTATTTGGCAGCGTCGTTATTTACGGCTACTGCTGTAACTACAGCTGGATCAGTCGGATTCGTTGGTTTAGTTATACCACACATGTTGAGGTTAATAGGTGCCAGAGACCACCGAGTCCTGATGCCGTGTTCAATTTTACTGGGTGGAAGTTTCCTAACAATAGCTGATAGTCTTGCGCGAACAATAATCGCTCCTCAGCAGCTTCCAGTCGGCGTCGTAACTGCGATAATTGGAGTGCCAACTTTTATATTTATCTTACGCAGCACAATTACTAAATAACAATGAGCAAACTTGAAATACAAACATTAACCTTATCGGTTGCGGATAAACTTCTCTGCAAAGATCTAAACTTTCTTATTACGCAAAATGAAAGCTGGGCGCTACTTGGCAAAAATGGAGTTGGCAAAACATCACTACTCCATAGCATTGCCGGGCTTAAAGATATAAATGCCGGAGATATAAAATTGAATAACAGAAGTTTACAAGATTACAACAGAGCAGAGCTTGCAAAAGAAATCGGCATCCTTTTTCAAGATGGGCTAGAAACATTGCCGGCCACCGTTATTGAATTGGTGATGCTAGGTAGGCACCCACACGCCCAATCTATATTCAATGATAGCGAAGAGGATATTGCTCTTGCCTTTAAAGCTCTTAAAGATTTTTCCTTAACCAAGCTAGGCGACCGCAAGATCGACTCTCTTTCAGGAGGTGAGAAGCAACGCGCAGCCATTGCAATGTTAATAACTCAGGAGCCAAATTTTTTTCTATTGGATGAGCCTAGCAATCATTTAGACGTTGCATTTCAAGTAAGTATTCTCAATAAAGTCAAGGAAATTTTAAACGAAAAGAAAGCCAGCATGTTAATGGCTACTCACGATATTAATTTAGCAGCAAGATTTTGTGACAAGTTCGTTTTGCTTCTTGACAATGGGGAAAATTTCTGCGGCGATAAAGATGAAATTCTGGATCCTGACAAACTATCAGACGCCTATGGCTGCAAAATTAAGAAACTCGAGACAGCAAACCACATGTATTTTTATCTTGAGTAAAAAAAGTGCAGCTTTAGAGAGCTAGATGTCGAATGTCTTCCAAAAGTTTAGCCAAATACGTCGCAAACATCCCTCCATCAACTCCATTAACAACCTTATGATCGTACGACAATGTTAATGGCAGCATCTTACGAGGTTTAAACTCGCCATCAATATATACCGGCTTTATCTCCGTTTTAGCGACTCCAAGTATCGCTACCTCGGGTGCATTCACGATAGGAATGAATCCTGTCCCACCAATAGCTCCTAAGCTAGAAATTGTAAAACAAGCTCCTTGCATTTCCTCTAATGTTAACTTTCGCTGACTAGCCTTTTCTGCTAACTCAACGACTTCCTCAGCTAGTTGCCAGATTGATTTTTGGTCAACATTTCGTATAACAGGAACGACCAATCCTGCATCAGTGGCCACTGCTACACCTATATGAAGATACTTTTTTTGAATAACATAATCACCGGAAGCGTGAAGCGATACGTTAAACTGAGGATATTCTTTTAAAGCTTTTGCGCATGCTTTCAAAAGAAAGGGCATGAAAGTTAATTTTACTCCCCTTCTCTCTCCTTCAGACTTTAACTCCTCGCGAAATGCCTCCAAATCTGTCACATCAGCTTCATTAAACTGTGCAACATGAGGCACAGAATTCCAGTTTCTGTCCATATTTACCGCTGTCACTTTTTCCAGCTTTGTACGCGCAACCTTTTCAATTTCACCAAATTGGCCAAAATCAATAGCGGGCATTGTGCGAGAAGCCAAAGCACCTCCTTGCGGGTTATTAATGCGGCTATTTACGAAGTCGTGAATATCTTCCTTGATAATTCGGTTTCTCGCTCCAGTACCAGAAATTAGGGTTAAATTTACACCTAGTTCG
Source organism: Gammaproteobacteria bacterium (assembly GCA_002723195.1). Taxonomy (GTDB): domain Bacteria; phylum Pseudomonadota; class Gammaproteobacteria; order Pseudomonadales; family Pseudohongiellaceae; genus UBA9145. Next base: position 20,149 of record PBNR01000042.1, on the reverse strand, counting down.
CGAGCTAATTTACGCACAGCTGGCCCAGCGTATACTTTGTTGCTAGAAGGTGGAGCTATGGAAGGTGGTGGCGGAGACTCAGGGGAAACAGGCTCCGTTTGCCCATCCTCGATATTTTCTGAATTAGATAACGAAGAAGCAACATCAGGTTCGGAGGTTACAGCTATTTCACTCTTTACTTTTGCTATTGCAGAACCTTTCTTAACCCGCTCCCCTACTGAAACTATAAGCTCAACAATTTCACCCGCTCGAGGAGAAGGCACTTCCATAGCTGCCTTGTCCGATTCAAGAGTTATCAAGGGATCATCGACTGCCACATTATCCCCAACACCGATATGAATCTCTATTACGTCAACCTCATCTTCAGTACCCAAATCTGGCACTTCGATCATACTCAAACTGATTTCAGAACCAAGAAAAGGAACTAAATCGTCTTGCTCAGTCTCTGCATTCGTTTTTTTATCTACCTCCTCTGGTACATCTTCTTTCTTATCAAGAATGTTTTCATTCGTAGCTGATACATCAACCTCTAACACCATCATCTCGCTGCCAGTGGTAACTTGATCACCAAGGTTCACGGCAATGCTTTTTACTATACCAGCGATTGGGGCAGGGATTTCCATAGCTGCCTTTTCGCTTTCTAGCACGAGAAGCGAATCATTGATATCTACGGATTGACCTACAGACACCAACAACTCAATAACTTCAACTTCTGTTGCGTCGCCAAGATCTGGTACCGTTATATTTTCAATTGCCAAGAAAGGACCTCTCCGTTTCTGGTGTTATTGGAATATTACTGACTGAGTGGATTAACCTTGTCTTGTTGTATCCCAGTCGATTCCATATGTTTCGAAATCTCTTTTGCATCTATCAACTTTAATTCCTTTAACTCCGTCAAAGCTGCAAGAACCACGAACTTACTATCAACTTCAAAGAAATGCCTTAATTGCTCTCGACTATCACTCCGCCCAAAACCATCTGTACCAAGTACTCGGTATGAATCTGGGACAAATTCTCTAACTTGATCCGAGTAGGTTTTCATATAATCTGTTGATGCAATCACCGGACCTTCTAGTTTTGATAATTTCTCGGTTATAAACGGTAGTCTAGGTTTTTTCCCCGGGTGCAACATATTTTCTCGAGTCACTGCTAATGCCTCTTTTCTCAACTCGTTAAAACTAGTAACGCTCCACACGTCAACCGCCACCGAAAATTCTTGCCTTAACACCTCAGCTGCTTTAATTACTTCTCTTAATATCGTGCCACTACCTAATAGCCTTAACCGTTGATCTTTGTTAATTGGCTTGTCGACTTTAAACTTTTTTAAGTTACCGTCTTCCAATAAGTACATTCCTTTAACAATATCTCTTTCCACTCCCTTAGGTATAGCCGGTTGACGATAGTTTTCGTTCATCGTGGTAATGTAGTAAAAAACTGGTTCCATATCTTCATACATACGCCGTAATCCGTCTTGCATGATTACAGCCAATTCGAAGGAATACGCTGGATCATAGCTAACACAATTAGGAATGGTTGAAGACAAGAGATGGCTATGCCCATCTTGATGTTGCAAACCTTCACCATTGAGAGTCGTTCTGCCTGCTGTTGCTCCAATAAGAAAGCCTCTCGCCTGTGAATCGCCAGCGGCCCAGCAGAGATCACCGACTCGCTGAAAGCCAAACATAGAATAGTAAATATAAAAGGGGATAAGCGGGTAGTTGTTTACACTATATGAAGTTGCTGCAGCTAACCATGCAGAAAATGCGCCCGATTCAGTTATTCCCTCCTCAAGCATCTGGCCTTTTTTATCCTCACGATAAAACATGACCTGATTAGAATCCGCAGGATCATAAAGCTGCCCCACTGAAGAATAGATCCCCATCTGACGAAACATACCTTCCATACCAAACGTACGAGCCTCGTCTGGAACAATAGGAACGACTCTCTGTCCGATATCCGACTCCTTGCAAAGAGCGGCAAGCATGCGCACAAAAGCCATGGTGGTGGATAACTCCCTATCACCGCTACTTTTAGTCTGGTTGTCGAATATCTTCAGGCTAGGAACATTTATAGAATAGGATATCGATCGCCGTTGAGGCAAAGAGCCACCCAATTTCTCTCGCACTTTGTTCATATAGCGAATTTCTAAACTATCATTTGGCGGTCTATAGTAAGGAACCTTTTCTAGCTTGTCGTCTTCTATAGGTATACCAAAACGGTCTCGAAACCTTTTTAGCGATTGTATATCTAATTTCTTAACGGAATGGGTTGCATTCTGAGCTTCTGCTGAAGCACCGAACGCATAACCTTTAATAGTCTTCGCAAGAATAACTGTTGGGTTACCGTTAGCTTTAACTGCTTCAGCATACGCAGCGTAAACTTTATATGGATCATGACCGCCGCGATTCAGAGCCATGATGTCGTTATCGGAAAGATGCTCAACCATTTTTAAGAGTTCGGGGTGCTGTCCAAAAAAATGCTTCCGGGTGTAATCGCCGCCGCGACTAGCATAATTCTGATATTCACCGTCTACCGTCTCGTCCATGCGCTCCTGAAGAATACCTCTTTCATCCGCCTGAAACAGTGGATCCCAATGACGACCCCATATAACTTTAATTACATTCCAATCAGCACCTCGAAAAACACCTTCAAGTTCCTGAATAATTTTCCCATTACCTCTCACCGGCCCATCTAGCCGCTGCAAGTTGCAATTGATGACGAAAATTAAATTGTCGAGCTTTTCCCTCCCCGCTTTACTTATAGCGCCTAGCGATTCAGGCTCATCCATCTCTCCATCGCCCAGAAAAGCCCAAATTTTACGTTGGGAGTTATCCATTAAGCCGCGGCTGGTCAAGTATTTCATTATGTGCGCTTGGTAAATTGCTTGAATTGGGCCCAAGCCCATTGAAACGGTTGGAAACTGCCAGTAGTTAGGCATCAACCAGGGATGCGTATATGAAGATAAACCGTTGCCATTAACTTCCGAGCGGAAGTTATCTAATTGATCTTCATTAAACCTGCCCTCAATATAAGAACGCGCATATATGCCTGGTGCAGAATGCCCTTGGTAATAGATAAGATCGCCTTCGTGGTCTTCGTTAGGCCCTTTGAAAAAATAATTAAACCCAACATCATATAGGGTCGCCGCAGATGCAAATGTAGAGATATGACCTCCTATACTCGGATCGCGCATATTGGCTCTCATAACCATGGCCATTGCGTTCCAACGCACAATACCGCGAACCTGACGCTCCATAAACATGTCGCCAGGCATGCGCTCTTCGCTAGCAGGAGAAATAGTATTGCAGTAGGGAGTATTTATCGATGCAGCTGGCGCTCTGGAACCAGCACGATTCAAACCACTAGAAAGCCGGTCAACCAGATATTGGGCTCTATCAACCCCTACCTCATTGATGACTGATTTTAATGCATCCAACCATTCTTTCGTTTCTTCCGGATTGGCATCGCGAAGCTTAGTCATATCCTTTTCCTCTGAGCCCCCATGATCGCTGAGTGACTCACTACTTTGTAAACGGGTATATATTAGCTTGTAATTTAATTACAAAGTGGCGAAATTTTACTCCAAATCCATTACATTTCCTAATTTAATTTGCTTTTTATGTAGTTTTACTACATTTTTAACATTATTAATAGAAAGTTAAGCTCTTGAAGAATTATTCATTAATAACAATAATTTATATAAATTAAGTGACGCTTTGGAGAATAAGTAGAGGTCGGTAGTGTTTATTAATTGATCAAATACTACAATTATCCGCAAAACATCTTCAAATAGTAATCGATAATTTCATCTGGAATTTTTTCTGCGCGAGTGAAGCCACACCGACACAACAACTTCTAATTCAGTTGGGATCAAAATTTTTCAGCCAAAGATAATTTAACGCCGAGCAAATTAGAACAACTAGGAAATCCATAGATAAAATACAGTGCGCGCCAGAAGAGTTAACTTATAGCATCACGATATCTCTCCCACTCGAAATACGGGCCTGGATCTGTTTTCCTACAAGGTGCGATATCGCTATGTCCTACAATCCTATCCGAATTCAAACTCGGATATTCCACGAGAAGCAAATTTGTAATTAATGCGAGAACTTCGTACTGATTATCTGAGAAAGGTTCATAATCTGTCCCTTCTAATTCAATCCCTATTGAGAATTCATTACAGTCTTTTCTACCTTGAAAGCTAGATTTACCTGCATGCCAAGCTTTTTTATTAAACGGTACAAACTGTGTTACTTCGCCGGATCTAGCGATCACCAAATGAGAAGAAACTCTTAAATGCGCTATTTCCGCAAAATATGGATGGGCATCGCTATCAAGTTCATTGCAAAATAGTTGAGCAATACATCCTGTCTCAAATTCTCCCGGTGGCAAACTAATATTATGAATGACTAACAATTCAATGGCATCGTTTAAATTTCGGTCGCTGCAATTAGGCGAAGTGCGCTGAACAGCGCCGTTCAACAAGTTATTGCTAATTTGAAATTCCATAGTATTAATTAATAGAATATCTATCCGACAGAAAGCTATATACTATCATAGCTAGCAGACCCTCGGTTCGCAGCCATGTGGGGAATACTTATAGGTAAATAGGCTGCTTTTCAGAATAATATAGTTTGTCTAATCTGTTTACATAAAAAACCATTTTTCCAATGGTCATAGTCAGCTATCGGTGGGACGCTGTTAGATCTTTATCTTAAATTAATCATGAGCCATAATCATTAAGATGTCCGTACCAGAAAACAAAGCGCCGGGTAAAAACATCGGTCTAGGAATGCTGGTCGCGAGTTTTTCCCTTACCTTAGTCGCTCTAACAATCATTTTCGATACCTGGCTTAGCGACCTATATAACCCAAATAAAACCCCTACTTCCACATTAACAGAATCTGGAATTAAAGAGGTCACTCTTGAGAGGAATCGTCAAGGTCACTATGTAGCTAACGGAGAGATAAATGGTATACCGGCTACTTTCTTACTCGATACCGGAGCAACAGACGTTGCAATTCCGGCCGATGTGGCAAATAGAGCTCGTCTTGAGAAAGGAAATGCACATCAAGCTTCGACTGCAAATGGAATAGTTACCGTATTCGACACTCTAGTTGATGAACTAAGCTTAGGTAATATAGTCTTGTATGACATAGACGCTAGCATAACGCCAAGTATGTTAGGCAACACGGTCTTATTAGGAATGAGCGCATTGAGACAAGTTGAGTTTGCTCAAAGAGGTTCCACATTAACTTTGACGCAGCTTCCTGAAAAGCTAAAATGAACGATATTTCAGATGACATAAAGCACTCTGTTAAAACGGCTTTAGCAGAAGATGTTGGTAGCGGCGATATTAGCGCCGCTCTGATTCCCAGGTCAATTAATGCACAAGCGGTAATTAAATGTCGACAACAAGCAGTCATTTGCGGAACTCCCTGGGTAGAAGAAGTATTCTCGCAAATTGAGCCATCTATCAAAATAGAATGGCTAGTCAGCGATGGTGATTTTGTTCAGCCTGAGACTGAGGTCGCCCGTATTAGCGGCCCTGCATGCGAAATCCTGACAGGCGAACGAACAGCGCTTAATTTTCTTCAAACCCTCTCAGCAACTTCCACCCAAACTCGTCAACTAGTTGATTTAATTTCTGGCACCCCAGCCACCCTTTTAGATACCAGAAAGACCATCCCAGGATTGAGAACAGCACAAAAATATGCTGTTCGCATTGGCGGAGGTCATAACCATAGAATCGGATTGTTTGATGCTTTCTTAATAAAAGAGAATCACATTGCAGCATGCGGTGGAATTACCGCTGCAATTAGTGGTGCTCGAGCATTGCAACGTGAAAAAAAGCTTGAAATTGAAGTACAAGACCTAAAAGGGTTCAGCGAAGCTCTAATCAATAACCCAGATGTAATCATGCTGGACAACTTTACTACCGAAAAAATTTTGGAGGCAGTCGCTCTGAACAGAGGACGATGTATTCTTGAAGCTTCTGGAGGAATTGATGAAAAGCAATTGGTCAAATTTGCAAAAACTGGCGTAGACTATATTTCCCTCGGCAGCTTAACAAAACACTGTAAAGCGGTTGATTTCTCGCTATTATTTCAATCAACACCAAACTCATTCCAAAAAGCCTAGGGAGAAAACATGTTAAACAAAATATTCCTTCTTCTGATTGGTGTGACCAGCGCCTCGATGATGCCAATTCTAATTTTCGGGCATGCGGGAAATATCGATGAAAATGGAGGTCACTATTGGGGGCAGTCTTATCATTGCCATATGGGTGGCTGCGAAATCCCAGATACATTTGATTTCAGCAGGCGATCCCGAGACAGCCTACTCACTGATTATCGATCTAGAGAAAAATTTTTCAACGACGATGATTGGAATTTTGAAATTGATTTCGACAATGATTGTCAATCAACTCGGCAGGAAATGCTTATTCTTACCAGCCGNACACAAGTACGTTATACTAACCCAAGAAATTGCATCGTACGAATTGGAGAATGGTTTGATGAATACACGGGAGAGACGTTTAATGTTGCAACGCAGGTCGAGATAGATCATGTTGTTCCCAGANTGTACGCTCATACGCATGGGGGCGACCGCTGGGCTCCAGAGAAGAAGCTACAATTCTCTAATGATCCATTAAATATCGTACTGATCGAGCGAAGAGAAGTTAGACGAAAGCGAGACCGTGGCCCTAGCCGTTACCTTCCCAGAGAAGAATTCCAGTGTGACTACGTTGCTATATGGGATCAAATATCGGATAAATACGATCTTCAATTAAGCGCTAGAGACCGAAGCACAATTTCTAGAATCCTGAATGAGTGTATTGAATCCGAATCAAATCCTCTAACTAATAAGGAGAATCAGCCCAACCAATAATTGGTAACAAAGATAACTAATCAAATAAAACCGGTCGATCATCGGCCTTGAGGGTTAAAGTGTTTATCTATGGTGAAACAATAGATATATTCTCCATACCATCATCTGGATCTAATTCAGAATCACCAGAAGGAAAGCCCTGCTCCTGGAGAATATAGGCTATTACATTAGTATACTCCTCGAACATCAGTGAGCCTGGATTATCCGCGGGCATAGTGCCCATTATTGATTCCCACAGATAAAGCAACGGCTGATTATTCCAGGACCTCAAAGTATCGCGATAAAAGCGCATATTGTGACAAGTTTTACATTGAGCATCATATACGGCTTGACCAGATGTCGCCTGTGCTTCCGTAAAAACACCATCATTTACCGTCGCCTGAGCTCGCACGTTCATTGTGAAAACAACGCTTAGAAGCAAAATTGCGTAACTCGCAATTTTTATCGCAATTCTCATTCTCTATTCCTCCAAAACCAGTTATATTTGACGACGAATGTTAATTTACTAAACTAAATGGTAGTGACTCTATCCGATCAGAATTAACTAACTTAAACTGCTGTAAACATAAACCACATACCCAGAATTATCAAGGTAGGGGAATGAAGCCATTATCGACAACGGTAAATCATTAATAATAGCGTTATGTCGGAAATTTAGCTTTAATATAGCGAGATTTAGCTGAACAANTGCTTAACTCATTANGTAACAAACTATGGAATCTGTTTAGTGAAAAGATCCTATGCCGAAAAATTCTACAGTAGAGTTCCACTCTTTAGATTTATTGGCATGTTAAAAGTTGTATCTCTCTTATAGGAATTTCGACTTCCATTTTGACGCTAAAGAAATGATTAACGACCAATCAAATTTAGGCTATTTCGTCTCTTTAACTTTACTCCATACAATTTTATCAAATACCTCTACGGCTCTTTCACAAAAAGCATCTAGAAGTCAATTTGAAACGTTTATTTCGACGACATCAATGATAGATAGTCTTGAATTGGCTGATATAAGCTACAAGTTAAGATCACAAGACTTAACGTTGTCTATTAATTGAGTAGGCATAATAATAATTATATCGAACGGCTAACGATAAAATGACATTTATAGAATTGGTCAAAACGAATAATGGTCTTCTTATTACAATAACCCTTATACTCGGCTTAATAATAGGCAGCTTTCTCAATGTAGTAATTTATCGCATACCAATTATGCTGCGACGTGCTTGGAAACAACAATATCTTGAACTTGCCGATATAGTAGAGCCTAACAATGAAATAACGAGTTCCTCAAGTCAATATAGAACATTTAGCCTATACTCCCCTCCTTCTCACTGCTCAGCCTGCGCATATAAAATCAGGCCCTGGGAAAATATACCAGTTGTAAGCTACTTCCTTCTAGGCGGTAAATGCTCACACTGTGAAGCAAAAATTTCAATCCGATATCCTAGCATTGAAGTCGCCAGTAGCATTCTTTCCGCTCTGGTAGCCTTCACATTTGGCGTCACTTGGCTCACTTTATCCCTGTTAATATTTACCTGGTCTCTGATTGTATTAACTCTGATTGATTTAGATCATCAACTTTTACCCGATAATTTAACTATCCCTTTACTTTGGCTTGGGTTATTTGTTAACACTGTAGACTTCGGCTTAGGTGTTTCAATTAACGATGCGGTTATAGGAGCTATAACTGGTTATTTGATCCTATGGGCTTTCTATTGGATTTTCAAATTGATAACCGGCAGAGAGGGAATGGGGTATGGAGATTTTAAGCTTTTGGCGGCGTTAGGAGCATGGCTGGGGTGGCAGAGCGTGCTTCCAATATTAATTTTATCTTCCCTAATTGGAGCACTAATTGGCACTTTAATGATCCTATTTTTGGGCAAAGATAAATCGATGCCCATGCCTTTTGGGCCCTATCTGTCAGGCGCGGGTTTTATAATGCTAATTTGGGGGCCCCAGATTAGCAGCTTTTACATCGGCAATTTTATTAGCTAATGACCATGTATGTAGTTGGACTCACCGGGGGAATAGGCAGCGGGAAAACAACCATCGCTGCCATTTTTGCGGAACTGGGAGCCGAGATAATCAATGCTGATCTACTTGCTAGAAATGTAGTTTCTCCTGGTACCAAAGCTCTTACTAGTATTGCAAAACGATTCGGAAAAGAGATTCTGAGGCAAGACGGCTCTCTCGACCGACGCAAATTACGAGAGGTTGTTTTTAAAAACAAAGGCGAACTTAAATGGTTAGAAAAGCTTATTCACCCTCTAATAGCTGAATTATTAATTCAAAATATCTACTCTGCAACATCACCTTATGTGATATTAGAATCCCCATTACTGATTGAAACACAACAGAAAGAGCTAGTAGATCGAATCCTAGTTGTAGACTTAGACGAGGCAACACAACTGAATCGTTCAATGGAAAGAGATGGTAGTTCAGAAGAAGTAATACGAGCAATAATTTCAGCACAAATACCCCGATCAAAACGCCTAAAAGCGGCGGATGATATCGTAGACAATTCTAAATCGCTTGCTGAAGTAAGGCAGAAAGTAATTCAACTACATGAAATATATTTGGCAACGGCGAGAAAATTATGACAAACACCAAGAAAATTAACTGTCCCAGCTGCAACAAGCAAATTTTGTGGAACGAGCAAAATAAATCCAGACCCTTCTGTAGCGAGCGATGTAAATTGATTGATTTTGGTGAATGGGCCTCTGATAAAAATATAATAAAAGGCGAATCTTTATACCCTATAAAAGATAATTCCGAAGACAAGCTTCAATAAACTGAATCGAGGTCGCGCGCTCGCCTATACGGTTTTTTTGGCACCTAATGACTTTATATTTCTCGATCTCTAGTATTAAATTAAATCACGTCATTAGTTTGCTAGCTTTTGTATATTGCTAATCAGGTAGTCGTATCTGTCTTTTATAACCTGTAAAAATGCCTGTATTTTGGTCTTCAGAGATATGACGTGATTCCCGCTACTCCATAAGCACCCCATCTTTCAGCCTTTCCTAAATCATCACGTCCAACACCTCCTAAAGCATAAACAGGTAAACTGACGCTATTTGCTAAATCTGCAAATCCTTCCCAACCGAGTTCAAATCCGTGAGAGTACTTTGGCGTATAACAAACCGGCGACAATGTCACAAAATCCGTATTAAGTTTTTCTGCTTGGACGAGCTCATTTAAGCTATGACAAGAGGCACTAAATAGTTGTGTTTTAGATACTGGGCGCTCGTGAATAGACATCAAGGTTTTGCTATTCGCATGAAACCCTATAGAAGAGTTAGCATGAAGGCAGCCAAAGGAATGGTTTGCAATGAGATCAATTTCAAATTCCTGCGCAATAAGAAATGCATATTTTAAGGACTGAATATATTCAACTTCGTTCAATTTTTTCTGTCGAAATTGAATTAGACGAATACCTTTTTTGGCATATTGCTTAAAGAGAATGGCCAATTCCTCTGTAGTATCAAGATCGGGGGTTATGGCTATCTCTTTTGGCAGTTTAACTAGTTTAATAATTTCAGCATTTGCTTCAGGGAAGTCATCAGGCTGAAGGGATTGTAGCTTCCTCCATTCAATAACCTGCCCTTCTCTACCTTCTGCATGGCCATCGAAACCTGAAATTATCCAAACATCAAGTAAAACCGTTTTCTCATCATACTTATGTAATACCTTGGTAAAAGGATGAAATTTTGTAAGACTGATTCCCAGCTCTTCAAAGAGTTCCCGTTTTAATGCCTGTTCAATCGATTCACTTATTTCCTTTTTCCCACCTGGAAACTCCCAAAGACCGCCTCTATGACTGCCCAGGCGACGTTTCGACACAAGCACTTGATCATGCTGGTTTATAATTATGCCCACTGCTACATGAGTGACAACAGAAAATACCATAATAAATTACTAGGGTCAGATAGCTACGTCCGGTAGTCTGCGTTTATGCTAATGTAATCGTGGGACAGATCCGTAGTCCAAATGGACTCTTTAAATTTACCGCGCTGCAAACCAATAGTTAGTGTGATCTCATCGGCGTTCATTTGAGACTGACCTTTTTCTTCCGTATAGTCTAGATCAACTCGACCGTTTGAAACAATACGTACATCACCTATATCTATAGTAACAGTGTGTATGTCAAGGTCCTCAATTCCTGCACAGCCAATGGCTGCAAGGATACGCCCCCAATTTGGATCAGAAGCAAAAATTGCGGTTTTAACTAACATAGATTCCGCAATTGCATAAGCCACCTGCAAACATTCCTCTGATGTTTTCCCAGATTCAATATTTACAGTTATAAACTTAGTCGCGCCTTCCCCATCTTTTATCAGCTGAGTTGATAGTTCTATGAAAACTTGCTGCAATTCTTTCATAAACTTGGCACAATCACTATCATCAAGCTTATCAATCGAAATGTTAGCTTTCCCTGTTGCTACTAGCATACAGCAGTCATTGGTTGACATATCACCGTCAACCGTAATGCGATTGAAAGATTTATCGGNNAANTGTTTGAGTAATTGNTTCAGTAGNTCCTCGTTAATGACTGCGTCAGTAAATACAAATGCAAGCATGGTGGCCATATTTGGCTTTATCATCCCTGACCCCTTAGCGATACCAGTCAGTGTAACCTTTTTACCTTTTAACTCTACTTGTGTTGATACCAGCTTCGGGCGAGTATCCGTTGTTAAGATACCCCAAGCTGCGTCTTCCCATTTATCAGAAGCCAAGTTAACAAATAATTCTGGGGCTATAGCAATTATTTTTTCTACTGGGAGTTGTTCGCCTATTACACCCGTAGAAAATGGCAGAACCTGCTCAACAAGAACATCACTAATGCCTGCGATAGCGTCACAACTGCGCAAAGCATTTAGCTCTCCCGCATGACCCGTTCCAGCGTTAGCATTGCCGGTATTTATTAGAAAATANCGAGGAAGTTCACTTCTGATATGNTTTTTCGCAACGGTTACAGGAGCCGCACAAAAAAGATTTTGGGTGAAGACTCCAGCAACGTTAGAATTTTCAGCGAGTTCAATCAAAACTAGATCAAAACAGTCACGATAGCGGATCCCCGATTTTGCCGCTGCAAGTTTAATTCCAGCAACGGGGAAAATCTCTCCGGTATAGCCTGAACCAACCGCCATTTTTAGCCTATTTTACCACAGCATTGCTTATACTTTTTACCGGAACCACAAGGACAAAGTTCATTGCGACCCACTTTAGGGACCTCTCGAAGGAAGGGAGTTTGTTTTTTCGAATCAGGTAGGGATGATCTTTGTCGCCCGGACTGTTCATCACCTGCAGCAGAAAGAGAAGATACTGCCTGATGTTGATAATTCATTCTTGCTTTTGCATTTTCCGCCTCTCTTTGCCTTTCAATTGCGTCAGCGGCCTCATCTTGCTTAATTTGGATGTGACTTAGGACCTTAATAACCTCCTGCTGAAGAGCAAGCATAAGGTCAGTGAATTGAGAAAAAGCCTCTCGCTTATATTCTTGTCGAGGGTTTTTACCACCATAGCTACGAAGAAATATCCCCTGACGGAGATGATCCATAGCGGCGAGATGTTCTTTCCAGAGCCTATCGAGAATTTGAAGAGTAATTTGTTTCTCAAACTCACGCATACGCTCGCCAACAATGCTACATTTTTGTATGTACTCTTCACTTAGTATAGTTGTTAGTTTTGCTTTCAACTGCTCTTCATACATTTGGTCATCGTTATCAAGCCAGTTTTGAATTTCTTGATGGGATCCAAACTCAGTTTCTATTGACTTTTCTAATCCGGGCAAATCCCATTGCTCAGGTACACTTTGAGGCGGAATAAAGTNATCTACTAACTGACTAACTACTTCTTCCCGCATACCATCCAACAAGTCTGTAATATCGTTGCTAGCCATNAATTCATTGCGTTGTCGATAAATAATAGTTCTCTGATCATTTGCAACATTATCGTATTCTAGTAATTGCTTTCTGATATCGAAATTCCTTCCTTCAACTTTCCTCTGTGCCTTTTCAATNGAGCGGGTAACCATCCGNTGCTCGATGGCTTCGCCATGCTCCATACCTAGCTTACGAAAAAAATTCTTCATACCGTCACTCATAAATATACGAAGGAGATTATCTTCCGCCGATAAGTAAAAACGCGAATACCCGGGATCTCCTTGCCGACCAGACCGACCTCGTAATTGATTATCGATACGGCGAGACTCATGGCGTTCCGTACCAATAATATGTAAACCGCCAGCTTTCAAAACTTGCTCATGACGTTTTTGCCAATGCTCCTTAATTTTTTCAATTTCTTCCTCACTTGGGCTATTTAAGGCAGCAACTTCTGCTTCCCATTTTCCACCTAACACAATGTCAGTTCCTCGACCTGCCATATTCGTAGCAATTGTTACTGCACCNGGTTTACCCGCTTGCGAGATAATCTGGGCCTCCTTCTCGTGAAATTTAGCGTTCAATACCTCATGATCGATCTTCTTGTCTAATAAGAATTGTGAAAGCGTTTCAGAAGTATCAATAGATGCAGTACCAACCAAAATGGGAGCACCGGAATCACGAATTTCAACTATATCCCTGAGAATAGCCTCGAATTTCTCTTCTAATGTGAGGTAGATCAGATCGTTTTCATCTTNCCTAATCATTGGCACATTGGTCGGNATAACAATAACATCTAAACCGTAGATCTGNCTGAACTCAAAAGCCTCGGTATCTGCCGTACCTGTCATTCCAGACAGCTTATTGTATATTCGAAAATAGTTTTGAAATGTTGTCGACGCCAGAGTCTGACTTTCGCTTTGAATATCAACTCCTTCTTTCGCCTCCAATGCTTGATGAAGACCGTCAGAGAGCCTGCGGCCTGGCATAGTCCGGCCAGTATGCTCATCAATCAAAACAATCTGCNTATTTTGCACGATATACTCAANATCCTTATTAAACAAATTGTGCGCCTTGAGTCCTGCTTGGACGTGATGGAGCAATGAAAGATTTGATGCTGAGTAAAGCGACTCACCTTCTTCTAGCAATTTTCTTTTAATTAAAAGGTTTTCAACAAACTCATGACCTGACTCAGTCAGTTCAATTTGTCGACTCTTTTCATCAACCGTAAAATGACCGGAATCTTCCGGTACATAATTCTTATCCATCATTTCCATCTTAGATTTTTCGACCTTTATACCTTTGTCTAAGCGGGGAATAAGTTTATTAATAGCCAGATATAGCTTAGAGCTATCTTCAGCAGCCCCAGAGATAATAAGNGGTGTTCGGGCTTCATCGATAAGAATCGAATCTACCTCATCGACAATGACAAAGTTCAACCCTCGCTGCATCTTCTGATCCAGACGAAACGCCATGTTGTCCCTTAGGTAATCAAATCCGAATTCATTATTGGTGCCATAAGTTACATCCGATTCGTATCCTGCTTTTTTTTCCTCAGGAGGTTGATTAGATTTCACCACTCCAACAGTAAACCCTAATTTTTCATATATAGGCCGCATCCAATCAGCATCACGTTGAGCTAAGTACTCGTTGACGGTTACTATATGTACGCCTTTCCCCGACAGGCCATTCAAATAAGCAGGCAAGGTGGCTACCAGAGTCTTCCCTTCACCTGTGCGCATTTCAGAAATATTGCCTTGATGTAGAACCATACCTCCTATCATTTGCACATCGAAGTGACGTAACCCAAGAGTCCTTTTAGACGCTTCTCTGACAGCTGCAAATGCCTCCGGTAAAATAGCTTCCAATATTTCTCCCTGCTCTATCCGCCTTTTAAATTCCTCCGTTTTACTCTTCAATGCATCATCGTTTAGTTTTTCAAAAGACGGTTCTAGCCCATTTATTACAGCTACAACGCGATTCATTTTTTTAAGCTTTCTAGTATTACTACTACCAAAAATTTTATTTAGAATGTTCATGTGGAATTGTTCTTATAAAATTCTTTAAATTTTAAATTAAAGTGGTCAAATTGGCACAACTCACCGGGCCAATCGACCTAGGAGTCAAAAAAAAAATACGAGGGTGATTATCTGGCTGTGCGCTGAATATAGGCCGCGGGATCTACTACCCGACCATTCTTATAGAGTTCGAAATGTACATGGGGGCCTGTAGATCGTCCTGTAGAACCTACTAAAGCAATGTTTTGGCCTTTTTTAACGATATCGCCAACTTCAGTTAATAATTTTTCAGCGTGGGCATACCGCGTGGTAAATCCATTACCGTGATTTATCTCTACCATTAGCCCGTAACCCGAGCGTGGACCAGCCCAAGTTACTACCCCACCTGCCACTGTATTGATTTCAGCACCAAATCTACCAGTAGTAAAATCTATACCTGCATGAAAGGCTAATCTTCCGGTAAAAGGGTCAGGCCTCTGACCGAAACGTGACGCAATCCAACCTCGATCGATCGGTCGACCCGCGATGAATACGTCCGATTGAATCTCACGTTCGATCATAAGCCCCTCAAGAATCTCCAATTGTTGCTGCCTATCATCAAGTTGATTCTCTAACTGTTCAACCGCGTTCATAAATCCTGATACCGTATAGCCTTCGGATCGGTCGCTAGCCGGCCCCCCAATAGAAACAGGTTGGCTAAAATCGAACTCCCCATTATCTAGATCGGCAATCGAGGTAACTCTTTCACCTACAGCGTCTAGCCTTACGAGCCGGGCCTGAAGAGTGGCCAAGCGGAGTGTCAGCGCTTCCAATTGTTGTTCGGAACCTTCTTTTATTTCGGCTAACTGTTCCGATTGCGATCTAATGCGGCGGTCCCAATTTTGTATAGCCTCTGCCGTAAAGATACTCTCGTTCTGCGAAATAGCGAGATGGTAGCCAAAATACCCAAGCGCAACTGGTGCAACCATTACAATTAAATAAAGCAGGCCTTTCAGCCATCCTTTCAGCACAATGGTCTTGGTCTGACCGTAACGTTGATTGACTAGAATTAACTTCATTTGTTAAGGGTAACTCTGAAAACTATCGACTAAACTTACACGTAGGCTAATACAATTCATTTCCCAACCAATCTTTCATGCATGTAGATAGGCTAGTTAGTAGACCGAAATCGAATTACGCGGCCAGCACCGGTTTCATATAAGAAATAGGTACGTTTGTTTCTTTATCGAAACTTACAATTTCCCAAGCATCTTCATTAACTTCTAACATTCTTAATAAAGCATTATTGAGAGCATGTCCAGATTTATGTCCTTTAAATTCACCGATAAGGCTTTTACCCAATAGGTATAGATCTCCAATTGAATCCAGGATTTTATGCTTCACAAACTCGTCTTCGTAACGCAATCCGTCCTCGTTTAGCACTTTATAATCACCTACAGCTATAGCGTTGTCCATACTGGCCCCGAGGGCTAAATTTCGATTGCGTAATTCCTCAAACTCGTGCATAAACCCGAAAGTCCGGGCTCTACTTACTTCCTTAACGAATGAAGTGCTAGAAAAATCGATAGTGGCGCTTTTTGTATNTTTNTTGTAGACCGGATGATCGTATAGGAGAGTGTAACTTACCTTGAACCCGTTAAATGGTTTAAGAATCACGGACTTATCGCCCTGCTCCATTTTTATCGATCGCTTAATCCGAATAAACTTCTTAAGTTCAGATTGCTCTTCTATACCAGCAGACTGGACAAGAAAAACAAACGGGCCTGCGCTACCGTCCATTATTGGAACTTCGGGCGCACTAACATCCACATAGCAGTTATCTATCCCCAGCCCTGACAATGCCGACATCAAATGTTCTATCGTTGAAATTCGGACACCTTCCTTAACTAATGTAGTAGAGAGTGTTGTGTCTCCTACATTTTCCGCTTTAGCTTCAATTTGAACAACGGGATCTAGATCGATTCGAGTGAATATTATGCCAGTATTTACCGGGGCAGGGCGCAACGTAAGATATACTTTCTCCCCGGTGTGCAGGCCTACACCAGTAGCGCGAATTACATTCTTCAGCGTTCGTTGCTTTAACATTGATTATTTATGGCCTTCTTTTTTTAATTCAGAGAATTATCCCTTCCCAAACCTGCCCTAACTTTAAATAGGACCCCACTTCTTGACCTTCAGAACTCATTTCCTAGCGGTTTTGGGTTTTGAAGGCCGATTTGTATTTTATCACCCTATTTGAGACTTCGGATTTACGGATTAGTTTCGCGCCCATAACACTCCATCATAGCAAAATTGTCTTAAAAACCCCAATAAATGAATCCCCAAGCTCACTTTGACGAGATGTGTTTATAAAACAACCAAACCCTTTACTTGCTCTAATCCGCCTGACGACGCAAAAAGGCCGGAATATCCAGATAGTCTGTATCCGTTTCTGCTCCAGCCGCTTGAGCCATAGAAAGAGAGTGTGAAGAAGTTCGTCGATTCCGCATAATTGCAGGTTTATCCAATTGTCGATAGTCAGTTTGCGCCTGAGCAGCCGTGTTATCGATAACCTTCGTCGGCTTCTCAAGTTTGGAACATAAGCCCGTTGCCACCACTGTTACTCGCATTTCATCTTCAAGAGTAGAGTCAATGACTGTGCCGACGACAACGGTAGCATCATCCGAAGCAAATTCTTCAACTGTATCTCCAACTTCAGAGAATTCACCTAGTGATAAATTTTCACCTGCAGTTATGTTTACCAGAATACCTCTTGCTCCTTCTAAATTAACATCTTCAAGCAGTGGGGATCGGACAGCAGATTCTGCTGCCTCCCGCGCTCTATCTTCTCCTGTCGCAAACCCTGTTCCCATCATTGCCATGCCCATCTCGGACATTACTGTTTTAACATCGGCGAAATCTACATTGATCATTCCCGGATGCATTATTAAATCTGCTATTCCCTTTACAGCACCTAAGAGCACATCGTTAGCGGCCTTAAATGCTGATAATAGAGAAGCTTCTTTACCTAACACATCTAGAAGTTTCTCATTAGGTATAGTAATTAAAGAGTCTACATTTTCAGACAATTGCTGTATTCCTTGCTCTGCTATCGCTGAACGTTTCTTACCTTCAAACGGGAAAGGTCTTGTGACAATTGCAACGGTCAAAATCCCCATTTCTCTAGAAACTTCTGCCACAATAGGAGCTGCTCCAGTACCGGTCCCCCCTCCCATACCTGCTGTAATGAAGACCATATCTGCGCCAGCCAAGATTTCTGCAATTGCCTCACGATCTTCCAGTGCAGCTTGCTTTCCTATTTCAGGATTTGCTCCAGCACCTAATCCTTTAGTGATACTGCTACCCATCTGCAAGATCGTTTTTGCTTTTAGGTTATCCAGCGCTTGCGCATCAGTGTTAGCACAAATAAATTCAACACCATCCACCTGATTACTAATCATATGTTGGACAGCATTACCGCCGCCGCCGCCGACACCGATGACTTTTATTACGGCGTTTTGTGGAATATTTTCGACTAATTCAAACATATAGCCCCCTCGTTTATAAATTTCTGAAACGCATATTAGTTTTCAACTGTTAAAAATTCCCTTGGAACCAATTCTTAACCTTCCCCACAATTTGAATTTGNGATTGCGAATTGGAATCAGCCCCCTCTTTTTCTTGATACTGTTTGAGCCCGTATTGAAGAAGTCCAACTCCTGTTGAATAAATTGGATTCCTCACAATATCCACCAATCCATTAATTTTATATGGCAAACCAATCCTCACCGGAGCATGAAAGATTTCTTCTGCCAGATCTACGACGCCNTCCATCTTGCTAGTACCGCCGGTTAGCACTANACCCGCAGCTAATAAGTTTTCGAAACCACTGCGCTGCAATTCAGCCTGCACAAGCGTAAATAATTCGTCGTATCTAGGCTCTACCACTTCCGCCAGAGCTTGACGTGAAAGTTCTCTGGGCGGGCGATCACCTACACTAGGAACCTTTATCTTTTCATCAGGGCTTGCGAGTTGCGTTAGCGCACAGGCATACTTTATTTTTATTTCATCAGCATGTTCAGTCGGCGTTCTCAATGCCATGGCGATATCATTGGTTACCTGATCCCCCGCTATTGGGATTACTCCTGTGTGACGAATCGCTCCATCAGTAAATATAGCGATATCGCTAGTACCGCCGCCGATATCAACCAAACATACACCTAATTCCTTTTCATCCTCTGTTAACACTGAATAGCTAGAGGCCAATTGTTCAAGAATGATTTCGTCAGTTTCTAGCCCACAACGTTTTATACATTTTCCTATATTCTGAATAGCATTTATGGCACATGTTACAAGATGTACTTTTGCCTCTAATCGAACACCGGACATTCCGAGAGGTTCTTTCACTCCTTCTTGAGAATCGATAATGTATTCTTGAGGCAGAATATGGAGAACCTTCTGATCAGCGGGAATCGCAACTGCCTGAGCAGCATCAATAACCCGCTCAATATCAGCCTTCATGACTTCGCCATCACGAATAGCGACGATACCGTGCGAATTCATACTACGTATGTGACTTCCAGCAATGCCGGCGTAAACCGAATGGATCTGACAACCAGCCATTAACTCAGCTTCTTCAATGGCTCGCTGAATTGATTCAACGGTAGACTCAATATTAACTACCGTTCCTTTCTTCAACCCCCGAGAACGGTGAGTGCCGATTCCAACTATGTTAAGTCCACTGTCTTCATTAATATCAGCAACAATTGCAACAACCTTGGACGTTCCAATGTCCAATCCAACAATCATGTTTTCACCGACTGCTTCGCTCATCGCACTTAGTCTCCAAACACTTTTTGTTGTCGACTTAACATTTCTTTAATAACAAACATCACCTTATAGCAATCTCTGAGAACTCTTGAAGTCTCTTTCTAATAGCCATGCCGTTATCGTAGCGCAGATCTACTGAACTTATACTAGCAGTATCCTCAACAGGCTGACTCTCATAAAAATCGACAAACCGTTGAAGTCGCTCAGNAANTTTTTCTATTCCAACTACCACTTGAATTGAATCATTTAGCGTCAGCTCCCAACTTCCTCTANNNCTNAGAGTTANCCCGCTAAGCCTTAATCCAGAAGGAAACAACAATTGATTAATTTGTCGATACTGTTCCATTACTTTACCCTGATGATCTAAAGGTCCCGCCAAAAATGGTAATGATGTATACTTCGCGGCATTTTCTGGCTGAAATATTTCACCGTGCTGATCTAATAGCTTACCTCCTCCCCAGCGAGCTATGGCTACCCTTTCAGTTAATGTTAATGACAAACTATCAGGCCAGACTCTTTTAACAGAAACCTTCTCAACCCACGCATGCA
>PBNR01000041.1 GCA_002723195.1 Gammaproteobacteria bacterium | reverse complement strand
CTGCGCCATTTTTGCCGCAGGTCCAATATTGGCCCTTTCCGCATCGATAGGAACTTCTCGCCAGCCAACCAACTGTTGACCTTCTTCGGCAATGATCTTGTTAATCGCTTTCTGACATCGGCTTCTTTCTTCTTTAGCCTGCGGTAGAAAGATATTGCCAACGGCATAGTTGCCGGAAGTAATGGAAGCGTTAAATTCTTCTTCGGCAATTTTTTGAAAGAAACTGTGGGGCAGCGCCATTAAGATGCCTGCACCATCCCCAGTGTTCGCTTCAAAACCGCAACCGCCTCGATGATCCATACGTGAATTAATGTGATAAGCATCCAGCATTATCTGGTGGCTGGGTTGACCTTTTATATTGGCGACGAAACCGACCCCGCAGGAGTCTTTTTCCATTTTTGGATCATAAAGTCCGTTCTTTTTAGGGAAGCCGAACTTTAAAGGTAGCGTTTTCATATCGCGCATAAATAAAAAGATCTCAATCCTGATTCGTTATCCAGTTCTTAAAGCATTACCAGGCTTTAAGCTCCGGAGTTTCATACACTATCTTACAACCCGTTGGTAGTAATTCCCTCGAGTTGGTCGGCGTAATGTTGCTGAATTTTGCCTGATAGGACTTGGCGAATTACTCGCTACCCAATCTACAATACGAGCCTCGCTGAGCTCATATGAAAGGGCCAATCAAAATAGCATTACGGTAGAATAAGTCAAGGTTTGCGCGGCTTGCACAGGTTCTTATTAGATTTTAACTTGCTCCCTCCTGACAATAGTGAAATTTCAGCTCAAACAATTCAGTAGCAAAGTAAAACAGCTTTGCAGGAAATTTGGGTGGGATATTTAACATTCAGACCATAAATTAGACGAAGTTTTGTTTTCGCCCCATTTTTCCCTTAAAAGTAAAAAAGGCTAATTTTTAAGAAAAATTGACAATAATTTTGTGTTAGAGGAGTTTTTTTCTCAATGGTTTCGGATACGTTCGGAAAAGGTAAAATTTGAGCTGTTGTTCGAGGTCACTTGCTTGATTCTGTGATAGAGGTGATTTACCCTAAGCCATTGTATGTGCTGCAGAATTTTGAGAGTTAATGCAAACAATTCTCATTTAGATTTGGGAAAAAATTGCGGACAAGTGTTAGTAGATCACTCTAATAAACAGCACCAGAATTTATCTACCTAATGCCTATTTAAGGAGGCTACCAACCCGTGAATCCAAAACTTACTCGAAGACGCTTCATCAAGGGGGTAATTGCCTCTGGCGCGGCTGCGACGACTACCGCTGCTTGGTATTCCGCGACTGGCCAAGAAAAACCCTCCGGATTTGTTGAGCGTTTAGTTCGAATCAACGTAAATGGCCAAGTCCGTAACGTCGATGTTGAGCCACAGGAAACTTTGGCATCGACATTGCGTTATAAACTTGGTTTGACCGGAACAAAACTTGGTTGTAATCGAGGAGAGTGCGGTGCTTGCACTGTGTTAGTTAACGATGTTCCGACTTACGCATGTTCAGTTCTTACTCATTCTTTTAAAAACGATCGCATCGAGACTGTTGAAGGTCTTGAGAGTGCGAACGGTGATTTGCATCCTGTACAGCAAGCCTTCGTGGAGGAGTTGTCGCCTCAGTGCGGTTATTGTACACCTGGACAGGTTATGTCCGCAGTAGGATTGCTCAGGGAGAATCCGAACCCTACCCGAGATGAAGCGCGTCATGCCTTATCAGGCAATATTTGTCGTTGTGGATCTTATGACTCTTACTTAGATGGCGTCATGCGCGCAGTCGAATTGATAGGATAATTATCATGGCATATATGCATATTGGAAAAGATTTTACTCCACCAGATGTGCCGGGTAAGGTCACTGGCAGAATAAAGTACGCAGAAGACTACACACGGGAAGGGATGGTTTATGCCAGACTTCTAACAAGCCCAATTCCCCACGCGCGTGTTCTAGACATTGATGCCTCTGAGGCGTTAGCGATGGATGGCGTTTTCGGAATTCTTACTGCGGATGATGTTTATCCCGATGGTGAACCGCAAAGTACAGGCTTAAAAATACTCACCAATGAACCTACCCTGGTGGGTGAGCCTATTCTTGCGCTAGCAGCGGTAGATGAGAAAACTGCAGAGACCGCAATCGCGGCTATCTCAGTTACCTTTGAAAGACTCCCTTTCGTTACAGATCCCCTTGATAGTTTGCAACCAGATGGTGCTGATGCTTATAACGGGGGTAATACTTTTGTATTTCGTCAGGGGTTCGCTCAGGAAAAGTGGACTGCCGATCAGGTAGCGAGCTTTCGAGCTGGGAACGAGCCAACTGCAGAACCGCAGCAAACAGTTGCCTATGGTGATCTGGAAGCTGCTTTTTCTGCGTCCTCTTATGTGTATGAAGGGACGTTCACTAATGCAGGCTATCCTCATATGTCAATGGAGCCGAGATCGGCAATGGCCTACTGGGAAGATGGCAAGCTTTACCTCTACGGTGGGTCCCAAAGTTTGACTGCTTTCGCTGATGGTATCGCTGGAATAATTGGAGTGCCGAAAGAAGACTTGGTCTTTATCAACGAAGCAACGGGCGGTGGCTTTGGGCAACGAGCTCGAGCGGGTTCGGTGCCGGTTTACGCAGTTCCAGCAAAATTATCTCAAAAGATTAATCGACCTGTGATGATGCGAACCACTCGTGAAGAAGAATTTACGATAGGTGGTGCTCGTCAAGGCTTAACTGGTTGGATCAAGGTTGGTTTTAAGCCGGATGGGGTTATGGCAGCGTGTGATCTTTGGATCGTTTCAGATAACGGTGGCAAAGGTGGCGGTGCAGATGCTTACTCGGCGGCTGATTGCATTAGTGTGCTATATCAGGCGGATGCAGTTCGTTTCCGTGGGACTGCAATTGGAACAAATACGGCACACCGGGGCGCGCAGCGCGGTCCGGGGCAAAACCAGATTGCTCCAATTATTTCTCCTATTCTTGATGTTGCAGCAGACGAACTTGGTGTTAGCCGCTTTGATATTCGCAAGATCAACACGCCAATGACAGGCGACGTTGGCGGGCCGCAACGAACCCCATTTACTTCCGCGTATATGCCGGAAGCATTAGACATGGCTTCCGCTCAATTCGGATGGGAGGAGCGTCAATCCCGTCGCCGCCAAACTAATGGAAGCAAAGTGATAGGGCTTGGAATTGGTCAGGGTTACCACAATGCGGGTCGTTCTGGTATGGATGGCATTGTAATGATGGGCGCGGACGGCCGGCTAAAAGTTCACAATGGCGTAGGTAACTTAGGAACTTATTCTTACGCTGCTGTTTCGCTCGCTGCAGCTGAGGTGCTAAAGATGCCTTGGGATCGAGTGGACATAATTACCGGGCGAACGGACTTACACCTTCCAATTACTTCACCTCAAGATGGAAGTAACTCGATTTTCACTAACACAAGGACTTTCTATGGTGCAGCCCAAGACATGCTAGCGAAGATGAAAGAAATTGCAGCTAATGAGCTTGGTGGCGCAGTTGAGGACTATGATATTTCCAACGAGCGTGTGCATCAGATAGCGGATGAAACTATTGGAATGTCCTTTGGAGAAGTTGCTGCCATAGGCATAGAGTTAGGTGGGAAGTACACAGGTGAAGCCGAACTTCCAGAAGAGTTGGCTGAATGGACTCAAATTGCTGCCAATCGCCTGGCCGGAACTGGTTTCATGGGAATTTTCCATGATCCTCGTCATGAAGGTAACCCTCCAGGTTTCACCGTAACATGTTGCGAGATTGAACTGGATAAGGAAACTGGGAAATTTGAAATTCTCGATATGATTAGTATCGCAGAAGCTGGAACCATCATGCATCCAAAGGGCATGGACAATCAATTAGTTGGCGGTGCGGTTTGGGGCATCGGGCTATCTGCTTTGGAGCGTCATTTGTATGATCCACAAAATGGCATTCCTGCAAGCACCGGCTACTGGCAGAGTAAGGTTCCTACCTATCTCGACTGCCCATTAAAGATAGACACTGGTTGGGTGGATCTTCCAGATCCTGAAAACCCGGTCGGTGCCCGGGGTATTGGCGAACCTTCCCAGGGTTCGGTCTCTGCTGCACTCACTGCCGCAATTACTGACGCGCTGGACGGGCATATATTCGGTGCCTCGCCAATTACTACAGACATGATCCTTAACCACATAGCAGGAACATCGGAAGAATCCGTTCCTCTTGCTCAAAATAATTTCCGAGGTTGATATGGTAGCCACATCACATGACGTAATGCCTGATATTGAGCTTTATCAGCCAGCTGATGAAGCAACAGCTCTGGACTTGGCATCCAGGTTAGGTAACGAAGGTTGGCTGCTTGCGGGTGGTCAGGACACTTATGGTTGGTTGAAAGACCGCAATAAGAACCCTTCAGCAATGATCGAGCTGACCCAGATAGATGCCTGGAAAGGTATCACAGAAACTACCGATGGAATCGAAATTGGGGCGGTCACAACATTGACTGAGATATCCAAAGACCCATTGATTCAGTCCCGGTATGGACTGCTGGCGAAAGCTGCAGGTGTAGTCGCGAGTCCGCAAATTAGGAATGTTGGGACCCTTGGCGGGAACCTGATACAGGATACACGCTGCTGGTACTACAGACGCGGCTTGGATTGCTACAGAGCTGGCGGGAATATTTGCTACGCGGACTCTCCGGAAGGATTGAATCGAGAGCACGCCCTTTTTGGCGCTAGTCGCTGTGTTGCAGTATCACCTTCAGATACTGCGCCGGCATTGGTTGCTTTAGATGCAACGATGGTTGTTTCAAGCAGTAACGGCCAGCGTGAAATTCCTGCAAGAGATTTTTTCGTAGGCCCTGATCGTGACATTTTGAACATGACTGTGCTAAATGACGGAGAAATTCTTACATCTGTCAAGATTCCTAATGCTTGGGAAAATGCTGAGTTTTATTTTGAGAAAGTCGCCGATCGCAATGTATGGGATTTTGCCTTAGTTAATGTTGCTGCTGCTTTTCGGGTTTCGGGAGGAATAATCAGTGATGCACGCATAGTTTGCGGTGCTGTTGAATGTTTGCCTCGTCGTTTGGAAGATGTCGAAGCTGCAATTCGAGGTCAGTCGCGTTCTGAAAGCACTGCAAATTCAGTGGCGGAAATGGCAACCCAAGGGGCGCGCCCTTTGAATTACAACCATTTCAAAGTGCCTTTAATGCAAAATCTGGTTAAAAGAGCGATCCGGGGTTAAACCCCGGGTTTTCTCCGTTAGCTGAGAGAAACTAATTAGAAATAAGAGGGTGGTACAGTGGAAGAAATAGTCCGCTATAAGAGAGATGTTTGGGGTGAAGAAGTAATCCTCGGTGTTTCTTGGGATTTGCTCTATGTAATTTTCATGGCAGTTGTAGTTTTGTTGATTGCTCACGCGATTGTGATGGCGGCCTTGGCCAAGAAAAACTTAGATAGGCCAACAGATGGAGGCCGTCGCATTATAAGGCATGAGTCTATTGATCGGTGGTTCCACTGGTTGATGGCGGTAAGTATCTTGGTACTAATATGCACGGGAGTGGCACCGATACTTGGTTTAAGGATAGCCTGGCTAAATATTCATTGGATTAGCGGTCTCATTCTTACGTTTCTAGTGATTGCTCATATTGTTCGAGCTTCTTTTTGGCAGGATTTTAAGTCGATGTTGTTAGTGCCGAAGGATTTTGCTGAACCTTTCGACTCTTCTCGAAAGCCGGGGAAGTACTATTTCGAGCAAAAAGGTATGCATTGGGCAGTAACAGTCGTGGTGTTGGCGGTTATAGTGACCGGTGTATTAATGTTTATGCAAATTGACACGCCTTTTTGGGATCGGACTAATAATATGCCAGAAGACCAGCTGGGGTTGGTATTCTTGCTACACGGATTGTCAACATTGGCTTTGGTGGCTTTAGCAGCTACACATATTTATTTTGCACTGCGGCCTGAGAAGATTTTCTACACTCGTTCCATGATTTCTGGCTGGATGTCAGAAGACGAATTAGCAGCTAACCACGATCCTGTGAAGTGGTCGCCCAAAGAAGCTGACTAGTTTATTAAGTCCCCAGAGACCTTCTTGGAAGCAGTAGGATATGGATATAGAAGAAAGTATTGAAAAGATAGAATCAGGTTATGAGTTTCTGCTTGCTTATGCTGCCCAAGGAAGGCCAGCTTCTAATGAAAAGGAAGGCCCGGGACCTCATGCTAGACCTACCATAGAAGGTATGACCTCTGCAATGAAGTATCTTGCAGAGGTTTTCGCCCATAGCGAAGATGATTTTGAACAGCTTATCTCAGAAGATTGCAATAAAGCTATCGCTGCACTTGGGTTCATGCTGTCCCAGGAGAAAATAGGCTCAGAAGTAATCGATAACCTCAATGCTTCTATTCATCTGCGTGCTGTACTTACCAATCTTTTTCTTTATAGCGAAGCTTTAAGACCTTTAGCAACAGAAGAAGAAAGTGGAGTGATGGCCTACGATGCGATGAAGAAGAGTTAATCGTACTAAATAACTTTGGGTATTTCTTCGTGCTTAGAGCAATGTTGTCGAAAATTTACTAGAGTCATAACTAGGCACTTTTGGTATCTTGTTAATCGTTTTTCTCCGGCTAGTTTTTATACTTCAAACACCTCTTAAAATGTTATTTTCGAAATTGCGAATTAACATTTCACAATAGCTTGGAATTCCAGTGAGGTTTATACTCGGCCTACTCAAAACTAGGTTCGAGTCTTATGAAGTACCCCAACCGCCTAAATTTAGCCAATCTTCCGACTCCTTTAACGCCATTGAAGAAATTTGAAGTGCCTAATTTTAAAGGAAAGATTTGGATTAAGAGAGACGAGCTAACTGGTATTGAAGTTTCCGGTAATAAGATCCGCAAGTTAGAGTTCACCATCGCCTACGCGTTGGAGAACGGTTGCAATACCCTAATAACCTGTGGAGGTTTGCAATCTAATCACTGTCGGGCCACTGCGGTGCTTGGAGCTCGTCTTGGATTAAAAGTACATTTAATTCTAAGAGGGGAGAAACCGGCTCAGCTGGAAGGGAATTTGTTATTGGATTATCTAGCGGGCGCAGAAATATCGTATTTGCCTCAGAGAGATTGGCAAAGCCATGAGGATCTCGCGCATGAACTTCAAAGGCGGTACAAGAAAGAAAGTTCTCAGGCGCATTTCATCCCAATCGGCGCCAGTGACGAAATTGGTTTGTGGGGGTACATTGCCGCATGCGAAGAACTTCAGCAAGATTTTAGAGCCATGTCACTTAAACCAGACTATATTGTTACTGCGACCGGTTCCGGAGGGACTCAGGGCGGATTGTTAGTTGGTGCAAAATTGTTTGAATTACCAGGTTGTATTGCCGCCTTCAATGTCTCAGATGACGCAAATTACTTTGAAGATAAAATAATGAGGGACGTGTCTCTTTGGAAGCAGCGTTACAAACAACGACTAAACGAAGACGAGTTGGACATTCGTACAATTGAAGGTTACTTAGGGCCGGGCTATGGTATCGCTGACCGCGAGGTTTTTAAGACAATTGCTGAGCTGGCCAGGACTGAAGGTATATTTCTGGACCCAGTATATACAGGCAAGGCCTTTCATGGCATGGTAACCGAGCTTCAGAAAGCTGAAGAAGGGCAACTACCAGGAGCCAAGGACATAGTTTTTATTCATACCGGTGGGCTTTTTGGTATCTTTCCGCAACAGGGAAATTTTCGGTTAGACTAATTATTAAATTTGTTATCAGTGAGCAAGAGTAATGAAAACTTGTAGAAAGAAGAGCGTAGTTTGTATCAGTAGTTTTTTATTGTTACTGGCATCTGCTTCTAGTTCCGCTCAGCCGGATGGAGCCGCCGGTGCTACGGGTTATGTTGAGCCGCAGCCGGATGGGGTTGCCGGTGCTACGGGTTATGCTGAACCTGCAGGTCCAGAACAATATGCAACCGAATATGAGTCAGAGCTCCTAAGTGGCACCTATCAACTAATTACCGATAGTTTGCGTTCTGGAGAAGGTTATTTTTCGGCAGACGGAAAGCAACTAATTTTCCAAAGTGAAGTACCTGGTGACAATCCGTTCTACCAGATATTTCTGAGAGATTTAGAAACGGGAGAGACGCATCTCGTTTCACCCGGGATCGGACTAACTACCTGCGCTTGGGTTCATCCAATCTTCGATAGTGTTATGTATTCATCAACCCATGAAGACCCCGAAGCACTAGTAAAACAAGCAGAAGAGATTCGCATTAGGGAAAGTGGTATAGACCGGCCCTATGGCTGGGACTACGATCGCCACTATGATATCTATGAGGCCAAATCAGATGGCTCGGGAATTGTTAATCTAACTAAAGCCGATGGTTATGACGCAGAGGGCTCTTATTCTTCCGATGGTTCGAAGATCCTATTCGCCTCTAATCGTAACGCCTACAATCGCACTCTCAGTCAGGCGGAACAACAGCTCTTTGAGGACGACTCGTCTTATTTCATGGACTTGTATGTGATGGATGCTGATGGCTCCAATGTGCGGCAACTCACCCACTCTCCAGGTTATGATGGTGGGCCATTCTTTAGCCCGGACGATAAAAAGGTGGTGTGGCGTAGATTTAACCCGGATGGTATGAGCGCCGAGATCTGGACCATGGACATAGATGGCAACAATCAGAGGCAACTTACCGCTGATGCTATGGTTGCCTGGGGGCCTTATTATCATCCAAGTGGCGAATACGTCATCTACTCCAGCAACATACTCGGCCATGCAAACTTCGAACTTTTCATGATCGACCCCGAAGGAGCCCAAGCGCCTATAAGAGTTACGAATACCGAAGGCACTGACATCCTCCCGGTTTTCTCGCCCGATGGAAATAGTTTAACCTGGAGTACTACGCGGACGCTTGACGGGACATCCCAAATTCATATGGCACGCTGGAACCACCAGCGAGCTATGGAACTGTTGGATCTCGATTAGGCTAGTTGAAGAGTAATTGGATGTTGCCATGACGATGCGCCGTAATTTACTTTTTTTTCTTCTTATTGGTTTACCGTTGGCCGCAATAGGCCAACTGCCTAATCAGTCAGAACAACTTCAAAAAACCGGCTCTTTAATCCACCACAGTCTGAAGGTTTTTCTTGATCCTCTTCAGCGGCTGATTGAGGTCGAGGATACGATTACTTTTCCTGAAGATTTTCAAGCCGGTGACATTCGATTCGAACTAAACAGTAATTTGTCTATATCTGATCTTTCTGGCTCGCTACGACAGATCAGCAATAATGCAGCAGACTCAAATACCGGAACTAATTCCACCGAAGGTTTGGCAGCAGGAACTAATGAGTATTCCCTAAGCCTAGGCAATAACAGCGAACAAGCTACCCTCGTGTACAGCGGCTCTATTTATGATGTCGCAAAACAAAGCAGCTTGGAATATGCACAGAGCTTTTCAGAAACAACCGGTCTAATTGGTGAGCAGGGTGTTTATCTGAACTATGGCAGTGCCTGGTTTCCTATTTTTGGGGAACAATTAGTCACATTCGACCTTGAAGTTCAGTTTGCAGATACATCATCTACTTGGAAAACGATTAGTCAGGGCGATCGAAAAGGAAGTAACGGCTGGCAAAGCAATGATCCGATGGAGGAGATTTATCTAATTGCAGCAAACTTTACGGAGTATTCAGCGCAGGCAGGCGATGTAGAAGTTCTCGCCTATTTACGAACCCCGGATTCTAATCTCGCTGCTAAGTATATGGATGCAACGGAGCGGTACTTAAAGCTCTATGAACCGCTATTAGGCACATACCCCTATAGTAAGTTTGCCCTAGTAGAAAATTTCTGGGAGACCGGCTATGGCATGCCGTCTTTCACATTGCTAGGTGAACAAGTTATTCGTTTTCCTTTTATCTTGGAATCATCCTATCCCCATGAAATTTTGCACAACTGGTGGGGTAACGGTGTTTATCCAGACTATGAGTCTGGGAATTGGAGCGAAGGACTAACCGCTTACTTAGCGGATCATCTATTCTGCGAGATGAGTGGAACCGGCCATGAATACCGCAAAGATATGTTATCGCGATACAAAAACTACGTGGCAGAGGAAACTGATTTCCCATTAGCACAATTTACTTCGCGAAATTCGGCAGCAACCCAGGCGGTGGGATATGGTAAGACCCTTATGCTCTGGCATATGCTAAGGATTGAATTGGGTGACGAGTTATTTCTAGAAGGATTGAAGAAATTTTATCGAGATTACAAATACCAGCGCGCTTCTTTCACCGATATTGAGCAATTGTTCACTGAACTAAGCGGTCTAGATCTGTCGCTTTTCTTTGATCAATGGGTCAATCGAACGGGTGCACCGCAAATTTCTCTTTCGGTAGAGGAAGTGACCGGCAATAGAGGACGCATTATGTTTGCCCAAACCCAATTCGGCGACCCTTACACTCTAAAAGTTCCAGTTGCTCTTTATTACCGAGGAGAGGCTGAACCACAAATCTTTGATGTGACTCTCTCTCAAAAGTTAGAAGGTTTTTTTGTTGATGATTTTGAACGACTTCAGGGGATTTTGGTTGATCCGTACTTTGATACGTTTAGACAATTAGATCGGGAGGAAACTCCGCCAACTATCGGGGAGTTATTTGGTGCCGGAAAGATTGCTTTTATAGTACCAGGCTCCGAGCAGCGGCATTGGGTCCAAATGGCTGAGTCTTTTGGCCGGGGTGTCGATTCGCAGATTCTCTATGCTGATGAGATATATTCTATCCCTGAAGATAGGTCGGTATGGATTCTCGGTAGAGATAATCCTTTTTTAGAACTGGTCAAGGAATCAACAGCTTTATACGGCTTTGAGAGCTCTGATAATGGCGTCAGTATTGTAGGCAATGAAGTCGAATACCAAAATAGAAGTACGGTGCTAACGGGTCGCCATCCGGTCGATCCAGAACTAGCCATAGGCTGGGTCCATATTGACGACATGGTTGCTATGCCGGGTATGATTGAAAAGCTTCCACACTATGGTCGCCGCTCTTATCTGAGTTTCGTAGGCAGTGAACCCACCAATGATTTAAGTGGAAGCTGGTCTACTCCTAATTCTCCAATGCAATGGGAAAAACCTTCAATTATGGGAAGGATAGATTGGGAGGCTCTTCCACAAGTTCCCCCGCTTGCTACGCTTCCTCCAAAGTACTTGCCGGAACAATTACTGCGTCATGCTACACAATTAACCAGCAGCGAAATGGAGGGAAGGGCCGCAGGGAGCAAAGGCATAGAAAGGGCCGCGCGCTATATAGCCGATCAATTCCAAAACGCTGGCCTTCAACCAGCAGGTGGGAGCTATATCCATCGTTGGCAGGACTCTATTCCTAGTTTTCCCGACTTGGAGCTTACTAACGTAGTTGGAATTATTCCGGGCGTTAATAAAGAGCTCAGTTCTAGACCAATGGTTATCGGCGCGCACTATGATCATCTTGGAGTAAGCGAAGACGGCGAACTTTATTCTGGGGCTGATGATAATGCGTCGGGCGTCAGCGTGCTTATCGAAGTTGCAAAGAAAGTAGCACGAGCATTCACACCACAAAGGCCAATTATATTTGTAGCATTTAGTGGAGAAGAGAGCGGGCTCTTAGGTTCTGAACACTTTGTGGCAAATGTACCTGGTGGATTTGCTGCCCGAGACTTGTTTGCGATGATAAATCTCGATTCTGTTGGTCGTTTGGAAGGACGCACTTTGCAGGTTTTTGGAACTGAATCGGCTTATGAATGGCCGTTTATGGCCCAAGGTATCGGTTTCACGATAGGGGTTCAGTCAGAGTTTCCCGCAGAAACAATAGCGAGTAGTGACCATGTGAGTTTTCTTAACATAGGCGTACCCGCGATTCATTTGTTTAGCGGAACTCATCTCGATTATCACCAACCAACTGACACATTAGATAAACTCGATACAAAAGGTATGTCTGATATTGCTCTGTGGTTGGAAGAGGCGGTCGTATACCTTGGTAATAGAACTGAACCATTAAGAGTAAATTTGGAAGGGTCCGAACAAGTCGGAGTTCTTAGACAGCAAGGCGAGCGCCAAGTAAGCTTAGGAACAGTGCCAGACTTTTCCTATTCTGGTGCAGGTGTTCGTATTTCCGGAGTAACGCCTAATGGAGCGGCTGAAGAAGCTGGGTTGCAAGCCGGCGATGTGCTTCTGAACTACAATGGCGAAACAATTACTGACATGCAAAATTATTCCAATCTATTAAGACAATCTTCAGTAGGTGAGTCCGTCACTATCGAAGTGGTTCGTGAAGGACAGCAATTTTCAGTTGAGGCCACTTTAAAAGCACGCTAGTTTAGCGCAGCGCGCTAAACAAAATCGCGACAATAACAAATAATAAAGATATATATATCAATTTCCTGTTTATATTATTTTTAGCGTTAACCCAGCTGTAAACTTCTTCATCTTCGACGAATAGTATATTTTGGTTTTTTTTGGCCCACTTCATTTATCTTTCTCCTGAAGATCTTTAGATGAGTTTTATTACAACTCATCATGTTGGAATCCATGAGGTCAGAAAATGGCTAAGTGGCGGAGAATTATGATGAAAGATGGCTTTTTTTACTTGAAATTCAAAATTTAAGCTCCTACCCAATAAATGCAATTAATTGTTTCCTCAAGAGAAAGGTGAGCTAAATTCAGCTATATTGCCAAGCGCGATTTTTCCGTGAGGCCAAAAACATTAATGAAATTGTTAATGCAAAAATCTGTCTTTTGTATTTTGTTAGCTTGTTTGCAGGCCTTGTCTTTAACTGTTCAGGCACAAACACCGTTGCCGCAGATAACGCATGTCGATGAATCTACTGCAAGTATTGTCCTAGACGGCTATCTAAATGAGGAGGTATGGCAGGTTTTGCCGGTAATTGATGGTATGAAGATCATCGATCCTGACACATTGGAAGATGCGCCGTTTAAAACAGACATTAGATTCTTCTATACAGACCGGGGTATATACTTTGGATTTGTGAACCATCAGCCGGCTAATTCGCTTATCGCGCGGATGACAAATCGAGATGCCTCCCCCCAAATGCCTGTCAACGATGGAATAGGAGTAGTAATTGACGCTTCCGGGGAAGGTCTTTACGGTTACGGCGTGCGTCTAGGTCTTGGCGATAGCATGACTGATATGTCTATGCTCCCAGAACGCCAATTGAACTTACAATGGGATGGTGCTTGGGATGGCCGTACCCAAATCATAGAGGAAGGTTGGAGCGCAGAGTTTTTTGTGCCTTGGTCAATGATGCCTCTGCCATTAGCTGAAGGTAGCCGGAGGATAGGCTTAGTATTTATCCGCAATGTGATGGAGCGGGGAGAGCTTTGGAGCGTGCCTGCATTGCCTCGAACGGAGAATGTCTTCTTGAGCGGCTTTCAAAAATACGAATTAAGAGATATTGAACCGCGCCGGCAACTTACGATTTATCCTTTTGTTTCAGCGGATTTTGATGCAGTTGGTCACAAGAACAATAACAAAATTGGTACGGACATATACTGGCGTCCGACGACTAACACACTAGTGTCGGGTACCTTGAACCCAGATTTTGGAACAGTCGAGTCTGACGATGTGGTTGTTAACCTGACAGCTTTTGAGACGTTCTTTCCTGAGAAACGAACTTTTTTCCTAGAGGGTCAGGATATTTTTAATACTGGCCCTCGCTCTTTAGCTCAGAACATCAGAGGGCCTGGAGGCCCTATAACTCTATTGAATACAAGGAGGATTGGAGGTGCGTCAAGATATAGGGTTTCCGAAGGAGTTTCGGTAAGGCTCACAGATTTAAGTCAGCCAACAGATTTACTAGGCGCGGTTAAATTTACAGGGCAAACTGGTAACTTGCGATATGGAACGCTAGTTGCTGCGGAAGATGATTCAGAGATACGTGGCACTTTATCGGATGGAACTCGAGTAAACCTGCAGGCCGTCGGAAGAGATTTCACAATTGGACGGCTCTTATATGAGGATACAAGTAGTGGAGGTAGGAAATCTATTGGGTGGATGGGCACAGATGTTTCGCACCCTGACATTAATTCAACAGTAAATGCCATTGACGCGCACTACTTTTCTGCAGATCAGCGTTGGGTTCTGGACGGACAGTTTATGCACAGTGATGTTAATGGTATCACAGGCAGCGGTTTTTTGGGAGATGCCAGCTATATCCCAAGACAAGGTGTGCAACATATCCTTACTACTACATACATCGATGATGAATTCGATATGAATGATCTTGGTTTTATATCAAGAAACTCACAAATGAACCTAGACTATAATTTCATTCGTACTGAATCTGATATACCGGGCCTCACCTCTCGGACAACTACCCTGACCTCTGTTAATCAATATAACACTGATGGTAATTCAGTCCTGGCAGGTCAATTCGTTGGCAGAACTTGGAATTATTTAAACAACGATAGTTTCGACTTAACGCTGCAGTACTTCCCTAAAAGGGTAGATGATCGTCTTGGCAGAGGTACAGGGGATTTTCGTATTCCAGAGCGTTTTGGTCTGCGTTCCGCTTATACTTCAGATCCTTCTAGGGCGCTAGCCTGGTCGGTGGACCTGGAAGCCAGTCAGGAAGATCTTGGTCCAAAAATAATTACCGGTGGTGCTGGCCTCATTTGGCGCCCGAATGATCGTTTCTACTTTGACTTAGGGTTGAGTTACACTGATCAGGAAGCATTGTTAGTACATATGGGTGAGGGCAGTTATACCAGCTTTGAGGCTCACCAATGGGCGCCGCGACTAGAATCAAGCTACTTTATTTCCGCTAAACAGCAATTTCGCATTAGCATGCAGTGGAATTCTCTGAAGGCCTTTGAAGATAGATTCTGGCAAGTAGATAAGCAGAATTTACGGCATCTGCAACCGGTGCCCAACCCTGACAGTGAGCCAGATGATTTCGTAATCAGCCGACTTACTTTTCAAGCCCGCTATCGGTGGGAGATTGCGCCTCTTTCAGATCTTTTCATTGTATATACACGTGGTTCTAACCTGCCCGACAATAGCTTCTTTACGTTTCAGGATCTTTTTGATCAGGCCTGGAATGACCGCATCGTGGATTCCATTGCTATTAAGTTGCGTTACCGGTTCGGTAGTTAGAAGCATTTTACTGGTCTAATTCTGCTCTGCTATGTAAACTGATTGATATCAGTTGTTGCTAGTTTGCTTACTTAAGGTTATACGATGGTGGTTCTATGTTTAAACTGTTTTCGTTCATTCTTATTTTTGTTTCGATACTTGTGCCTTTTCAATCAGCAGCCGACAAAATTGTCATAGCCCATCGAGGCGCCAGTGGATATTTGCCTGAGCATACTTTGGAAGCTAAGGCTATGGCATATGGTATGGGTTCGCACTATATCGAGCAAGATGTTGTTATGACTAAGGACGACCAATTAATTGTACTGCATGACATTACTCTTGATCGCACTACTGATGTATCTGATCAGTATCCCAACCGTGCGCGCGACGATGGTAGGTATTACTCGATAGATTTTACCCTTGAAGAAATTCGTGGTCTGAAAGCTGGAGA
Organism: Gammaproteobacteria bacterium; assembly: GCA_002723195.1. Classification (GTDB taxonomy): domain Bacteria; phylum Pseudomonadota; class Gammaproteobacteria; order Pseudomonadales; family Pseudohongiellaceae; genus UBA9145. The sequence goes on along the minus strand of PBNR01000041.1, from coordinate 73,499 downwards.
AGGGTTCCGACTTGTTGATGGTCAGAAAATCCAGAGCTATGAAAATCGATTTCCAATGGGAGCCTCTTCCTTCAGTATTCCAACCCTGGAAGAAGAAATACAACTTATACAAGGATTGAATGCATCAACGGGGAACAACATAGGAATTTATCCAGAGATAAAGCAACCTGAGTTTCACCGTAATGAAGGGAAAGACATTAGCTCTGCTGTTGTAGCTCTTTTAAAAAAATACGGTTACACAACAAAACAGGACAAAGTTTTCTTGCAAACTTTCAGCTTCGCAGAGTTAGAGATAATAAAAAACGACATACTACCGGCGGCAGGAATAGAACTAAACCTAATACAACTGGTTGGCAGTGAGTCATCTTATCCTTGGATGTTCGAACCCAGTGGTATGGATATACTGGCTGAGCTTGCGGATGGCATTGGTCCGGAGAAAGGTCTAGTAATTAGTCGATTGTCAACTGAGAATAATCTTCAAATTACGCGTTTGGTTGAGAGGGCCCATTCGGCCGGACTTCAAGTGCACCCTTATACTTATCGTTTAGATCCAGGACAAGTTCCCGGTTATGCTAAAAGCTTTGAAGATCTATTGTATAAACATTACTTTGAAGCAGATGTGGATGGTTTGTTTACTGATTTTCCCGATAGGGCGGTAAAGTTTTTGGAATCTAGTTTGTAGTAGGATTTCTCTTTTCGCAAACAAGGTTTTTTATTTTTCGCCAATCTTTTCCTATATAAATACGCGCTATAAGCCCCCATTGTGGCTTGATTAGTTTCATGAAATCAGTTTGTTCCTTGTTTTTATGCTGTTGAATTTTTTTTATCAGTTGTTCTTTATCGATTTTGGCCAACCCTCCATTAATCAAGAATAAACTTGGCATACAGACAGGTGCTACATCTTGATAAAGCATGTCACTTAATTCATCTAAAGAATACTTAGATGAAGCGCAGGTATCACTGATATAACCGTGATAAGTTGAGACATCCGTATCTAGAAATAGCCGGGAGAGCGCGATCAGGACTCTCTCTTGGGTTTCGGTCATGGTCAGCGCTGTTCTATTGCCTAAAAAGGCAATAGGCGATATACCAAGGCAGCAATTAAAGAACCTAGGATAGGTCCAACGACTGGGACCCAAGCATAACTCCAATTGCTATCGCCTTTTCCTTTAATAGGTAACATTGCATGAGCTATTCTTGGTGCTAGGTCCCGAGCAGGATTAATGGCGTAGCCAGTTGGTCCGCCGAGTGACATGCCAATACCAAAAACAAGCAGAGCTACTGGGAGCGCGCTAAGTGCGCCTAGGCCTACCTCAGGCTCGGCGATGTAAAGAACTCCTAATACTAGAACGAAAGTTCCAATAACTTCAGAGTAAACATTATTGAATATGTTTGAGATTGCTGGAGCAGTACAAAATACACCTAATTTTTCGCTTGAGCTTTCGGTTAAATCAAAATGATCGCGATATTGGAACCAAACACAAATAGAAGCCAGAAAAGCTCCGATAAATTGACCTGCCACATACATTGGCACTAAAGCCCAATCGAAATTACCAGCAGATGCTAGGCCGATTGTCACAGCCGGATTAATATGGGCGCCGCTTATATCGCCAGTAACGAAGACGCCAACAAAAACAGCGATACCCCATCCCCATGTAATCACGAGATAACCACTGTCGTATCCAGCGGTATTTTTGAGAACGACATTGCAGCAAACGCCCATGCCTAGGGTGATAAGTAGAAAAGTCCCTAAAATCTCCCCGATAAATAATTCCATGATGTCCTCCCTTTATTTCCTATTCTATTCTAATGAGCTCGGCACTGAAAATATCTTATTTAGTTTCACTCTTATGAGAGTGGAAAAACATTATTAGCTTATAGTTTCTCTCTTTTCAAAAGCAGTGCTAATTAATCCATACCAGCTCGCTGTCGAACCCATCTTGCAGCTTGTTCATGTGTGCCAAACCAGACTTGTCCTTTTGCTTTGATGTGATCAATCAGCCCTTCCAAAGCAACCATGCGTGACCGATGGCCAATTATATGTGGGTGCATGGTGAGTAGAAACATGGTCCCCTCTTCCCAGGCTTTGTTGAATTCATCAATCCAAACTTGCATTACATCTCGAGGATTCATGTAGCGGGCCCCCAAAGGATTAAGTAGTGGCGCATCATCAAGTATCCATTCTACTGGTAGTTCGACTATTCCTGTCGGTTCTCCATGTTGTAAAAGCTCATATGGTCGATCGTCATGCATTAGTGAACTCTCATAAAGAAAGTCCAACTCCTTGATTATATTTAACGTATTAGGACTATGATTCCAAGAAGGCGCACGATAGCCAACTGGCCTAATTTCTGTAATCTCCTCAATCGTTTCCAAGGCAAATCGTAATAAGCGTTCCTCTGTTTCTTTATCAATTGCAGTGTTTAATTCATGGATCCAGCCATGAACACCAATTTCGTGAAGGCCTGAGGCAAGAACAGTTTCAGCCTGTTCTGGAGCTATTTTCAAGCTCCAGGCCGGAAAGAAAAATGATGCGGGAATATTCTCTTTATCCATTAGATTGACAATCCTTGGAAGCGCGACTCGTGAACCGTATTGACCTTGTGATAAAGGACCGATATTGATTTCCCCTGTCCGTAAGCCTTGAGTAGTTTCGTTATCGACATCATAAGATAGTAGTACTGCGACTTTTGCCCCGTCAGGCCAGGAGCCAGGAGTGAGATCGCGTCCAGCCCGAACTTGATTTACTTGCTGGAGAACATATTCTTCAGACCAGTTCCAGGGTTGATCGGGATTAATAGATTGTGGGTGAGCGAATTGCGGCATATAAGTCAGCAGTAGCGCTAACTTAAGCAATCCGCACTGATTATTTGTCAATAGGGAAATCATAGTGATAGGCCTTAATCGATTGCTTAGAAGTAATCAGTATAATACTGTTAAGCTCCGTAATTCACAGGGCAATGGTAATAAAGCAGTTGGCTATGGACTATTTAACTTTTTTAATCAAATCATTATTCTCAGTTGCTATTTTTGTCACGACCTTTTCAACCCATGGTCAATCGAGTTCTGGGTATCGAGTATCGCTTACAGAGTACGGCCACCCTAACCTCCAAGGACTATGGTCAGATCGATCTAGAACACCTTTGGAACGGCCTAGGGATTTGGGCGCCAAGCGAAACTACTCTGAACAAGAAGTTTCTGAGTTGATGCAGACAGCGAAACGAGGGGTTCAGAGGGCCAGCCTACCGCTGGACCCTAACCGTGGAGCTCCTCCTGTTGGAGAGATAATTACCAATCAGCCTGATGTGAATTTCAATGGATTGATAACAGATTATATTGCGGCAGGAGGTGAATTTTTAACGTCAAGGATAGTTTCCACTGCCGATGGTCGGCTACCTTTTGTTGATGATATTCCTATGGATATATTTGCGCAGCGGGCAGCCGAAGGCTATGGCGAATTTGATGGNCCAGAGATTCGACCCGCTAACGAACGTTGTNTGGGAATTCCTGGTCAGTTGCCTTTGATTGTTCCATTACCTATTGANGGCCCTTGGCGCAACATGCAAATTGTTCAGAACAGGGATTACGTGCTGATATTTGGTGAATATCATGTTACCGCAAGAATTGTGCGGTTGGATGGGAATCATTTTGAACCGGCATACCCAAAATTCTATGGTGACTCAATTGGGCGTTGGGAAAACAAAACATTAGTCGTACATACAAAATCATTTAAGCCTGACCAATCTGATCGACGTATGCCATCAAGTGGCGAATTGGAAATTATTGAGCGCTTCACGCCAGTGTCGGATTCAGAAATTCTTTTCGAATACGAAATCATCGACCCGGAGATTTATTCTGAGCCTTTCACGGTTCGGATAACCTTACAGCGCATGCCACACGGTCAAAAACTCTACGAATCTGGTTGTCATGAAGGTAACTATTCGCTTCCCAGTATACTGGCCGGTGCTAGGCGGCAGGAATTGGAATCCCGAGTGAATCAATAAGGTTACGGCATAGACTTAGCTTAAGTGTCGGCTTATTCTTATAACAAAACATCAGTGATCTGCATAATGGACCAGCGACCTCTTCCTCTTTCCCGCTATACTGTTCTTGATCTAACCATTGCTCGAGCCGGTCCCACTGCGGTGCGTTTGCTCACTGACTGGGGAGCTAATGTGGTCCGAGTAGAAGCGCCGGTAGAAGGCGATATTGCAGGTAGTCGCCATGGTCCAGATTCACAGAATCTGCACCGAAATAAGAGAAGTCTTTGTCTTAATTTGAAATCTGTCGCTGGAAAGGCAGTATTTACGGATCTCGTGAAAAAAGCTGACATTATCGTTGAAAACTTTCGCGTTGATGTAAAAAGGCGCTTAGGTATCGATTACGAATCGGTAAAAAAAATCAATCCTTCGGTTATCTACGGAAGTATTTCGGGGTTCGGTCAGAATGGTCCGTATGCGAAAAGACCTGCAGTTGATCAGGTCATTCAGGGGATGAGTGGATTAATGTCTATTACAGGCGACCCAGACCGAGGTCCGATGCGAGCCGGGATAGCAGTTAGTGATACATCAGCTGGTATGTTCTTAGGCCAAGGAATTTTACTAGCCTTACTTCATCGTGAGGCTACGGGTGAAGGGCAATGGGTGCATACTTCGCTGCTGGAGGCTATGCTATGCAAACTTGATTTTCAGGCAGCCCGTTATACGATGAATTCGGAGGTTGCAGGCCAAGAAGGGAATAATCATCCAACTCTTTCACCAATGGGGTTGTTTCATACTAAGGATGGCCTGGTCAATCTTGCTGCCAGTACGGATAAAATGTGGAAGGCTTTCTGCGAGGCAACTGAAGCGAAAGCCCTTTCCAATAATGAGAATTACAGATCGGTTGATGGAAGGCTTAAATACAGAGAAGAAATCTGGTCAGAGGTAAATAAAATCACCTCGGAGTTATCCACAGTTGAGCTTGTGGGGAAAATGAATTCGGTAGGTATTCCTTGCGGGCCCGTTAATAATATCGATGAAGCTTTTTCTGATGATCAGGTAAAGTTCCTTAATATGACAAAGACTGCCACTCACCCAAAGTTGGGGGATTTTGAATTATTAAGATCACCTATTAATCTTTCAAACTTTGAACGCGGCACACAATTTGAAAAACCAGGACCTGAACTTGGCGAGCATACAATAGAGATTCTTCGCGAACTAAATTACAGTGAAGATAAGATAGCTGAATTACATACAGCTGGCACAATAAAATAATCTTTAGCAAATAGAGCAATAGATAAATCGATGCAAATTTTATCTCCTACATCAAAAATGTTCGCTGAAATCGAAGATGGCGTTGGGTGGATCACCTTCAACGCCCCTGAGAGGCGAAATGCGATGTCACTTGATATGTGGCAAGGGTTAAGCGCGATACTTCGCAAGTTGGAACTAGAAAGTTCTCTACGAGTTGTTGTGCTCAAAGGTGCCGGAGAGAAAGCATTCGTAGCCGGTGCCGATATTTCAGAGTTTGAGGAAAAGCGTTCAAGCCAGCAAGATCGGGATATCTATGAAGCGGCGTTCGATGACGCACAGAAAACACTAGCGCAATTCCCTTTGCCGGTCGTGGCTATGATCCAAGGGTTTTGCATAGGGGGTGGGCTAGCGATAGCGTTAAATACTGATATTCGTATAGCTACGGACGATTCAGTATTTGGTATCCCCGCAGCGAAACTAGGCTTAGGGTATGGTTTTGAAGCTATCAAGACATTGGAGTCAATCGTCGGTCCCTCCCATGCTAAAGATATATTGTTCACGGCACGTTTTCTTAACACAGAAGAAGCTTTGCGCATTGGTCTGGTTAATTTCGTCACAACACGAAAGCAATTGACAAGTAAAGTAGTTGAATACGCAGAACGAATAGTTGCAAATGCACCATTAACAATAAAAGCAGTTAAAGCAACGATGGTAGAGGTGGTTAGAGATCCCGGTCAGAATAGCCCTGAATATATTGATAATTTAGTTAACGATTGCTTTGTTAGTGATGATTATAAGGAAGGAAGAATCGCATTCTTGGAAAAACGGAAAGCAAACTTTAAAGGGTCGTAAATGGCATTGGATAGATAAAGATTTTATGTGTAAATTATTGTCTCGTATTGTGTCATTAAGCTTGTTTGCAAGTGTTACCTGCTGTCAAGAATTGCCTAAAGATGAAAGCCTTTCATTGTTACAGGAAGGTGGCTACATCATCTTCATGCGGCACGCTGACGCACCGAGTGAGCGCCCAACATCGGAGACTGCCGCTCAAGGTAATACGAATTTGGAAAGACAGTTAGATGAAAAAGGTCGCCAAGATGCAAGAAAATTTGGTGAAGCAATTAGGCGTCTTCGTATCCCTATTTCATCAGTTGAACGTAGCCCAACGTTTCGTACGATGCAGACAGCTGAGTATGCAGGATTTAGAGAAGTAATTATTCAAGACTTCCTGTTAGAAGAGGATATGATAGGAGTCACACCAAATCGATTGAATAGGTTACTTGAAGAATTGGCTAAAAAACCGCAATCAGGAAATAGGCTTTTATTCAGCCATTCGGGAAACATTATGGCTAGTTTTCCGGAGTTGAATCCTCGTATTGAGCAAGGCGAAGCGCTTATTATTGATCCCACACGTATCGGTAATATTCTTGTTTCAAGAATCAAAATTACAGAGTGGGAGAATTTTTAACTACTTTCGAAATAAAGTTTTAAACTTGCCATCCCTTCATTAATGTCTTCAACACTAATGCCAGAATAAGCAAAGCGAAGATAATGACTGGTTTCGTTTTCTAAAATTCGGCCAAAGTGTTTTCTGGTGCAAAATGAAACGCCGGTTTCCATTAGAGCTTCAGTCATTAATTGGTTTACATCAGTTAATCTTTTACGTTCCATGATCTTGTTGACGTTAGGAAACAAATAGAAAGTACTGTTTGGTGTATTAATAGATATACCGTCAATGGCATTGAGGCCGTCCACTGCGGCATCTCTTCGTTTACGTAATTTATCCAGTATTTTGTCGGGGCCAGAAGTATCACCGCCGATAACATCGATCATACTGCGTTGGATAAAATGTGCTGTGCAAGATTCAATGTTGGTATTGAACTTACTAAAGGCATCCATTGCTGACTTTGGCCCAATGGCTGCTCCAAGTCTCCAGCCGGTCATGGCAAAGCGTTTTGAGCAGGTGTACAGAATAATCGAACGTTCCTGCATGCCCGGAAGACTCACTATTGATCGTGGTGTGCCGCTGTATTGAATTTCGAAGTAAGCCTCGTCACTGAGTACCCATAAATCATTCTTAATGCATAGCTCCGCCACTTCTTCCATTTCTTCTGGTGATGATTCGGCGCTGTTTGGATTTTGGAAGTTATTATAAATAAGCGCGCGGGTTTTAGGAGTAATCGCCGCTCTCATCGCATCCATATCGAGACTGAAACCGGTATCGGTTTCAATGTAACCGTAGGGTATTGCGATACCGCCTTGATACTCTATCTGAGATTCGTAAATTGGGAATCCCGGATTGGGATAGAGCACTTCATCACCCGGATTCATTATTGTTGCGATAAATTTGTTGATTACTGGTTTACCACCAGGCTGTATTGTTACGTTTTCGGTGTTGTAACTTAACCCGCGCCTAGCTCCTGTATCTCTGGCAATAGCATCCCGCAGTTCAGGGATACCGGGACCTGGACAATAGCCTGTATAGCCATCGGATATAGCTTTCTGCATAGCTTCGACGATATTGACTGGGGTGGGTAGATTGATATCCCCGAGGTGAAAAGGGTAAACCTTGTTGCCTTTCGCTGCCCAGGCTGCGGCGGCGCCAGAAACAGCAAACGCTGTTTCCGTCCCAAGATGACCCAGTTGTCTGGCGAGTTCCATTATAAATCCTTTATCGTTTTTCTATATCAAAATCTATATCGTATCCCTAGGAAGGCAGCTCTTGGCGGAGCTGCACCTAAAAACAATGGCACTTCTAAGTCTTCAATAATTGGTACCTCAACCTCACCGGGTTCTTCGCCCAGTAGCCCAAAGGTTTCAAATTCTTGGTCAAATAAGTTTAATACGTTGGCGAAAATTTCCAAATCTTCACTAACTTGATAGCGAGTCCGAAGATTTACCACGGTGTAGCCGTCAATCTCAGCCAATTGGTTAGATTCATCCCCTCGCAAATATTGATCACTGTTGTTAACAATATCTAGACCAAGAGTAAGGCCATCGAGTATTTGATAGTTGGCAATTACTTTTAATTGGCTCTCTGGGATGCCAGGAATACGATCACCACTGCGAACCAATATTTCCCCTTCTTCATCGGCGAAGTCATGATTGGGACTTAGCACGCTGAAAGTGTCTTCAAAGGTCGCTTCAACATGGGTGTATGCAAACATCCAATTTAAATTGTGGATCTGCCCATTTAAGGACCCTTCAAAACCTCGGCGCCTCGTTTGATCAACATTAGCAAACAGACCAGTTGATCGACCTGTTGTTTGGAATAATATATCGTTATGGTTTGTTGTATTAAACCAACCTACCGAATAACGGACATCATTGATATAACCGCGGCTTCCCAACTCAAAGTTTTTTGCCACCACTTGATCAAGAGGAGGGTCGGCTAAAAATGCATTAGGTAATCTACATTCGAAATCAACATCATCCGGGTCCTCTCCGTCTTCAATTGCGTATTGCACTGCTAAATCGAACACGCCTTCATTGCAGGCTAGTTCGATTGGAGTAGGCGCCCTAGATGACTCTGAGTAAGAGCCATATAGGTTATTACCCTCATTTGCTTGCCAGGTAAGACCTATGGCCGGATTGATCCGAGTAAAGCGGTGACTACCGTTCAATTCTGGCCTTTCTCCTGATCGATCTTTCAAATCCACTTCCGTGATATTGCCGCGGGCTGACAAGGTCAGTGTAACAACTTCGTTCAGGTCCAGAATGTTAGAAAAATAAAAACTGGTAGATTGAGTTTCGGTGGAAATGGACGTAGCTTCTTCATCCACGAAAGTACCAGTACCCAAGCCAGTTGTTAGCCGAGTGATCGGATTAATTTTTGCCAACTCAACCACGGAATTGAAAACCGATTTACCGATAAAGTAAGATCCACCAACCACGAGCTGTCCTTCATAGCCGAAAAAGTTTCCGAGAAATGTCCATTGGGAATCGGCACCAGTGCTTATCTGATTTCGATCACTTAGGTTATTTATAGCTTCATCCGAGAGAATACCTGTTCCCGACAATTCATCGTTTTCAAAGCCTTGGATTTCAAACTCCTCGTCCTCACCAAGGTTCATAGCAGTTATATTCAGGAAATTTTCCAGTTGGTCGAGCTGGTCGAATTGAGAATCGCATATGTCGTCATCATCGAATCCTAGCTCTTCCAGGTCGTCATCTTCTAGCCCTTCTATTAAGGTGTCGACGCCACCTAATTCGCAAATTCCAAACTCCGTACCATCACCATTAAATGAGTCTGTATTGTTTTCGCGATGAAAAATGTTTCCACTGAAGCTAAAACGCGAGTTTACTTCATGGGAAAAATCTAGGCTTGACATATCCATATCGTTTTCGGTTATGTCAGGGCCTGTGAAGATTGCTGCCCTATCTACATTGATTAGCTCAACTGGCGACGACCCATTACCAATCAATTCTGATTCACCTTGCTGATAATTGAGATTGATCTGCGTATCGTCCGAACGCCAGCCGAGGCTTCCGTAGAAATTTAGAGCGTCGGATTTAGAATGGTCCCGCCAGCCGTCTTCGCCAAAGTACTCTACACTGGCATAGTAGGCAAGCCGCCCATTGTTGCCGCCAAATTCAAAATTGGATATTTGTCGACCAAATGAGCCTGCGCTTACTTCGATATTAGCACCTTGGTAATCGAAGCCGTCTTTCATGTCGATTGCTAATGAACCGCCGAGGCTGTTTAATCCATAAAGCGGATTAGCTCCCCCACTCAATGAAATTTGTTTAATTGCTGATTGGGGAATCAAATCCCAGTTAACAGCATCGCCTAGTGGTTCATTAATTCGAACGCCGTTTTGATAAACAGCTATTCCTTGAGCGAGGCCAAGCAGAGGTGAAGCAGTGAAACCGCGATATTGTAGATCTGGCTGCAATGGATTGTTTTGCGCGTCGTTCAGGGAAATACTAGAAAAACTTTGTTTTAAAAAATCAGCAATACTGATTGCTGCGATATTGTCAAGATTTTCTGCCGTAGCGGTTTGTATAGGATAAGCTAACTTATCACTGTCTATGCTTGAGCCGGCCGGCACGATTCCGACGACTATTATTTCCTCCGGTTGCTGAGCAACGATGTCGGCAGATATTGAGAGGACCAACAATGAAATTGAAACCTTATTCATTTTGTTAAAACCTTTAACGATCTCGAGTTTTTTACAAGTATCTGCAAGTATAGCAAATGTGTGTATTATTAATTAATTTTTATGCTCAATAAGAGGCTGGGTCAAAAGAATCTACTATATATTGAGAAATATATGAGGCTCTTCCTTTGACCTGGAGTGTGTACATGGGTAGATTACTCGTCTCTTTGAAATCACCAAATTCAAACTGGAGTAATAATGGCAACTGTATTAGTTATTGGTGCAAATCGTGGCATTGGCCTCGAATTTACAAAACAATATTTATCCCGCGGAGATCAAGTTATTGCGACTTATAGAAATGGTTCAGTGGCGGATGAACTAAATCACCTATCAGCAACAAATGCTAAATTAAATTTGTTCACCCTCGATGTGTCCAGTAAAGAATCACTGTCAACATTTCCCTCCAAGTTGAATGAAATGCCTATTGATCTATTTATAAACAATGCTGGTGTTTATGGTCCACGGGACTCAGTGTTCGGGAATGTAGATGAAGATAATTGGTTGTCCGTTCTGCGAATTAATTCGATTGCGCCCTTGTTGCTAACACAGTTAATTATTGAAAATTTAAGAAAAGGCGAAGTTAAGAAATTAATATACGTTACGTCTAAGATGGGTTCTATCGATGACAATAAAGGGGGCGGGGCCTATGTCTACCGAAGTTCGAAAGCTGCGCTAAATGCCATCGTAAAAAGCGTTGCAGTGGACCTTTCTTCAGAAGGATTCACTACGGCAGTTCTGCATCCCGGGTGGGTGCAGACAGATATGGGCGGGCCCAATGCTTTGATTAATGTCCAGACAAGTGTATCGGGAATGGTAAGCGTGATTGAAAAGCTTTCCAGTGAAGATTCAGGCAGCTTCCTTAATTATGATGGGAGCGTTATTCCTTGGTAGCTTCTGGCTGATTTCAATGAAAAGTTTCTCACTTCGCCAATTTTACTTTCTTTCACTGACATTATTAGGAGCTTTAGCTCCAAATTTCGTGCACTCTCACGGAGGCGTCGCTTTTGAAGAAGATCTTTGTGTTATTTCTATCAATTTCATGCAGGCTCACTTCACAGTATTCCAGCCTGAAACACGACAAACCAAGGAGTTCTGTGAAGANATACCAGACAAAACCAATTCTGTTTTTATCATGGAATATTTGCACGAACTGCTCAGTGAGATGAAAGTTGATTTTCGTATTGTGCGAGATGTGAACAATGCAGGGAAATATGCAGACTGGGAAGATGTGAAGGCGATCGCCGATCTGGATGCAGCGACCGTTTATTATCAACCACCCTCCATTGAACCGGGTGGCTATTATCGCGCCAGTCATCGGTTCGATGAAGGGGGAACTTATATCGGTGTAGTTACTGCTGATCATCCTACGGAAGATCGGAACTANAATGCAGTATTTTACTTTCAAGTTGGGGGCAGAGATTGGGGCAACATCCCGGTATTTATAGTCCTTCTTTTGGCAGTTCAAGGAGGCTATTGGTTTAACACAGGTGGTTATCGGAAGTATAAAAAAAGAAAAAATCTGCAGGGTTTGAAGTATAGGCCAAGAGCTAATAATCAATCTCTACATTAATTTAATGACTATAGCTCTTAAATTTCATTTTCCTTTTTATACTCNCAGTAATATTGAATACTTGCCAAATTTATAGATAGAATTTATATATAAAGGNTGTAGTAAGACGGTTGTATAAGACTATTTGGGCATGAATGCAAAAATTCTACGATTGAACAAAGCCGGTCTTCCGATAAGCTGGTTAACGCGCGAAGAAACTGCGACTCTTATGGTCAAGGAACTTGTTATCTGGTCACTTGGCAATACGGTTATGGAGATTCGGGGTGGATACGACCGTCTAGGTGTTCAGTCAGTTATAAAACTTCCTAGCATTGTTGCCTGTGATGGTAAAGTACACAAAGATAGCTTTGACCCACCATTAGAAAATAAATTTCTTTTCAGAAGAGATAAGAATATTTGCCTATATTGTGGCCGGCAGTGCAGTGTTTACGATTTGTCTCGAGACCATGTCCTCCCTTTGTCACGAGGCGGAAGGGATGCTTGGACTAATGTGGTTACCTCGTGTCGGAGATGTAATAANCGAAAAGCGGACCGCAGTCCCGAAGAAGCAAGTATGGAATTATTGGCGGTACCTTTTGTACCGAATCAATACNAATTTTTATATCTATCAAACCACAATGTATTAGCCGATCAGATGGAGTTTTTAAGTGCGCGTTTCTCCCGCCATATTAGACTCGCTTAGTGCCAACCTGAAGTAAAAGTATTTGTCATTAAATAAAATTAATGTGCTAGCATGCTGGCCCAATTAGAACTATTCCTGATCGCACAATGAATGAAAGCAATCAACGTCATATTCTTGGATTCATTCTGTCTCTGATTACTGCAGCACTGTGGGGAATGCTTCCGGTTGCGATTAAAGAACTTTTGGCAGGTATGGATTCATGGACAATTGTTTGGTATCGGTTTGTGGTCGCCGCATTAGTTTTGTTCCTTTGGCTAGTATTCCGCAAAGACCTTCCGAACCCTTTTTCTGTAAGTAATCGGATCTGTCGGTACTTACTATTTGCAGCCATAGGTTTGTCTGTAAATTATTTCACATTCGCTGACTCTCTCAATTATGTTAACGGAGAAACTAGTGAAGCGGTCATACAGCTCACCACATTATTTCTAATCTTAGGAGGCGTAATCTTTTATAAAGAGCCGTTTGTTGGTATCCAAAAAATTGGAACTGTTTTTATTGTGATCGGCTTAGTATTATTTTTTCATGATCGTTTTTCTGAGTTCACTAGATTAGGAAACAATCAAACGATTGGTGTATCTATTGTTGTTGTTTCAGCTTTCGCATGGACAGGTTACGCTCTGCTGCAGAAAAAGTTGCTGGAATCTTTTTCTTCAGCGCAAATTCTGTTTCTGATATATGTCTTCTCGGTGCTAGCGTTGACCCCTTTTGCGCTGCCGGCTACATTATTTTCACTTAACGGGTTTCAGTTGCTTTTATTACTTTTTTGCTGTCTTAATACCCTAATCGCTTACGGTTGTTTTGCTGAAGCCCTTAAACTCTGGGATGCCTCCAAGGTCAGCGCTGTACTGGCACTCGCTCCATTGTTTACGATTAGCACTCTAAGAGTGATCGTATATTTCAACCCCAGCTATGCTTTTTCAGATCAACTAAGCTGGATATCAATTGCTGGTGCCCTCTTACTGGTCGTGGGGTCGATGCTAACCGCCCTGGTTTCAGTGCTAACTTCGAATAAAACACTTACAACTGACTCTAAGTCGACCGTGAGTTAAGCCAATCTCGTTGACTACGGCAACAAAATGCGAAAGACTCCTCCTTTGTCAGCCTTGATAACTTAAGTACATACTCAAAAAAATAACATATAAAACGAGCCTATAGCCCTATGTCAAAAATCAAACTTCTGACCTTATTGCTAACATCATTTTTGCTATCAATCGGAGCAGCCTCGTTCGCTGCGGTAACCAGCATTGAAGTTACCGATAAGGAAGTTCTCTCTGATGGTTCTAGAGACTTTTCCTATACCACTATTCGAGGGGTTGTATATTTCACATTGGATCCAAAGGAGCCCGGTAATGCTTCGATAATTGATATTCAGCACGCACCTACCAATGGTAGAGGCGAAGTTGAGTATTCTGCTGATTTTAAATTAGTTGTTCCAGATGATTCCATTGCAAATGGGGGATTACTTTATATGGTGAACAACCGCGGGCGGGGCGCAACTCCACCCGAGATTTCATTGCAGAACCCTTTAGCTGAATTGGGTTATACCTATCTGCTTACGGGTTGGATTAACGAAATTACTGAGCGACCTGGCGCGCTGAGGTTACATGCCCCAATCGTTGGTAGTGAGCAGGAAACGATTACAGGGGATGTTCGCTACGAAGTCAGTGTGTCTCAACAATCAAATGATGTAAATATTGCGGGTGGTGGGCATTTGTCATACGAGCCAACCAAAGAAGGATTAGATTCTGCTAGTTTAAGCGAAAGGCAGTATCTGACAGATCCCCGTTTGCCAATTGAACGCTCGCAATTTGACCTGAGGGTTAATGATTCGTCAAACAGTAATCAAAAGGAAGTAATTCTTAACTTAGAGGGTGGATTTAAGCCTGGATATATCTATGAACTTATTTATGAAGCAAAGAACCCAGTGCTTGCTGGTGCTGGCCTCTCAGCAATTCGCGATCTCATTTCGTTAATTCGGTACGGCGGCGAGGGCAGCGAGCAGCTCGAAAGGTTAAATCTTCCGGAGATTGAGCATACTGTGGCCTATGGTTTCTCCCAGAGTGGCCGTTTGCTGCGGCAATATCTGTACGACGGTTTCAATGCAGATCTTGAACAGCGTCAAGTATTCGACGGGGTTATTCCTTTTATTGCTGGCGGTGGTTACGGTATGTTTAACAACCGCTTCGCTATGCCAACTAGAACCAATGGTCAACATTCTAACTACTTATACCCAAACGACTTATTTCCATTTACTTACGGTGACAGCGTTGATCCTTTTACCGGTGAAACGGATGGAATATTAAAGAAGTCAAGGGGAACCGATACCCAGCCTAAGGTGATGCATATCCAAACATCTAATGAGTATTGGATCAGGGGCGGCTCTCTGCCTCATACTAACCCTGAAGGGACTGAAGACGCGGACTTGCCTGAGGGGGTGCGCTTCTACACCATCGGAGGATCACAACATGGATCTGGTAACGGCATTCCACGTCCAGCATCTTCCGGACAGCTACCCCCGAACCCAGGGATGTGGAACCCTATTGGCATGTCATTGGTTGTTGCGATGTACGATTGGGTAGCGGAAGGTAAAGAACCGCCAGCAGCGCGTTACCCCCGGATAGAAGACGGTTCACTAGTAGCTTCCCATATTGAAGGCAGAATTAATCGGGCAGCTTGGAATCGTTTGAATGGTGTTAATCACCCTTCTGTAATATATAAACCGAGTCATAATAATTATGGTAGTCGCTGGGTAGAAGAGCGAATTATAGATCAGCATCCAACTTTCTCTGGTCATTTTTATAATGCTCTAGTGCCGGCCGTGGATTCAGATAATAATGACCTAGGGCATAGCACTATATTACCACCGGCAACGGCAGTGCCAGTTGCTACATTTACTTCGTGGAATTTGCGTGCGCCATCGACCGGGGCCGAGAGGTCATTGGCTCGTTTAGCTGGGGGTTATATCCCTTATGCTAAAGATACAGTTACGGCACTCGCCAATAGGGATCAACGTAACTCAATCGCAGGCTTATATCGCTCCTATGAAGATTATTTAGAGAAGTATGAAGTAGCGACAGATAAGCTAATCGAAGAAGGCTACCTGCTTGCTGGCTTTAAAGAGGCTTATATGGATATAGCCCATGAAATGAAAAGTATTTTTGAATAAAGAGTTTTGTAAATATTTAGGCTACAGAGGTTAGAGCTAACCGCTCTAGTGTTAGAACTTTTTGAACCGGTGCGCAGTGTCCCTGATTACTGGGTATAGCAAGTTTGCAACATCTATATACTAAAGTTCTCCGCTCGATTACTAAAGATACCTCTTAATCATCTCCAGGCGTATCTAATTCAACTGGCTGCAACCTGGGCAGAGTGCATTGGTGGGGAGCTGGATCGTAACTAACGTCAGCGGGATTATGGCCGCCCTTCAAATTCAGGAATGAAACCTCTGAATCTGTACCGAGACAAAGAATGTTTGCAGAGTCACTTCCCTCCCTGACCATTCCGCCCCATACTATATTTGGTGTGTTCACTCGGGCCTCTTCATGCCAGGCCATTAGTAAACGATGTCTCGGTTTTGTCCCACCTCCTCGGTATTCATTTTCGTGGATATAGATTTGTTCAGGGTATGGATCGTAATTTGGATCACTAATGGTGCGGCCACCAAGTGTAAAACTGTAGACCATGATATTTACATTGTTGTTATCCCAAAACTCATTCTCATACACTTCTATGTTGTCATTAGCGAGGACGAGTAGTCCTGTTCCTGGCGGAACATTTCCAACAATTGCGCCTTCGGGCGCAAAGTTTTCGGTGTTATTACGATAAATTTGATTGTTAAAAACCCTTGTAGCTTGACCGCCTTGAATTTCGAGATTTGGTAGGTCGAAAACTAATATACCGCCGGTATTGTTAGTTGCTATGTTGTCGTGCACATCCGCATAAGTTGAGTTTTCAATTTCAATGCCCGCGACGTTATATTCGGCGCGAGAATTTCGCACGATAATTTGACTTGATTGGCCTACATAAATACCAGCGTCGGCCGCACCAATAGCTATCGAGCCTTCAATTAACACATTGGTCGATTGGACCGGATATATTCCATAAGCGCCATTTTCTGAATTAGGCCCATTAGTCCACTCAGTGCGAACGCGGCGAATCACGACGTTCTTACTTTCATTAATTTTCAGCGCATCTCCTACAGTATCTTCGATAGCAAGATCCTCTATGACGAAATCATTTGCGGTCACTAAGAGACCTTCGGCTCCTTGGGCTTGGTTGGCGAATGAAAGAATAGATTCATTCATACCTGCGCCGCGAATTGTTACGCCAGGGGTTGCCAAAGAAAGGCTTCTGACAAAGTTATGAACNCCCGTGGGTACTTCGATTACATCTCCAGGTTGCGCTTCTATTAATTGAGTTTGAAAGGATTCTTCAAAGCTTAATTCAGGCGGAGCAATCTCTGTCGATATCTCTGTTTCTCCACAACTCATTAAGAGCCCGGCACTGAATAGAGGAATAATTAACTTTTTGGTTGTTTCCATGGCTTTTTCCATTGTTCAAGGGGCAATTGGGGTTTCAAATAGCCCTATGATGACACGATTTGCCTGCATACAGCATCCTCAATTGCCAAGATAGCTTTGAGTTTGGGGTAATTATCTAGATACTACCTCGAACATCCACGTATCGCCATTCGCAACAGTTTCAGCGGCAGTAAATGAATTATCTCCTGCAGTTCCATTGGATCTGAAATATTTTCGTGCGAGTTCAGACAATACAGGCTCCACTTCGGGACCTTCCATGATTCTTTTCAAACGATGTTCGTAGAGGTTTCCATCGATACGAAGGATAATCCGATTATCGTTTTCAAGATAATGAGGCCATTGCTTCCAAATAGCCCCCAGAGGTGTGTTCATGTACCCGCTAACAATGAAAAGGCGAGTGTCATATACCGCCAACCAAACTATTCGTGAGCGCAATGGGTCCATGGTTTGGAATTCAATTTCTCCGCGGTCAGCCAAATAGCTCCAATCACTTGGTGCCGTGGCGAGAGTGCCGCTGCTAAATGGCCCACCAGTTAAAATCTCGATCGGGCCGTCAGTGAAGCGCATACCGAATAAAAGCGCAGCGATACCGATAATTATAGCCCCAACAATGATTCCGAGCCTTTTAAAAAGTTTTCTCATGGCTAATAACCCTCTTTATTTACCTTAACGTTACTTGCTTTCAAGATTTAATGCCATAGCTTGTAAAATTACCCCGATTATAATTAAAGTAGCGATCGATGCGGTGCACAGGAGTAATTCATGGCAATTTTTAGTCGGGTAGCTGGTNTTATAACAACGCTAATCGTTTTGATATTTGTATTGCAAATGATTGCTTCCGAGCGGGTCGAGGTGGTGGAACTTCATACTTTTAACCAACAAGGAGAGGAAACAACCACCAGACTTTGGGTTGTGGATTTCGGCGGCTATCAGTATCTAAGGGTCGGAGCTGATGGCTCAGGTTGGTTTAGTCGGATTCAAAGTAACCAGGAGTTTGAAATAACCCGTAATGGCCGACGTTACAGATACACTGCAGTAGTGCGACAGGAATTGGGCGCAAAAATCAACGAATTGATGCGTGTTAAGTACGGGTGGAGTGATTCATTAATTGGTATGCTGGTCGGTAGTCGTGAAGGCTCAATACCAATTGAATTGAACCTGGTAAATTAAAAACCGAGATGGCACGATCACGTGATTAGGTATCGAAAGGATCCCGAGCCGTTTTACATATCAAGTTCATATCATCATCAGGGAACGCTTCGGAAAACTAATACAGTATTTAAGATTTTGCTATTATTTTGGAAACTTAGAACAGATTTTGGAGATAACAATGAAAAGAGGATTACTGCTATTACTAGCTCTGTTTGCATTTTCTGCAGTTAACGCAGGGCCAAAACTTTACATTTTCGACTGCGGTCATCTAACTTTTCCTGATGTGAGTAATTTTGGAATAACTAACGAGGAGACTGACGTTAGAGAATTATTTGTACCCTGTTACTTAATCGATCACCCCGAGGGTAAAATGATTTGGGACGCTGGATTACCATTAGATATGGTCGGACCAAGGCAAGCCGGAGCGACGAGCTGGTATGAACAGTCAATTATCGATCAGTTAGCGGCTATTGGCGTATCACCGCGAGATATAGACTACACAGCTTACTCCCATTTCCATTATGATCATGTAGGAGCGGCTAACGAATTTTCCGATGCTACGCTCTTAATTCAGGAAACGGAATACCACGCGGCATTCTATGATGCGGAAAGTAACCCTGTCTTTCGACCTCCGCTTTATAGTCAACTGGCCAATTCCACAAAGGTGTTACTGCAAGGTGATCATGATGTATTCGGTGATGGCAGTGTCGTAATCATATCCGCGCCTGGTCATACACCTGGACACCAAGTACTAAAGCTCGAGCTCCAGAATTTTGGTCCTCTAGTGTTGTCTGGTGATCTCTATCATTTCGAGGTCAGTCGTATGTTACGGCGAACACCGGTTTTCAATACTGACGCGGCGGAAACTTTGCAGTCTATGAATCGCGTAGAGGTACTGACGCAAGAGGCGGGCGCTAAATTTTGGATTGAACACAGCTTAGAATTGGCTAATTCTTTAAATTTGTCGCCCTATTACTACGACTGATCTGTTAAAAGCTATCTGACAATTCGCTCAGTCTCGCGACTGAGGGGTTGTCTTTGCGGTAAAAATATAGACCAATAAAGGATTGGCTACATAAGTCCAGAAATAGCTCGCACGCGATGACTTTCGCTGTCTGTTACATAGACGATAGCTTCATGGACACAAACACCGTGAGGTCGATCAGTCATGCAGTTTAGCGGGTCACCATCTGGTCCATCTCCCCGTTCGCCATTGCCCAGCACCGTATCGATAATCCCAGTAGATAGCGACATGCGCCTGATCACATGATTTTCGGTGTCAACGATGTAAAGAGAATGGTCACTTCGTGAATATGCTATGCCTTTCGGACCATTAAAAGTGCAACTAATCGCAGGGCCTCCGTCCCCGGTATACCCTTGTTCGCCCGTACCGGCGATTCGCTGCAGTCTATTGCCTTCAATGTCGATCTGATAAATTGCGTTCCCTTCACGCAGCACTAGATAAGCATTTCCATTGGGGTCCGTATCTATGGAACGG
This sequence comes from Gammaproteobacteria bacterium, assembly GCA_002723195.1. Lineage (GTDB taxonomy): Bacteria > Pseudomonadota > Gammaproteobacteria > Pseudomonadales > Pseudohongiellaceae > UBA9145. The sequence continues at coordinate 53,663 of PBNR01000041.1, read as the reverse complement.
GGACCAAACAGAGGTGTGCCGTCCAGAGGAGCTGTGTCCGGGGGACTCACTCTTTCTCCGGTACCCGATAGTGTGCGAATGATCCCAGTATCGCGTTCCACAATTCGTAGGCGATGATTACCGATATCACAAATTAACAAATTGCCTTTGGAATCGAAGGCAATACTATGAGGTCTATTAAGTTGGGACAGAACGGCAGAACGACCGTCACCTCCGTCANCGGCTTCGCCGTTACCAGCGAGAGTGGTTACTAATCCAGTTCGTGCTGCTATGCGACGGACACTGTGGGAGTCTCTTTCAACAATATAAAGATTGCCTTGCTCATCCCATCGAATTTCGTGAGGAGCATTAAATGACGTCTCTAACGGCCTACGAGATTCTGCAACAAATCCTTTTTGGCCATTTCCAGCAATGGTAGTTAAACGATTCGTTTCCAGATTGAGTCGTCGTGTTCTTCCGGTGTCCACCTCACAGAAGTAGAGTGCCTCACCGGGCCCAATTACTACGCCGTATGGATTATTTACAGGGGTTTCTGTTGCGATAAGGCCTTGAGAACCTTCGTTTTCATAACCGGCAACCCCAGTTCCTGCAACGGTACTAACACGCCATTCTTGTTGGGACATTGCGATTCTAGGAATGGAGAAGGCAGCACCGCTAACCGCCAATTTTTGTAAGAATGTTCGCCTGCTGGTATTAGACATTTTTGAATCCCACTATGTTGGTAACGTTAGTTCAGGAGTGTATTTAGCGCTTTCTTTAGTTTTCTAATTAATTCTTTATCTACCAATTGTCCAACATTGCTATCGAAGTTGGAATTAAAATTTGGAATGGACAGACTAGCTTTGATCACTCCTCCAAAAAGTGGAATTGTCGATAATGCTGTGCCTAATACGGTTTGTCCACCATGTTGGCCGATAGAGGCAGATAGAAGTAACAAAGGTTTATCATTGTAGACCTTGGTCTCAATACGAGAACACCAATCGAACAAATTTTTGTATGCGGCACTATAAGATAAATTGTGTTCTGCAAAAGAAATTATAATAGCGTCTGCCCCTCTCAGTTTTTCCAAAAACTTTTTTGCTAGCTCCGGTTGTCCCAATTCAACCTCTCTATCTATGCCAAAAAGTGGCAGCTCAAAGTCGCTAATATTCAAGATTTCGACTTCGGCCGAATCCACTAAACTGGCGGCATAAGTTACTAGCTGTTTATTGATTGATTTGCTGCTGTTACTGGCGGCAAATGCGACTATTTTCATTATGATCCTACCTTATAGCCTGCAGGGATGGCTCGCTGTCCTAATATTTAGACTTGTGTTTTGTGCGCGTCCCAAATACTCTCATATTACTGATAAGGGAAGAACAATGATAAGAACGATATTTCTCGTCGCCGCGGTAAATTTTCAGGGCGGCAACGGGTGAAGTCGGAGAAAGAGGAGAATAGGTATGTGCGATAATGATACGCAACAAGATGTAGAAGAATATCTGCGCCGTCACCCCGAAATGACACGTCGTGATTTCACTAAATTAGCAACTGGTGCCGGCCTGGCAATGATGTTTCCACCTATGGCCAATGCCCAGTCGGTATCTGAGCGAGATATTGAAATTAGAACCCCGGATGGGGTTGCGGATTGCTATTTTGTCTACCCATCTCGCGGCGCCCATGCGGCGGTGTTGGTATGGCCTGATATTCTGGCTTTAAGACCTGCATTTCGAGAAATGGGTAAACGTTTGGCGAGATCTGGCTATGCTGTATTAACTGTTAATCCATTCTATCGTGATGCCAGATCACCTGTGGTAGGAAGAGGAGCTAGTTTCGGTCAGCCAGAAACCCGAGAGATTGTTTTACCAATGGCACGCAATCTAAATGCGGATACACACTTTAGCGATGCCCGTGCTTTTGTCGCCTGGTTAGATGAACAACCTGAAGTAGATACTAGTAGAGGTATAGGTACGACTGGGTATTGTATGGGTGGGCCAATGGTTATGCGCACTGTTGCTGCTGTGCCAGATCGTTTGGCGGCTGGTGCAACATTCCACGGTGGAGGTCTTGCGACAAGTAATCCGGATAGTCCTCATTTGCTCATTCCTGATACTCGTGCAGCTATGCTCCATTGTGTTGCTGAAAATGATGATGAAAGTGACCCACAGGCGAAGGCAACGCTGCGGGAAGCTTATGACGCCGCGAGGATTTCGGCAGAAATTGAAGTGTATGAGGATGCACTGCACGGTTGGTGTGCAATAGATTCGCAAGTGTATCACCAAGCTCAAGCTGAAAGAGCCTGGGGCCGTTTGCTAAACTTGTTTGAGAACAATCTAGGATAAAAGCGCTTATACAAAAACCCGGTCATTCTTGGTGACCGGGTTTTCTGTATAAAATTTATGGACTTCGGATATTAGTTTTCTTTGTCCAGAAAATATCAAAACTTCCTAACGAGTTATCCGAGCGAGAAGAAAACCAGGAAAATGAGTCTGCACCTGGCGGCAGTGCTGGACACATGTCTTCAGCTGAAGTATTAATCTGCGGTCCTAAATTGAAAGAAGGCCCCCACTCGTTAGCACCTAATTGCATGGCGCCATAGATGTCTCTCCCACCGTAACCGCCTGCCCGAGTGGAAGTAAAGTAGACCATCCCGTCTTTGTCTTGTGTGAAATGAAATTCTTCAGCAGCAGTATTTATATTTGGGCCCTGATTAATAGGTTCCATCCAGTTACCGTCTCCATCTTTCTGTGAACAATAGATGTCGGAGCCGCCGTAGCCACCAGGACGCATGGACGCGAAACATAAAGTTACGCCATCTTGCAAAACAGCCGGGCAATGTTCGTTTCCTTCATCAGTACTAATGGGGTGCGGTAGAAGTTCCGGTTTCGTCCATTCTCCATTGACTTTGTTAGTTACGAAAAGGTCGATTGGATTGCCGTCGGACGCAAGGCGATCTGACCGGAAATAAATCGTATTGCCGTCGGCAGTAATCCAAGGCTCTCGGTCATCACCGGCACGCAAGGGATGGAAATCTGTAGCTGGGGCAGCATTAACGGGGATACCCATGTTAACTGGCGTATTCCAGCTACCAGTTTCTTCGTTGAAACTGGCTATATAAAGATCCTTTGGATCGCCTTCTGCGACAGCCATATCCTGACGGGAACTGCAATAAACCATGGTACCGTCATCGGCGAAAGACAACTCTCCTTCTGCCCACATAGTATTAATTGGTGCACCAAAATTATGTACAGCTAAATCGATCCAACTGCGCTCTTGGGCTTGCGTATGAAAATGAAAAAACACAAACCCAATGATTAAGCCGGGATAAGGCAATATTTTTTTCATGCTATTCCTCTTTAACTGCGGGAAGTAATTTGAAACGTCCACCAACGTTCCGGGCGCACAGCATCTGGATCTGGTGCTGGGTTATCCAGTGCTTGATAGGTTTGTAGCTTATCGACTCGTGCACGCCAAGCGCGATCCATAGTGGTAGGATCAGTTATCCGGTTTACATACACTGGGTAGGTAACACCATCTAAACGCATTACCCCAACTTCATCGGTGTCGACTTTGCTAGCCCAATATTTAGTATCGCAAACGGAACAACTTAAATACATTTCGCCTTCGGGTGTTGCCATGCAATTTAAATTAATCGAGTGTGGTCGAATTCCTGCATAAATCTGCAACTGACAAAGTGGTACTTGATTTGCGAATGACCAATCTGAAACTGGTTCATTATTACTCTCACCAAAGAGGAAGCCCCCAGGCGTTCTTACACAAGGACAAGTTGCAGAATAAATAATAAATCCAATAATGCCAATGGCGAGTGACGCCGCAATTGAACCGCCTACTAACACCTTAACTTTCGAGTTTCCAGCTACAGCTTGTTCTTCCGACATAGCACTTCCTCTCCTACTTTTATTGTAAATTTATTGCCTAAGCGTTAATTGAAAATCTAAAACCATTTCTTCACTGAGCGAATGACCGAAGCNAGGCTCTCTTGGTGCGATCACGTAGCCGTTCTCGACCCTGCAAGACATCGCATCAAGTATGGCTGATCCTTCAGGAAAGCTCTCAGCCATAGTACAACTCGGTGAGGTTAAAGCAATAGGGAATCCCCACGAACTCGCTCCACGGTGAGGGATTAGTTCGAGCCCGGCTTGCTCCACCAAGTTAGAAATTCGCCGGCCGGCTGTTGTGCCCCCACACCAAGTGATATCTGGCTGCAGAATATCTGCAGCTCCGAGCCCAACCAGGACTCGGAAACCGTGCTCTGTGTATTCATGCTCGCCACAAGCAATTCTAGTCCAACCTTCCCCTCTAGACCCAATTTTGTCGACTAATGCCGCATATCCGAAGACATCGTCGGGAGACAATAGCTCTTCCATGAAATAGAGATTGGCATCCTTTAGTCTTTCGCAAAAAGGTATCGCCCATTCGACAGTACCATCTCTAGACACACAATCAGTCATGATTCTTACATCTGGTCCAAGTTGATTTCGTGCTTCTAAAACTGAGTCAATGAATCTATCTATAGATTCTTGAGGAGCTCGAGGACCACCGTAGGTAGTTCGTTTAAAATTCTGCACTCCTCTAGATTGTGCTTCAAGAAAATCACCATTTGTTTGATAAATCTCGATACGATCGCGATCCGCTCCACCCAGCAGCTCGTGGACAGGGAGCCCTTCATGTTTTCCTGCGATATCCCATAAGGCGTTATCCACTGCACTCAATGCCATTGCAAATACACCTCGACGCCCATAAAAAACTCCAGAGGTATACATCTGATCCCAGAGCTGCTCGACATTTAACGGATTGGCGTTAATTAACAAATGCTTTAGGTGTCCGTCAATTATTTCCTTAGCCGCACTGCCACCGGCTCCCATTCCGAAACCTGTAATACCTTCGTTAGTTTTTATTATGGCAATGATTGCTGAAGGCAATTGTTCGAACGGACCTCCATAGCGCCAGCGAAGAGGATCATTGTCATCGTCGAAAATAGGCGCTTCCAGAAGTCCGTCGGACCGCTGATTGATGTAGATAGGATAGGCATTGACATCTCTTATCCGCAAGTTTGAGGATTGTGCATAGAGGTGAATAGGAGTGATCCCAGCGCACGCGGCAGCTATTGAAGTATACGACGCTGCGTGTCTAAGGAATTGCCTTCTTGTTTGTTTATTAGTTTCCATAGTAGGTCTAGTCGGGTATTTCTGATTCGAGTGTAAATAGCTGTTGCAGAATTCGCCGCCACTGAATGTATTGCTCCTCCATCGTACCGCTTAAGCCGTGCACTTCTTCATTTAATTCGAGTATTGCAGGCGCAATTTCGTTGTTGAAACCCACAGAGAGATCTCGGTATTCCGTTTCAAATATTTTACTCCAACGAAAGCGATCATAGCGTTGTGTAAGGCTTAAATAGCCTCTTGATTTCCCGTAATTATTAAAATCATAAATCTCTGACTCAGCAATATTTTCTTCTACAATCTTGTCATAAGAGTATTTCCGCCACACTAAGTAAGGCGCCTGCATTTCTTCATAGAGCGCCTTGTAGTAATCATCCACGGTATCGATAAAGAAATGGTGCCTTAGTCGCATATCCTGAACACGGGTGAATTGAGGATCGTCTTCGGCAGGTAGTGTAGCGACAGTTAGAACACCACTTTTTTCGTCTTCAATCAACATATGGGCAAATGACGATGGCGATAAATCTTTAGCGTATATTAACTGTGACACATACTTAATATTGATTAAATCTTCTTTTGTCAGTGAACCCCTAAATTCAACAAGGTCGTTATTTACTTGGTTGTATATATCTTGGAACGGCTCCAAAAACGAAGCTTGAACGAAAGGGTTTCCAGGCGTGTAGCGCGTCGATTCTGGATAGTCTGTAATTAGGCTTTGATCGGCGTACTTCTTTTCTAGCCAAACACGTCCCGAGCTGTCTGCAACTGTCACCTGGATAGCAAGACGTTCGCCGTCTGAAGTTAAAACCTTTCCACTAACAGTTAGGTCCATAGAAGGATCTTCCGTGGGAAGAACTCTTATAGGGCCCCATTGATTTGATGCTAATAGAGTATTTCTTAAAATATAGGGGAGATAATAAGTTTCATTCTCACGAATTTCTGCGAAGATCCATTCGCCAAACTCTAATGCCTCTTCTTCATCTATTTCGATTTCAAAAACCTTTATCCCGATTTCGAGTAGTAGGTGTTTTTCAAGATCTGAAGTTGCGATATCGAGTTTAACGACCCCAACTTCGGGTATTGGGCTTATTGCAGTTTCAGGTGGTGGAGGAGTAGTACAGGTAACGAGAGTTACAATGATTAAGCACTTAAACATCTTTCGATAGAGACTCATATCATTAATGAACCTTTAATCTACCGGTGCCCTTTGACTACAGACTCGGCCTCGGGTGATAGTCTGTCGACAATTGTATTGGCTTGGTGGGGCTTGGTATTTATTATACGATTGGACTAGGTTAAACGGCACTGATTGGTTACTGGAGATGCTGGTGATCATTTGCAAAATCTGGCTGTCAGCAGAAACACTCAATCGATGGATAATGTATAGCCCGTCGGGCAAGGCCATTTCAAATACCAGTTGATTCCTATCCCAGCCGCAAACTTCTGCGCCGTGTTCACTAGAGAATGTTTGGTTAGGGCCGGTTTCCATAGTACAAATTAGTGGTGCTTCACCTCTGCGTTCTANGCGAATCTCATTTCGGTTTTGAAAAATTTCCATTGTGCTATTGCGATTAATATATTCAGATAAACGGGCAAGATCTAAAAGATTTGCCTGGCTCCGACGTGGACGATTCAAGTTAATATTTCCCAGCGAAACTGAAGGGCCGCCCCCTAAACCGATACCAGATCGCTGCAACGCGGCGCTTTCTTGCCTAATTTGCATGCGGCGGCTGAGTTCATCTTCCCAGTTATCGCTGCGAGCGAAATCTTTTTCCCAATTTCCAGAAAAATTCATGCGGATAGGGGTATCGAGATCTAGTAATGGGAGGTCATCAATGGATTCTTGCGCCGAACTAGTCGGAATTATCAAAAGCGTTGCTACTATGCAGCCAATAAGCTTAATACTTAAGTTGCCATCTAAATAGCCAGATTGTCGATGTGTCATTGCTACAGAACTCACACGTGGCCAGTTACCGCAATTTCTCCTAAATCTGGATCGCATTAAACCAACCTCATTTTTACCCTAAATGCTCCAATACGATCTCAATTTAGTCAATACAAGAAGCACGAAGAATAGTCTAATATCTCGTAGACTTTCACCTTACAGATTCTTATGCTTGGGGGCCAATGAAATCAAAAAACATAGGCTACTTTCATGAGGATAATTCGAGTTTATAAACTGCTTGTAGTCGCTTTATCTTTCAACTTCCTGAACATCCCGCCACTTCAGGCTCAAAGAGATTTTAGTGACGTAGAGATAATCCCCCACCATGTCTCTGGGACTTTCTATTATCTTCAAGGTGCTGGTGGAAATATTGGTTTAAGTATTGGTGACGACGGTGTGGTCATGATTGATGATCAATTCGCGCCTCTAACGGGCAAAATTATTGCCGCAATTCGTGAACTGAATGACGGTGAAATTAGATTCCTAATAAATACTCACGTACATCCTGACCACACTGGCGGTAACGAGAACTTAGGCAAAATGGGAATAGTTATTTTGGCGAGAGATGAAGTTCGTGTAAGGCTTTCAGCGTCCTCGCCAAAAGATGCACTGCCAATTATGACTTATAGTGACGCTATAACCATTTATCTCAACAATGAAGAAGTCCATGCTTTTCCAGTTCCTCCCGCTCATACCGACGGCGATACTTTTATTCACTTCCGTGACTCCGATGTGATACATGCCGGGGATGTTTTTAGGACAACTGCATTTCCAGTAATCGACACTAATAATGGTGGTACCTTGGAGGGAACTTTACAGGCTTTGGCTATATTGGTAGGTACATCAGGGCCGAACACCAAGGTAGTTCCAGGTCATGGAATTGTATCTGATAGAATGGATGTAATGCGATTTCGCGACATGATTATCGATGTAGCAGATCAAGTTAGGGGAATGGTTCTTGAAGGCATGTCCTACGAAGAAGTTTTTGCTGCTAATCCAACAGAACCGTATAATGATCGTTATGGAGACCCCGACCGGTTTCTTAGAGCGGTATATACGGAATTGGGTGGAGAACTCTAGGTGCAAGAGCTAGGAAGATATTTTGCTATCCTTATCGCATTGTCTTTCTCTATCGGCGGCAATGCCGCCGATAGAGATGGCTGCGCTCAATTCCAGGTAGAAGGCGGAAGAATCAGTATACCCATTCAGGTAGCGGGCAGCGGGACTAGGGCGTTTGTAAATACGGGCACACGTACAATTGGAATATCTTCAAGTCTGGCGGAAACGTTAGGTTTGGAAGTACAGGCGTCAGACCGGCCACAAGATCCGCGTTTTGCAGGGCTATTCCAACAATTTGGAACTATAGAAAATTTGCCAATAGTTGTTTTCGGCCAAGAGATCCAACTCCCCGAGGCTTACGTTTTCAACTCTGATCTAGAGGTAGCTAATTTTAGTCTTCTTCAATTTAGGGATCTCATCGTTCAAGTCGATAACCCTCAATCGAGAATATGTTTCGTGAATAGAGAAGCCTTGCCATTGGGTGATGCACAGAATATTGAAATGAGAACTTCACGTACAGGATCCGCGGCAGTAGAAATTACCTTGAATCAAGAACAAGATGTCTGGCTTGAGTTACAGCTGGGATTTTCCGGAGCTATTACTTTGGATTATTTCGCAGCACTGTCACTCGATTTTGTCGAAGATGGTGTGGAAGCAGAGTTTCCCAGTTCCAATTCTGTTGCCGATATTTTGCAGTTGGGCCCTTATGAACTCGGTGCCATTAGCGTAACACATCCAACCCAAAGACCCCAGAGTTCGAGGTTCAGTGCTGGGCTTCGAACTGCTAGCAGACCCCGTGGTCAAGAGACTGATGGGCAGATAGGCTATGAGATTTTGCAGCATTTCGTTCTTACAATGGATTTCGGTGAAGAGAGAATGCATGTATTTGCACCATAGTAGAATCCTAACAAAGGCTTCATTTGGAATATTATCCCTTTGGGCCAGCCTACCTCTGCCGGCTTCGGAAAATTCTAGCTTAGTCGATCAATTTTGGTCGGCAGATACTTTTGCGGACCGAAGCAATATCGCGGCGCTACTGATCTCAGATTCCGAAAATGTCGGGTCGCTATATGAAAAGCTGCAGGCAGGCCCTTCTTACGCGGCAGATGCGCCAGTTGGGCAACTAGAGAGCGCCCGCGTCGCCAGTGACGGCACAAGATTTCCTTATGTCTTTCTGATTCCAGAAGATTACGAGCCCACTCAGAAATATCCGGTTGATTTCATGCTACATGGAGGCGTAAGTCGACCAGAATGGGAACCTGGTGGAGGTTGGTGGCGGCGTGGCTTCGATTCTTTAAAGCGAGCTGACCGCATTGTTGTGGTGCCAGCGTCGTGGGTTGACGCATTTTGGTGGCATGAAAATCAGGCGGAAAACTTACCAGCGATTCTTAATAAATTAAAAGCTACCTACAACATAGATGAGAATCGGGTAACAATGACAGGAATATCTGACGGTGGAACTGGTGCTTACTTCTTTGCTTTTAAACAACCAACACCATGGGCGGCATTTTTTCCTTACATTGGTCATCCAGGTGTCCTGAGAAATCCACAAAGTGGAGGTGGATATCGACTTTATTTCGAGAACCTGATGGCGAAGCCACTCTATATTGTTAACGGAGAAAACGATCGGCTCTATCCAGCCACTTCAGTGGAACCTTTTATTGACGTATTAAAAGAGGCAGGAGTGCCTCATATATGGAAAATAATTCCTGAAGGTGGACATAATATAGATTGGTTACCTGTTGAAGCACCTTTAATTGAGCAATTTAAATTTGATAATCCAAGGGATCCGCTTCCAGATTCAGTGCAGTGGGTCGCTGATCGAACTGACAAATTTCATCGCAATATTTGGATTCAGATAGATTCACTTTCCCGGACTCCAGGCCTTCTAGAGGCAAACCGAAACGGCAACGAAATTAATGTTATCGCTCGAGGGATTGGTGAATTCACACTTTTGCTAAGTCCTGAAGAAGTAGATTTTTCGGATGTAATTCGAGTTAACGTGAACGGTGAAAGAGTTTTTGATAACGTAGTAATTCAAGAAAAGGAGACGCTGCTAAATTGGGCAGCTCAGGATTTAGATAGATCAATGTTGTTTACTGCTGAATTAAATCTGAAAATTGATGAATAGATATACACTTGTTGGAATTGTGTTGGAGAAGGACTTCTCGATAAAATCCTCTTATAGAAAATTTCTGTTACTTAATATAAGAATTTGATAATGATAAATAGAACAACTATCGGGCAACTAAAGATAGCTGATGAGCTTTTAGATTTCGTTGACAATGAATTACTCCCAAAGATCGACATTACTCGAGACAAATTTTGGTCAGGCTTTGAATCGATAATAGATGAGTTTACTCCGAGAAATACTCAACTTTTGAAGCACCGAGATGATCTTCAAATAAAAATAGATTCTTGGCATAAGCAGAATCGAGGCCAAGATCATGATGCGGTCGCCTACAAACTGTTTCTAACTGAAATTGGTTACCTCGCAAAGGAGGGCCATACATTTGAGGTCACTACTGGTGAAGTCGATTCTGAGATAGCCTCTCAAGCTGGCCCACAATTGGTAGTGCCTGTAAAGAATGCAAGATTTGCCCTAAATGCGGCTAATGCTCGTTGGGGATCTCTTTATGATGCGCTTTACGGAACCGATGCCATTCCGGAAAGCGATGGCGCGGAGAGGGCGGGAGGGTATAACCCTATACGAGGTGAAAAAGTTATTGCCTTTGCAAAAAACTTTCTGGATCAGTCATGCCCGCTTACAAGGGGGTCCCATCAAGAGGTTTCTAGGTATCTCATTGATACCGAGAGCTTAGTTGCAGCTTTGATCGATGGTTCATTGGCTGGTCTAAGCAATCCCAATCAATTTATAGGGTATCTCGGAGATAAAGCTTCTCCTTCAAATGTGGTTTTAGTGAATAACGGGNTACACATAGATATTCAGATTGATCGGAATTCAGATATTGGGTCAGGCGACGTCGCAGGTGTTAAGGACATCGTGTTAGAAGCTGCCGTTACTACAATCCAAGATTGCGAAGATTCGGTTGCTGCAGTGGATGCTCAAGATAAAGTCGAAATTTATCGAAATTGGTTGGGGCTAATGAACGGAGATCTTGCAGATACCTTTCTAAAGGGTGGACGCGAAGTGACTCGTGTTTTGCATGAAGATCGGCGATTCACAGCTCCCGATGAAAGGAGTTTTACTCTGCCAGGCCGCAGCATGCTGCTAGTCCGCAATGTTGGTCATCTAATGCGCAATAATTCAATCATCGATCGACACGGGGAAGAAATTTATGAAGGTATTATGGATGGTGTTATCACTAGTGCCATTTCAAAACTCGATGTCGATGGTAAAAACCTGTTGCGTAATTCGCGTAAAGGCAGTGTTTATATTGTTAAACCTAAAATGCATGGATCTGCTGAAGTTGAATTTACTTGTGAATTATTCGCAGCAATAGAGAAGTTTCTTAGTATTAGAAGTAATGCTCTCAAAGTTGGAATAATGGATGAAGAGCGCCGTACTACGCTAAATCTAAAAGCTTGCATAGGGGCCGCTCGAGAAAGAGTTGTTTTTATTAATACAGGCTTTCTTGATCGTACTGGTGATGAAATTCACACCAGTATGGAAGCTGGTGCAATGATTCCTAAAACTAAGATGAAAGGTGCGAAGTGGATTGCTTCCTATGAAGAAAACAATGTCGACATCGGTCTCGCTTGTGGTCTGCAAGGTAAGGCACAGATCGGCAAAGGCATGTGGGCAATGCCTGATCTCATGGCAGATATGTTGGAACAAAAGATTGGTCATCCTAGGGCTGGGGCCAACACCGCTTGGGTTCCTTCCCCTACAGCAGCTGTTCTACATGCGATGCATTACCATCAGGTGAATGTGTTTGAGCAGCAGGACGAATTGAAACCAAGAATGCCAGCGAGTATCGACGACATATTGCAAATCCCTTTGTTGGGAGATCAAAGCTCACTAAGCGCCGAGGAAATACAGCACGAACTCGATAACAACGCGCAGGGTATTTTGGGTTATGTTGTTCGTTGGATCGATCAGGGAATTGGTTGTTCTAAAGTACCGGATATAAATGATGTTGGGCTAATGGAAGATCGCGCCACTTTGCGAATATCAAGCCAACATATGGCGAATTGGTTGCTCCATGGGTTATGCACGAAACAGCAGGTTCAGGAAACCTTGGAACGCATGGCAGCGGTCGTTGACGATCAAAATAAAGAAGATCCACTGTATGAGGCTATGTCTCCAAACTTCTCTAAATCAATCGCCTTTCAGGCTGCCTGCGAATTAGTGTTTGACGGTTTAAGCCAGCCTAATGGTTATACGGAGCCAATATTGCATGCGCGACGATTAGAGAAGAAGCAACGGCAGCCGTGAGATCAATCTAACTTGGGGAGGCCAAGACTTAGTCTTGGCCTTTTCTTCAAATAGTCTATTGCCCGCTTTCCTCTTCGGATTGTCTATCTAACTCTCTTGCCCCGGCTAATATTCCAATCATGCCATAGTTGCCTTCATGGCAAGCATACTCATAAAGATTTTCGTCTAACCTTGATAGAGGATATTCACCATAAAAGTCTGAAGCGAAGACGCTGGGATCACTGACGCGGAAACCATAAATTAATTTGTTATTTGTTTCTCTGCGGAAAGTTTCAGTGACCGTTAGGCTATCAACAGGAAAACCTCTCAAGGTATGCCAATCATTGAAGTATTTTGTTTCTACTACAAGCGTATCGTCTTCCCAGTGTCCGATTGAGTCACCCATCCATTTCTCATGGATCGAAGCTGCTGCTTCGGCTTTAGGGTCGCGCTGTTCAGTCATTTTTATAATCCGTGCATCATGGACCATTTCAGCGATAATTGTGACGTAGCCTGGCGATTGCACGAACTGTAAATTACTGTTGTAAATAACTGGCATCATGACGGGACCGGCAGTGGGCCCAAACCCAACTAAACAGCGCTCTGGAAGTCCGCGACCTTCCGGCCCATCGTTTCGGCCGGGCAAATTTGAGCGACGTTCGCGGACTTTATCCATAACACCAGGCATTATTTCAGGCATCCTTCCGTTGGGAGGGTCGATAATTGCTGAAGTGCGCATTTCACCGTTGATAGTCGGAATAAACTGAGCATCTTCACGCCAAAACAAATCGTAGTTACCAATTGGAGGAAGTGACTCGGCGATTTCTGGTGGTGGGCGATTTGGATCAAGTGGCTCATTGTCTTCGTCGAAACGCTGTTGCTCTGCCCTTTCGATCTCTGCGGCTTCGGCTTCAGTATAAAACCGTTTCTCACCGAGTTCGCGGGACCTTTCAAAAGGAATAATCGACGTGTGCTTCCATACTGCCTGTAAATCAGGAACGCCCCATTCTGTTCTGGGAACTTCATAATCTTGAGCAAAAGTAAACGTTGTTGAAATTCCGATTACTATGAAAAGAATATAAACAGATTTGACTGCTAATCTATTTGCCATAGATCCTCCTGTTTGCAGAGTTTATTTATAGAATCTATTAATTTATGTGTTGGCTAATCGATCGCAAAGCTTATCACTCCTTAAAACCAAGTCAATTCATGGGAAGCTACGAGAAATCGGTTCTAATCTGCATTACACCCAAAAAGAGATCAATCTGGTAATGGCTATTAGTCTGTAGGTCTAGTTTTATGGCTCTGGGGGAGGGGTCTAGCTTTAGCCTCTTACTTGATTTTTAGCGAGGCTGCTCCAGTTGCTCTTGAATTTAGAAGATTGTTTGCTCTATTTGCGCCAACTTAAGGTTTGCAACATTTTGTGATTTCGCCAGAAGTATTGATCCTGATGGCAATAATTTGTCATGATAAGGGATTATTAAACGAAAAGTTATAGGGCCACCGGGCCTCAAAAAGGGGTTTGCGCACCATGCTAAATTTAAACGGGCTGGTCACTATTGGACTAGCAGCTTTGTTTTCTGTCCACGTATATTCTCAGGGTAATGCGCGTGGAAATATAGGTGAAAGTCCCTATGAAGTGATCCGCTATTGGGCTGAGCCGTTCCAAGAATCTGGGTTTGCTTTTGGAGGTAACTCTGGGGTTTGGGCAGAATCGCCTGATCGGATTATTATTGCCCAGCGCGGTGAGACGCATTTGCCTTATCCATTGCCCGAAGATTTTCATGGGTTTGCTGGCGAATTAGGCATCAATGTACTCCAGGAGACAAATCGCCGCCATTGGCAAAATTGTCTATATGTTGTGAACGGAGACGGTCAACCTATAGAGATATGGGACCNTTTAGATTACCTCTGTGAGGGTTCCGAAGGCCCGGGTCCGCATCGGGTTCGTATCAGTCCCTATGATCCCGAAAAACGTATTTGGTTGGTGCATGAAACATTCCATCAAATTTACGTGATTACGAATGATGGTTCAGAGGTACTTGCCACTTACGGAGAGAAAGGTGTTTCAGGAAATGATGAAACACACTTTGGTCGTCCACAGGATGTCGCCTTCTTACCCGATGGCAGAATTCTCATAGCAGACGGCTTAGATAACCACCGCGTTATGGTTATGGATAATGAAATGAATTACCTGGGTGAATTTGGAGGTCCGGGTGAGGGACCTGGACAGTTCAATACCATTCATGCCATTGGTATAGGGCCTGAGGGCCGGGTCTTCGTGCTTGACCGTGCGGGTGGTGAGGTCAACCTTTTTCGTACGACAGATGACCCTGCTGTATTTGAATTCGAGCGCTCTATTGGATCGCCTTTGACACTGCCTCTAGACATTATCGTTAATGAGAATGATTTTTGGATCACTGATTTGGGGCCTCTACGTTTTATCAATTTCGATTTCGAAGGCAATTTAAAGTACACATGGTTGGTGCCCAGGGAATTACCAGATGGGTATATCGAAGTTCATACTTTTGCCGTTGATACTGACGGCAATCTAATTGGTGGCGACAATCAATATGGGCGATCGCAAAAATTTGTACCCAAAGATGATGCAAGCGCTGAGCTACTTATCGAACCGCCTTGGACAGCGAACTAAAGGAAAATGCTATGACAATGAGAACTAGGAAGTTAGTAGCAACAATAGTTAGTTTTTTGCTCTTTGGCATAGCAACAGATGTCAGTGCGCAGCGTTTAAATAAACTAATTGAATTATTTGAAAACGATCAACCTGGGTTCGGTGTACTTTCTTTCAACTATTCTTTGGACAATGCACGTTCCTTATCTACCTCTGGTCTGGATTTTGTATTCATTGATATGGAGCATGCACCCTTCGATGTGGAGAGATTGCGTGAATTTTTGCTCGGCATGACAAATAAGCGCAGTATTTTGGAGAAAGGAACCTTGCAGCCAGATGTGGTTCCTTTTGTCCGTATTCCCGCTGCGGGAGGTGCTGAAGAGCTAATTGCTCAGGCAAAACAAGTCTTGGATGTTGGGGTGTTTGGTATATTTTTTCCAGCAATTCATACTCGTGAGCAGGCTGAGCTCGCGGTAAGAGCTACTCGTTACCCTCAATATAATAATGTGCCTGACTATGAGCCAACCGGATTACGGGGAAGAAATCCTTCAAATGCAGTTTGGTATTGGGGTGTTGGGGATTACCATGCTAAAGCCGATGTTTGGCCACTTGACCCCGAAGGTGAGCTTCTAGCAATGATGTTCATTGAGTCGGCCGAGGGTGTGGAAAATATTGAAGAGATAATTACAGTACCTGGTCTTGGTGCAATCTTTATAGGGCCTTCTGATCTCAGTACGTCCATGGGATATGCAAGTCCTTCAGCACCTCAAGTCGAGGAAGCTATTCAGCGCGTGCTTCAGGTGTGTCTAGACAACGATGTTCCCTGTGCTATCACCACAGGAGCTGGCTCTGTTCAACAGAGAATTGAACAAGGTTTTAGCTTTGTAACCGTAGGGGCAGACAGTGGATTGAATTCAGGAGCAGCTAATGCTTTGCGTCTCGGACGAGAATCTGCAGGTCGAGACTAAAGACAAAGCTTAAGTGAGGCTTTCTAAAGTTCGTTGGATTCTCCGGAAAGCCTCTTCTAGTAAACTTTCTTCTTGACCGAAAGCGATACGCATATGGTGATCTATTCCGAAAGAATCACCTGAGCCTATAAATACACTCTCATCCTTAATTAGTTTGAGCATAAGCTCTGTTGAATTAATGCCCAGGTTGTACTTTATAAAACTAACCGCGGTCGCATGGGGAGGGGTGTAGGTAAACAAATCCTTTTTATCATCCATCCATTTTTGTAAAATCGGAAACCCTTTTCGAATATAATTACGCGTTCGATTAATTAGGCGCGGTCTCACTTCTGGTGAAAGAGCATGAGCAGCTAAGTGATTACTGAGCATGGTTGCTGTAATAGTTGTGTATTCGTGTCGTCGCCAAAGATCTTCCACGGTGTTAGTTGGCGCGACTATCCATCCAATTCGCAAGCCAGGAAGTCCATAAGCTTTACTCATACTGCCGACGGCTAAAACTTTGTCGTATCTACCAAAAAATGACGAGGTCTCTTCATCTTGAGTTCTCTCTGCACCTCGGTAGACTTCGTCGGCAAGTATCCAAGCGCCTACCGCATCTGCAGCTTCTACTATCGCGTCCATTTCTTCTGGCGAAAAAATTGTACCGGTAGGGTT
The DNA here is from genome assembly GCA_002723195.1 of Gammaproteobacteria bacterium. Classification (GTDB taxonomy): domain Bacteria; phylum Pseudomonadota; class Gammaproteobacteria; order Pseudomonadales; family Pseudohongiellaceae; genus UBA9145. The sequence continues at coordinate 36,865 of PBNR01000041.1, read as the reverse complement.
ATTCGGATTTACTATAGAAATAACCTTTGTTTTGTTATTAACTTTTGCTTTCAATTCGTCAACATCTAATGCCCAATTCTCGTTTGGGTTAAGCGAAAATGTATTAACTGCATGTCCCAAGTTTTTTGCAATCCCCCAAACTTGTTTGTAAGTGGGGTAAAGAGTGGCTAACTCATCNCCGGGTTCAAGAACGGTTTGCATTATAATTTGGTTTGCTTCGGCAGCTCCAACAGTTACTAACACATTTTCTATGGAAGCATTTTCATATAAGGACGCAATTAATTCCCTTAAACGTGGTGTACCGTTGACATGCGGGTAATCGATCTCCATTGCAAGGAGACTAGCGAGAAGGGAATCGTCTTCACCTATTAGCTCCTTTAGCGAAATGGGGTGGACACCACTTTCTGTCAAGTTGAAATCAACTTCTTGTTCCCAAGTCGATTGGGTAAATTCTAGGGCAAATGGTTCAAACTTCATGGATTCTCTTTAACATACAAGTTAACAGCTTAAAGTATTTTGCCAGAAAGTTGAGAATTTTGCGCGATTTGGAGCATAGTCTTGTTAGACTGTCGCTATATGATTGAGTTAAAGAGTATTGAGAAGTCATTCCATAACGGTAGAGTACGTGCTGTTTCAGATATCTCTTTTAAAGTTGATGAAGGTGAGTTGCTTGGATTAATCGGAGAGTCTGGCAGCGGTAAAACGACTACTTTGAAGATGATTAATCGGCTGGAAGAGCCGAGTTCTGGAACGATTTACGTTGACGGGGAAAACATATTAGCTCGCAATCCAGAAGATCTGAGGCGCGATATTGGTTATGTTTTTCAAGGAATAGGGCTATTCCCTCATTATACGGTAAGGGATAACGTCTCTGTAGTCCCAGAGTTATTGGGCTGGGATGAAACGCGAATTAAGCAACGTTGTAGTGAAACCCTTGAAATGGTCGGTCTACCATTTCGAGAATACGGAACCCGATTTCCTTCTCAATTATCTGGCGGGCAGCAGCAACGAGTAGGAGTAGCCAGGGCACTTGCAGCGCAACCCAATGTTGTACTCATGGACGAGCCATTCGGGGCGGTTGATCCAATTACTAGGGCTGAGTTGCAAGAAGAATTTAAGCGAATACAAAAGGAACTAAACCTTACTGTNATTATGGTTACTCATGATATGACAGAAGCGTTATTGATGGCGGACCGTATATCAGTAATGAAGGGCGGCAAGATCTTGCAAATCGGAACGCCACGAGAACTGCTGAATCAACCAAGCCATGATTATGTTAGGGAGATGGTAGAAATAGCCAAACGACGGGCGGATAGTCTTGATATTCTGATGCATTCCTAATGGGTGAAAATATACGTACACAGTTACTCTTATTGCCTGAATATTTTCAGGGTCACTTAGTATTGACCTTGATTGCTATTTCTGGGGGAATTTTTATCAGCATACCTTTAGGGATTTGGGCAACCCAATCCACGGCCTTTAAAAGACCTCTGCTAACGGTTGTGAACATTATTCAAACGTTTCCCAGTGTTGCTATTTTGGCATTGGTGGTGGCTTTGTTGGGCGGGCAGATCGGGTTGGTTCCGGCAATCATAGCGCTTGTACTTTACTCGATGTTGCCAATTGTTCGGAATACCGTAACAGGATTAGAGGGAGTTGCTGATGAAATAGTTGAAGCTGCTCGCGGTATCGGCATGAGCTCAAATCAAATCCTTACTAGGGTGCGTTTACCGTTGGCGCTTCCGATCATAATCGCCGGGATCCGAACGGCGACCGTGTGGACTGTGGGGCTGGCTACTTTATCCACACTTGTTGGTGCAACTAGCTTTGGCAATTACATATTTACTGGTTTACAAACGCGCAACCTAGTGGCGGTTACAGTCGGTTCGCTAGCTGCGGCACTAATGGCTTTGGTTTTGGATTCTTTAATCGGCGGATTTCAATGGCTTATTGAAAAACGTAATCATCGAGAATCGGATAATAAATTTCGACAAGTTAAAATGACTTTACTTAGTGTATTGGCTTTAGCGTCTTCTCTTTCTATCTATAGTTTGTGGTCCGAGTCGCCATCCGATTTCATAGTAGGTGGTAAGGGTTTTACTGAACAATATATTATTGCCGGATTATTGGCCGCGAAATTAGAAGGTGCTGGATTTTCAGTAGATCAAAGAGTCGGGTTAGGAACAGAAGTAGTATATTCCGCTACTGCTAACGACACTGTTGATGTATATCTCGAATACACCGGCACGGTTTGGGCTAACCGTATGAACAATACTGATAACCCAGGGAAAAATGCGGTATTAGCCGGTGTCACCGAATTTGTCCAATCTAGCAGTGGCATGGTCAATATAGGGACCCTTGGGTTCCAAAATTTATATGCTTTTGCCATGCGTAGAGACCGAGCTGCTGAGTTGGGGGTCAGAAGTATCGAGGATTTGGTTCCTGTAGCTAGCGATTTAGTAGCAGCTGGTGATTTAGAATTTTTTGGCAGGCCAGAATGGGTAACCCTCCAGGAAACCTACCAAATTGATTTTGCGGAAAAACTTACTTTCGCACCATCATTAATGTACACGGCGGTGGACGAGCGGCAAGTTGATGTGATTGCAGCCTACACCAGCGATGGCCGCATTGCTGCTTATGATTTACTGATTCTTGAAGACCCTAGGAATGCCGTCCTGCCTTATGACAGCATCCTGCTTGCTTCTGGGTCTGCGGCAGAAAATACGGTATTCATGAAGGCCATGGAGGCCCTGATCAATAAGATTTCAGATGAAGAAATGCGTCAGGCTAATCGAATTGTCGACGTAGATGGCAGGCCGATTTCTGATGCGGTTAACTATCTAAAGAGTGTAATTGATTAACGGCAGCAGAATAGGCAAGATTTTCTAATCTTTATGTATCCTTGTTTACGAATACTGATCTGGCGTTATGGAGGAATGCTTGTTTATTCTTTATAAATATCCCCAAGCTTGGAAATAATAAACGGATATTAGTTTTCTTATAGTGTTTACCTCACCATTTCAAACTCTCGCTATGCCAGCGAAGGTAATTAAGAAAAAAGGAAAGCAAGCACTAGTGCTAGCTTTCAACAAGCTTCCGTTTCTGTTACTTATAAATTGCTGACCTTGCAGCGCCATGAATCTGAACTGAATAGAGGATGTCGCTATTTTGGATCATTCCTATAAAAATGATGTTTTCCACCGGGTCAATCCAAAACCAGGAACCGGCAATACCCCACCACCAATGAGTTCCTTTAGGTGCACCTTGGAAAGCCTCTGAGTCTTCGACAATAGCGAAGTCTACCCCGAATACATTCCCGGGATACAATTGCCCAATGCCATCTACGCCTTCAGGCAGATGATTGGTGCGCATTATATCTACAGCTTCTTCCGAAAGGATACGAACGCCGTTCAATTCACCTTTATTCAGATGCATTTGTGCAAATTTCATGTAGTCCGCGGCGGTCGAGGTCAAGCCCCCTCCACCTGAAATAAATTTTGGCGGATTCAGAAAACTACCATTATCAGTTCGATTAAGTGTACCCGCTTGGGTTGGGAAGTACTGTCTTGCGAGACGCTCTGCTTTGCTAGAATCAACATAGAATGCTGTATCATTCATCCCAAGTGGGTTGAAGATTTTTTCTTGTAAAAATTCGTCAAAACTTTGGCCCGAAAGCCTCTCGACCAAATAGCCCTGTACATCAACAGAAATAGAGTAAACCCATTGTGTTCCTGGCTGATAGGCTAAAGGAATATCTTTGAGAGCCGGAATGGAATCTTCAAGCGTAGTGCCATAAAGGTCCATGATACCGGCCTCGCTGTAGGCCTGAGCAATTGGGCCTCGTGATAAGGGAGGGGTATAGTGTAATCCTCCGGTATGACTCATTAATTCGCGCACTGTCATTGCATGTTGAGCAGGTTCCGTCTCCCAGCTACCATCTTCATTTTGAGATACGAATACTTCCATTCCCGCAAGCTCTGGAAGATGTTTTTCGACAGGGTCGTCCAGTTCGAACTTACCTTCGTCATATAGCATCATGAGAGCAGTACCGGTCACCGGTTTTGTCATAGAAAAGATGCGAAAAATTGTATCTGTTTTCATAGGTATTTGATCTTCTACATTCTGGTAACCTAAAGCTTCATGCATTAGCACCTGACCATCTTGTGCGATCATCACCACAGCTCCGGATAATTTGCTTTCATCAATTCTTTCTTGAAGATCAGTTTTCACGGCATCAAGGTGTGTTTTTTCCACATCCGCATGCGCTGAAAAACTAATTGCAGTTGAAAGTATGTAAAGCGCTGCTACTAGAACTCGGTTTGTTTTTAGGAAACTGGACATTACTTATTACCCATATGTTTTATTTGAGTTGGCATTAGATCATCAAATTTGGCATAAAAGAAAGCCCGCAGAGATGGGGATTTCGTAAGTTAAGATGAAACAAATACTTAGTGGGGAAGCGGAAATCGATCAAGAATTTTGCGGATGGCTTCTTCGGTCACAGGAGAACTCACAATATTCATACCTCTGTGGATACCTTCAGCAATTAGCAAGGGTGTATGACCTATTTCATTTTCTTGGTTCCATATAGAGATCTCGGCCCCCTTCTCATCAAGGTATTCCACGACTTTAGGCAAGTGTTTGTACGCTGCACCGTGCATCGCGGTATTACCCAGATCGTCGACAGCATTAATATCACTGCCTAAACTTAGCGTGTATTGCACAGCTTCCAATGCTTCCTCTTCGGTCCCTGGGTCTTCGCCGGGAGCACCTGCTCCAAGCCCTGCAGCAACCATTAAAGGTGTACTGTTGTCGTCATTGGGAGTGTGAGGATCTGCGCCTAGTTCGACTAACAGACGCATTAAGTCAGCATCTGCGGTTCGTGCCGCCAACAAAAAGGCAGTTCCACCCCTCATATTAAGGTCACTGACTCCCACCGGTGGACGTTTAGCAACCCGCGCGTTTATTTCTGCTCCGGCATCTATTAGTTGGCGAGTGAACTCCAAGCTTCCCATAGTACCAGAGCCTTGAGGGGTTGGATTGTTGCTTCCTGCTTGTCCAGCTTTTCGTACCCACGTAATTTGATGAATTGGTGCCCATCCTAGTGGCGCGGAATTTGGATTTGCTCCTCGTTCTAATAGTAACGAAGCAGTTTCAAAATGCGCGCTGCCTATTGCTATTAATAAAGGGGTCATTCCGGTTTGAGCTGCAGCTGCCATACCATTCTCATTAATAACGGCTTGACCTGCAGGTAATGCCTCATCGATGTCGGCTCCGAATTCCAATAGCTCTCTGACGATTTCTGTTCTTCCTTCCCTTGCCGCAAAGAGCAACGGTGTGAATCCCCTATTAGAACGAGCCGTTATATCTGCGCCTTTTTCAACAAGCTTTTTAACAACTTCTAAATTCCCTTCGCCAGCAGCCCACATTAAAGCGGATTGGCCGCGCCAAGTCTCTCTTTCGTTCACATTGGCACCTGCATCAATCAGCAGGGCTACCGATTCGACAACCCCTGATCTTGCCGCTGTCATCAATACAGTTTCGTTTTCGGCCATGGCGGTATTGGGAAATGCTCCAGCATTTAATAACAGTTTTATCATCTCTGGATGGCCGTTATTGGCGGCTAGTGAAAGGGCAGCAACTTCATAACGATTCTTGGCATTGACTTCTATTCCTGCTTCCAACAGAAGACTAGCTATACCGATATTATTTCTGTGCACTGCCCAGTGCAAGGCGCTCGATCCATCCACCTCGGCAGCATTAATATCTGCGTCTGAATCAATCAATATACGGACATTTACCAGATCTTGATCTTTGACAGCATGGATCAAGCGCAAATCGTCTTGAGCGGAAACCCAAGATGAAATGAGAGCTAAAAAGAGCAGCGATAGATAGCTGTCAAAATTTTTCACTATAGTCACCACCCTAAGCCGGATGAAAGAGTTCGTCTACTCGACCATCGTTGTCCGCAAAACTGTCCAGATGAACGCCAATGCTATCCAACAAGGTAAGATGTAAGTTTGCTAACGGTTTTTGTTCCTCATCGTATTGGATATGTCTGGCGCCATGAATGCGACTATTAGTACCGCTAGCCACAACAATTGGAAGGTTCTTATGGTCATGTACATCTGGATTACCCATGCCACTGCCCATTAAATAGGTTGTGTTGTCCAGCAAACTGCCGTTGCCTTCATTGATAGCTCTCATTCCTTCCAGCATATAAGCAAAAAGAGATACATGGTACTTATTAATTTTTGCAAGCTTTGCTAGTTGCACAGGATCATTGCCATGATGGGAAATTGGATGATGCGGCTCATCTACACCAATTTGTGGGTAGGTGCGAGTAGAAGCTTCACGAGCTAATTGAAATGTCACGACTCGGGTTAAATCTGATCGCAAAGCTAATAATTGTAAATCGATCATTAGTTTTACATGTTGTTCCCATTCTTCAGGCACAGAGGTCGGGCGAGTTAGCTCAGGAAGTTGGGTTTTATCACTTTGCGCTTGGGACATGTGAATACGACGTTCAACTTCTCTTACTGTCTCTAGATACTCATCAATCTTGACTTTATCGCTAGTCCCTAATTGCTTTTGGTACTTGGCCATGTCTTCCATGACAGCGTCCAACAGGCTTGCATTAGTTGCCAGTTCTGTTTGTCTTTGCTCTGGTGTGCCACCATCACCAAAAAGGCGTTCGAACAGAACACGCGGGTCTGATTCTGTAGGCAAAGGTGTGGTTGGCGATGACCAGGCGAGACTATTCTGATATACGCACGCATAGCCATTATCACAATTTCCGACTTGACTAAGAATGTCGGTTCCTAATTCTAATGAAGGAAAAGGAGTTTCCGTTCCAATTACCTTAGCGGCGATCTGGTCTACTGTTGTACCCAGGAAATAGTCGCTTCCTTCGGTTCGTTTAGCTTTAACACAGCTAAGAAACGCGCAGTTTGAAGACGCGTGGTTGCCGGTTGTGTGAGCATCCCTTATTTCCAAGTTTGACAGTACTGAGATGTTTTTCAGGAAGGGCATCAATGGCTCTAACGACGGAGTGAGGGATTCTAACTTACCTGTATTTTTAGGAACCCAAGCAGCCGGGTCCATACCCATTGGTATATAGAAATAGCCAATGCGGTGAGGAGATTCGTTAGCGCCCCCAGACTGCGCTAGGGCGGGGACCATAGCATCCAGCATTGGCAATGCGACGGCAGCGCCTGCACCTCGGAGGAACGTCCTTCTCGGTAGTGTTTTTTTTGTAATTATCATAGGGTTCTCCTCATTTGAAAGGGAGTGCTATTTACCAGCGCAAGGACGATAGAACTGAACCTATAGTCCTGTGTTTCTGCTTGTTTAACTATCGATCGGATAGCAGGTGCATCGTAATACTCAAGGCCGCGACCTAACGCATAGGTCAAAAGCTTCTCACTCATAGTCCCCACAAAGGCTTCCGGATTTTGTGTTAGCGCTTCTCTCAGCTCATTGATACCTCTTAAAGGCCCACTGCCAGGGAGGTTGCCAAGTGTGTCGATAGGTGGCNCGTCGCTGTTTACTGTTCGAATACGTCCGATGGCATCAAACTCTTCCATGACTAAACCAATAGGGTCCATCACTTGGTGACACGCGGCACAGGCAGGGTTTGCGCGGTGTTGAGACATCCGATCACGCATGGTTTCAACTTTCACTTCGGAATTATTTTCTGGTAATGCGGGTATGTCATCAGGAGGTGGCGGTGGAGGTATGCCTAAAACGTTCTCAAGTACCCACTTGCCGCGTTGCACTGGAGAGGTGCGAGTTGCATAAGAGGTCACAGTTAGCACGCTACCGTGTCCCAGGAGACCAACACGCAGGCCTTCTGGGTCTAGATCCACTTTTCGAAATTGATCACCGTAAACGTTTGGAATGTCGTAATGACGGGCGAGCCTTTCGTTAAGAAAACTGTAATTAGCACTGATCAGATCCATTACGTTTTTATCATCCATGATTATGTGCTGGAAAAGCATTTCAGTTTCTTGCCGCATCGCTTGTCGTAAATTGTTATCAAAATCTGGGAATAAGCGTAGATTTGGATCCACTGAATCAAGATTTCTTAAATAGAGCCATTGATCAGCAAAATTGGATGCTAACGTAGCTGCCCGAGGATCGGAAAGCATTCGTTTAACCTGCTGTTCTATAATTGTGGGGTCTCTCAGTAGGTTTTGGTTAGCGAATTCCATCAGTTCGTCATCTGGGATACTGCTCCATAGAAAAAACGAAAGTCTGGAAGCTAGCTCTATATCGCTGAGAGCATAAATTTCACCGCTACTGAAATCTGCTGGATCTTGTTCAATGCGAAATAGAAATTCAGGGCTTACTAGAATAGCACGCAATGCCATCTCCACTCCCTTTTCAAAACCTTGCTTGGCATTGACTTGTTCGAAAAAAGCCATTGGTGTTTCTATGTCTGACTCTGTAATGGGTCGGCGAAAAGCTTTTAAGGCCAAATTACTGACAATTGACTGAGCGCATTCCGAAACAGAAATTTGCGCATCTGGTTGGCAAATAAAAATTTTCTTCCTGCTGGCGGTTTGCGATACGCCTGTCGATTCATAAGGTCCTGCTATAGAGACAGATAATATGGCAGGTTGTTGCCTGGGATGGCGATCACGATTGAAGTGAGCTTCATAAGGTTGTCGTGTGCTTTCAATTAGAGCCGAGTTTTTCTTGATAAATGTAACACCTACATCATGTGCTCCAGCAACTACTGAAGCTGTTGTCTGCAATCCTTCTCCGGCGCCTTGGTCGTGGTAATAAAAAGTAGCAAAACGTTCAGAACGATTTGGGATTATTTCGAAGATATCGAGGCGTTCGCCGTCAACAGTTACCTCCATTTGATGGGGCTCATTCAATCCTTCNAGATTTTCGTTGCGGTCGCGGGCGAGCTTTACATCTATTATGTATTGTCCGTCACGAGGGAAATTGTAATTGAAGATTGTGCCACCCCGAGTTCCGAATGGAAGTCCCTCGAAGCGATCTTCCTGGGTAAGGCTAGCTGGCACTAATTCAACATGACTCGCCGGACTATTCAATGGTGTTCCGACTGCAAGGCGAGAGATCTTTTGTGCCGCTGCTAGATACCTTTCCATCAATGTCGGTGACAGGTTGGTCAGATTAACATTGTCGAACCCGTAGCTGGCATCATCTTTTGGCAGTAGCTCGGAAACATCTACGTCAAGGTCGAGCAAGTCTCGAACGGCATTTTGATATTGAAGTCGATTAAGTCTGCTAAATGTTGCAGTGCGTCCGGGGTTAGGATGATCTAGCGCTACGTTATCTAAGCTTGCAGCAAGATCAGATTCAAATTTAGCAAATCTAGTCTCATCAGGTCTTGGCATGCCAGCGGGAGGCATTGCGTTTGCTCGTAACTTGCGCAACACCCTTTCCCAAACTTCGGGATGGGCAGCAACGTTGTTGGCGTCATAGGCATCCAATTCCAACCCACCCGTTTTCAGGGCTTGATTGTGGCAAACTACGCAATATTGATTGACTAGAGCAGCATTGTCATGGTCCAGGTCCTGTGAGGAAACCAAAACTTGGTCGGGTAACTCGCCGGAATCCGCAAGGAAAACATATGCAACAGTGGCGAGGACACTCACTATGCATGCAGAAGCGATGAGGCCTGAACTTTTCATCTTTTCTCCAGGTTGGCTCTTGGAATATTCTTATTATTATCAAATAGGCGTCTTGTCAGTCCATTGGCCACCATAAGCTCAAAATAAACTGCCAACCTGGCACTGTCAAGGGTAGCTGCTACAACTCTGAAGGCCGCATTATTTATGGTCTAGGACTAATCAGCGGGAGTAGCGGTTATATTATCGAAGAGGAACTGGTTACCATTGGCAGCTATAGGATTTCGGGTACCAGAAAACTCAGCGCTGAGCTTGTAGCGCACACTCTCCCCCCGGACATAAAGCTTGTTGGTGGTATAAAGCGCTGTTTCTACGTTTTCTTCTGCTCCGACATTGACATCTAAGCGATCCGTGCAACTATTGGTTTGTGTGGCTCGACTGGAGAAATCGCGGATGGCTAGGTTAGAGCCGTTAAAATGGAAACTCAATGTTATGAGCAGCGGCTCTGCTCCGCTGTTCAATATTAATTGGACGCAGTCCGAAATAAGTTCAGAGGTAGTCCTATAAAAATTGGTTCCGAAAGAAAAGCCTTCGTGGGGAGCTTCATGGGTGGTTAATGCAGCTCTAATTACTTCTGCCCAAATGTCATAACCTGCAGCATTCAAATGTAATTCATCAGCCTCGTAAATATTGGCATTAAAAGTTCCATCGTCGTTAAGAAGAAAGGTCTCTACTTTGATATGATAAATATCTGTGTCGAGTTGTGCTCGCTCGGTAAACCCAGAATTAACTTGTATTGCAGAATCCCATAAATCGGCGCGGGCGATACTAGGCTTTACCGATAGAATATAGAGTCTTGTGCCTGGAAGATTGGACTTTATCATTTCAATTAATGTATCCAGTTGGCGCAATATTGTTTCAGGAGTCAAACCCCATGCCAGGTCATTATCTCCTTCGTAGAGCACAATTGCTCTGGGTTTATATTTCGCTACTATGCGGTCAAAGTAATAGATTACATCGTTCATAACGCTTCCGCCGAACCCACGTGGTATTACAGTCAACGGAGCAAGATCTGCAGGCGCTTGATCATTCCAGAAGCCAATGCTGGAGCTTCCTATCAATAGCACTGCATTTTCAGGAGGAGGGTCAGAAATATCTTTATTTTCGAATGCCGCGATAGAAGCTTCATAGCGTGTCGGATTCGGCTGTATTTGCGCCGCACAAGCCAGGGCAGAGAAAATACATATAACAACGGCAACAGCACGAGTGGTGTGCAATGGAATTTTTCTTGCCATATTTTTTGGATTTAGTGAGAGCGATTATGGATTATGTTACTCCGGCGCCTCTAACGCCCACATACACTGAATATAACGATTGGCTTGCGGTCATAAATAGACGGTTTCTTTTGGCGCCGCCGAAACAGACATTAGCACAAACTTCGGGTAATCGAATTACACCAATGGTAACTCCGTCGGGAGCAACTATTTGAACGCCGGGTCTGGCCCCTGCCCACACGTTTCCATCTACATCGCACCGTATACCATCGGCAGAGGTTCGGTTGTCAGTTGTCGGATCTACAAGTTCAGCAAATACCCTGCCATTACGGAGTCGCTGACCATCTACATCCCAAACTTTTATGTCTCTTCCAGAGCCGGTATTGGCAACATAAAGCAAAGAGTAATCCGGCGAGAAGCACAGACCATTGGGAGCATCGATGTCATCGGTGACCCGATTAATTTGGCGCGTACTCGGATCCACTCTATAGACGGACAGCGGCTGCGCCTGATCAGCTCGGTTGCCCTCATAGTTGCCACGGATGCCATATGGGGGATCGGTAAACCATATACTTCCGTCCGGATGCACTGTAGCGTCGTTGGGCGAATTTAGCGGTTGCCCTTCGTAGCTATCAGCGATGACGGTTACAGTGCCATCGTACTCATAGCGAGAAACTCTTCGATTGCCATGCTCGCAGGAAATTTGTCTTCCTTGAAAATCGAAGGTATTACCATTGCTGTTTCCAGATGGATTCCTAAACTCCGTGACTCTGCCGTCATCCTCAACCCAGCGAAGTTGTCGATTGTTCGGTATATCGCTCCAAACTAAGTATCGGCCGACACCATTCCACGCTGGTCCTTCGGCCCACATAGTTCCGGTATGGTGGCGCTGAATCGGAGTATTGAAAAGGATGTACCTTTGAAAACGGTTATCTAAGGCTACTAGGTCTGGATCAGGATAGCGAAGTGGTGTATTGCCAGACCAATCTCGCGGTTGTGCAGGCGATAAATCTTGAGACTGAGCGAACTTAGGGAAAAGGGTAATCGTAGCTGCAGTTGCAGCAAGAAAGGAGCGGCGTTTCATGACAACCTCGATTATTTCATGAGTAATGTTGGGTGATAGCTTTGCACTAATACTTGATGCTAATGCAAGCTGGTTAGCTTGTCGAGATAAGCCCTGCTTGCAGGTTATTGCGATATGGATTATGTAATTGTCTTAGAGCTAGTTATTGATGTGACCGTTAAGCTTAAAAAACAAAGTTAAGACAACTTGGATTCCCTGGATCGTTTTGTTAAGCGTGTTGCCATACGCGATTAAAGTACAGACTTTTGCTTAAAATATACAGACTGATTTCTCAACTTCCACAGTCTGCTGCATCAAGAAAGGGGCCATCCACACATAGACGTCTGCCATCCGCAGAATCGCAAGCACCGCAAATTCCGACACCGCATTTAGTTAGGTAGTCGATAGCGTTAAATATTCTATCTGGTGAAGAATATTTCTTTTCTACAATCTCTGCGGCGCGAACCATTGATGAAGGTCCACAATTGTAAAAAACTAACGTGCTTAATTCATCTTTTGATAATTTACCCAAATACTCGTCTAACAGCTCTGTAATCACTCCTTGGTACCCTTGACTACCGTCATCGGTGGCGGTGTGGAGGGTACTAACTTCTGCTGATTCATCAACAAAGTAGAGTCTTTGTTTTGTTCGAGCACCAAAGAATATTTCTGTATTACCGAAATCTCTGGCGAGCTGATAGACAGCCGCTAGCCCTGTTCCTCCCGCAACAGCGATAATTTTGGAATTTCTTGGCGGTGTAACTGGATTTCCATGGGGCCCCCGAACGTAAGCCTCGGCGCCTGGCTCTAGACTCATTAAATATTCGGTAAATACACCAAGATTAATAACCGCAAGTTTAAAGGGATCGTCGACTAGAGCGGAAAACGGTTTTTCACCTAAACCAGGAACCCATAAAAACACAAATTGGCCTGCTTCTATATTTATTTTTTTGTCAAAAGTTAATATACATATGTCATCTGTTATGCGGTGATTTTCGACTAGGGTAACCGGCTGGAAGCCCATGTCGATATTGTAATGGACAAGCTTTTCTGCATTTTCTGATTTTGCCTCAAGGTCTGTACTTAGCGCTCTAAAATAGTTTGCAATGTCATCGGTGGACATCCCTATTAGGGCTGATCCAATACCAATAATCGAAGCCCCAGCTTCTTGAAATTTACGAACATTTGCTGCACTGCTAATTCCTCCACAAGCAATAATTGGGCAATTCACGGATGCGCGAATTTCCTGCACGCACCTCAGTGCCGTGGAAAGAATAGCTTTGCCAGATACACCTCCCTGCTCATTCGCTAGAATTGGGTGGCCATAAGCTTTATGACATTCTGGTCCTATGGTGTTAATTGCGCATATAGCGTCGGCGCCACCAGCAGAAGCTGCTTTGGCGATCTCGTCGACGTTTGGCACGTTGGGTGTAAGCTTCGGTATTACAGGAATCTCGACTGAATTCTTCACCGCTGATGTAATTTCTTGCACTAGCTCTGGATCCTGCCCCATTGCCATTCCGTAACCTTTAGCATGAGGACAGGAAAGATTGAGTTCTAAGCCATCGCCAAAGGGGGCGAGTTTTTTTGCCACCTTCACATACTCTTCTACGCTAGCGCCGAAAATTGAAATAAGTAGGAAACGATCGTCTGGAATTTCGAGTCTGTCTAGCTGTTCTGCGGAGCTATCAGCTCCAGGATTCGTGAGCCCTACAGCATTCGAAAAGCAACCCGGCTCATATTGGGTAAGAATAGGTTCGCGGTAACCTAGGCGTGGTTGGAGGCCAATACTTTTGGTAGTTAACACACCGACTTCTGGTACTTGATCAAAGAAGCGTTGGATGATATTTGCGCAGCAAGTAACAATGCCGGAGGGGATAGTGAAAGGGCCAGAAAGTTTTTTACCTAAGAACTCGGTTTTCAATGGGAATGGATACTCAGCATTAAACAACTTACGGTTACTCATTTTATAGCTTGTTGGCTCTTAACGCACTATCGCATGTAAATATTAAATAGCCGAACCCGAAAACCTTTTGCCGGCTATTCTAAAAAATGGAAGCTCTTTTCAACTTACTGCAGTCGAGAGTTATTTAAAGCATTTCTTTTAAGGCAGGTTTGGTTACTTTGCCCATGGCGTTTCTGGGAAGTGCATCAAGTACGATAAGTCTCTTGGGAATTTTATATGACGACATTCTGCCATCACACCATTCTTTTAGTGTATCTATCTCAATAGTAGAAGAGCCATCTTTAATTGCGACAAACGCTGTTACCGCTTCTCCCCAGGTCTCATCTTCAACGCCAATTACTGCAACTTCTAAAATATTATCGTGAGTGAGTAACACGCCCTCAATTTCTAGAGCTGAAAGCTTATATCCTCCGGATTTTATAATATCTACGGATGAACGGCCCATTATCCGATAGTATCCTTCCTCAACAACGGCGACATCTCCAGTACAGAACCAGCCATCTTTAAAACTTTCTTGGGTAGCGGATTCGTTATCCCAGTATTCAAGAAATACATTGTCTCCTTTTATTCGAATTTCTCCGGCACTGGCTTCTTCGTTAATTGGGTTGTTATGTTCATCAAAAAGTTGGCACTCAACTCCAGGTAGAGGATGGCCAACGGCGCCGGCGCGCCTTTCACCGTTATAAGGGTTAGAAATACCCATTCCAATTTCCGTCATGCCATAGCGTTCTAGCAGAACTTGGCCTGTCAAGTCCCTCCACTGGTTAAAAAGTTTTACCGGACAAGCTGCCGAACCGGAAATATTAAGACGCATCTTGTTGAATCCATCGCAGATCGTTTTTACTTCCGTTGGATCAATAGTTTCAAAGTATTGAATTAGCTTTACGTATATTGTTGGAACCGCCATAAAAACGTTGTACGTGCCGGCTACAATTTGTTCGCTAATCTTAGGAATATCAAATTTGTCGAATAGATGAACGGTTGCTCCTGCCCATAGGCCGCAACTGAGAATATTGATGATCCCATGAATATGGTGGACTGGCAGGAATAAGGGGATAACATCTTCCTCAGACCAGGCCCAGGCATCAATTAACGTAGTGATTTGTGCGCGTATGGTTTTATGCGTACTAACTACGCCCTTGGGTTTATTGGTGGTGCCCGAGGTAAACAACATCATTGCTCTTCTTTCTGCCGCAATGTCAGGAAGATTACCTGCCTTATCGACGAGCACGTCTTCGACTGAGATTAGTAAAATATCTAGCGAATCACAAAGATCTCGTAACATATCATGATACTCTGCATTAGCAACCATCCTGGTTACGTTGGCACAAGTCAGATAATGATCCAATTCAGTAACTGCTGAAGCCACGTTCAGAGGTACGGCAATGCCACCTGCTCGCCACACACCATGCATGGCAATTACATAATCGAGACTGGCGGGTATAAAAAATGCGACACGCTCTTCCTGAAGATCCGCCCTGTCTCCGAGAAGGCCCGTAGCAAAACGATTTATGTAGTTATTAACATCACTGTAGGTGTGGGTATTTTCACCTTGGACTAAAGCAACTCTGTTACTTCTATTAAGTAAATAAGGAAAAGATATTTCTGACATTTTTGATTCCGTCTCTCTTCTATGTAAGTACTATTTGATTAGATGGGATATTAATATATGCCGCTCACGATAAAGAATAGGATGGATGGCCCTAACAAGCATCCTACGCCGGTATAAAAAGTCGCAGTCATCGCACCATATGGTACTAGTTTGGGATCCGTAGCAGCCAATCCCGCTGCTACGCCACTAGTAGTGCCCATCAATCCGCCAAAAACCATTGCAGATTGAGGGTTGTTAAGACCAATGTATTTAGCTACAAGTGGTGTCCCAATCATGACTAGAATTGATTTAACCAATCCCGCGGCAACGCTTAGCGTGATTACTGCATTACTTGCACCTATTGCTTCACCGGTTACCGGACCAACAATGTAGGTGACAGCTCCAGCGCCGATCGTTGTAATATCGGCAGCGTCGGTATATCCAAACAAGATGGCAATTATTGCGCCAACTAAAAAAGACACAATTACGCCAGCAAAAATTGATATCACACCAGCTATTCCAGCTTTCTTGAGTTCGGCAAGTTGGACGCCGAAGGCGGTGGCTACAATTGCGAAATCACGCATCATGCCTCCCCCCATCAACCCAATTCCGCCTAACAAGGCAATATCTGCTACCCCAGTATTGCCTCCTGTCGCAACGCCGCCAAAGTAGGCGGCGACTAAGCCCAAGGCTATTGCAATAGCAGACCCATGGATGCGGCCGTGCGTAAATTTGTTGGCAATAAGATAAGAGAACCAAATAGTGACGCCGACAACAGCGAAAGCTACGATAAGGTTGTTACGAACGAAGACGGTCTCAATTAGCTCCATTAGATCGCCCCCTGTCCGTCATTTTCATCTTCAATTGGCCCATTCCCTAATTTACTTAAGACTGGTACCAGCGCGAAACTGACAACAACAGCAGCGACGCCGGCAGAAAGTGCTAGCATGCCCCCGTCCACAGCTGCAGCGACATTCTGGCGTGCAGCCATAGCTACAACAATTGGAATATACATCGCACTCCAGAACTTAATCCCACTACCGGCAGCTCCTTCAGTGAGACTTTTAAACTTCTCCGAATTACTGGCGAAGACAAGAAACAACATCGCAATTCCCACACCGCCGACATTCGCTTCGACATTTAAAGCTATCCCGAGTGCTTCACCAATTAGCATACCAACAATAAGACATGCTGAGAGTAGGGCTACGCCGTAAACAATCATTGATTACCCCTTTTTATTTATGAATTCCACAGCTATAAGGTTTGATGATATGACGGGCCTTGGTTCAGTGCAATTTGGTGCCCTTACAAAGTCACAATAGAATAGACATATAAAGTCTATTGCTCCAAGAGTCTACTCTAGGACACTAAATCCGAGCTAATTGGCTTTTTACGCGCAGATGCGGTCTCAAGAATGCTAGAGACGTAGGTGACTTATTCCATAGATAGGGTAAAATCTGGAGGGATCAGGTTGGATCCTTAACACTGGAACCTATGCCGCTTTTAGAATCCAAGAGCAACTCATGGCGTTTCTAAGATCTTTATAGAAGAGGAGCTAGTAATGAAAAAATTCTCAGTACTATTAATGTGCCTGATACCCGGCTTTTTGTTTACGGCAAATGCGGAAGACAATTTTTCTGTTGATCAAACCTTTGGCGGCGAAGTACCTGCCGTAGGTGAAGCGATAACGTTAAAAGACGCAATTGCGGGTCTTAGTCAAGGAGAAGAAGGTTTCGTCAAAATAAAAGGCCAGGTTACTGAAGTCTGCCAAGCCAAAGGCTGCTGGATGATTCTGGTCGATGGTGATACTTATGCCCGGGTAACGTTTGAAGACTATGGTTTTTTTGTGCCTATAGAGACTAGTATGCAGCGTTCAGTGATTTACGGTCAATTAAGTGAACACGTTCTTTCGGGTGCCCAAGCTGAGCATTTTGCCCAAGATGCCGGCGCAAAATCCACCATAAAATTAGAAGGCGAAGTGCGCGAATATTCTATTTTGGCGCGAGCGGTTCAATTGGAAAATCGCAGCTAAAAGCTAGATTAAAGTAATTGTTAAAAGAAATGCTGAGGCCTTCCTTTTTTGGCCCTCTTAAATTGCTAAGACAAAACGAGATTCGAAATTGAGGCATTGATTGAGCGAACAATCAAAGATTTCGCCATATTTTTTCATTATCCCTAGTTTTAGTTATTTACATATACGGGTTCGGCGTTATCGTTATTCGGAGGATTGTAAGTATCATCCAGTCCCGTGCGGCAATTGCAATCGCCACACGGGACTGGATGGTTCAGAGCCCTGAGCGCAGGTTACGAGGTGTGGAGGGGCTGCGCACAAGCCTTTTGAGATGCGACACCACCATGCTGTGTTGCGAGAGCAACAGTACCACTATATGTAGTTAGCTACAACTAACAACAGCTATAAAGCTCCCTGCTTTTTGAGCTTCTTTATTTATTGGTTTAGTTATCAATAAAGGTATTAAACAAAAAATTAATATATAGTAAAGCAAATACTTTGCTATATATTTTTATAAAGTGCAGGGGTTGCTTAGTCGAATTAGGACGCACTTTGTTATGGCTAAATTTGTTCCCTGGCTAGGCGTTTAGCGCGCTGTATACAGTATTCCGATTAAAGGGTTGGGAGATAGTGAGGAGTAGAAGTTTTTAAAATTTAAATTAACTTCAAAGCTCCCGAAGCCAGATATTTCTGAACGATACCACCTGACCGTGATCTTGTAATAACAAGGGCAGCTTTCCGGTGCAATCCATGGTCACACCCAATTCGTAGGGTTCACATGTTGCTTTGTATTCTGGAACTCTAGGGAAAGTACTGCCAAGAACTTCAACATGGTTCAGTACTAAAACGCCATTATGCAGCAGAGTTATAAAGGCTGGTCTCTCCAGGTTGCCATCGCGATCATATATTGGTGCACTGAAAATAATGTCGTAGTTTTGCCATTCTCCAGGAGGATTTGCAGCATTAACTAGCGGCGGATACTGATGATAAACAGAGCCTGCTTGACCATTGACGTAGGTGGGATTTTCCCAGCTATCCAACATTTGGATTTCAAAGAGCGATTGCATAAAGATACCGCTATTCCCTCGGCTCTGGCCTTCTCCTATTACCTCACCGCTTGGCCTCCATTCGATATGCATCTGAATGTCACGGAAGTGTTGCTTGCTTACAAGTGTGCCGGTTCCATTTTTTACAGTTAATATTCCATCTTCTATAAGCCATTGTGGAGCCTTTCCGGTTCTAACATGTTCCCAGGCATCCATATTTTTGCCATCAAATAGTACTATGGCATCAGAAGGTGGTTTACCGTCAACAACACCTGTAATTTTAGTCGGGACCGGTTCCATAGGGTCGCCAAGAATCGCCATCTGTGCGACGGAAAGTTGGGTTAAAAAAATGGAGAACAATATCACTAACTTTTCCATATGTATTAGCCTCATGAGATTAAGTTCATATCATCGTCCCATTCCGCCAAAACGTTCCGAGTTGGTTGGTCGATACATTTAGATAACCATTCCAAGTCATATGATTTTCCGTGGCGCCTGAGAACTTCGTCGGGAACGCCGTCCCAAATGTTTGGTGTATTTCCTTCGTAGCCGAGATCTCTGAATCCTAGCTCTGTGGTGTAGTAGCCCGTTAACGTTAAATCTCGCATTAATGCAAAGAATTTAATGCCGGTTTGCAGTTTTGGATCGGTTTCCTCTGGATAAGCAATATCATCACAGATTTGTAAACGCTCTGCTTCCGTAATAGCCAAGAAATCCGAACCAAATCTATCAATCGCGTAACTGTTGAGCCAGGCAATCCCGCCTCGAGCCTGCAGTTTGTGTTGCGCTCTATCTTTTACCATGAATTCCACAAAATCAGGTAAGCCGGCATCCAGAGCGCCTCCGTTCGGATGGTCATTTGGTAAAATTATGTCGCATAATACGGCGATAGTAATTAACTCACTTTCCCTGAAATAAATCTCAGCAAATAGGCTCTGATCGACCATCATCTCCGCTTTCGTCCGACCGTAACTGTATTCAGTAGGCAGTCGGGTCCAGTTGATGCTTGAACTGCCATTTTTTAAGGTGGCACTGAAGCATCCACTAGAGGCGATTACGGCCCCGGATAGAGGAGCCAGAAACAGTGTTTTTAGTGTTTGTCTCCGATTCATAAGTATATTCAAATATTTCTCTGCTTCATTTGTTCAATAATGTAGTCTGATGTCCGCCAGGCTAAAGCAAGAATGGTCCAGGTTGGGTTTTTGTCAGCTTGCGAAACGAAAGTTCCGGCATCTGCTACGAAGACGTTTTTGACATCATGGAGTTGGCCAAATTCATTGGTAACACTAGTCTTGGGGTCAGTGCCCATTCTGGTTGTGCCGACTTCATGGATGATCTCCCCAGGCTGGGTAAGCCCGTAATTTTCGTCGGCACCGGGCTTGCTGCCGAGCAGAATCCCGCCGGAAGCCTCTAGAAGCTCTTCCATTGTGTCCTGCATATGTCGAGCTTGATTTATTTCATGTTGCGTCCAGCGGTAATCGAAACGTAATACTGGAATGCCCCATTGGTCAACCACTGAAGGATCAAGCTCGCATCTGTTGTTGTACTGAGGCACGCTTTCACCACGACAAGCTATACTAAGTCGTGATCCGTAAAAGCGGCGAATATCATCTCTTAACTGGTTGCCATATCCCCCTACACGTTCACCAAGGTATTTGTTGTATTGATTTACGGCAAAGCCAAATCCGTAAGAGGGCATGCCCATGCCGCCGCCAATTTCTAGATGATAACCGCGAGTAAAATCTAACTTCCGCCCTTCCAGCCACCAAGGAGTGTATACATGCATCCCACCAACGCCATCTTCGTTATAAATTTCCCGATCCATGAGGTCTGGCAAGAATGCGGCTCGGCTAGCACCAGTTGAGTCATGCAGATAGCGTCCGACATGGTCGCTGCTATTTCCCAAACCATTTTCGTGTCGAGCGCTTTTTGAATTCAACAAAATACGAGCTGTGCTACAAGCCGACGCGGCAACTACAACTGAGCGGCCTTTTAATTCTTGTTCCTGTGTATTAAATTTATTTATGTAGCGCACACCTGTCGCTTTACCTTCTGAATCGGTAGTGATTTCACGAACCATAGAATTTGTTAACAAATCTACCTGTCCGCCATTTAATGTTGGATAGATAAGAACGGTGCTTGAGGAGAAATCAGCATGTATGCCGCAGGCTCGACTGCATTGGCCGCAATAGAAACAGACGCCGCGTTCGCTATTTATCTTTTTTGTGAGAATTGATTTTCTTGCGGGTATAACTGGTACATTTAACTTCCGCGCACCGTCGATGTAGTAAAGTTCATGCAACCGCGGTTTAGGTGCGGGCAAAAAATAACCATCAGGATCGTTGTAAAGGCCTTCATTGCTGCCAAATACTCCAATAAGCTTGTCCACCTTATCATAATAAGGTTTTATTTCTTCATACCCGATAGGCCAATTGTCCCCCAAACCGTCCACATCTTTTCGTTTAAAATCCAAGGGGCCGAAACGTAATGAGATTCTACCCCAATGATTTGTGCGGCCGCCCAACATCCTACCGCGCCACCACATGAACTCAGTGTCATCTTTCTGTGTGTAAGGTTCGCCATCGAGCTCCCAACCACCAATACAGGAATTGTAGTCGCCGAAGGGTCTTAATCTGGTGCTTGCCCCACGTCGAGGCGATTCCCAAGGGTAACGTAATTGTGTGCGCTGAGTCTCATTAGCAGGATCATAAAAATCCCCTGCTTCAACCAAAGCGACTTTTAAACCCGCATTAGCTAACTGGTGGGTGGCCATCCCCCCACCAGCGCCTGATCCGATAATAATGGCATCGTAGATTTGCTCGGCCATACAAAGTAGTCGCTAACTAGAATCGAATTTCGTCTACAGTGTTGAAACTGTATGCCACCGAGTTTATTCCATCCTCGGGAAAATCATGCTCGATAAAATAATGTTCTATACCAGCTGTATCGCTATGAGTAAAGATTTCCGCAAAGTCTATAACGCCGCGACCTACATCCACCATATTACCACTAGCGTTACGATCCTTTACATGAACCATTGGGAAGCGTCCAGGATTTTTCTTAAAAATTTCGATGGGATCAGCACCGGCATCTACTGCCCAAAACAAATCCAATTCAAACATAACAAGATCGGAATCGGTAAAGTAAAGCAAATAATCATAACCAATCTTTTCACCCTGTAACTCAAATTCCCAATTATGATTATGGTACCCAACGCTAAGACCAGCATTCTTTGCACGTTGTCCAAATTCGTTCAGTGCCTCTGCGTGTCGCTCATAATCTGCTAAGGTTCTTTCATTGGCCGGCAACGAGGGAACGACTATATACTGTTGACCGATTTCTCCGGCGATGTCAATTTGGCGATCTATATCGTCCCGCAACAAATTCAATCCGACATGAGCAGCAGGGGAACTCAGTCCTAAGCGGTCAAGGATACGACGAACCTCTGTTGGAGAATTGCCATGGTAACCAGCAAATTGCATTTCCTTAAACCCTAGTTCTGCGACTTTTTCTAAGGTACCTTCAAAATCCTGTGCCATTTCGTTGCGTAAGGTATAAAGTTGTAACCCTATTCTATCGATGCGTTGGCTTTGCGCAGCAACGATAGAAAGAGGAGCAGTAAAGGCTCCTGAACACAATAAGCTGTTTCTTAAAAATCGTCGTCTGGAGTGGGCTTGTGTAAGCATAATTCTTTTCCTCTCAATGCAGAATCAGTGTAGCCGATCATGTAGCAATGTTGCACGGGTAATATGATGACTTCTAATGATCCAAACTTTGCCAAATAGCGCCAGCTTGGTTTGACGTAACTGCTTTATCAACAAAGCGCATCCCGCGCAAACCATCATCTACATCCGGAACTAAGTTTTTATATTCTCGGTTTTCACGATGAGCCTCGATCAGATCTGCTGTTTCGCGATAGATATTAGCAAAGCCTTCGATAAATCCTTCCGGATGCCCGCTAGGAATTCGGGAAGCTGCGTTAGCCAGCGGACCAGCACCAGATCCAGAACGTGTTATTAGGCGTTTAGATTCACCGAGAGGCATAAAGTGAAGGTAGTTGGGATCTTCCTGTGCCCATTCAAGACCGCCTTTGTCTCCGTAAATGCGAATTTGCAATCTATTTTCCTTACCGCTAGCAATTTGACTTACCCAGAGCATTCCTTTCGCGCCATTTTTATAGTGTAGGAGGATATTTGCGTTGTCATCTAAAGTTCTTGCACCGACAAAACAATCTAGATCTGCTAACAGCGAATTCGCTCGTAAACCAGTTATGAATTCTGCGAGATGGAATGCATGCGTACCTATATCTCCGATAGCTCCACCGCGTCCCGCCTGCTTTGGATCCGTTCGCCAGACAGCTTGTTTTTGTCCTTTCTGTTCGATGTTAGTTGCTAACCAATCCTGAGCGTATTCCAATTGCACTACCCGCACGTTACCCAACAACCCATCGGCGATCATTTCCTTAGCTTGGCGCACCATAGGGTAGCCACTATAGTTATAAGTTACAGCGAACACTAAGCCTGAGGATTTAACCAAGGCCGCTAGTTCTTCAGCGTCTTGCAATGAGCTGGTCAGTGGTTTATCGCAAATAATATGAATGCCGGCCTTCAAGAACTCTTTAGCAACATCTGCGTGTAAGTGATTTGGAGTGACAATTGCGACGGCATCTATACCACTCTTTAGTTTGCCTTCTTTTGCCGCCATTTCCTTGTAAGAGGAATAGCTGCGCCTTTTATCTATGCCTATTTCCAATGCAGATTGAGCAGCGCGCTTTGCATTGCTACTGAGCGCCCCAGCTACGAGTTCATAGCGGTTATCTAAGCGCGCCGCCATTCGATGTACTTCACCAATGAAGGCATCTTTTCCTCCGCCAACCATTCCCAATTTAATTTTCAGCATACTTAATTAGTTCTTATTCAATTTATAGCTAAGTGCCAAATAGCTGTTTATAGCTTCGAATTCTCTTTAATAGCTGTCACTTGCGCGTTATGTAATTAACTTAGCCGTCCCGTTTGCTTCTTATCACTTGAACTATTAGAGAACCGTTGGGTTTGCATTGTATTAGCAAAAAGGGCCATCTAATCGATTACTAAATGCCTAGTATCTTTTTATTGGCTTGTTCGTCGATGCCAGAATCGGCAAAGTCATCGAAGGCCTTATCCGTAACTCGAATTATATGTCCACGAATAAATTCAGCACCCTCTCGTGCACCATCGAGCTGATGTTTTAAACAGCACTCCCATTCTAAAACTGCCCAACCCTTAAAATCATTGGCAGCGAGTTTTGAGAATATTGACTTAAAATCGACTTGGCCATCTCCTAGAGAGCGGAACCTGCCGGCTCTATTTAACCACGATTGATAACCGCCATAGACCCCTTGCTTGGCAGTGGGATTGAACTCTGCATCTTTAATATGCACTAACTTGATTCGGTCTTTATACTCATCCATGAATGCCAGATAGTCCAGTTGCTGCAGTATTAAATGGCTAGGATCAAAAAGTATATTGCATCGGGGATGATTATTTACTCGATCTAAAAACATTTCGAATGTGACACCATCGTGTAAGTCTTCACCTGGATGAATCTCAAAACCAATATCAACGCCTGCATCATCAAACGCATCTAGAATCGGGAGCCATCGCTTGGCAAGCTCATCGAAGGCTAGCTCTATAAGTCCAGCCGGTCTCTGCGGCCACGGATAAAAATAAGGCCAGGCTAAGGCGCCTGGGAAGCTGGCGTGGGAATATAGGCCTAAATTTTGTGAAGCTGCTGCTGCAAGCTTCATCTGCTCAACTGCCCATGCCTGTCGCGCCTTTGGGTTGCCTTGCACCTCGCTAGCAGCAAATCCATCGAACATAGCATCATAAGCAGGATGCACAGCTACCAGTTGGCCTTGGAGATGGGTGGAAAGCTCTGTTATTTCGAGCCCGTGTTCTGCCAGGGTCCCTTTCACTTCATCGCAATAAGTTTTGCTCTTCGCTGCCTGGTTAAGATCAAACAACCTACTGTCCCAGCTTGGAATTTGCACTCCCTTGAAACCGAGGTCGGCTGCCCAGCGTCCAATTTCCCGCAATGAGTTAAACGGCGATTCGTCTGCTGTAAATTGAGCTAGGAATATTGCTGGCCCTTTGATAGTTCTCATATACTAAATGCTCTATTTAACGGTTCCACATGTTTGGGAGCACTGTGGAATTTAGTTCTTGTTGGCCCTTAATCAGATGGGTGCGCAATTTTTCTGCAATGTCTGGATATTCGCGCGTGTAACTGTAAGTTTCGCTCGGGTCTTTTTCGAGGTCGAAGAGTAATCCATTGGGAGCGTAATAAGAGTCCGGGTTATCAAAGCTTACCAGCACTGCTCCACGGTAAAAACTCTCTACGACCAATTTCCATTGCCCCATGCGCACCCCTGCGATCCTGTCACGATTGAAAAGATATAAGAACTCATGCGGTGACGATTGTTGAGCAGTAAGCATGCCACTGATGCTGCGCCCATCAATTGTCCTGTCGTCCGGTGGAGTTATGTCGGCGAAATCCAATATTGTCGGCAACAAATCAATATTCATTGCAGGTTCGGTGGAATGACTGCCTGCCGGGATAACACTTGGCCATCTTGCTATAAAGGGAACACGCAAGCCCCCATCCCACGAACTACCTTTACGATCACGATACTGTCCAGAACTCCCTTCAAACCAAGGGCCATTGTCAGAAGTAAAGACAACCAGTGTGTTGTCATCAAGCTCTAATTCTTTTAGTTTTTCAATTATGACCCCAACACTCCAATCGATGGTTTCAACTACATCACCGTAAAGCCCGGCTTGGGATTTTCCTTCGAACTCATTAGAAACGAAAAGAGGAACGTGCGGAAAACTATGAGGTATATATAAGAAAAAGGGGGAATCTTGGTTTTCTTCAATAAAACGCAAAGATTCGGCTGTGTACCTTTCTGTTAAGGTTGTTTGATCCACTGGATCTTCGATCACTGCATCATCCCTATACAATCTAAACTCAGGCATATCATTGCTATGGAGAGCACCAAAAAATTCATCGAAGCCATGTCTGAGAGGATACCAATCAATCCGGGAGCCTAGATGCCACTTGCCGAAAATGGCTGTGGCGTAACCCCCCTCTTGGAGTGCTTCAGCTATCGTTATCTCTGATTCCGCAAGGTGTATATCATTAGTGGGGCGGGCAACATCACTAACTAAATTCAGCCTTACTGGGTAGCGCCCAGTCAATAGACCGCCGCGGGAAGCAGTGCAGACATTTGCGCTGGCGTAGAAGGATTCGAAATAAATTCCTTCCGCCGCCATCCGATCAAGATTCGGGGTATTGATGAGGCTCGATCCATAAATCCCTAGATCGCCGATTCCTAGGTCGTCTGCCATTATTACTATGAAATTGGGTTTGTTCTGCTGGCCCAATGCGGCGCTGCAGCAAAGAAGACTAAAAACAATTCTTAGAAATTTTGTTCTTAACATGACCTATCCAGTTATTTTTTCTCTTAGGCCTAACTTATTACAAAAGCGACCAGATTTTAAGTGGAGGGATGAATTAAGCCGGCGAAGGTGATACGTGACATAGAACCGCGACCACTGTTATGAGTTTTAAGAGTTCTTCAACTATGGGGATCAGATGGCTAATTGTTTATAAATAGGTCACGTTTTTGGTAAAAACCCCAGGCCAGAATTAAAAAAATGCTCCCGATCGCTGGGCCAATCCACGCTGCTCCACCATCTCCTGAAAGGAATCCCCATATCCCCATACTGTAAGCAATCTGGAATATGTAAATCACGATCCACGGGTGAACCCAAGACTTCATTTGCCACAAACCATAAGCGCCTGCGCCATAAATAAGCCAGTGCAGGATACCACCGAGCTTGGCTAACCATCCGTAGAAAACAATGCCAAACCAAACCTCTTGATCGATAGCTAGTGGTTTAATAAAAACGTCCCAGGGCAGATAGATGAAGGTCATATACAAACAAAACAGCATAACGGCGTTCATCCAAGACGGGCGCAGTGTAAAGTTTTGTTTAATCTGCTCTAACATATCTTAAATCGCCTCAATTTTGTCACCTATCTTCAGTGCCCCGTCATCTAGAATTATGGCACGCAGGCCAGCCCGATGGATTAATTCCGAGAGAACCTTATCACTGACAGTTTTCGACAAAACCTGGCAAGGTTCGCATAACTCTACCCCTCGACAGCGCGCTGACCCGACGAGAAATTCTTTGCTTACTAGTGCATTTAAGTTGACCTGGCTAGTGATAATGTTGCGCCGAAAATCACCATAGTCCAAGTTTGATTTATGTCGTGCGATAAAGGCCTTTAGTTCCTCTTTCGCGACGAAGGTAATGTGGTTGCTTGGTGTTGATTTCCCTTCAGCTACCATATTGGTTGACATACGATGATATCGATCACCGACTATTCCCTTGCCGGCTTCAAGATTTGCAAATTCTAGGGGCTTCACCTTTTGGCGTTTTTTTGTAGCAATGAAAATGCCTTCAACTCTTCCCATGGATTTATCTCCCAACGATACGCAACCCGGCACTCCCACTTATATTGCCGAACAAGTCCAACGATATAGATTTTGTCGCTAAGTCGTTATCGAGCCAAACTTAATATCGCATACTTATTTCAAATATTTCTGAGCCACAATGGTCTTGACCAAAAACCCTACCTACTTTCGCGTTTCTGACAATAAAGCCAGTACCGCACCCGCCGGATCTTTAATAACGCAAAAGTTGTTATTACCCATTCGTCGTGGCCCATCAACAACTTCCCCACCCAGTTTCTCGCATTTTTCAATGCTGTCTTCTATGCTACAAACGCGCACATAGGCAAGCCATTGTGGAGGCAAACTCGCGTTGAACCCTCTCGCATGACAGATACCGGCTATAGTATTGGTAGTGTCTGGAAGATTGATGTTGTAATCACTATAACTTCCAACATCTAGCTCTGTACTGCTCCAGCCAATAACCGAACAATAAAAGTCTTTAATTCTCGATGCATCGTCCACGGTTAAATCGAACCACTCGATCTTGCCAATCCCACTTGGACTTTTTGTTTGTATTTCCTGTGTCGCTTTTTGCGCCTCTTCAGTCATGTTTAACCTTTTTTTTGCGCCTAGTTTTTTGGAGATAATGCAGCTGGTTAAGCTGTAAAGGCCACCCAGATTCTCTCTGCCTGCCCATTATGGTCGTTAATAGCTCAGTAAGTAGCCCCTAATCGTTTATTTCGCAACCAAATCAGATGCGACTACTTTACCCTAACTTTTGTTAGGGTAAAGCACCTAGTGATTTATCACTCGCGCTTGGCGATATCGGTAAAATAGTATAATTAAAGAAGCGCTTCTGCTAGATTAGTATACTTCTATGCTCTTAGTCGCTGAGACTGAACACATATAACGCATTACCTGAGCTCGGGTGCCTTATATCGGGGGCAACCACTCTAGGAACGGTTCTTGGACTTACCCCTCTAGCTCCCATCGCGCTGGTAACGGCTATATACTGTTTGCCATCAATGCTGAATGTTGCCGGGTGGCCTTGCACGGAGGTGCCTAAGCGGGTTTCCCATAAAATTTCACCGGTGCTCGCATCGTGGGCTCTAAAATAGCGGTCCAGATCTCCCACAAAAGCCAAGTTGCCAGCGGTCGAAAGAACTCCAGTTAATAATGCTGCACGCTGTTCGAAAGACCAGACCTCTTCCATGGTGTCGACATTGTATGCTGCCAACTTACCCATATTCCCATTAGATCCAGGCATTTCAAACCATCTCCTATTCGCAGCTGTTCCTCCAGCTCCATGAACTAGAGGGACCTCTCGAGCCGCAATCTCTAAACATGATTGGCTTAGCGGAATAATCAATGACGCTGAAGGCTCATGATAGCTCATGGAATGCCAGTCTTTGCCGCCCGCGGTTGAAGGGCACACGGAGATCCATTGGTCAATTTGGGCGTTTTGTATGTCCTGTCGATAGGTGACTTCGCCAGTGTCTGGATCTATATTTGTAAATGCGTTTTGAAAAATAGTCTCTTTGTAGCCTACAAAATCCCCTGAGACACGATCATGCTTCCATAAAATACCGTGCTTACCAATGGAAAATACTAATTTTTCCTCGCCGCGGTCTATCAAAACTCGCTCAAAGACTTCATCTAAATCCAATGCCTCAGCAGGCACATGTTGGAAATGCCAATTCAGTTCGCCATTGTCGACATTCACCGCAACTGTCGAATTAGTGAATAGACCTGCATCGAATATTGAAAGAGAACGACTGGCGGGCATCCAAGGTTTTTGTTGTGCGGTGCCCCAATATGTAAGTTTAAGCTCAGGATCATAGGAGCCTGTGATCCAAGTCTCGCCGCCCGCACGAAACAAATCGTCTATGCCTCCCCAGGTATCACCGCCAGGCGTACCCGATTCCGCAATAGTATTGAATCTCCAAGCGAGATCCCCTGTGTTAGCATCATGGGCGCTGATGTAACAGTCTTCTTCAATGAAGCGAGAGCATCCAAGGAGTCCTTGTATAACTTTACCGTCCGCTACGATAGGGCCGCTTGAGTTACCAAATCCCTTAGAGCTATCAGCTATCTCAACTTCCCATATCTTTTCACCCGTGCGAGCATCCAAGGCTAAAAGTCTAGCATCAGTAGTTGCTTGGATAATTTTATCGTCATAGATTGCGATATTCCGCATATCTTCGCTATCGAAAGGGCCAGCATGATGTTCCCATATAAGCTCCCCAGTTTTTCCATCTAATGCTTGGATAATGTTGCTAGTGTTAATAAGATAAATGACCCCATTGTAGACAAGTGGGGCGGGTTCACCATCACCTTCGTGCATACTCCACATCCATTCGAGCCGCAGGCTGCCCACATTATTCGAATCGATTTGATCGAGTTCAGAGTAGCTCCAGGCCTGATAGTTACCTCTTAACATGAGCCAATCGTCCGGTGATGGGTTAGTGAGCATAGAATCGGTTACCGGTGAGTAGTTCTCTACTTCGCCGGATACAACTACTCCGGTAGGTAGGTCCGGCTCGATTCGTTGTTGCGTTAATGCTGGAGGGACGCCAGGAATGTTTGTCGCCATGGCATAACTCGCTGTTGCATCGAGTGTAGGGTTGAGGTCAGCGACACCATTCAGTCGCATGACGTGCGCGACTATCGCCCAATAGTCGTCATCACTAATTACGACATTTCCTCCCGGTGGCATATTTGCTTTAAGAAAATTAAAAAAATCAAAAGGCGATTGTCGACCATAACTACCAAGAAATCCCACACCGCTTAGCATCGGTCCTAACGCAGTACCTTGTAACTCTTCGCCATGACAAGCACCGCAATTGGCGGCGTAAGCTTGGGTTCCTCTATCAGCCTGCATTGCAAATGTTGCACTTGGCTCTGTCGCAATTTCAATGTTTGAATTACTAGAGGCGCTAGTGTTAACTTCTTCGCTATCATTTTGCTCTCCATCGCACGCAATCAGGAAAGCAAAAGTAGAAACTCCTAAGAAAGTTCTTATTTTTTTCATTGTGATAGACCTAATCAGAAAATATTATTTATTATTCAGGTAATGAAAAAACATAGATTGCATTACCAGAACTAGGATAAGTAATCTCAGTTGCAATTACCCCTGGAACGACACGGGGACTAGTCCCTCCCAGAGCAGCAGTTACAGCGATATATTGTTTGCCGTCGATACCAAATGAAACGGGGTGGCCTTGTACCGATGTTCCTAATCGGGTTTCCCATAGGACCTCCCCAGTATTGACATCTAGAGCTTTGAAGCGTCTATCCAGATCACCGACAAAAACCAAATTGCCACCTGTGGATATTGTCCCGGTATGTAGTGAAGCTCTTTGTTGATGGCTCCATATTTCCTCTAAAGAATCTGCATGGTAGGCCCCTACTTTGCCTAAGTTGCCATTTGTTCCAGGCATTTCGAAAAATTTTCGGCTAGCGCCAACACCTCCACCTCCTTGCACCAGGGCGACCTCTCGTGCAGCGTTTTCTAGACAAGTTTGGCTGAGAGGAGCGACAATTAATCCTGAGGGTGGGTGGTAAGTCATAGAATGCCAGTCTTTGCCTCCTGCGCTAGAAGGACATGCAGAAGTCCATTCATTGAGCTGCGCGGTTTGAATATCTTCCCTATAGGTTACAGCGCCTGTTTCAGGGTCTATATGTGTGAAGACATTCTGAAACATCGTTTCAGTAAAATCGAGAAACTTGCCGCTGACGCGATCATTCTTCCATAGTATTCCGTGCTTACCGATCGAGAATACAAGCTTCTCACCACCGCGGTTCACCAAAACTCGCTCAAATACTTCATCGAGGTCTAGCGCTTCCGCAGGCACGTGCTGAAAATACCAATCAAGATTTCCGTTATCTACATTCACAGCCACGGTGGAATTTGTGTACAGGCCGATATCGAATATAGTCATGTGCCGAGAAACAGGAACCCAAGGTTTTTGCTGAGCGGTCCCCCAATAGGTCAATCTTAGATCAGGATCATAACTGCCTGTTATCCAAGTATCGCCACCCGATCTAAATATATCGTCCAAACCACCCCATGTATCCCCGCCGGGTTCACCCATTTTCGCAACCGTCACAAATTGCCAGAGTAGCTCGCCATTATCAGCATCGTAAGCACTGATGTAGCAGTCTTCAGGTGTATATCGCGTGCAACCGGACAAGCCAGAGATGACCATGCCATCAGCGACTATCGGACCGCTTGAATTAGAAAACCCTTGGCGATTATCCGCTATTTGAGTTTCCCACATTTGTTCCCCAGTGCGAGCATCCAGTGCGACTATCCGCGCGTCTGTTGTAGCTTGGATGATCTTGTCTTCATACATTGCAATGTTTCGCATATCTTGCCGGTTTGCGGGACCTGCCCAATGCTCCCAAATTAATTCACCAGTCTTTCCTTCCAAAGCTTGAATAACATTGCCGGGATTAATTAAATACACAATACCGTTATAGACAAGGGGTGCTGGTTCGGAATCACCGTCGTGCATGTTCCATACCCATTCAAGCCGTAAATTTTTTACATTTTTTGTATTAATTTGATCTAGAGGACTGTAGCTATGCGCGTAAAAATTGCGCCGATGCATGGGCCAGTCTTCGGGATCTGGGTTGCGCAACATCTCCTGCGTTAAAGGCTCGAACGTAACGAAGTCTTCGGTGTTTCCTGATACTGTAAGCCCCTGTGGAGCAGGAGGTTCCTGTCGCTGCCGTTGAGCGACCACTTGAGAAATATTGTCAGCGATCTCGAAGTCAGTTGTTGCGCTCAGGGCTTCATTTATCGTGTCAACACCATTAACACTGAGTATGTGAGCGACAATATTGATGTAGTCTTCGTCACCAATATTTTCGTTTCCACCTGGCGGCATGTTTGACTGGATATTGCCTAGTAATAATGCAGGTGTTTGCGTTCCCCAGCGTTGAACAAATGTGAATCCGGATAAGAGTGGGCCTAGAGTACTCCCTTCAAGGTTTGTGCCGTGGCATGCGGCACAATTAGTAGAATACAAATCACTTCCTGCCAATGCCTGGTTCTCGAATGTTTGTAACGCTGGCTCTGAGATAGGAGCGTTAGTTGGCTCAGGTATTGCTGTTTCGCCACAAGCACTTAAAAGTGAAGAGCCAAATATCACGAATACTAGGTGTTTCATTTTTTTATCTAAGAAGAAATCCATATATCAGAGCCGCTTATTATAGGTTTTCGAAATGACTGCGCAAAAAGACCCAGCCTCGCAGTTCGCCAGGGGGGTTATTCTCAGAGTGAATTTGGATATAAAACTCGTTATTTGCTATTGCTTCAATTTGTTCGTCTGAGAGTGTTATAACCCCATTAACAGAGCCGCTCGTCGATTGTGTAACTTCTAGTGTATGAACTACCGGTCCAGGTTGAGCAGGTGGACCATTATGTATGTGGGCTCCGGTTGCAAATGAACTCATGCCGGTAAAATTACCATCGACTGTTAAAGAGTTACCGTTTAAAGTGAGAATAACCTCGCCCTCGCCTAGGATTGAGGACACTGTTTGAGGTGTCGTTGGCATGGGAGACAATCGTGCCCTATAGACTTCCTGTGCTTGCGTGCTAGCAGAAAAAAGCAAGATACCTGTGGCTAAGATATAAGGTATTTTGTGGCCGAGTTTCATAATTACCCCTTGACTCTAGTTGTTGGAGAATCTTTTATGAAACCTACCAGCAAACCGCGCGAAATTGCAATCACGAGGCAAAAACTGTGACGTTTTTCAGTCAGTTAGTAATCAAAAACGAAGTTTGCTTACCTACATTCAAAATTTTGGGTTTTCCAATTGTCCGGATCGTCGGCACCATTCGTTGGTCCGATGTATTGTGCCTGCTGCGGGAACGCACACACGGGCCTTTGGTTGACCACCCGACCGTCGGTAAGGTGCTCGGCTATAACAAAATCGGGGGCGATTCCATTTTCAACCCAGTCGACCATTGGTGCTAATTTATCCCAGTTATTTGGGCCTGGTCCGCCGCGACAGTGCCCCATGCCAGGCGCTAAGAACAATCGAGTTGAGTCACTAGCTTGGCTTAAGCTGCCATCGAAAGTGACATCCACCATTTCATTAAAATAATCGAGGGTATCTTCCGCGACGATAAGGGTGTCAACCCAACCATGATAGATCATGAGTTTGCCTCCTCTTTCCCTGAGGAACTGGGTTAGATCCGGATCGTTTGCATCTGTAATGGATTTCATTAAGTCGCCTTTCCCTGAGTAAAAATCGTTAATGTCGTAATCTTTCCAATGAAATTCTGGAAATACCTCATCGGTTCGCGCTTTATAGTTATATTCACGAACATCTGGAATAGCTACTCCGGGATCTTCTTCATAAAACAAGTAGTTCATATGATCACCGGCTACACCTACTAGCTTTGATGGCCCCATATTGTTGCCTTCATGCGGGATATAGTAGCCAATCCAACGTGGTTCAGAGCCTAATGCTTTGCCCGGATAAACCTTACGGCCCGCGTCATCGACTGGTCCGTTATAAAAATCGATTATGGTTTGCAACTGAGCATTGGTGAAACATTGATCGCTGTTGTTATAAGGGCATTGGAGGTCAGAAAGCTCTATTGTGGGATCAAAGTCACAACTAAGAGGATTATCAATAACTCTATCAGTAATCCCATCGATCGCATCACATTTTTTTAGCACTCGCTCGTGTAAAACGTCTACAAGAGTAAGGCTTTCGAAACTACCATTGTTATCGCTATCTACAGCAAGGTTTCCTGCTAGATTGTCTCGATAAATGCGCTGCAGGTTCCAAATACCAGAGGCGTTTAATGCCTGATATGCAAACGCAGGAGCTCCTGCTACGATGCCATCGAAATCATTAGGGTAGCGCTGGGCTTCCATTAACCCCTGACGCCCTCCCTGCGAGCACCCCTCGAAATAGGAGAAGTTGGGAGCTTTTTCATAATAGGCGTTCACGAGAAGTTTTCCTGCCATGACGGTTAAGTGAACGGCGCGATATCCAAAGTCGATTTCTGCGCGGCGATTGTGAAATGCAAATGAGGCGCCAGGTTCGACACCATTATCGTGCCCGGTATTGCTATTGGTTACGGCATAGCCTTCAGCCACTCGATGATCTGCATAATCCAGATCCCCGTCTTTGCCGCCATCGCCCCATTGCAAAAATCTGCCATTCCAATTTTGAGGTAATGGCAATTGAGCATGAAAATGGATCGCAGGGGAAATTATTCCTCTCACGTAGCAATAGGGCTGACCGCCTTGCGCGTTGTCTCTAATCTGCGCAGAGTTGATGGTAAGATTGGGCAAGAATTCTAAATTTTCACACGATAGTATTTCAGCAGATGTGGGGTTCTGTGCAGTACCAGGTGTTGTGTAAATTAACAAAATTGCAAGGAATAGGGTTTTGTGAATGTTAGTCATCTCGGTACCTGAATTCTTAAGTGTTTAGCTTCATTATGTTGGAGAGTACAGGCAGTGTGTAGCCGATTCAATTTAATCGATAGCCCGGAAGTACGCCGACTTTGCGGAAATTTAGGGATTGGTATGTCCGTGCGCCATCTAAGTCAAGATATTGCGCCGGGGGGGAGAATCGGTATCGCGCATATTTCAGGCGGTGTACGCAAAGTATCAGAAGCAATTTGGTGGTTGTTTCTTGATCACGAAACTCTTAAGCCTAATTATAAGTATGCTAGTTTTAACTCCCGGTCTGACAAATTATTTACAAGGCGATCTATTGCATACACACCATTTCGAGAATCACGTTGCATAATTCCAGCAAGTGCATTTGTTGAAGGGTTGGGGGATAAGAAAACCTATCACAAGATAGAGTTAGAAGACTCTGCTATTGCTTTTGGTGGTTTATATAAGGAATATATTAATTCTGAGACCGGTGAGGCCGTTCATGCAGCATCCGTAATTACATTGCCACCGCTATCACCACAATGGGATAACATTCATCCCAAATCCATGCCATTGATGCTTGATGTTGAAGATGTTGCGCTAATGGAAAAATGGCTCGACCCGTCTTTTCGGGAAGTAGAAAATTTTAAAGATATACTAAAGCCCAAAATCATAATGCCAATCAAAGTAACCAAAATCTGTAGGCCCAGTAATTGGGACCCAATAGATGACAGTTTTATTATTAGGGTCGAAGCTTAAGATTGTGCCGAAAACTCTAAATCTAATAGATATTGATAATCTGGATTGCAGTCTCAGTTTTCGCGTAGCATTAAATAAATTCTCAAGAACTTGGTTTGTATCGGCCCATTGGGGTTCAACGACAATTTAGGAAGTTGAAGTGGAAGAGATAGCTAGTAACAAGAGTTTCGGTGGAGCGCAAGTCCGCTGTAAACATTTTTCAAAAACTGTCTCATGCGAGATGACCTTTTCGATATTTTTGCCAGAGAGGGCGTGCACAGAAGGCGATATTAAGCTCCCTTTAGTCTACTGGCTGTCGGGTTTAACTTGCACAGACGAAAATTTTGTTCAAAAGGCAGGTTCCCAGAAATTGGCTTCTCAACTTGGCGTTATTATCGTTGCGCCAGATACGAGCCCTCGGGGCGAAACCGTTCCGGACGATGAAAATGGTGCTTATGATTTGGGTTTGGGTGCCGGCTTTTATTTAAACGCAACTCAAGCCCCTTGGTCCAAAAACTATCGGATGTATGACTATATAGTCGAAGAGCTTCCGGAATTGATAAAGAATAATTTTCCAATCGACGAAAATCGGCAAGGACTAATGGGGCACTCTATGGGAGGCCATGGGGCAATAACCATAGCTCTGAAAAATCCAGATAAGTTTAAAAGTGTGTCGGCCTTCGCTCCGATTGTGTCACCAATGAATTGTCCGTGGGGAATTAAGGCTTTTAAAAACTATCTTGGTGAAGACCAAAGCGAATGGCTCGGCTACGATTCGGTAGAGCTAATGAAACGGTCTACTAAATCTATTCCAATGCTGATCGACCAAGGTTCTGAAGATGTGTTCTTAGACGAGCAACTGAAACCTTCGCTTTTGGTTGAAACGGCCGAAAGAACCGGTTTTCCTTTAACATTCAATCGACGGGAAGGATATGATCATAGTTATTTCTTTATCTCTAGCTTTATTGAAAATCACCTGCACTTTCATGCTGAAATTTTGACCTCAGAGTCCTAGACTGCAATCCAGATTAGAATGCCACAGGCAATAGTTACCACTTGTCCTGTTTTATCAGTTAGTGCAAATAAGACTGGATCTTCTTCCAGTTTTTGAGCGTGTGCAAACTGCCAGATTCTGCAAAGAAGAAAGACCAATAGTGGGCAGATTAGCCATAGTACAATTGGGGTACTGTATAAGTTTGTAGTTTCCGGTGCGGTAATATATAGGATAAAAACAAAGATAGCGGCGGCGCTGCAGGCAATTCCAGTCCATGATAAAAGGGATAGATGATTATCACGATAAGCTCTTCCTTCGACATTATTCTTACCTTGCGAAATAACATTCAATAATTCTGTCACTCGCTTTACTAATGCTAGTCCTAAAAATAAGAAGAAGGAAAATGCTAATAGCCAAACCGTAGTTTCTACCGCTATAGCTGCTCCGCCGGCAACGATTCTCAGAGTGTACAGAGTAGCCAAAGTTAATACATCGATTAGGAAGAGCCGCTTTAGTAGATAGCTATATAGACACGCAAGGAGCCAATAAAGTAGCAGGATCAAAACGAAAGATTTAGGCAGGCTTAATGCAATTAATAGTGCAAAAAGAAAGAGAGTAGGCCCTGAAAAAAAGCCCGCCAATAACGATAATTCTCCGGAGGCAAAAGC
>PBNR01000040.1 GCA_002723195.1 Gammaproteobacteria bacterium | reverse complement strand
CGTTGGTAGGAAAGCTAGATAAAGAAGCCGATGAGGAGCGATTCGGAGACTTAATACTAGTACTCTATGGTCAGGCGAGTCTTGCAGAGGGTCGGCAACTCGAAGATCCCGGAGAATTTTCGTTACGGCTAAATAAATTATTAATGGGAATAACGGGTTAAGAAGCTAATTAAGTTAGTCTACATCTGTTCAAGAGTTTCTATTCCAAGTAAATCAAGCCCTTGATTTAATGTTTCCGCAGTTAACGATACTAGGGCTAATCTAGAATTTCTAATTCTTTCCTCGGATTTTAGAATTGGACAAGCTTCATAAAACTTCATAAATAATCCAGCTAGCTCATAGAGATAATTACAAAGCTGATTAGGATAGCAGTCTTCAGCGACTATCTGAATAACCTCACTTAGTTGCAAGATTTTTACCAGCAGTAATCTTTCTTCAATCTCATTGAGAGAAGATATATTCGCAGTGAAATTCTGTGCCTCTGGCTTTTTTAGAATGGATTTAATTCTAGCATAGGCATACATTAGATAAGGCGCTGTATTGCCCTCAAAAGACAGCATAGTTGACCATTCGAAGATATAGTCAGATGTGCGATTTTTTGAAAGATCTGCATATTTAACAGATGCAATACCGACCTTTTCTGCGATGACCTTTCTCAGTTCTTTATCTAGTGCAGGATTTTTAGCAGTTACTAATTCGTATGCGCGCTTTATAGCCTCATCGAGTAATTCGGTTAATTTAACGATATCACCCGATCGAGTTTTAAACGGTTTCCCATCATTTCCCATCATGGTGCCATAGGCTATATGTTCTAAAGAAATTTTCTTTGAGGCAATACCGGCTGCTTTAGCTACGGAAAAGACTTGATCGAAGTGCAGTGATTGTCTTGCATCTACAACATATAGTGAACGATCAGCTTTTAATTCCGCAGAGCGGAATTTTATTGCTGCGAGATCGGTAGTCGAGTATAGATAACCACCGTCGGATTTTTGGATTATGACAGGCAATATATTACCGTCTTTCCCTACAAAGTTGGGAAGAAAGATTACTTTAGCTTCATCTGAAATTGTGATTAGATTTTTTTGTTCAAGAATTCGAACTACTTCACTTAATTGATTGTTGTAGCGACTTTCTGCATCGAGATCTTCTCGTTTTAAAGTAACATTAAGCTTATCGTAGATTGCATCGCAATGAGATAACGATTCTTCGATGAACTGCGCCCAGAGTTTGTTGCTTTCAGTATCTCCACTTTGTAATTTCACAACGCTACGACGTGATTCATCAGCAAAATTTTTATCGGAGTCAAATCGAGATTTTGCAGCACGATAAAAATGCTCTAGATCCAATAATTGTCGAGGTAGATTATTTTCCTTGCTCTTTTGAATTTCTTGTAAATAGGCGATTAGCATACCGAATTGCGTACCCCAATCTCCAACGTGGTTTTGCCTTATAATATTATGACCAGATCTTTCTAAGATTCGAACCAAGCTATCGCCAATGATTGTGCCCCGCAAGTGCCCTACATGCATTTCTTTGGCAAGGTTAGGTGAAGAGTAATCCACCACTATAGTTTTAGGATAGCTAGTTTTTGAAACTAATAGCTCAGGATTATTTAGGAATACATTAGCTCTTGAGATTAGTTCTGAATTGTTTAGTCTTATATTAATAAATCCTGGCCCAGCTATCTCATATGACTCAACCAGGCTAATATTTTTTTTCTCAAGAAACGTAACCACAGCTGCTGCCAATTCACGAGGGGATTGTTTTAAACGTTTCGCAACCTTCATTATCCCGTTTGCTTGATAATCACCGAATTCTGGCCGGGAGGCTGTGATAACATTAGCTTTACATTGCTCTATACTGGAAACTCGGCAAAGCGCGTTCCCGACCTGCTCGTTGAGTATGCTTTTGATTGTTGTCATTCTGGAAAAATTACTTAGTGCTTGTTAAAAAAATATGAGAAATTGTACACCATCTAAATCGAAACAGATTGTAGAAGACTTACCTTACTTACGGTCCCAATTTATTTACTTGGTATCGGCGACAAACCTATAAATTACAGTAAACGAAAGAATTGATCTCAAAAAAGATAATGCGGCAAAAATCTATAAAACATGAAGTAAAGGTTGNTCGAATTTCTGAGCGTCACGATGGTCAGCGTGTCGATAATTTTCTTATCTATGAATTAAAGGGTGTGCCACGTACCCGAATTTATCGTTTAATTCGGCGTGGAGAAGTACGAGTCAATAAAAAGCGCATTAAACCAAGTTTTAAGCTTAGTTGTGGGGACGAAGTCCGAATACCTCCAACTTGGAAAAATGAGGTTTTGATTAAAAGAAATATAACACCTGGAATTGCTAAATTATTAGACGACGCTGTATTGCTGGAAACAAATTTACTGCTAGTTATCAATAAACCCGCTGGTCTTTCAGTGCACGGGGGTAGTGGTGTCCGCACAGGTATAATTGAAGCTTTGCGGCAAATACGTGCTGAATGGGGTAACGCAGAATTGGCACACAGACTTGATAAAGATACTTCTGGTTGTCTAGTTATTGCTAAAATGCCGAAAGCATTAAAAATGATACAAAATGAGTTTAGGGAAAAGCGTGTCGAGAAAACCTACCATGCCTTGGTNCATNCTAAATGGCCAGAACAATTGAAAAAAATCGATATGCCTTTAAAAAAGAATCAGCTTCATTCAGGTGAGCGATTGGTGCGAATAGATAAAGAAGGCAAGACGGCTGAGACTCATTTTAAAGTTCTGCAACACTTCGGGAGGGCTAGTCTAATAGAAGCCGTGCCTACTACGGGGCGTACTCATCAAATCAGAGTGCATTGTCAGCACGCAGGATATCCTATCATCGGAGATTCAAAATATGGCCCTAAAATGATTCCTAAAGAGCTAAGAAGCGTGAGAAGCCTTTGCTTGCATGCGGCAAAAATTCGATTTTCAGATCCAGCTTCTGATCAAATGCTTAAAGTTGAGGCACCTTGGGATAAACACTTTTATAATATTTACGATAATTGTGTTAAAATACAATAAGATAAAATATTTACTTAAGTTGTCACATTAGATAAACTTTTTTTGACAGAAACACTCTTGAAGCCTATTATTGCGCGCCTATGCCGGAGAGCGCAATTCCAACTTATGTCGATACCAGAAAGACTTTTCTGCAACATGATCAGATTAGTGGAACTATCAGTTTGCAAAAGCTTCCTAGGTTCATGGAATTACTTACCAGCCATAGTGGGATTGTTAAGGTAGAGCTAGAATTTCTAATAGACGAATCAAAGCAGCGTGTAATTCAAGGCAATTTGGTCGCTAATGTTGAGGTCACATGTCAACGCTGTCTTGAGCCTTTAGAGATTCAGCTACAAGATAACATAAGGTTGGCGTTGGTAACGGATGAAGAAGAAGTATCCAAGTTGGACTCTAGCTTGGACCCGTGGTTTAGTAATGGTCATAGATTGATATTGGCTGAATTAGTGGAAGAACAATTAATGCTGTGTATGCCGATTGTTAATAGTCACCATAACAGCCAGTTTTGCTTAGAGATACTGGATTACAATAAAAANGACGTTGATTTAAAAAAAGAACATCTGGGAGCGAGAAATAGAAACCCTTTTTTTGCTCTTAAAACACTCAAAAAATAATAGCTATACTGTTGATATATTAGAATTTTATTGAATATATTTTTTTAAGGAAAATTAAATGGCTGTCCAAAAGAACAAAGTTACCCGCTCTAAGCGAAATAAACGACGGACACATGATTCTTTATCGGAGCCTACTTTATCTACCGATAAAACTACTGGCGAAAGGCATCGTCGTCATCATGTTACAGCTGACGGTTTTTACAAGGGTAAGAAATTACTGGACCTCGGCGATAACTAATTGGGTTCTGTAAAACGCATAGCTATTGATGCTATGGGTGGTGAAGGTGGAGTAAAAATAGTCGTATCTGCTTGTCTGCGTGCACTGCGAAAATTCCGAGATATNGAACTAACTTTGGTCGGCGAAGAGGGTCAGATAGAAGCCTTGTTGCCGATCAGATCTAGAGATTCAGAGCGGCTTAAGATTATCCACGCCCCCGATATAATCAACGATGCAGATAAACNGGGTAATGTTCTAAGAAGCGGCATATTATCTTCTATGTTTGTAGCCACTGAACTGGTTAAGCTTGGTAANGNCCAGGCCATGGTCAGTGCCGGCAATACCGGTGCCTTATTNATGATCGGCAGGCACTTATTAAAGACAATTCCAGGAATTCACAAACCAGCTTTAGTGGCGACGATTCCAGGTGTGACTAAGCAGTCTTATTTATTAGATGTAGGTGCTAACCCAGAAAGCTCTGCGCAACAATTATATGAATTTGCTGTAATGGGCTCAGTGTTGGCTGAGTCGTTAAATGGGGCTCCCGCAAAAGTAGGTCTATTGAATATTGGATCCGAGGGATACAAAGGTACTAATGAGGTTCGCATTGTAGCGGAGAGATTAGAGCAATGTCCGGGAATTAAATATGTTGGCTTTGTGGAAGCAAACGAATTATTTGAAAGTATAGCAGATGTTATTGT
Organism: Gammaproteobacteria bacterium; assembly: GCA_002723195.1. Taxonomy (GTDB): domain Bacteria; phylum Pseudomonadota; class Gammaproteobacteria; order Pseudomonadales; family Pseudohongiellaceae; genus UBA9145. The sequence continues at coordinate 14,480 of PBNR01000040.1, read as the reverse complement.
TTGTGATGGTTTCGTTGGAAATGTAACCATAAAATCAAGTGCCGGTGTTGCCAATGTCGTTAAAAGCTTGTTAGTAGAAAGTACGGATAGGAACTTGTCTTTTGATTCTCCTTTAGCATTGTTAATCAAGCGGCTTACTGAACAGATTGATCCGCACCGTTTTAATGGTGCTAGTTTACTCGGGTTACAAGGCAGCATTATTAAGAGCCACGGAAACACTACCGAAGAAGGCTTTATTTATGCAATCCAACAAGGAATAACAGAAATAGAAAATTCGGTTCCACAATTGATTGGTAAAAAAGTAACTGCCATTATAGAAGCTAAGTAAACATTCATCAGTCAATTGCTAATCCGTAATAGTTGACGGTAAAGGTCTGCTTAAGTGCAACATAGTGCTTCAGTATCTTGTAAATCTGATAGGTAAGGTATGCAAAAATTTGGCTTCGTTTTTCCGGGACAAGGGTCTCAACAACTTGGAATGTTATCAGAACTTGCGTCTTATTCTCATATAGTACAGAAAACATTTGATGAAGCTTCTGATATATTAGATCAAGATTTATGGACAATTTGTCAATACGATAACGAAAATATTCTTGGCCAAACTCAAATCACTCAACCGATATTATTAGCATCATCGGTTGCAATATGGAGGGTATGGGCTGAGCTTTCTGCACTAAAACCATCTATATTGGCGGGTCATAGCCTAGGTGAGTATTCAGCGCTAGTGTGCGCCGGTTCTATGAATTATGAGGATGCTATTAACCTGGTCCATAAAAGAGGAGAATTTATGCAAAGCGCTTCACCTCAAGGAAAAGGAAAGATGGCAGCCATTGTCGGTCTCGAAAGTTCTCAGATAGATAATATATGCGATGAAATTAAAGAAACAGGGATCGTTTCTGCAGCAAATTTAAATTCACCAGTTCAAATAGTTATTGCCGGAGAGGCTAAGTCTGTCGACAAAGCCATTGAGCTTTGCAAGAGTAATGGGGCAAAACGAGCTTTACCCTTGAATGTCAGTGTACCTTCTCATTGCGCACTCATGAAACCAGCATCCGAAAAGCTTAAAGAAGAATTAGAAGGTATCGAGATAAAAAAACCAAATATAGATGTTGTACAGAATGTTAATGGTGAAATTTGTAATGATCCCAGACAAATAAAGTCTAATCTTGTTAGACAAATGTATGAACCTGTTCGTTGGGTAGATTGTGTGCAACTTATTTACAAAGCAGGGATCAAAAATTTAGTTGAATGTGGGCCAGGAAAAGTATTGAGTGGTTTAATCAGACGCATAGAATCTGATATTCAATGCTCAGGCAGTGATAGTTTAGAAAATATAAAAAATGCAATTTCAAAGATGGCTGATTAAATCAAAAATCCTTACCTAAAGGAGCATGTGGAAATGGCTGACGCAAAAATAGCTCTTGTAACTGGAGCTAGTCGTGGAATAGGAAAGGCGGTTGCTTTGGCGCTTGCTCACGACGGTTACATTGTAGTCGGGACTGCAACTACAGACTCTGGAGTTGAGTTGGTTGATGAGCACTTCCAATCCGATGGGGTTACTGGGCTCGGGCAGAAAGTCAATGTAGCCAATGATGAGTCGGTCGCGTTACTCATAGAGAGTATTAATGAAAAGTATGGTGCTCCCCAAATCCTTATAAATAACGCAGGAATTACGCGCGATAATTTGTTGTTGCGCATGACAAGCGCTGAATGGCATGAAGTTATAGAAACAAATCTTAGTTCAATATATCGAGTGACTAAGGCCTGCTTGAGGGGAATGACTCGAGCGCGTTGGGGACGAATAGTTAATATTTCATCGGTTGTTGCTTCCAGTGGCAATGCCGGTCAAACAAACTATTGCGCTTCGAAAGCAGGTATAGATGGATTTACTCGTTCTCTAGCTAAAGAAGTCGGCTCAAGAGGTATAACGGTAAACTCTGTAGCACCAGGTTTTATTGATACTGATATGACACGTGATTTACCGCAACAACAAAGCGAATCGTTAATCTCTCAGATTCCGCTCGGAAGGCTAGGGCAACCAAAAGAAATAGCTTCAGTTGTTGCCTTTTTAGCATCTGATAGAGGAGCCTNCATAACAGGTGAAACTCTTCATGTAAATGGCGGCATGTATTTGGGGTGATTACCTATAACAAAAATATCAAGCTAATAACTGTTCAAAAAATGATCAAGAGACTACGAACTTTATTAAAATTTAAACATTACAAGTAATCAAAATAGAGGTAAAATCGCGTCTCTGATTTACAGGGTTATTCCGCTGTAACCCAATTGTGACAAAGGGGCTAATAAAAAAGCCTTATGAAACAAAGAATTAGGAGCTAATAATAGATATGAGTAGCATTGAAGAGCGCGTTAAGAAAATTGTCTGCGAACAGCTTGGCGTAAAAGAAGACGAAGTAAAACCTTCTGCTTCATTTGTAGAAGATTTGGGCGCTGATTCTTTAGATACCGTCGAATTGGTAATGGCTTTAGAAGAGGAGTTTGAGACAGAAATTCCAGACGAGGAAGCGGAAAAAATCACAACCGTCCAGCTAGCCTGCGACTATATCAACGAACACCTCTAATTTTAATTGATGCTGAAAATGAAGCTACTCTGGGGCACGCTAGAGTAGCTTTTGTTTATTGGGCCAACAACAATTGAGATAGGAGTCCAATTTGAGCAATAGGAGAGTAGTGGTTACTGGATTGGGTTTAATTACTCCGTTAGGTAACGACGTTAAAACCTCATGGGAAGCTCTCAAAAATGGGAAAAGCGGAATAGGCCCGCTGGAGCATTTCGACACGAGCGGATTCAGCACTCGATTTGGCGGTGCAATTAAAAATTTTAATTGCAGCGAGTTTATAGAAGCTAAAGAAGCTCGTCGCATGGACACTTTTATGCAATACGGAATAGCAGCTGGTGTTCAGGCAATCAATGATTCCGGGATAGATATATCTGCAATAGATGATAAAAGAGCTGGTGTAGCCATTGGGTCCGGTATCGGTGGTATCAAAACGATCGAAGAAACAAGCCTACAAATCGAACATTCGGGCCCACGAAAGATTTCTCCATTTTTCGTCCCTGGATCGATTATTAACATGATCGCTGGGAATCTCTCTATAAGATTTGGTTTAAAGGGTCCAAATATAGCTGTAACAACTGCTTGCACTACGGGAACCCATAATATTGGCATGGCAGCCAATATGATTGGCAACCAGCAAGCCGACATAATGTTGGCAGGTGGAGCTGAAATGTCGACTTCACCTGTGGGCTTGGGGGGGTTTTGTGCAGCTCGAGCGCTTTCAACGCGCAATGATGATCCCCAAACTGCAAGTCGACCTTGGGACGAAGATCGCGATGGTTTTGTGCTAAGTGACGGTGCCGGTATTATGCTTTTAGAAGAGTTGGGACACGCAAAAAAACGTGGTGCGAAAATTTATGCTGAAATTGTTGGCTTTGGTATGAGTGGCGATGCTTATCATATGACGGCCCCATCTGAAGGAGGCACTGGGGCTGTATTATGCATGCGGAATGCTTTGCTAAGTGCACAGATGAATCCAGAAAAAGTGGACTACATTAATGCCCATGGCACTTCAACTCCTGCTGGTGATATTGCTGAAACTTTAGCTATAAAATCAGTCTTCAAAGATCATGCTTCTAAACTTGCTGTAAGCTCCTCCAAATCTATGATAGGGCACTTGCTAGGGGCTTCAGGAGCCGCAGAGGCCATTATTTCGGTGCTTAGCATCCAAGATCAGGTAATCACACCTACAATTAATCTGGATAATCCTGGTGAAGGGTGTGATTTAGATTATGTACCTCATACAGCCAGAGAGCGATCTCTAAATGTTGTTCTATCAAACTCTTTCGGTTTTGGTGGAACGAATGGCAGTCTGATTTTTTCTAGATTTGGCTAGTCTTTCAATCCACGGCATATTCCCTACGTACTTTGTTCAATGCTCGTGCTAATACCAACATAAAATGCTAAGTTTTCTTTTTGCTCATAAACGAAACAAAGTATGGTGTTAAATATTCAGAACGTTTTACGGTGGAAGCCATGGATTGGAATGGTGCTTCTTTTCGCAGTGCTGCTAGTTCCGTTATCTACCTGGACCTACTTGATCAATAGCTTAAATCAACCTATGGCTATAAAAGGCGACTCTACATTATTTTTAGTACAACCGGGTAGTTCATTAACAAGAGTTGCAAATGAATTGCAAAGCTCTGGACATCTAAGGTCGTCACGAAGCTTTATCTTTTATGCTCTTGTGCAAGGAAACGCAGAATCTATTCAATCTGGTGAATATGAATTAACTGCAGGAATTACGGCGCTAGAATTTCTAGATAAGATGATTAAGGGTGATACCTTTCAATATAGAATTACTCTCGTGGAAGGATGGACTCTTAAGCAAGCTCTAGATGAAATTTGGAGTAATCCAAATATAGATCGTGAAAGCACCATAACCGGAGCAGAATCTGTCGCAACGTTATTGGATTTAGAGGTCAATTGGGCAGAAGGAATGTTTTATCCTGACACTTATTTTTTTCCGAAAGGGACGACAGATATCGATATATTGCGCCGAGCAAATGAAAGGATGGAACAAGTATTGGATGAAGCCTGGCAATCGCGGCTTGGAGCATTACCTTATAGAGAACCTTATGATGCTTTAATTATGGCTTCTATCATTGAAAAAGAATCAGCAGAGGGTAGCGAGCGAGGGCATATAGCTGGGGTGTTTGTGCGCCGGCTTGAACTAGATATGCGTTTACAATCAGATCCTACTGTTATCTACGGAATGGGAGACAAGTTTGAAGGAAATATTAGACGCGAAGATATTTTGGAGGAAACGCCATATAACACATATCGTATAAATGGTTTGCCACCGACGCCAATTGCATTAGCAGGTATCGAGTCAATATATGCGAGCCTGAACCCTATTCCTTCTGACTACCTTTATTTTGTTTCTCGCGGTGATGGTACCCATTATTTCTCTAGTACTTTAGATGAACACAATGCCGCCGTAAGAAGATTTCAACTGCAGCCTCGATAAGGTAAGTATACTAAAATGGGTCATGGTAAATTCATAACAATAGAAGGTGTGGAAGGTGTAGGTAAAAGCACTAATATTGAAGCTATTAAAGAGTATTTAACAAAAAAACGAATCGATTTCATTATCACACGAGAGCCAGGCGGTACTCTTTTAGCAGAAAAAATACGTGAGCTACTGCTAAAAGTTAATGGCGAATCCCCGGTTGAACTAAGTGAGCTACTGTTAATATTTTCTGCTCGAGCGCAACACCTAGAAAAAGTAATCCGTCCAGCACTTAAAGAGGGCAAGTGGGTGCTCTGTGATCGTTTCACCGATGCGACGTATGCTTATCAAGGAGGAGGTAGGGGATTAAGCAAAACTATCATTCAAGCTTTAGAATCAATGGTTCAAGGTGAGCTCCGGCCGAATCTAACAATAATCCTTGATCTGGATCCTGAAGCAGGATTGTCTCGCGCAAAAGAAAGAGGCAAATTAGATAGATTTGAAAGCGAGCAAAAAGAGTTTTTTGAGAAAGTAAGGTCTGTGTATTTGGATATCGCGCAGAATAATCCAGTCCGATGTGCTGTAATTGATGCTAGTCAAAATATTGAACAAGTGAGTTATGATATCTTAGAAGAATTGGAAAAAAGAGTATTTAAAAAACAATGATATTGGAGCAAGAAATACCTTTCTCATGGCAGAGAATTCTTTGGGATAACCTTTGCATGCAGCTCGAATCCGAGCGATTAGCACATGCAAATCTTATATGTGGAGCACTAGGCACTGGGAAAAATATACTTGCTAATGCTTTCGCCAAATATGTAATGTGTTCTTCATCGGAAAAAGGTATTACCTGTGGTAATTGTAGAAATTGTCTCCTAGAGCAAGGCTCAGGTCACCCAGATATTATTAGAATTGGAGTAGAAGAGGGGAAAAAAGATATTAGCATAGAGCAAATTCGCTCCCTCTCAGCGTTTTTTCTAAAAACCAGCCATGGTAGACGAGCAAAAATAGCGTTAATAACTGACGCCCATCATATGAACACATCTGCAGCAAATGCGTTATTAAAGACTCTTGAAGAGCCTACTCCTTCTTCTTATCTATTTCTAGTTACCCATTTACCTGGATCTTTGCCAGCAACAATTAGAAGTCGCTGTCAGAAATTAACTATGCCCACCCCTACCAAAGAAGAAGCAAAAACCTGGCTCAGGCAACATGCTCCAGATCAAGAGGATCCGAAGAGCTTGTTGATCGCAGCACGAAATTGTCCGTTACTAGCATTGGAATTGGTAACTTCTGGTATTTTAGATAATGAACGTCAATTTTTAAAAAAGCTCGTCCAGCTTGCCGAAGGAGAAACTAGTATCCAGACTACTGTAAAATTGGCGACAAAGCTGGAACAAGCAAAGGTTATTAGGTATTTGCTTGAAGTTTCCACCATGTTAGTTAGATATCTTTTGATAGATCAACAGCCCAGAGGATTCAGATCGGAGCACACAGACCTATTTGAGTTATTCAGGATCAACCACCAGCCCGCACAGCAGATGCAGATATTACGCAACTTGATTGACTTTTACGATATGGTTATGGAGTCGCAAAAAAATCTCTTGAGTAAGGCTAATCCTAATTCACAGCTCATACTGGAATCATTGTTGTGGCGCTGGAGTCAGCTCAGGGTTTTACAGTAATAAAATTACCAATTTGTCATTATTATCGCTAGGGCTTTGGATTTAACGCGATGTGGCAATGTGCCAAATTAGGAGGATGGTCTTAAGACTGGAAACAACCATCAAACAGAAATACCTGCACAAATTTCGACTCAGCATATGCAAATCAATACAACATAATTGCCCCATGGGCATTGAGAAAAAGACGAGAAGGGATGTGAGTTACTGTTTTAACTGGTGGACCACCTGGACTCGAACCTCCGACCAATGGATTATGAGCCCTTTAGGCTTAAATTATGTTCAACTGTGTTGTGGTTCCAAGAGAGTTTCTACATATTCAGCTATTGCCAAACTTGCGGTGAGAGCAGGGGACTCCATACCAAATAGCTGTACTAGCCCCTTAACGCCATTTATCTTCGGGCCCTGAATACAAAAATCGGCCTCCATTTCTCCTGGGCCGGCAATTTTTGGCCGGATTCCAGAATAGCCTGGCGCAAGATGGGATGCTTGTATTTTCGGAAAATAAGATTTGATGCTTGAAGCAAAATTATCGCATTTATCCGAATCCACGTCGTAATTTATACTCTTCAAATATTCGGTATCTGGGCCAAAGCGAGTCTGACCAGCTATATCCAATGTGGAATGCACACCCAAGCCTGTGTGATTATTTTCTGGCAACGGATAGATAAGATGATTGAATGGACTTTTTCCTGTGTATGAAAAGTAATCTCCCTTACAAAGATGTAGTTTTGGTATAAGAGCTGTATCTACTCCTTCGATATTCTCGGCTAATTCCTGAGCATTTAATCCTGTGCTATTAATAAATTTATTACACTGGAATTGATATTCTTCGACCTGGTTTGGTTTGTCTGTTATGTGGGTAGTCACTAGGAAAAAAGTGCCAGGTCTCTCTACTTTTGTAACTTTAGTATAGGGAGCAAAGTAGACTCCGCGTTCTTCAGCGTATTCTAAAAGCTTAGACATATAACTGTGACTATCTACGATTCCTGTCGAAGGTGAATATAATGCAGCTGATGCTTTAAGCGCAGGTTCTAATCTTTTGAGTTTTCCGTGATCAATCCACTGGAGATCTTTTACATTATTTTTCTCCGCGCTTTCTCTGATATGAAGGAGATTATCCTCCTCTCCATTTTGTGCGACTATAAGTTTTCCGATTTTTTTATGAGGCAAGTTATTTTGCTCTAAAAAATTATAGAGAAGTGATTTTCCCTTAACGCAAAGATGTGCCTTTAAGCTCCCGGTAAAATAATAAANACCAGCGTGAATTACCTCGCTATTTCTANTGCTAGTAATACGACCGAAATCAGACTCGGAATCGAGTAGGGCGATTTTGCTCCCACTATAATTCTTTGATTGTGATAGTTGGTAAGCTATTGCAAGGCCTACTACACCAGCACCCGCAATACAGACATCAAACTTATCCATGTTGTATTTTCTGTTGTAAATGGTTCAAAGTAATTGAATTAGCATTACTATAGTTGGTAAATATACCTAAAAGTCAGATTAATTCGTGGTTCCTTTATGGTTTTTTCTTTGGGTAACTGATGCAGCCAATTATGTTGCAAAGTCTCACCCATGAGCAAGACGCTTCCATGTCTCTGCTTCAATATGAATTTACGTGAATCGGTTTTCGACTTTGGTCGAAAGTGGAGAGTTCTTTCAACGCCAAAAGATACTGAGCCGATGATCGGGTTTGATCCGAGCTCTGTTTCGTCATCCGCATGCCAAGATACACTATCTAAGCCATTTCGGTAGTAATTCAGTAAGACAGAATTAAATTTCTTGTTTGTTAACGATTCGACTCTAGTCTTGATGCTTAAAACTAACCTCGACCAGTTTTCAAGCTTAAGAATTAATCCAGAGTATTTATAGCTAGCCCCAGGGTCTCCCATCCAACATTGCAGCCGAGGTAAGATTCGTTTTTTACCGGCGATCCATAGAGCGTCTTGTCGCCAAGGGGTTTCGTTTATCAGACAGTCAAGGTATGCAGTTGCTTCGGCACTGTTAAAAGCAGAAGGGTATTCAGAAATTAGAGCATCACCGAGATTATGAATATAACGGGTATCACTACTTCCTTCAGTCTGAAACAAGTCATTTTGCATCAATAGTCGTAAAGCCTTAGGTTAGGGCTAAAAGCTAAGGCATAATTTGCCATTATTGAGGGACAAGGATACAGCAAATTGACTGATTTCGATTACGATCTATTTGTCATTGGTGGCGGCTCCGGTGGAATTCGCGCAAGTCGAATAGCCTCATCTATGGGTGCCCGTGTTGCAATTGCAGAGAGTCGGTACCTCGGAGGAACCTGTGTAAATGTTGGCTGCATACCGAAAAAACTTTTTAGCTACGCAGCCCATTATTCTGACGATTTTGAAGACGCACGCGGTTATGGGTGGAACATCACTGATTTGAATATGAGCTGGCAAACATTATTAGAAAATAAAAATAAAGAGATCAATAGGTTAAATAACATATATAAAGGAATATGTGGCTCTAATAATGTCTCGGTACTGACTGGTACTGCGTACATAACTGGGCCTAACTCTGTATTAATCAATGATGAGCTGATAACCGCTAAATATCTGTTAATAGCGACGGGAGGTTGGCCTTGGGTGCCGGAATACGAGGGATCTGAGAATGTAATTACTTCAAATGAGGTATTTAGCCTGGAAAGCTTACCAAAACGGCTTCTGGTCGTCGGAGGGGGGTATATAGCTGTTGAATTTGCTAGTATTTTTAGCCGATTGGGATGCGAAACAACGTTAAGTTATCGAGGGTATGCGCTTTTAAATGGCTTTGATCACGAAATACGGCAATTTGTGACTAATGAAATCGGTAAAGAACTAACCATTAGTCTAAATTCAAATATTAGTAAAATAGTAAACAATAACAAAGAGCTAAGAGTTATATTTAAATCAGGAGCTGAATTAGATGTTGATCTGGTGGTTTCAGCCACCGGCAGGAAGCCTCTGACTCTTGGTCTTGGTCTCGAAAATGTTGGCGTAGAACAAAGTGAAAATGGCGCGGTAAAGGTTAATTCCAGCTTTCAGACGTCTGAGCCCAGTATCTACGCGATCGGAGACGTAATAGATCGTATCGCACTTACTCCAGTAGCTCTTGCAGAGGGCCAGATAGTTGCTCGTCATCTGTTTGGTGGCGATACAGTGCGGATGGGCTACGAAAATATACCTACGGCTGTTTTTTGCCACCCGAACGTAGCTACTGTTGGTCTTACCGAACAAGAGGCAATGCTAGAAGGCCTAAATATACGTGTATTTACAAATTCGTTTAAGGAATTAAGGCATACACTAACCGGACGGGACCAGCTTACTATGATTAAGATTATAGTAGACTCCGAAACTGACAAGGTAATCGGTCTTCATATGGTGGGCTCTGATGCCGGTGAGTTAGTTCAGGGTTTTGCCGTAGCAATGAATGCAGGCGCAACTAAGTCCGATTTTGATCGGACAATCGGTATACACCCAACAAGTGCAGAGGAATTCGTAACCCTCAGAGAATCGAGAAGCGGTATAGCAAATTCAGATATGAATTAGCATTGCAGTATCTGCGGGCCTAAAGCGCCAAAATCGCAAATAAACATTATTTCCGGTAATAAAGATTACCGGAAATAAGAGAGCACTGGTACATGAGTTAATCCCTAACCCGTAGTCTGGACAGCGTATCTAAAACTATTAAGTCAATTTTTGACTACGGTTCAGTAAACAGATTGCCGACATCAGTACCAGAAATGAGTTGGGTAAATTGTGACTTTTGCTCAATATCAAGGGCTAACCATTCTGATCGCAGTGATTTAAGACACTTATACTGGTATGGAAATGACTGCTGTTCCCAATGATGGCCGGATATTTTGGTATTAAATTTGGCCTGTTGGTTCTGAACGGCAGATGCATTTGCTAGCAAATAAGTAACATAGATGATCCCTATCTCAGCAAGTAACGCAGTCAAGCTAGCTGGTAACTGATTAATTTCGCCTGAATTTACGATCCAGTCATTTTCTAAAAGTTCATGGCCGGACAGATCCTCCATGACCTCTGTCCAGGCGTAGACCCGAGGAGCTCGCTCTAGGATCAGCCGCTGGGGAGTAGGATCGAATAAAGCCATGCAGGTAAGCTGACCATAGACCGCAAAATCTCCGCTACCCGGCCTACCCCCCAATAAAAAAGGATACAAATTCAGATGTTTATCAAACAATTCTAAGAATCTAAGAAAACTATTTTCAATAATATTCCCAGTTACTTCATTGGAACCTACATAGCGAAGCCTAGAAATTTGTAATTCAGAGATCTCCTTGCCTTTATTGGCCATTTCTTCTTCGGAAGCTGTTAAATTGTTCCATCTGGGAAGCATCTGCGCCGCTTTGTCGATATCTGTCTGATAGCTCCACCGGTAATGGAACATAGCTTTAGTCAGCCATTCATCCCCATAGTCTTCGAGGATAGAGTTAATCAAAGCCAGTGCTGGCTGATCGGGAATTACAGACCGCTCAGGTGACAGCGCTTCAAATTCCCTTATTAAGGGGGTTGAATCACAGACCGCTACTTCTGCACCTGAGTCATTTAAACCATAAAACGTTGGCAGTAACGGTACTTTGGGCTTAGGCCGAGGACGATAACGGTCAACATCGGTTTTTGCCCTATGTCTCGACCCCGGTAACAAGCGATATCTGAGTCGCCTATAGCGTAGTAACGCCAGCATCTTCCTAGTGTAGGGAGACCCAGGCACGCCCATAAATTCCAATGGTTCTTTATAATTCACCATACTAATACTTCATAAATCCCTGTTCTTGTTAATTAATATATTAAAAAAGGCGGGCAAGGAGACAATTATGCTTTTAGAAACTCCCTCTTTACTGTTCAGGAGCTACTTCTTGGCGCTCTAGTTCCCGAGCCCCGGCTAATATGCCGGATAAGGCGTAGTTTCCCTCGTGGCAAGCATACTCGTACATTGATTCCTTAGTTGGCCGAGCATTAAACACGAGTTCACCAGTAAACGGCTGGCTAAACATAGTTGCGTCTTCTACCGTGAAAGAATATAAGATTTCACTTGAGGAGACGCGTTTAAATCTTTCTATAACCGTTAAATTCTCTGAAGCTCCACGGAAATTTTGCTGAGGATTAAAGCCCCTCGTTTCAACGATTAAGGTGTCTTCATCCCAGTGACCAACCGAATCCCCCATCCATTTGTTCATAGTGATCATATGTTGGCTGTCATTCAACCGGATAATGCGCGCGTCATGAGCCATTTCAGCAAGAATCATCACGTAATCTTCCGTTTGGACGAACTGGTAGTTGTTGTTATACATAACTGGCAGCATGGGTGGCCCAGAATGAGAACCGAATGACAGGAGGCAGCGTTCTGCTAAAGGTCGCCCTTCCGGACCATCATAAGGACCCGGAAGATTAGGATCGCGGCGAAATCTAGCTCGCGGATCGCTGGCATAAGGAATCTGGCCATTGGGCGGATCTACGATGATAGAAGAGCGAAGCTCACCATTTATGACCTGAATGTTGGTACCCAAGTCCTTCCAGAATTCGTTATAGCCATCGTCCGTATTGCCATCGTTGTCGGCCTGCGCGCCAAAACCCGCCCCACGATCCGGGTCACTGTCTGCAAACTCAGCATCCAGGTATTCCTGATGCCCTGCTTCGAGCCGCGTGGCTTGCGCGGGAGTTAAAGCTCGTTGATCCCCGAATTCTTGGTTTCTAGTAAGCGGCGTAAGTGTTTTGTTGGTCCATATGCCCTGTAAGTCCGGTTTTCCATAAGGTGTTCGCGGCACCTCCCAGTCCTGAGCAAAGCTTATGCTTACGATGGTCATGGACAATATTGCTCCGCTAAATATTGCAGTGACTTTTCCCATTATTTTTCTCCCAGTTGTTTCTCACAGTGGTTGGTACACGGACCATTGAAAATTCGTTTAGTTTGGCATTACATGCCTAGCAGGTTTAATTTTTCCTGATTTTAGCAACTTTCCGAGCTCATGCTTCGCTATACCATAAAGTTCGCCTTCTACTAACCGACTATTGAGTGATAGTGGCTCTATTCATGCCAATTTAACTCGAATTAGTCATTTAATCGGTGCGAATACACGAATGCACATATTCTCTAATATACAAATAGTTATGATTATTAATTAATGCAAAATAGTAAAAGTCCAGCTGCATTTTTCGATACTTTCGATGAAATGCCAAACCCATTTAAAAAACGAGTGACTACCCTCTCTCATCTAGTCGTGGATGCTCCTGAAGACGCCCTCAAGGATTACCAATACGCCAGTGAATTTATTTATAGCTATCGGGGCAGCCCAGATACCTTTAGCACCTATCGTCGTGAAATTGAACATTTTCTTCATTGGTGCTGGATTATAGCTAAAAAATCCCTAAACAAGATCTCAAGAGAAGACATCGAAACCTACGTGGAATTCGCCAAGAAGCCGCCAAATAGCTGGATCGGTGATAAAAATGTCGCCAGATTTCTTGATCGGGCGGGCAATCGTGTCCCTAATTCAAATTGGCGACCTTATGTATCTGCAGGTGGCGAATATGTCATCTCTCAGGCAGCAATCCAGTCCTTATTCAGTGTTTTGAGTAGTTTCTTCAACTTCCTGATTCAAGAGAACTACATGTCTGCGAATCCCATCTCTCAGATTCGCCAAAAGAGCAAGTTTCTGCGTAAACATCAGTCCCAGAGTAAGATTCGCCGTCTCTCTCCGTTGCAATGGGAATTTGTGGTCGATGCCGCAGAATCACTGGCCAAACAAAATCCTCAGTTCCACGAACGCACCTTATTCATTATGAATGCCCTCTACGCTATGTATTTACGTGTTTCAGAACTTGTGGAAACCGAACGCTGGCAACCCCAGATGGGTCATTTTTATTCGGATCAAGAAGGAAACTGGTGGTTTATCACCGTTGGTAAAGGCAATAAACAACGGGAAATATCCGTTTCAGACGCCATGATATCAGCTTTGAAACGCTACCGCCTCTCACGTGGTCTAGCGGCTCTGCCCAGTCCTGGGGAGTCCAGTCCATTGATCCATAAAACTCGAGGTAAAGGAGGTATTACAAGCACTCGACAAGTACGCGGAATTGTTCAAAAATGTTTTAATCTAGCTTCAGCAAACATGCGTAAAGAAGGTTTTACTGAGGATGCTGAGCGCTTAGGTGCGGCTACCGTTCACTGGCTACGCCATACTGGTATATCAGACGATGTCAAACACCGTCCCAGAGAGCATGTTAGAGACGACGCAGGCCACGGCTCAAGCGCTATTACTGATCGTTATATCGACGTTGAGCGAACGGAGCGTCATGCTACAGCACGTCATAAAACCATACGCTAAATTAAACCAAGAATGTAAAGATCTAGCTATCCTTAAAATTACAGAAAATTACTTCAATAGCTCTACAAATTAGCTTAGGCTCTGCGTCTGAAGAAAAGGTTTAACAGGATTATCGAGCCTTCCTGTCTTATTTTTGAAAGAAGAAAGTATTATGCAGCTAATAGAATCTACGATAGCCCAAAAACTGTTCATTCCCTCCCTCTTCTTATGTTATGGATTTTTTAATACATCTCTAGCACAAGAAGACGGTCTGGCACTAAATGCGGTGTTAGATATTGATTCCTTATATGCCCCTATAGCGAGTAAGGCGGTTCATGGTACAACCGCTGTTAACTTAATAGAGGAGCTTCAAACCAAACACTATGCCTCAATAGAAATCGACGATAGTTTTTCATCTATAGCTTTTG
>PBNR01000039.1 GCA_002723195.1 Gammaproteobacteria bacterium | reverse complement strand
CGAAAAGCTTTGGCAAACACGTGTTACGACATCTGCGCAAGGGTTTCCAATGTCCTACATGATCGATGGCAAGCAATATATAGCAATGCCTGTAGGCGTAGGCGGTGCAAGTTGGTCGGGTATGCTACCCAGAGATTTGACACCAGAATTAACGCGACCTCGCAATGGGAATTCAATACATGTATTTGCGCTTCCTAACTAAACTGAAAAAGGCTTTTACTAATTTAATTTTATATTGGTGCTTTTTAACCTCATCAATCTCCTTCAGCCAGACCCTGCAAGAAGGCATATTCACAGAAGCTCAGGCTGCAAGAGGTGCGGAAGAGTATGCAGCGCGCTGTGCTTCCTGTCACTCCGCTGATCTTAGGGGCAATAGTAATTCCCCCAGCTTAGTGGGGCTCAGTTTCATGTTTATTTGGGAAGACCGCAATCTAGGTGAATTATTCGAAAAAATGAGTTCTGAAATGCCTACAGAGAACCCCGGCAGCTTATCGCAACAAAGTTATGCGGCAATTCTTGCCTTCATTATTAAATCCAATGGTTTTCCGGCCGGCGAAACCGTTTTAGCATCTAACGCTGAGGCTCTTTCTAGTATTCAAATCAGCTCACAATAAATAATATTAATTTAGGCAAAATTCAACCCCTCAGTAACAATAATTCGTACGTTTACAAAATGAAAATTACCAAGTCAAAAATAGCACTTTCATTTCTCACATTTCCCATAGTTTCTTTTCTATTGTTCTCTACTTGGGCGCACTCTATTGCTAACGATCCTAGTAGCATAAATGTAGGAACATTAGCACTTCAGTATGCAGTAGTTTTTGCAACTACGGTAGCGTGCAATACTCCAATATTTTGGGTGTTAGGTCTTGTTGTTGCGATCGGTATAGTTATCTACGCTACGATAATAAGAAGAAATGTTAATAGTTATATACTTTTAAACAGCGCTTTGTTTGCAATTTTTCTAATTCCAATTATTCTAGCTATTACAGGAAACTCTCGGTTCTGCATGAGTTTTATTTTGTGACAAAAAGAAAACAAGCACTAACTTCCTTCTTAGTCAGAAAGTACCAGTTATCTTTAAACTCATTACTAATCCACCAACATTGCATTGATTTTCGATCTCCTCCAGAATGCCCGCAGACAAACGACCTACGTAGCGGATTCGTTCGCGACATCGCTCCGAATTCGTAAGGTCTCTCGCATCAAAGCGCCAGCTAGTTCCAGCATCTGATATATACTCTGCAAAAAATGACAGATATGGTTCCGTCCACCTGCTGAGCACATCATCAATGTCATAAAGCTTCGAATTACCATCAAAAGTATCACGCAGGCTCGCGCCCCAGTTCAAATTCCATTCCGGAATATCATGCCGAAAGCTAAAAGACATACTTCCTCGGCTAAAAAACTGAAAACGCCGATCGACACCAGTAAATGGATCACGAATTTTAGAATCTGCAATACTCAAACGCGATGAAACCAATAGGTTAGGCATGTTAATCATATTCATGCGAATACTAGTATTAACGTTTAGCCCATACATCTTGCCATTACCTATATTTCCGTTCGCCGACTCTAAGTTTAGTTCATCTTTAGTAACGTCTATACGCTCAATAACATCTCGATGATCGTGATAATATAAGTTGGCATCGATCACACCCAGATCATCGGGCAGTCGATATTCCGTGATAAAATCATATTTCCAAAACCATTCCTGTCTTAAATTCGCGTTCCCAGCAAAGGTATTGGAATCTTCATCCTGCTCATCAGTCGCAGCGACAAAGTCACTGAAACGCAATTGCCTTACAACCTTCTCAACCGAGCCACGCAGTTGCAAACTTGGGGTCAAGTCATAACGGAAATCGACTTTTGGTTTAACGAAATCGAAATCACGCTTGTTGTTCACATCTCCGTGCTGTTTGATCTCTGAGTATTCGTATAAAACGTGGCTTTCTAATGACATGCGAGGATTGATAATCCAATTATGGATAATAAAAGGCTCGTAACGTTCTTCCTGAACCATGGAATTTGCGTTGCTCACCGAGACCGGCACCAACCCACCAAATAGCGGCGAAGCGATCCCATTATCAACAGGCAACCCTAAAGCCAATTTAGAGTTAAGAGTAGTTAAGGCTCGCTCAGCCCCGAACTCAATGTCCTGANCTTCGAAGATATCGAAAGTATACGAAGCACGAAAAATTTCTTCAGAAGTTCGACTTCCTGTTTTCAAAAACAAGTTTTTTTCTTCAGTACCATCATGGAATATATCAAACCTTTCCCGGGTTGAATTTCGATTGTCCTGATTTATTACAAACAACGCTTTCAATCGGCTCCCATTATCGAAAAAAGTTTCATAATCACCACCAACCTCCCAGTTGTGTTGTGCACCAGGTATATCATCCCGCTGCAGATTTAATACATTAGGAACTACGGTAAAGTCAGTAATGGAGCGATCGACTTCAGTTGGGTTATTGTTTTGCGAGAATAACGCGTTTAATCTTGCGGACGTGTTTTCACTAAACTCCCAACCAAGGTTCGCAGTCAAGTCGTAACTCGACTGTTCACGAATACGATCTTCAACAACTCTATCATTCTGGGAAAAATCCCCTAGGATAGAGTTTTCATCAATCTCATTATGACCATAACGAGGCTCTGCCACCGCACTCAGAACAAAGTCAAAAGCGCCAATGCGATTGGCATAGGATAAATTTCCTCCGGGCTGCAAATGTGCATCCCGATACCTATCTGCATTTATCTGATAAGTTAAGCTCGACGTTTCCAATTCTTCAGATAGCACGATATTAATAACTTGCCCAGTGCCTCTTACATCTAACTCTCCGGATGTACCTCGAATTATCTGTATAAATTCGACTTGATCTGCATTGATTCGATCCAACAATCCGCTGGTTGCATTGCTCTTACCTGCTGTACGCTTGCCATTAATCAGAATTTCACTCTCACCGCTTCCTGCTCCAAAGCCACGGCCTCCGTCTCCTCCACCGGCTCCTCGAAAACCACCTGTACTGCTGGAACCTCCTCCCGTTGTAGAACCTACCCCCGGTATACGATCGAGCATATCTTTGGCACTTACAGGTGCATATTGGGCAAAATAGGCTGAAGGATAGGTGACAGTAGCGTCATCTTCAGTAATGCTCTGTTCCTGAGCGAAACCCCATGGCACTAGAAACGTAAAGCTAAAGCAAAATACAAGTTTCTTTAAAGTTCTCATAAACTTCGTTTACGGCTAAATGCCTAACTCAATTCTAAACAACGAGCGAATTATGGGCCCATATAGATTGCATATGCCAGCTTATGTTTAAAATCGTCACAAGTCTAGATCGCAGAATTATAAGCGCAGTGCCGCCTCGAGGTTTTTCCATAAACGATGACACTTTTCTATCTAGCATCTATACTGTAACTCGCTCATGCGAAACTTATGCTGATCACTTACGCGCCGCTGTTGATTCTTTTTTTAAATAGCAGCCCTAGGAAGAAGTTAGGAACACTGCGTGCCATAACAAACCAAAGAGTATCCGCCGAATTGGGAGAAGCACAACTCATGACCATAAGATAATGTTTTTATGAAATCCAGCTATTACCATCACAACTAGCGAATCCAAGTCACTTATGATTATTAATTACTTATAACACTTAAGATATGTATAAAACGACCTTACAATTCACTGTTTT
This sequence comes from Gammaproteobacteria bacterium, assembly GCA_002723195.1. Taxonomy (GTDB): domain Bacteria; phylum Pseudomonadota; class Gammaproteobacteria; order Pseudomonadales; family Pseudohongiellaceae; genus UBA9145. The sequence goes on along the minus strand of PBNR01000039.1, from coordinate 59,811 downwards.
TTTTATACTAGGTCTCAGTTCGAGCCTATCTTATACCCAACCTGATGAACGCCCTCGAGCAAGGGATATTGGTTTACAGATTGGCATTTTCCCAACGGGAGTTCTCAATGCAATTACCGATGTCGAGGGAGTGCTCGTCGGTCATGTAACGAAAATCGAAGGGAATGACGTTCGTACCGGTGTAACCGCAATTATTCCTGCACCTGGCAATCTATACACTCATCCGATTCCGGCTTGGATTCACACGGGCAACGGCTACGGAAAGCTTATTGGAGAAACCCAAGTAAGAGAATTCGGTGAAATCGAAACACCAATCCTCTTAACTTGCACACTTTGCGTCTGGAGTGCAGCCAATGCACTAAAGGATTGGGTTTATACTCAACCCGGTATGGGCGAACACACCATCAATCCAATTGTGGGCGAAACCAATGACGCCCGCGTAAACAATATGTGGGCAGACCCAATTCAAAAAAGAGAAGTATTTGCCGCTCTTGGCAATGCCACAAATGGCCCTGTCGAGGAAGGCAGCATTGGAGCTGGAACCGGCACTCAAGCTTTCGGATGGAAAGGCGGCATAGGCACAAGTTCAAGAATACTGCCGGAAGAATTGGGCGGATATACCATTGGCGTTCTAGTGCAGACCAATTATGGCGGAGTAATGAGCATTAATGGCGCGCCAGTAGGTAGAGAATTAGGTGACTATCCTTATCGCAACCTAACACAGAGCCAAATTAACGAAGATCGGGAAGATGGCTCAATTATGATCATAGTTGCCACTGATGCACCGCTTACCGGCCGCAGTCTTGATCGTATAGGTCTGCGCGCCATAATGGGCCTCGCCAGAACCGGCTCCTACGCAAGCAATGGATCTGGAGATTATGTCATCTCCTTCTCGACTAACCCGGCTGTTCGCAGAACCAGAAACAGCGCAGAGCCTGTTGCTATTGAAGAATTGGTCAATGCTTCCCTGTCGCCACTTTTTGCGGCAACTGCAGAGGCCACAGAAGAAGCTATCTACAATGCCATTCTTAAGGCCACAACGATCAGCAGCAGCCGNGGAGAATTGCAGGCTGTGCCCATCAATGAACTATTAGTAATTTTAGAAAAATACAACGCGCTCAACTGGCAAGACAGTATCTTAAACTAGCGCACGCCTTTTCGGCACTACCAATGCCGCAGAACATTCTAAATCAAGGCACTGCAATCTGATATATCAATGCGATACACTAGACCTTAGTATTTCATCGAGGCTCCCCCTCTTTGAATTAATCAAAATACTAACAAGGTCCAGCTCATGTCAAAACCTATTCTCTTAACTTCGTTCTTTATTTTAATAACCAACACCACTCTCACTGCTAACGCCCAGATCTCAGAAACCGCAGCCTGGGCGGTCACAGTCCAAAATGAGTTTAGAGTTATCTCTGATATTACCTATCGACAAGCAAGCGGAGTGGATTTAAAAATCGATGTTTATCAATCCCGCAATATCGAAGGTCCTGCTCCTACCTTTATCTACTACCATGGTGGTGGTTGGGTGGGCGGCAATAAAGAAGCCAATATATTGCGACTAATACCCTATATAGAGCAAGGATGGGCGGCGGTTAATGTGCAATACCGACTAGGAGATGTATCATTGGCTCCTGCTGCAGTAGAAGATAGTCTATGCGCTTTACGTTGGGTTTCTCGGAATGCTGAGCAGTATGGTTTTGACACCGATCGATTAGTAGTTTCAGGCAATTCCGCCGGCGGTCATCTGGCTCTGACTACCGGCATGGTTCCTCCCAGCGCTGGGCTAGATAGGCAATGTTTAGGCGATGCAACTCCGGAAGTNGCCGCCATTGTTAACTGGTACGGAATAACGGATGTTAACGATCTACTAAATGGCGTCAACCAAAAGAGTTACGCGGTGCGCTGGCTTGGCGCGCAGCACAATATGAATGAAATCGCAAAACGAGTTTCGCCTTTAACATATATTCGCTCAGACTTACCCCCAATAATAACCATACATGGCGATGCTGATCCCATAGTACCTTATGATCACGCAGTACAGTTGCACAAAGGTCTGGACCAGGCAGAGGTAACAAATACATTAATTACAGTTCCCGGCGGGTTGCATGGTGGGTTTGCCGCAAACGAAATGTTAAGGGTTTACAGTTCTATTTTTTCTTTTCTAAAGGAAAACGTTCTGGATTAATAAAACTAAGCTTCCACGGAAAAACTCTATCGCAAACAAACAAAATTGTAGTAGTTATAATTTGGACATGTCACACCACAGTTACGAAAATACAACAAAAGCTAATAGATACAAATAAAAAGAGAAAATTTAATGAGTAGGGACTACCAATGAAAAATATATGCGGCTTGCTCTTATTAATCCTATCTACAGGACTATTAATTAGTTGTGACGAATCTTCTACCAACTCAGAATTAGTGTCCGCACAATGGAAACATCATGGTAGCGATCACTTTTCTTCTAAATATGCGCCATTTGATCAAATTAATGGTAACAATTTCAATCAACTGGAAATTGTGTGGCAGTGGCAATCTGCCGATTTACGCATCCCCGAAGACCTGCTCTACCCAACGGGCGACTATCGCGCAACACCACTTTATATAAACGGAATCATGTACATCAATACTAATCATGGCCAGGTCGTGGCGCTTGACCCAACTACTGGAGAAGAATTCTGGGTATTTGATCCTGAAAGCTACCGGTTTGGTCCTCCTAATTTTTCTCCTGTCCAAACACGCGGTATAGAATATTGGACCGACGGAGAAGTAGAGCGAATTTTCCTTGCTACTATAGGCAAGCAATTAGTTTCCATCGATATCACAACCGGGCAACCTGATCCTGATTTCGGAGAAGAGGGGTATGTTGATTTAAAACAAGATCTCGGTCGCCTTGAGTTCGAAATGAATAATATTACTCATGGCGCTCCTCCTATTGCAGTAGGAAACTCAGTTATTATTGGATCAAAGATTTTTGATTATAGCATGAATAATCGCAGCCCACCGGGACATGTCCGTGCATACGATACTCGTACCGGGGAATTCAAATGGCGTTTTAATACTATTCCTCAGCCCGGAGAAGAATTTAACGAAACCTGGGAAAACGGTTCTTGGGCAGTAGCTGGAAATACTAATGTCTGGACTTATATGTCTGCAGATGACGAACTCGGTATCGTATATCTGCCTACTTCGACTCCAACTAATGATTACTGGGGTGGTTACCGTCTTGGAGAAAATCTTTACGCTGAAAGCATCCTTGCACTAAACGCGGAAACCGGTGAACGCATTTGGCATTTTCAAACTGTACATCATGGACTCTGGGACTATGATATCGCTTCAGCTCCTAATCTGGTCGATATCATTGTAAATGGCGAGCCAATTAAAGCGATCGCACAAGTTTCCAAGACTGGTTTTACCTATGTATTTGATCGAGTAACCGGCAAACCGGTGTGGCCTATCGAAGAAGTACCTGTGCCTCCTTCAACGGTCCCTGGTGAACGCGCCCACCCCACGCAACCTATTCCAACCCGCCCCGCACCTTTTGAGCAAATTGGCGTAACTGAAGATGATTTAATCGACTTTACCCCAGAGTTGCGCCAGGAGGCTCTGGAAATTGCCAGCAGGTTTGTCCTAGGGGATATATTCACACCACCTATCGTTCAGGGAACAAATGGTAAGTCATCGACTTATGTAGTTCCGGGTGCTGGTGGAGGCGCAAACTTTCCAGGCGCTTCTATTGATCCTGAAACACAAATCTTGTACGTGCCTTCCGTAACCCGGCCAACAGGGATGGCACTAATTGAACCGCCAGAAGGAACTTCCGATTGGCCCTATGTCATTCGGTATGATCGCGGCGGCGGGCCGCAGGGACTGCCTCTACTAAAACCACCATACCGTCGCATTACCGCAATCGATCTAAACACAGGGGATCATGTATGGCAGATACCTCTTGGCAAAGGTCCAACAGACCACCCTGCCATTGCTCATCTGAATCTCGGCGATTTAGGATCCGTTTTTACTGATGTGGTAGCCGAAGGCGGCTTACTCGTTACAAAATCTCTAGTAGTCTCCTATCTGGCCTCGAAAGACGAAATTGACCCTGAGGAAACGGGTTCGATTCTTATTGCATTTGATAAAACAAACGGAGAGAAACGCGGAGAAGTAGTCATCAATCAACGTTTACACGGCCCAATTATGAGTTATCAACACGATGGTAAACAATATATAGCCGTCGCTGGTGGGGGCCGAGAAAAAGATGATGAACTAGTAGTATTCGCTTTACCAGACACCTCCAATAACTGAACATAGCAAATGGTCAAAATCATGGGACAATTTATGAAAAATACTAAAACTCGCTCGGTTCTTAAATCAGCCGTTTGGCTTTTAATTACTTTATGTTCAGGGGTAACGGCCCAGCAAACTGATTTCTCTGATGAAAAAATAGTACATCTCTTGGAAGAGCCTCGCCATCGTACTGTGCATAATGAAGGAAATTTATTTTTGCTCGATGTGCAAGTAAACCCAGGTGATATTTCCTTTGCTCACGTGCACGACCAACCGATTTTACTGACTTCAATTTCGTCAGGGTCCGGCCCATCAAACGGCACAGTTCGCGCCATACCAGAGTACTATGACAAACCATTAACTCATAAAGTCTCTAATAACGGACCCGGTCTATTGCGGATCATAGCATTTGTCAATGGAGGGGATGGAGTCACTGGAACCTCCGATGCACCATCTGGTATCAAAACAACTCCAGATATTGAGAACCGCTGGTTCCGTTCCTATAGGTTAGAACTCGGCCCAGGAGAACAAACTAACTTGCAAACTCACAATAACCACACCGTTGTGGTTCAAGGTTCAGCAGGATTAGTTCACATAACCAGGCAAGACGGGCTAACTAGAGAACTAGATTCAGCTGGCGATTGGGAATGGCGTAAACCTGGGTCTAGCTTTCTGGTTANGAACATGGGCANTTCAACAGTAGTCGTCGCTATCAACGAAGCCAGAGAGTAAAGTACCTCATCTTAAAAACCGACCTCGATCCGTAACCCAGACAATAGATTGCGGATTTAGGTCTGTCGTTTGTACCTAGCTTACAGATCTATCGAAAGCAACAGAGGGCAGAATTATCGACTCGTTATTTTTTGATTGGCTTGACGCAAATCTGAGCTACGCAATCTATATGATCCCCTTGCTAGCATTCGCCGAGGCCTGTATTGGTATTGGTTTATTTATTTCAGGTGTTTTTCTAGTGGGTATTTCTTCCATAGTATTGAACCAAAATCTCGCAGAATTACCTCTCATTGCATCGCTGGCTTTTATTGGCGCGCTGCTCGGAGATCANGTTGGTTTCTATGCAGGCCGATTAATAGGGCCACACTTTCGTCACTTTGGCTTTGTAAAAAGGTATGAAGTTTCTTTCGCAAAGGCGGAAACAGTTATTCGAAAATATGGGTTTTTCGCAGTTTTTGTGGGCCGCTTTATTCCAGCAATTCGCAGCATCATTCCAGGCTTACTAGGTATTACTGGTTTCGAAAAAATGCAATTCACCGTTCTAGACATCATCGCCTGCTTTCTATGGGCCTGTGCTTTGTCAGCTATTGTATTTGGAATCGATAATATCCTTTAGGTAACTTAATATTTCGAACCACTTGACCATTTTCTTTCATTGCACTTCTGTACACCGTTGCATATGCTATGAGATAGCTAATAACAACTTAGGCTGCGAGGAACACCCATGGCGTACTCTTTAATCGGTAAAGATTTTATTCCCCCAGATGTCCACGCAAAGGTTACTGGCAAAGCGAAATATGCCGAGGACTTTAAAGTAGAAGGCATGCTCTATGCGCGTTTATTGACCAGTCCTATGCCTCATGCGCGAGTAGCGCGCTTAGATGTTTCCAGAGCATTGCAAATGGAAGGTGTAGTTGCTGTGTTGACCGCTGATGACGTTCCTCAAATGCCAAATCTGGGGAATCCGATTCTGACGAATGAACCAGCTTACGTCGGTGATCCTATTCTCGCAGTTGCAGCTATCGACGAAAGGACTGCAGAAGATGCGATTCAATCCATTAACTTCGACTTCGAACCCCTCCCCTTCGCTATTGACCCCTTAGACAGTTTGCGACCTGGGGGAACTCATGCCCGTACTCAAGGCAATGTCGGAAACTCTACTATGCAGGACGATTTTCGCTCTATCCACTGGAGCGATGATGAATTCGCTTCTATTTCCAACAATCAATTGCCCCAGGGGGAAGCTGCACGAGAATGGAGTGTAGGCAATTTAGAGAAAGGTTTCGAAGCTGCTGACTATATCCTGGATGAGAGTTTTGTCACCGCGAGTTATTCTCATAACTCCATGGAGCCTCGTTCAGCGATGGCTTATTGGGAAAATGGCAAATGCTTCGTCTACGGTTCCAGCCAAAGTCAGAGCTTTCCGGTTCCAGGACTCGCAAGTTATATCGGAATCGACCCTGCCGATTTAGTTTTTATTGCTGAATATTGTGGTGGTGGTTTTGGATCAAAAGGCGGTCCCTATCCGGCGATGTCCATTCCCGCTCACATGTCGCGCCTAACTGGTCGGCCAGTAATGTTGCGAATCAGTCGCGAGGAAGAGTATTACATAGGTTCAGCTCGCCACGGATTTCAAGGGCGCGCCAAAATTGGTTTTAGAAAGGACGGCCGTATAACGGCAATGGATTTGTATGTCATTCAGGATAATGGCGCAAATTCTGGTTTCTCCGATTGGCTGTCCGCTGGCGATGCCGTTTCATTAGTATATCAGCCAGAAACAATGCGCTTTCGCGGCATTCCTGTATTTACTAATACACCGCTGAAAGGGCCCCAACGAGGACCAGGACAGAATCAAATTCATTCAGCCATAGAACCTTTATTAGATAAAGCAGCCCGAAAACTCAAACTGGATCCGCTGGCTATCCGAGTGATCAATGCCCCGCTGAGCGAAAATACCTACGGCGCAAACGCAAACTCCCTCACCAGCTCTCATTTAACTGAAGCGTTGGCTATGGGGGCTGAACAGTTTGATTGGGAGAGTAAACGTGCGAAAAGCGGCCAACGAAATGGCAGCAAAGTTATAGGTGTAGGTGTGGGACAGGCCTACCACTCGGCTGGCAGCAACGGCTTCGATGGCTTGGTTAGAATTACCCCGGAAGGAAAACTACATATTCATACAGGTGTTGGCAATCTTGGTACTTACTCTCATACAGGTACCTCTCGCGTTGCAGCTGAGATACTAAAATGTAATTGGGATAACTGCGTAATCGAACGCGGCGATAGTCGTCGCCACTTACCTTGGAATTTAGGGCAATTCGGCTCTAACACATCCTTCACGATGACTCGCACAAATTATGTCGCGGCGATAGATGCTTTGCAGAAACTACTGGAAATTGCAGCCATTGAATTAGGTGGGTCTCCTGAAGATTATGATATCGGAGACGAGAAGGTCTTCCGTAAAGAAGAACCATCCTCATATATCAGCTATGCTGATGCTGCAAGAAAAGCAATCGAACTGGGCGGTAAATATTCTGGACAAAATGTTCCGGAAGACGTTAACCCCATGACCGGTCGTTCGGTTGCCGCTTTAGCTGGCACAGGCCTTATAGGTGTGGCTCGAGATAATTTAGAGAAAGAAGGGACAGTTCCAGCACTGGCCGCTGGCTTTATCCAGATCGAGCTAGACTTGGAAACCGGCAAATACGAAATCCTAGATTATTTGGGTGTTGCCGATTGCGGTACTGTGTTACACCCTCGTGGTTTAGAAATTCAGGTAAAAAGTGCTGCGGTCATGGGTTTTGGTATGGCGGGATTCGAAAGACATGCCTACGATCCTCAGAACGGCTTACCGGCAGCCACCGGGTTACATAATTCTAAACTGCCCACCTATTTAGATTCTCCCTCTCCAATGGATTGGGCAGCAACGAATATACCAGACCCGCAAAATCCAGTTGGGGTTAAGGGTGTAGGAGAGCCGATACAAGGGTGCGCCGCCGCGGCGTTACTCTGCGCTATATCTGATGCTCTAGACGGCCATAACTTCAATAGAGTACCAGTTACCGCAGATATGATTGTTAATGCAAGCAGTGGTCAAAAACAATCACAGAAACCTCTTTCAACAAATACCACATAGTAAAATTTAGGGTTTTCTCGCTTTCGTATCCTTACAGTTTATCTTTTTTTATATGTTACTCTTCAGGTATGTTAAAAGATTCCACCATGTAATTCTGATAAGGTCCGTCAAGAAGGAAATTATTAAAAATTTCATGCAATAATTTGATAGACGTTTTCGCAGCGTCGCCAGCATCTCTAGAATCAAAGCCTATAATAATGGAGACATTCTCTGCTCGAGTTTTGCATTGAAAAGAGAAGCGCTGAGCATCTAAGCGTCTGTGGATAGGAATTGACGAATCACAACGAGCAACTAAGAAAGCTCTCAATGCTTTATCCATAGGAGAACGAAAAGGTACAGAGGGCAGTATATCCCTGACCTCAAGCTCCCCCTTATCTGTATTCAAGTGCATTTTAAATGGGTTCTCTGTTAACCAGCTAAATCGGAATTCAGCCTTACCAGCCCTGAGTTCGCCAACACTGAAATTTTGAAATATTCCGCGATCAGCATAAGATTGGAGCTCTGTTCTTACTGCTGACAAGACAGTGTTCATTTCTTAATTCCTAAAAACAAGCCTGTTTATTTGTAATAAGCAAGCGCGCCTGGCGCAAAGTGCCGCGGCATTGAAGGCGGATACTCGTTAGTCCAGAACTCTTTTTTACCCTGGCAGTTTATCAACGTAGAAATACCCTCATCTGACGCGAGTTTATAAGCACGCTCAAGCGCGGGAATCATTTGCTCTGGCGAAGTAACATACTCCCCATTACAACCTAAAGCTTCAGCGATTTTTTCGTATCGTAAATTTTCCTGGAATAGATACATATGTTGAGCGCGGACAGCTCCGCGGCCAGCACCTGAAGTCCATACACCCCAGGCATTATTGTTATACACAATCATAATCGCCGGAATGCGATATTTGCCGAGGGTTTCAAACTCCATAATCGAATATGCGGCACCAGCATCACCCGTAATCCCAACTATTGGCGCACCTTTATAAGGGGCCTGAGGCCCTATACCATTTTGGACCGCTGCACCTGCGCCTACTGTATAACCAACATCGGGGCCAATAGCGCCATACTGGTAGGCTCCATTGCAAATTTGACCAGGACGAAACGCTCTTAAATAGCGGCGAGTATAACGACCTATACCATAGCCTCCCGAAACGACGGTTGTTTGGTCTGGCGCAATATCACCTTCGTATAGGAATTCTTGAAGTTTTTTACCTATAACTGCCGGGTGGATGGACTCTGTATCTGCGCTGTACTGCAAGCCCAATTTATAGTATTCCTCGCTTTGATCATCGAAAGCTTTGCGGGCCGCGACTAACTCATCTCGCCAGCTCTGCCGATTCCTGGAAGGTAAAGCATCTGCCAACGCTTCCAAAGCAGCCTCCTCTGAACTAACTATACCGAGGTCTATAGGCACATTTCGGCCTATGTCCGAAGCATCAGGGTCAATTCTTATCCATTTTGCGTCTGGACCAAAAGCAAATTCACCAATGGAAGGCATGCAATATTGACCAACTAATATTACGAGATCTGCACTGCGCACTGCATCCAAAGCCGTACTTGCAGAGAGTTCATGCCCGTCAGAAAAATGTCCTCGCATAGGTGCAGATTCGGTGACGGCGATATCATTTTTCTCTGCGACCCTTAACAAAGCATCCCAGGCTTTGTCATAAAACACGCCGGTACTCGCCACAATCATTGGGCGCTGCGCCCGCTGGATCATATCTACCGCCGCGCTAATATCTGCCGGATTCGGGTGTGCTTTTGATTCCGTCCGGTAACGAGTCTTGTCATAGTAATACTGAAGCTCGCCAGGTTCTTCGAAACGTGCTCTTGAAATTTCGCCAGGAAAATCTAGATGAACAGGTTTTGGGATTCCAGTTTTAAGTTGTCTAAACGCATATGCGGAATATTCGTAAATTCGATTAGGAGTTATTAGTCGCTTACCCCATTTCTTCAGACCATCAGTTTGCGGCTGCTGATATGCTGTCTGTATACCATGCTCTGTATCATCTTCGCCTATCGTTTTATTACTGGCAATCACAAGCAATGGCGTACGTGAGGAATTAGCAGCGCCAATATTCATGATCATATTAGTAAAGCCAGGGCCTTCCGTTCCTGAAGTGGCGGCAATTTCTCCGGTAACCCTGGTGAATGCATCCGCCGCTGCTGTCATGTTTCCTTCACAACGCCCACCATAAGAAGGTATTCCTTCGGCCGCAATGGCATTAATCATGTTGTAATTGCCTGGGCAACAGAAGAAACCTGCCACACCCTCATCACTCATGAATTTCGCAAATACTTCTGCACCCGTCATGGGGAAATTTGCCGGTTTGGCTGCTTCGGCCAGTGTACGGGGAATCTCCTCAGGAATTTTAATATCTATGGCGTCGGCCTCATGAGCCTCACTATTTCTAGACTGTAAAATCGCTGCAGCCCCCGCACTGGCTAAGGCTGTACCTTTGATAAAGTTACGCCGAGAAACTACATTTTCAGATTCCGAGTTTTCTATGCGGACATCTTGCACTTTAATGCTTTCTTTCTCTTCAGTTTTTTCGTTCTTTTTGGTCATATACGAATCCTCGACACTTATTCTCGGCTAGGCCGAGTTTCTTTTGGACCTATATTCAATACATGTGCAACTATTTGCCAAATAGTTTCATCTTCCAGTGAGTCTTTATAGGGCGGCATTTCTAATCCTGCACCAAACTTAATACTGCGAAAGATATGCAAGGGGGTAGTGCCATAGTACCAAGTTTCCGGAGCGGTAAGATCAGCAGCAATAAAATCGATGTTAGCTAACGCCCTCCCGTCAGCATCGTGGCACTGTTGGCAATTTATAAGGTAATAGCTTTTCCCACGCTCGGCCGCTGATTTAGAATAAACAATAGGATCCGGCTCAGCCGGCATGCCTTCTTGTGCAGCTATAGAACCAACTAAGACGGTACTTGCCAGCAGCACCATGTACATTTCTAACTTTGAATGTCTCAAAATCACTTCCATCAGTATTATTTACTAAGAACAGGATAATCCCTGTAGCGTAGTGTATGAGGATTCCATAATCTAAACCAGTTTCTTCGGGCCGAAGCAAGGCAAAATCTTCACCCAAAATCATGTTTCTCTATTGGTAAGTATAAGAAAAATCGAGAACTGCACGATATTTTATTAAACACGGAGACAAATTACTTAATAGCCCCATACAATCGGTGGTACACTGGGCTTTGGGATAAATAAACTAATATAAAACAACAACTTGAACCGAGCGCCACCCAACTTATGAAAATTCTGATGATCTATCCACAGATCGATGCCCCACTAGGCACGAATCATGGCATCGCGTCGCTGGCCGGCGTCCTGCATGCCAATGGCCACGAACTCGATCTTATGCATGTCTCGGAAAAATACCAACCGGTTCCCTCCAGCGAAGAAATCATTTCTTATATTCGTGAAACCGAGCCTGGCCTGGTAGGGTTTTCAGTGATGTCTCAGCAGTACGAATGGGTAGAAGAAAAGAGCAAAGACATTCGTAAGGAAATACCAGAACTAATTCAAATAATCGGTGGCGTTCATTGCACCATGGTTCCAGATGAAGTCCATAAATCGAAACTATTCGATTACGTCTGCGTAGGAGAAGGTGACTGGGCTTTACTAGAATTAATGGACGCGTTAGAGAAAGGGGAGACCCCGCACACTTTGGCTAATTTCAGGTCCTGGATGGGCGGTGTGCCAGTTGCAAACCCTGTTGCGCCTTTTCCCAACTTGGATACTTTACCACCTCTCGATTATGACGTTTTTGATATGCAAGCAGTCATGAAAGAAACTCGCGGTTGGATGGGGATTCTTACTTCTAGGGGTTGTCCATATAAATGCACATATTGTTTCAATATCGAAATCGTTGACCAATACATCGAAGATGGAGCCGCGAAAAGTGTTAAAGATTTTCTTCGTCATTTTCCCGTTGACGTAATGATGGAAGATCTCAAGAAACTAAAAAAACAAAACCCTGAAATCAACACGTTTATTTTTGATGATGATTTATTCACGTTAAACACAGATTACGTAGTCGAATTTTGTGAAGCCTATAAGAAACATAATGTAGGAATTCCTTTTGTAGTTAACGGCCATGTAAACTGCTTTGATGAGCGTGCAGCAAAAGCACTGCAAGAAGCCGGCTGTATTATTGTCAAATTTGGCCTGGAATCAGGCTCACCACGAGTACGTCGTGAAGTGCTGAAACGATATATGAAGAATGAACAGATAGAACATTCCTTTTATTCCGCCCATGCTTACGATTTACATAGCTCAGCTTTTATCATGTTCGGACTTCCCTATGAATCTCGCGAAGAGATTATGGAAACCATTCGTCTCTGTGCAAAAGTTAAGATGGGGCGTTTTCGCTGGGCACTGTTCTTCCCCTTCAAAGGGACAGCGGGCTACGAAATTGCCAAACCATTAATCGACGAGTCAAAAATGGCCGGCAAAGGGAATTACTTCGACGGCTCCTGCTTGAATTTCGGCGAAGACCACGACCTATTCCTAGACAAACTTTCCAAACTTTGTAATTGGTACGTCAACGCCGAAACCGATTGGGAGTGCGCACTAACATACCGCAAGCTAGTTGAGAAAGTTGAAGCCATGGATCGCGAAACTTGGCTACAGGAGTACGAGGATTTGGTAGCTTACGATCGTGACCTCTCAGAACAACTGATGTCAGAAGATAAAATTCACTACACGATTCGCTATTCCAATGTCATGGGTGTGCGCTCCGATTACATTAAAAAAGAGCGTGAAGAGATGGCGGCCGGACAAAAGAAAGAAGCTGTCGCCTATACTCTCGACCAAAGTTAGTCTTAGGAAAACGATACCGCCTAATGCTACCCGCCCTGCAGTCTGTTGATAGCTTGGTAGTTCGCTGCCCTAACTGGGTTGGTGATATCGTCATGGCCACTCCAGTTTTTCATTGCCTACGCCAAAATTTTCCACACGCAACGATTACCGCATTAGTTCGCCCATATGCCAAAGGAATATTGGAAGATAGTCCTTGGTTTAATTTCGTAGTGGATTGTGAAGACAAAAACTTGAAAGGTATAAAAGCGATTCGAAGAGCATTTGCCACAATAAATCCTCAAATAGGATTACTTTTACCGAACACTACCCATTCTTTTATAACCTTTAAACTTGCTGGTGTTCCCAAGATCTTCGGTTATCGAAGGAACATTAGAAAGTATTTTTTGAGAGGGCCAAATCCAATTAAGGAAGGTGGGCGATATAAGCCTATGCCGATGCAGGATTACTATTTAGAGCTATGTAAATTTTTAGAACTTGAACTACCTGACTACCCAAAGCCCACGTTGCATATTTCTGATCTGACGCAAAAAAAAGCCAATACCCGCTTAAATAACTATGGCATTCAGCCCGATGACTTGGTTGTGGGGCTAAACCCAGGCGCAAGTTTTGGCTCTTCTAAGTGCTGGCCGCCAGAACATTTCAGCGCATTGGCAGAATTACTCTATAAGAACCATCGGTGCAAAATACTGCTCCTAGCAGGGCCCGGCGAAGAAAGCATCGCGACGAAAATCGTAGAATCCTGTTCAATCGATATAATAAATACTGCACAGGATCAAATAGATCTCGCCGAATTAAAACCACTAGTTAAGCGCTGCAATTTACTTGTAACGAACGACACCGGGCCACGACATTATGCTGTTGCATTAAATGTTCCTCATATAGTGTTAATGGGCCCAACTAATCCTATCTATACTGAAAAAAATCTGCAAAATTCCGTCGTACTTCAAAAGAGTTTAGCTTGTGTCCCTTGCCATAAAAAAATCTGCCCTTTAGGTCACCATGCCTGCATGCGCGAGCTAACCCCCGATGATGTCTTTGCCGCCTGTTCATCAAAAATTCCTAAGGCCATACAATGAAATCCAACTATTACAGAGAACAGTGGCAGGAAATCAAAAATAACGTAGACCCCAATCGGGTCAAATCTCTTGCCCAGCGAATTGCTTCGAGCTTTATTGACCGCCATTACTACAGCGACGAATATAACCGCGATCATATATACCTACTTTGCGAAATGGCAACTCAATTCGACGACGAATCTCTTAATCAGATAGCTACAAATATACTATTCGGAAATGTAATCGAGCGACTCTGTGACGATTTTGAAGAACTACAAGTGGAAACATACAACCGCTTAATCTGTCAGGTAACAATTTTTCTTTGTCAAAAACCGGAAGGAAGGGAAATAGAATCTGAACTCAACTCTTTCCACCTTCGCACAGAGAAACAGCTTTACCAGCGCATAGAATCAATACGCCTAGCTCCCGACCACAGGATTCCCGGAAACATTCAGCCAAAAAAAGTAATCATACTTTCTCGAGTAACAATTGGTGCTGATGTGGCAATCACTTCCGTCATATGTCAACGGATCCGTCAACATTACCCAGAATCCCAGTTACTAATTGTGGGTAATAATAAGTTAAAACAAATCTTCTCAGAAGAGTCCAACATTCAGGTCTACGAGTTAAACTACGCTCGTCGTGGAGGTTTAGTTGAAAAATTTCAGGTCTGGTTAAATTTGTTGAATGAAGTTAGGAAACTTACAGCCGATCTATCACCAACAGAGTTTCTTGTACTCGACCCAGACTCTCGCTTAACCCAATTAGGGGTCCTCCCATTAGCACCTTTGCAGAATTATCGTTTCTTCAACTCTCGCNAAAATCAGAANCCTTCTCAACGCGCATCAATGGCACAACTTACCAATCAATGGTTGGATAATATCCTTGACAAAGTAATTTTTTGTTATCCAAAAGTTTGGTTAAACCCCTCCAACTTAAACAAAGTAAAAGCTTTTCGTGCTGGAATCGACCCCGAGAATAATAAAACCTTTATTACTATGAACTTAGGCGTCGGCGGCAACGAGCGAAAACGTGTGNCTGGAAAATTCGAACAGGAGCTAGTTATCACTTTATTACGAGATCCTAACACCATAGTTCTATTAGACCTGGGGATGGGAGAACANGAACGTCAGCAAAGCGACNGCATACTGAAAGCTGCATCTCGCGCAGGCATTGAAACGATGGAAACGCTCTTTTCCCAATTAGGTCATAACAACACGAACGCCAAACTGATTGGAGTTGAATGTGCAATAGGCGAAGTCAGCGCACTAATCAGCCAGAGCAATGAATTCATTGGCTACGACTCTGCTTGCCAGCACATTGCAGCAGCAGAAAGCATTAAGACATTTACTATTTTTGCCGGCACCAACAACGTTCGATTTATTCGCCGTTGGCGAGCTTGTGGCGAAAACACGAGCGAGATTATCTACGTCGATACACTTTCGAAGCACGGGCATATCGATAATGCAGACATTATTGCGACCTTAATGGATTTCAGAGCTATCGATGATTAGATGGAAAGTCAAAGCATAAAAAACCCGACTGCTATATCGTAGTCGGGTTTTTATTTACATTGTTAGTGTGCCGAACTTTCAGATTGTGCTGCTGGCAAGGCCATCGCAGTTAATTTTGAAGAAGTTTGCAACATGATGTACTGATGACCATCATGTGTCCAAGAGCTCATACCATAACTACTCCGCGCCGGCACTTCTAACTCTCCGATAATCTCACCATTTTCTTTGTCGATGGCCCAAAGCATGGGAGTTCCATCGGACGCTGTATCGGAATAAATCAGCATATTTGCAGTCGCAACCATTGGCACAAGCGCACCTGTTCCTGTATTGCCATACTCACTTTCAGATACTCCGTATCGCTCAAACACGTCTTTGTATCGCTGAGGCGTTTCACCGCTAGGAATAGTGAATTTTTTCTCCCCTGTATTCATGTCATAAGCAACTATGGTGCTATAAGGAGGCTTCCAAATTGGGAGTCCCGAAGGATGCCGCGGCGGCCGCGCTGTCGCGCCAGGGACGCCATTGGCATATTGAGAAGTTGTTGAGCCTGTTGAATTCGGAAACAGCAAATCAGCTTCTTCACCCGGAATAAGTCGCAATGCGAAACAAGCAGTATGCTCATTAACGTAAAGTGTTCCTGTATTTGGATCGGCAACTNGAGGGCTGGTGATATTTACACCGCCAGCACCGCCTGGACAGTTCATAGCCGCATATTTGCCGTCTGGATTATTAGCATGAATAGGCGGATTAAATAATCCCCCCATTACATAATCTTCCATGGCAATGATCGCTTCTGCCTTTAATTCGGGAGTGAAATCAATTAAATCATCTTCCCCTATCCCCTGCATTGAATATGGCTCAGGCCATGTCACATGAGGCTGGGTCGGAGATAATACTTCACCTGGAACGATTGAACTTGGCACTGGACGCTCAACAATTGGCCAAACTGGTTCACCTGTCAAACGATTAAATGTATAAAGCCAACCCTGTTTGGTTGCCTGAACAACAGCTGGAATATCTCGGCCATCCACATTTATATCTAACGAAATTGGAGCCGTTGGCGTATCAAAATTCCAAATCTCATGGTGCACAAACTGAAAATGCCACGCCCTTTCTCCTGTGCTAGCATTTAAAGCAATTATGCTTGCTGCAAAAAGATTGTCTCCTGGCCGAAACCCACCATAGTAGTCAATGGTCGCACTATTGGTCGGAATAAAAACTAAATCATTTTCTGGGTCTGCTGAAAGTGGAGCCCAAGAAGAAACGTCTCCGGTCCACTCCCATGCATCGTTCTCCCAGGTCTCGTGGCCATATTCACCGGGCTGGGGAATTACATTAAACTTCCATTTAAAATCACCAGTGCGAACGTCATACCCTAGGATGTCACCCGGAACATTCTCAATGCGAGCCTGGTGGTAACCTTGCTCAGCTGAATTTCCTACAACAATAGTGTCATTGACGACAATTGGTGGAGAAGAGGAAGTGATGTAGCCAACTTCAAGCGGTATGCCTTCATAAGGGTCATATGGATGCCCAAGATCCTTTATGAGATCTACGACTCCTGAATTAGGAAAACCATCGATCGCTACGGGCTCACCCCAGTCCTCTAGAGGAATTCCTGTATCTGCATCTAATGCAGTCATGAAGAAACCGGGTGAAATTATAAATATCACGCCGCGACCATCTATCTCCGTGTAAGCTACGCCTTTACCGTAATCTGCACGCATAGAATACTCTGCCCGAGGCGTTTTTGGTTCGCGATAAGACCAGATAGTTTCGCCTGATTTAGGATCAATAGCTATCACATGGCGATTATAGCCTGCGACGGTAAATAACTTCCCATCTATATATGATGGCGTCGACCTTCCACTCACTGCACCAAAGCTTGCCCCATCCCACTCCCAAGCAACCTCTAATTCACTGAAGTTATCAGGGTTTATTTCATTAGAAGGCGTATAACGAGTATGAGCATAGTCATTGCCGAGGGTGAACCATTCGACAGCATCTTGAGCAACAGCCAAATTAGCCGTTGCAATTAAACCAACTAATAGGGTTAGCAGAGTTCTTCTCAGAATTAGAGTTTTCAACATTATTCTCCTACATCCTTAGCGATGGCCCTTTGAACATCAAAAAGCCCCAAAAACAATCTTCTCAGGCTACAAATACAAGCCAATTATGAACACATAACGCTCATCCTGCCACAAATCAATCTATCAGCGTGAATGAAAAATGTTTCAAATTGTCGCAGGTTCGCAGGTTATCCAACTTCGGAGGTTAAAAAGTGCCCGTAATTCGCAACGAAATTATCGGTCCTGAACGATAACAGTAATCTTCTATTTCTTCGATTATGCCACTTGATATTCGGCCAACGTAGCGGTGGCGCTCCCGGCACATTTTAGCTTTCTCAATAATTTGCTGCCCCTCGAGACGNAAAGTGATGTTTTGAGGACTAACCCACTCAACAAAAGCACCCCAAAACGGGTCCCCACTCGAATATTCNATATCATCAATATCATATCTTAAGCGGCCGCCATCAAAACTGTCCTGTACATTCATCCCATAATTAAGATTCAAACTTGGCAGATCATGCCGAAAAGACCAATTACTGCGGCCGCGCCAAGGCATACCCATCATCCTTCTTTCAATGCCTAAGACAGGATCTACCACTTTCGTATCCTCGACGATAGCACTAGCCGTTACAAGCAAATTAGGCATCCCAATCATACGCATTCGCATGCTCGCACTTACATTCAGACCATACCGCTCACCATCACCTATATTCCCATTTGCACTCTGTAACTGGTTCTCATTTAATGAGACATCAACGCGCTCTATTCGATCATGCCAATCTTCATAATAAACTCTTCCACTCAACACTCCGATGTCGTTAGGAAGGCGGTATTCAGCATTGATCTCATAATTCCAGTACCATTCTTGGCGAAGGTTCGTATTGCCAGCTTGAACATTAGAATCTTCATCTTGATCATCACTAGCTGCGACGAAATCATTGAAAGTCAGTTGCTCTACAATCTTTTCAATGGTACCCCTAAGTTGGATTTGTGGAGTTAAATCATAACGAAAGTCAACTTTGGGTTTAACAAAGCTAAAGTCGCGTTGCTTAGCAATATCACCTCGCTGACTAATTTCTGAATCTTCATAAAGAATCGAGGTTTCGAGGGATGTCCTCGAGTTAAAAATCCAGTTATGGATCACAAACGGCTCGTAGCGAATTTCTTCAACAGTAGAATTTGCATTTGACACGGGCATTGGAACCAGTCCTCCAACCATAGGTGATGCAATCCCTGTAGTCGAGAAAACCCCCAAAGCGAGCTTAGAATCTAAGATGGTTTGCGCCCTCTCCGCGCCAATCTCTATATCCTGCGCATCAAATATATTAAAAGTATAGGAGCCTCTGACAATACGTTCTTTTGCCTCACTCCAAGAATCAAGAAAAAGATTTTTTCTTTTTAAGTTTTGCCCAAGGACATCAAAACGTTCTCGAGTTTCACCTCTCTCGAGAGAGTTCGAAATAAATAAAATTTTCCATCGACTCCCAGCCTGCGTATTGAACTCATAATCTCCACCTATTTCCCAATTCTTGTAAATTCCAGGCGAAGTTTCTGTTTGAAATGTGTCAATACTGGGAACAACTTTTAAATCAGTGGTCTTCCTTTGTGTATTACCCGTGTGAGTACCTTCAGTCCAAGTAGCGTTAAACCGAGCACTGCTGCTTGAGTCAATTTCATAATCAAGATTTGTACTGAGCCCTCCACCCCGAGGATCCCTCCTGCGGATCTCGAAGACGCTGTCGTTTGGCGAAAAATCTCCTAACATTGAATATTCCCGACTTTCAGTATAAAAAAGAGGATCATACCCCCTAGCACTCACTTGAAAATCTAAACCGTCTATTTGTCCGCTATAAGACAACTCGCCGCGAGGTTTTAACGTATTATCTGGAGACTGTTCTACTCCGAAATCATATTGAAACGACGATGTACTGAATTGCTCATTCAAAACTACATTGATAACCTGTCCACTGCCCCTAACATCAAGCTCGCCAGAAGTGCCACGAATAATTTCAATACGCTCTACTTGATCGGAAATGATTCGAGACAGTTGACTATCAGTGCTATTATTTTTACCAGCCGTTCTTTTTCCATTTATTAAAATTTCTATTGTACGATTACCACCACCAAACCCTCTACTACCTCCTCTCGAAGATCCACCCCTGCTTGTACTAGAGCCCCGAGAACCGCGACTACTCCGACTAAAACTTGCCATACTCCCCATATCAAGACCAGGTATTCGGTCAATCATATCCTGAGCAGTTACCGGAGCCCATTCCGCAAAATAACTGGCAGGATATATTACCGTTGAATCGTCACCGATAGTCTCCTGAGCTGAAACAACATGAGTTGCTACATATAAAACTATTCCAACAAGAAGAGTTAGAGGACTTTTGAAAATTTTAAANNTTNTTAAACCAATATCTATAGCACTAACTAAAGTTAGGCAGACACTCCACTTAAAAGAATTTATCTCAAAAAAAAAAAAAAAAACAGATTAACCCAAAAAGATTTATAGCAATTTTATATCAATACAGTTTTGGGCTCTTATGGAAAAACAATACTGACAAATCAACAACGGAGTTCATAATCATGAACTTTAAAAAGTTCCTGTAACGCGGAATGAAACTGAAGGCCCAGAGCTACTGCATTGATCTTCTATCTCCTCAATTATCCCGCTAGAAATTCGTCCTACAAACCGTTGGCGTTCACGGCAAAACTCACCATCATTAATAATACGATTAGCATCTAATCGAAATGTGACATTTTGTGGGCTTACCCATTCAACAAAAGCTGACCAAAAAGGATCGCCCGCTGAGAGCTCGATATCTACCAAATCATAAGTCTTCCGATTTCCGTCAAAAGAATTACTCCAGCGCATACCCCAATTCAAATTACGCTCCGGAATATCGTGACGAAAACTCCATGTAGTCCTTCCACGCCAGCTAAACTGCATCCTTCTTTCGATGCCCAAGAATGGGTCCATAATCTTAGAATCTTCTACATTTAATGATCCAGTAACCAGTAGATTTGGCATGCCAATCATACGCATTCTTGTGCTACTGTTAATGTCGATCCCATATTTTTCACCATCACCGATGTTTCCATTTGCTCCCTGCAAGTCATCCACCGAAGGAGAAACGTCGATGCGTTCAATGCGATCGTGCCAATCCTCAAAATAGAGCCTACTGCTTAGAACGCCAATATCGTTCGGTAAACGATACTCAGCATTGAATTCGTAATTCCAATACCATTCCTGCCTTAGATTTTCGTTTCCTAGTTGAACATTAGAGTCCTCATCACGCTCATCGGTAGCCGCCACGAAGTCATTAAAGGTTAGCTGCTCTACTATTTTTTCAACCGTACCTCTAAGTTGTATAGCTGGTGTCAAGTCATACCTAAAGTCTAGCTTGGGCTTCACAAAATCAAAGTTACGCGATTTTGATAAATCACCCCTTTGAGTAATCTCCGAATCTTCATAGAGCACTGATGTTTCTAGGGACATTCTAGGACTGAAGATCCAGTTATGAATAATGAACGGTTCGTAACGCATTTCCTCTACCGTTGAGTTTGAATTAGCAATACTGACTGGAACCAAACCACCAACATCTAAAGAAGGCGTGCCCGGGATACCACCGATTCCTAAAGCGAGTTTAGAATCAAGAATGGTTTGTGCTCTCTCAGCTCCCAACTCGATATCTTGAGCTCCACTAAAAATGTCTAAAGTATAAGAAGCACGAATAATGCGCTCTCGAGTCGTGCTACCAGAGTCTAAGAATAGGTTTTTTTCTTCATTCTGGGGGCCCGTAAGATCCCAACGCTCTCTAGCTCGAGCTTGAGTAAATGCATTAGTGATAGCAAGCACCTTAAAACGGTCACCGCGCGCAGTGTTATATTCATAATCCGCACCAACTTCCCAATTTTCTATTTCACTGGGACTTTCTTCTCTTTGGAAAAAATCTAAATTTGGAAAGACTCTTAAATCTGTAGTGCGCCTGATCGTATCACTCACACCAGAACCCTCGGTATACTGAGCATTCAATCTGGCGCTACTGTTGGGGGTTATCTCGTAACCCAAATTTGCACTAAGTGTACTGTTATCGCCGTCTGTTTGCCTGATTTCCCTAATACGATCATTGGGCGAAAAGTCGCCTAGCACAGAATATTCTTTACTGATATTTCTAAAATAAACCTCGCTTGATCGTGCTTCGACCTGGTAATCGAATCCATCAGACTGACCACTAAAAGACAAACTACCAGAGGGCGTTACCGTATTGTTATCTGACTGTTGCGCACTAAGCTCATACTGCATCGACAAATCAGTAAAGGTATCGTACAGAACAACATTAATTACCTGACCACTTCCCCGCACATCTAACTCACCTGAAGTTCCGCGAATAATTTCAATGTAATCTACTTGCTCAGCGGTAATACGAGTTAGCTGACCTCCCGTACTATTATTTTTACCCGCCGTACGTTTCCCATTAATTAGAATCTCGGTACCTCTACTACCGCCGCCGAAACCACGCCCACCGCTGCCACCGCCACGAGAACTGCGGCTAACACCCGGGGGGGGGCCACCACCACCTCTAAAACCTCCCCTAAAACCACTACTTCCACCTCCACTAAGACCAGGAATTCGATCTAACATGTCCTGGGCAGTCACAGGCGTCCATTCACTGAAATAATCTGCTGAGTAAACTACGGTAGAGTCTTCGCCCACATTGTCTTGGGCCTTTCCGATTTGGCAACCAAAAAGAATAAGAAAAGCCAGCAAATTTCTGGCCGTATAGCGATACATTCTGATTTTCCCCAAGTTATTAGGTTGCAATCCTACCTGATTCAACCCTAGCTGGCGCATTTTCTAGCGGCGGCAGTATTACATAGCTAACTCAAACAATTGGTTACAAATTGTGTATAAAACCCTGCGATGGCTTCTAAAAACGGATATTAGTTCCAACGACATAAATCCAGCATGAGAAAATAGACAGATTTAAACCTAGAAAGTACCGGTAATCCGCAGAGAAACGGTGGGCCCGGAAGTCGAGCATTGATCCTCAATTTCCTCAAGAATACCTAAAGATATTCGACCTACGAAACGTTGCCGCTCTCGGCAAAATTCACCATTATTAATGATACGAAGCGCATCCATTCGAAAGGTAATATTATTAGGACTTACCCATTCAACAAAAGCCGACCAAAATGGATCACCGGCTGAAAGCTCAATATCATCGATATCGTAACGGGAACGGTTACCGTCCCAAAGATTACTCCAATTCACACCATAATTAAGATTCCAGGCGGTAAAATCGTAACGAAAACCTAAATTATTGCGGCCCCGAAAGCTCCCCAGCATACGCCTATCAATTCCCAAGAAAGGGTCAATAATTTCAGAATCTTCAGCATTTAAGCTCGCTGTTAATAAAAGATTAGGCATATCGATCATACGCATGCGAATACTAGCATTAAGATCGATCCCATATTTCTCTCCATCGCCTATGTTACCGTTAGCACTCAATAAATTATCTTCATCAACGGTAACGTCTAATCGTTCAATAGTGTCATGCCAATCTTCAAAATAGAGCCGACCACTCAACACACCGATATCATTTGGCAATCGATACTCAATGTTTAACTCATAATTCCAGTACCACTCTTGTCTCAAATCAGCGTTACCAGCTTGAACATTTGAATCTTCATCCGCTTCATCCGAAGCTGCTACAAAATCATTAAAGGTCAGCTGCTGAACAATTTTTTCAATCGTGCCACGAACCTGCCAGGTAGGCGTCAAGTCATATCTGAAATCTACCTTAGGTTTTATAAAATCGAAGTCGCGAGCCTTGGATACATCACCCCTCTGAGTAATCTCCGATTCTTCGTACAGCACTGACGTTTCCAAAGATATCCGAGGGCTGATAACCCAATTGTGAATCAAAAATGGCTCATAGCGCATTTCTTCAACAGTCGAATTGGCATTATCTAGAGAAACGGGCATCAACCCTCCCACTGCAGCAGAAGGAGATCCTGGTATTCCTGAAATACCCAGCGCTAAGTTTGAATCTAATATCGTCTGTGCCCGCTCTGCCCCTATTTCAAGATCCTGCGAACCGCTAAACATATCAAAAGTGTATGAGCCGCGAATAATTCTCTCTCTTGTTGTACTACCAGAATCGAGAAAAAGGTTTTTAGCTTCTACACCAGCTTCAAGCAGATCAAATCGCTCTCGAGTAGTGGAATTGGTAAAGGCATTACTTATAAAAAGTATTTTGTAGCGACTACCTGTTTCCCCAATGTACTCATAATCCCCACCAACCTCCCAGTTATCATTTTCAGAAGGAGATTCTTCTCTTTGGAAGCTAGTCGCGTTGGGCTGCAATGTAAAATCGATTGTTCTTCGGACTAACTCACTAGGCCGGTCTCCGTCAGAATAAAGCGCATTAAAACGCACACTGCTTTTATCGTTAATTTCATAATCTAGATTCGTGCTAAGAGTCGAATTCTTACCATCGGTTATTCTTATTTCACGGATATTATCATTGGGCGAAAAGTCTCCGAGTATAGAATTTTCTTTACTAATACTCTTTATATAGTTTTCGCTGTGGGAAGCACTAATAAGAAAGTTTAACCCGCCCACTTGGCCGCTGTAGGACAAATTAGTAGAGGGGTAAATTTCATTATTATCTGATTGAGAAGCTTGCGCCTGGTACTGAATTGAAGAATCAGCAAACGTTTCGAATAACACTACGTTTATTACCTGACCACTACCCCTGACATCTAACTCCCCAGACGTGCCACGAATTATTTCAATATAATCTACCTGGTCAGAAGTAATTCGGGTTAACTGACTACCGGTGCTGTTATTTTTTCCCGCGGTACGCTTACCGTTAATAAGTATTTCACTACCACGATTGCCGCCACCAAAACCACGGCCGCCGCTGCCACCGCCACCGCCAGAGCGTCCGAAAAACCCAGGAGGTGGCCCCCCACCGAACCCGCCGCCACCAAAACCACCAGGAGAACCGAAACTGCCACTCGTGTTAAGTCCCGGAATACGATCCAACATATCCTGTACAGTAACGGGAGCCCATTCAGCAAAATAGGAGGCAGGATAACGTACTGTAGATTCTTCCCCAACATTATCCTGGGCAAAACTTAGCTGGCCAGTAATCGCAATCGAAAAATTAAGCAGACTGAAAATAAATAAATTTTTTGANCTCATAACTACAAGCAATACTCGAAATTTAGTGATGACTATGTCACAAGTTATAGCAAACGGTTATCACAAATCGTATTCGATTATCTTTTTTAATGGCTTTATTTAGCCGCAATAGCAGAATTATGATTACCAAGTTATGTGACTGTTATCTATTCTATAAACTCTTTGCCAAACAGGGACAGGGACAGATGCAGCATACATTTACTCTAGAATATATTTTCTCAAAGCCATTCCACCGGTGAGAGAGCCGTAAATATTCCCCTGCTTATCAACAACTATCCCTTCCTGCGTTCCATCTTCATCAGGATCGCTAATGAAAAGAGTCACTCTTCCATCATGCACGCTGGCAACACGCACCCCTTCATCATATCCAGGGTTACTTCTGGTTGTTGACGAAGAATCAGTTACGTATAGCATGTCATTGTCGTCGATATAGATTCCGCTAGGCCTTCCGAATTGTTGCCACTCAAGAATAAAGTTACCCTCTTGATCAAACACTTGAACACGATTGTTGCCACGATCTCCCACAAACAACCTTCCTAGCGAGTCCATAGCAAGAGCATGAGGGACCGAGAAATTTCCTGGTTCCGAGCCTTGAGCACCCCAGCTTTTAATAAACTCACCTTCGGGTGTGTACTTCATGATGCGGCTATTGGATCGGCCGCCATGACCATCGCCGATAAATACATTACCGTTCGGCCCCACCAAAACAGAAGATGGTTGATTAAACTCGTAAGGGCCATCACCCGCTATGCCGGGCTTACCTAATTCAAGTAATACTTCTCCCGTCGGGGAAAATTTAAATACTTGATGACCCTTGCCCTCACGGCGCGAGTCTTCTCCATTTGGGCCTTCGCCGTCGGTCACCCATACATTTCCATCAATATCCACAAATACACCATGAGGCCTGACAAACATATTGGCACCAAAGCTAATAATGTGATTCCCCCTCGTATCGAATTGCATTATCGGGTCGAGATTTGACCCCACACAGTCATTAGCTCCGCAACGATCGAAAACCCAAAAACTGCTGCCATCAGGATGCATACTAATGCCGGCTGTCGAACCGATAGCCCTTCCTTTTGGCAACTTAAAAAAATGATAATCGATTACAAACTCTTCGCTTGGCGTGAAACGCTTGTCATTAACCTGAGCTGAAGCCCCACAACAAAGCAGAGCAATAAATATCAAAGATTTCTTCATAGCGTTGCACCTAATTTTTACCTTCTAGTTTCTTAAGGCAAACGTTGAAAGACTATTGCCAGAAATAACCGAGACATATTGAACTCCATCAATCATATAAGTCACTGGTGCCATTACTATCTGACCGCCGAGACCTACATTCCAAAGTAAATCTCCCGTTTCTGCATCGATCGCGTGGAAATATCCTTCGCGGCCGCCGGTAAACAATAAGTCCGTTGTTGTAGTTAACATGCCGCTATCACTTACATCAAACTGATTGTAGGACCAAACCGCTTCGCCAGTCTGTGGATCCATCGCCTTTAATGAGGCATAACCTACTTCGTCAGTCCAATTATTAATCGGATTGGTCCTGCCAATGCCAATTGTGGGCGCTCCCGGAGAAGGGGCAAGCACGGAAAAGCCACCCCCTAAAAATGCCTGGCCTGGGACGTATTCAGATTCTTCGGCTCTATAAATAGTGGCGTAGTTTTCCCAAGCACTGAAATAAAACAAACCGGTGCTGGGACTGTAAGAGGGAGGATACCAATTAGTGCCGCCCTGATTTCCAGGATAAGTAGGCATTCCTTCAGGCTGAGGCGTTGGAATTGGGCGACCATTGTCATCCAAGCCACTGGACCAGTTAACTCGTACGTAGGGTTTACCTTCAAGGAACTCGCCACTAGCCCTATCCAAGACATAGAAATAACCATTGCGATTTGCCCACATCATTAACTTCTTGGCTTCACCACGCCAAATCATGTCAGCTAAAACAGGCACCTGCACAGAATCGTAGTCATAACCATCATTCGGAGTGAATTGAAAGTACCACGCTAATTCGCCCGAATCTGCATCTAAAGCGATTACAGAGTCAGAATAGAGATTATCGCCAGGACGTTGCCCAGCATTCCAGTCTGGACCAGGGTTCCCAACCCCCCAGTAAGTAAGATTGAGTTCAGCGTCGAATGAGCCGGTAATCCAAACTGGAGCCCCGCCATACTCCCAATCATCTCCCTCCCAAGAATCGTGCCCTGGCTCACCAGGACCGGGAATAGTGTAGGTTTTCCATACCTCTTCTCCAGTTTCAGCATCGTACGCCGCAACATAACCGCGGATACCAAATTCACCACCGCCCACTCCGACCATGATTTTGTCTTTAACAGCCAATGGAGCCATAGTGACAGAGTAAGCGAGATTTACATCGCCCACTTCGGTCTTCCAAAGTAATTGTCCATTTATGCGATCAAGTGCTATCAGGTTAGCATCCAAAGTGCCCATATAAACCTTGTCGTTAAGCAGAGCTACACCTCGATTATTAGCCCCACAACAAACACGCGCGTTTTCGGCATTCTGATATCGGTATTTCCAGAAAACCCTTCCCGTCACCGCGTCTACTGCCATGACACTATTTGGCCGCTCTGTTACATACATGATTCCATCTACAACAATGGGGTTAGATTGCCAAGCACCAAATACTTGGTTTTGTAGCACCCATTTTAATTCCAAGTTTTCTACATTATTCTTATTAATCTGATCCAACAAACTATGACGCTGACTTAAGTATCCACCATTATAAGTTAACCAGTTGTAGGGCTCTTCATGGGCATTTAGGATTCTTTCATAAGAAACCTGCCCAATTGATTGAACAGTTGTTATAAGGCTGATAAAAAAAAGGAAATATTTAACTGGGCATACTGATCTTTTCATTACCGACCTCTTAGTGTTAATAAATAACCAACAACATCTGCAACTTCCTCACTCGTCAAAGTCGTCGGTGCTTTACTGGGTTGCATGCTGATCTCATAGCTAACGAGATCAGACTTTCGAAATGAGCGAAGTTGTTCGTTTGCATCAATTACTTGAACCGTATAAGTATCTTCGTTCAATCGTCTACCAATTACCGTTTCTTCACTGCGGGTCACTATGCGAACAGGCCGATTGATAGGCAATATCGCCGAAGAGGGATCCAGCAAATTTCTTTNCAATGCGGCCGGAGTTCGAATAGCACCGATTTCAGAAAGGTCAGGCGCCGTTCTCGGACCGATGCCATTTACCCGGTGGCAATTTACGCATTCGCCTTTACCCTCAAAAAACTGCCGACCGCGGCCAGGGTCGCCTATCCGCACTGCAACGCCTTCCGGATCAAACCCAGCTCTGATGTATGCAACAATTGCATCGAGTTCAATTGCACTCATGCCAAAGCCCGGCATCAGACCTTGGCCTGCTCCCTGAGTAACCACCTGCCGAATATCGTCATCCGATTGCACCGTTTTAAAGATTCCGGTACGAAGATTTATGCCATCGACAAGATCTCCTTGAGGCCCATGACATAAAGCACATTCTCGAGAATATATGCGATTTCCACCCTCGATAGCTTCCGCTGTATATGTGTGGTCACCAACGCCTTGAGCTGAGGCTAGCGATCCAATGCAGAGAGTTCCAAACTTCAAAATAGGGCCTAGCATAACGACAAAATTAGAAAAGGTAAGACGCAAGCTTTTCATAAGAACCAATTACACCTGTGAGTTTAAGTAAGGCTGAGAATAATAGGAATTGCAATATAGGTCCATCGCTACCAAGAGTCTTCATTGACATCTAATTTAATAATGGACGTTTTGACTATGTTTCTCTGCTCTTAAGTCTTTGCTATATTTGACGGATATAGGTCATGCAGGACCTAGATTTAGCCAAGCTAAAAAGTAAGATTAACCATAAAATGACACGCGACAGAGGTTAACTGCAATGAATTTAAAGAAAATAAGATCCTTAGCTGCCTATTTAATAGCAGCTACAATGATGGCGGGCTCCTTCTCGGGTCAAACAGCATGGGGCCAGGATAACAGCGATGGCCGCTACCGCCCTGAAGGCCGCACCTTTGCCGCCAATGCTGCCAGATTTTTCGATGATCGGCTATTCGAGGCACGAACTTACGAAACGGGTAATGATATTGATGAATTTGCTAGCGTGACAATCTTCTACCCTCTCACACTGAGCTTCGACCGTCCTAATGGTGCTGTAGTAATGTCACCGGGTTATCGTGGAACACCTGATGTCTACGACTGGTGGGGCCCGATGTTGGCTTCGGTCGGGATTATTACAGCAATAATTGAGACTAATACTACAGAAGACAATCTTGAACAGCGCAAGAGTGCCTTGATAGCCGGAGTGGAGTTGCTCATACAAGAAAACAATAATGAAGCCAGCCCCCTCACAAACAAGATCGACACAACCCAGATCGCCATAATGGGGCATTCTCTGGGCGGCGGGGCCTCTTTACAAGCAGCACAAGAATTGGGCGATGCTATTAAGGCGGTAGTGCCACTTACTCCCTACTGCTGTGAATTAGGACAATCCTTCGACGGCGATTTAAGCGGGGTCAGCACTCCGACACTTATTATCGCAACCGCGGACGATACCATTGCTCCTCCAGAGACACACGCCCGTATGCTTTATGATTCAATTAACTCATCAACCTCGAAGGTCTATATGGAATTTGCTGAGGGCGGCCATATGATTCCAGCAAATCAAGGTTCAGAGCAAGAAATTCAAGGTAAGTATGTTTACGCTTTCCTAAAATCACATTTCACAGGCGATACTAAATATTCAGATTTCATTGGTGGCGAAGGCGAAAGCGCTTTTTCTACTTACGAGTCAAATTAATTGCTTCTCAGAAAGCCCAGGGCAGCGCGCCGCTGACCCGGGCTTTCTTACAAAACACAGTGCAATTTGTAAGGCTTGTTATCAATTCTAGGCAGTGTCCCCCTGATTTTAGGAGGCCTTATTAACCAATTTGGCCGAATTCTGAGGCTATGTCTGCAACTGGTTCTTATATTTAGATAAAAATTAGCTCAAAAATAGCAGACTTCCCGCCTTAGTTCGTACAAATTGTCACAGACTGATTAAAACAAAGTCATTAGAATGGCGTGGCATGTGGGTCGGATCATAAGGCGAACGGAAATCGATCCAGACCAAAAGATCATAGAGAAAGAACGCTACCTTCCAATGAAATCTCGTATCCCGACTAGCGTGAAAACCATAGTCATAGCTTTCTTGTTGTTTCTGACCGCTCCGCTGACTTTGGCACAATTGGTGCAGCCCGAATTCCCTAATGACACGTCTACGGTGATCTACCCGGCCAATTATTTCGCCGAGTTCTTTCCGGTTTCTGCTAATGACATGCTGAATCGAATTCCCGGTATTGGACTTGCGTTACGCGGAGGAAATAGTGGCAGAGGATTAGGCTCTGGTGGAGGAGAAATTCTAATTAATGGCCAACGTATCACGGGAAAAAATAACGAAGGTCGCGACCAGCTTAATCGCATTTCTGCCGATCAGGTCGAGTATATAGAAATTATCCGAGGGACATCAGAAGAATTGGAAATTCGGGGCGGCGGCCAAATAGTAAACGTTGTCCTAATAAACACTCCTAACCGCTCCAGCACTTCACTTGAAGTGCGAACAGACCGGAAGCAGGATGGCACCTTAGACCCGGGCGGCCAGATATCACTAAGTGGTCAATCGGGCAATCTAAACTATTTACTATCTTTGGAAGCAGACCCGTCATATNGCCACAGCGAAGCACGAGAATTTAGCTACGACTCAGACAATAATCTCTTGGAAACTCGAAAAGAGCAGTCTACACGAGACCGAACTGAGTTCGCCGCCAGCTTAAACCTAGGCTACACGTTTGACCGCAGCGTCATTCAATTTAACGCATTAGCGGAAGACCGAACTCCCTCGCCGCAAAAAAAAATCAGAACAATTAATAATTTGCTAAATAACGAAATCATTAATCAAAAAGAGCTGAGCGATAGTGATAGAACTAACTGGGAAATTGGCGGCGATTACGAATATGAATTCTTAAATGGCTCCAAATATCGTTTTTTATTTATTCTAAATGACCGCGAGTTTGCTTTCGACAGAACCAGATTTGATACTAAAGATGGTATCGATAATGCCAATTTATTTTTGGGTAGTACTGGAAGAGATCGGGAAAGAATTTTTCGCACTTCGTTGACTCGGAATTTAAATCGCATTCAAGCACTAGAACTAGGATTGGAAGGAGCTCAAACCATTCGAGACTCTACGTTAAGAATGGGATTAGATGTACCCGGGACAATTTCACCCGACTACAGTAATTTGGTTCCCGTAGCTATAGATAACAGTCTGTCGACTGTGGAAGAAATTCGATACGAACCGTTCGCAGTGCACAACTGGCAAATTAATAGTCGCATGACCATGGAAAGCTCCATAATTTATGAGACATCCGCTATAGAACAATCTGGCGACATAAACCGTAAACGTAACTTCGATTTCATAAAGCCCAAATTCGACTACCGTTACGATATCACTCCTTATCTGCAATTGAGAGCGGGAATAGAAAAAGATATTGACCAACTTAGTTTCTCTGACTTTAGTGCTTCTTCGGATAATTCTGATGAAGACAAAAACACTCAGGCAGGTAACCCAGAAATCGTTCAAGAAAAATCCTGGCGTTATGAGCTAAACCTTGAATTTCGCTTACCTAATGATACCGGTGTATTAAATTCACAGTTTTGGTACAGGGATGTAGAAGATCATATTGATAAAATCGATGCTTCTCTTTCGTCAGATATCTTGCAGTCCGCGCGTGGCAATATCGGAGACGGGCATAGATATGGCTTGAACCTAGATATCAGCACCAAGCTAGATCAATTTCAAATCTCTAATGCACTTCTGACTACCGGTATCCGCCTGCGAGATTCTGAATTCACTGACCCATTTTTAGGAATTAAGCGAAGGCAACGAAACAATGGGCGCTGGTCTCTAAACATGGGATTTCGTCATGATATAACCAGCCAACAGTTAACCTATGGTTTTAACTACGGGAACAACTCCAATGGGGGAACTGGAAGAAAGGCTTACGACATTGACGATATCGAAGAACAAATCAATCAGCCCTATCTTTCAGCTTACGTAGAAAAGGTAGCATTTGGCAACATTACCTTTCGCTTCGAATCTAGGAACATAACAGAAAACGAATACTGCCGAAAACGGACTCGGTTCCAAGGTCGGATTGTAGATGGCATCGTTCGCGAAATAGAAGATTACTGCAACGGCAATGGTATGGAGATGGCATTAAGAGTAAGAACAACTTTCTAAAATCTAAGAAAAATACAACAAAGAATAAAAAGCCATGAGGAGTTACTATCCCCAAAAATGGCAACGGATCAAGTTTTACCTTAACCATTACCTTCTTCTAGCATGCCTGTTCCTGCTAATAGGCTGTGTAGTACCTGAAGAAAGCCACCGCAGGGAGTTTGAATCACTCGAACCCATTCCTCCTCCAAATTTTCTACGCGGCTTAACAATAAGGCGTATACCACAACCTCTTTACCCTCTGCGGGCACGCGCCCTAGCTGTAGAAGGCTGGACCGTATTAGAGTTTTCTGTCGACCAGGAAGGCGAAGTGGTTGGGAGTACCATTCGAGTCATTGAAGAGCAACCGGAAGGGTACTTCCAGAGAACTTCGGTAAATGCCGCAAGGAGAATGTTGTTTGATAACACTCGGGAAGAAGTGCTAGATGGTATTCGGTTTGCGTTTAATTACAAACTGGGCGGGGAAAATTCAGTAGCAGTAATTCCTTCTTCAGAGGGGATAGAGTTTCGCGAACTCATTGCGATGCGACATATCACGCCAGACTACCCTGACATAGCAGTGGAGCTAGGAATCGAAGGCTATGTCATCGTTAGTTTTGCAGTGACTGAGAGTGGCGCCGTGGAAGATATCTCTATTGTCGAGAGCGAGCCTCCTGGTGTGTTTAATGATGCCGCTATTAACGCCGCGCGCCGTTTACGCTTCGAGCCTCGGATTATTTCTAATAGCCCGGTAAGAGTAAACAATGTAGAGTACCGCTTCGATTGGCAAAATCCCGATTAGAAAGGATCTAAATGTACCGATTACTAAATAGTACCATTACCTATATTGTTATAAGCCTAACGTCTTGCACGGTAATTGCTACCGAAATCTCTCAACAAGGTTTCAATACCAGCGACGGCTTCGAGCTCAGTGTCCGAGACGGTGGCTTAATTCTTAGCTGGAAAGCTCCGGAAGGAAAGACTTATATCGATCTGCAGTTTATTCCCCGTCAAGGCAACAATGCTGCAGCTCCTCTAATAAAATCAATAGGCGTAGACAATGAAGTCGTGATTAAAAACGTCGATCCTAATTATTTATTCTGGATAGGAGATAGGGATCTCGAGTTACGTGACGGCTGGGAAATATTTTTTGATCGAGTGCCAACCAGACCGTATTCTGTGGAAAAAGGTTATTTAATACCTGAGAGCGTTGAAGTAGCAACTGCAGGGAATCGAGCAACAATCGAAATAGAAGGTCTAAATAGCACGCACTTCTCTGGCTCTCTAGTATTTACCCTCTATCACGATAGCCCATTTGTACACATGGAAGCGAGGGTGTCTACGGAAAGGCCTGCAACTGCATTTTTGTACCATATAGGTTTGGCTAAGCGTGAAACCGAAGGGCATCACGTTGAATGGATTGATGCTCACGAGAACCCTCATATCGATACAGTTACCAATGCAACAGCTCGGGTATATAAAACGCGCTATCGCAGCATTGCGCTATCCAATGAAAATGGTTCATTGGTTATCTCTCCTTTTCCACACCAGTATTTGTACCCTTTGGATTTTGCCGATAACTTTGGATACAACTGGGCAGGCTTCGAATATCTGGACATGATCGATGGCTTCGCATTTGGTGTTCGACAACCGCCAATGGGGGACCGACGCTTCGTACCCTGGGTTAATGCTCAACCAGGTTCAGTGCAAAAGCTTGGTGTACTGCTTTTCCCTTCCAGATCTTCAGGACTGGAAAACTTAGAAATTGTTAAAACTTATACGCGCAATGACACATTTAAAGCACTTCCGGGTTATAAAACGCTCTCTAGTCACTATCACCACGAACATTCTATGGACTACATCAATATGCAACAGGAACAAAATACCACTGGCATTCCTGTCGGGCTAGAAGATCCAGACTTCGTTAACTTCTTCAAAAAGATGGGTGTAGATATGGTGCATATGGCTGAATTTCATTTTGGTCGGACGCCACAAACAGGAACTGAGCAACGATTAGCGGAACTCAAAGTCATGCATGAAGAGTTTGCTCGTCTATCAGATGATGAGTTTTTGTTAATACCAGGCGAAGAACCGAATGTACATTTGGGCAGCCATTGGTTAAGCCTGTTTCCTAAGCCTGTATATTGGGTTCTGAACCAAAATGAAGACCAACCTTTCCAGCAAGAGCTGACAGAGTATGGAAACGTTTACCATATTGGCAGCGCTGAAGATGTTTTAAATCTTCTGGAACTCGAAAAAGGTTTAGCTTGGACAGCCCACCCGAGAGTGAAAGGTTCAACCGGATTCCCCGACAACTATAACGATGAAGATTTTTTCCTCAGCGAACATTTTCTCGGTGGCGCATGGAAAGCAATGCCCGCGGACTACTCAAAAGAAATGCTAGGGTGGCGCGTACTTGACCTAGAGAACGACATGGCAAATTGGGGAGTTCGTAAATATATTCTAGGCGAAGTAGACATTTTCAAAATCTATGAAGATTATGAATTATACGGCACCATGAACATCAATTATCTAAGGCTTGATGAAGTTCCTCGCTATGAAGATGGCTGGCAATCCGTAGTGGATGCCTTATCTCAGGGCAAATTTTTCGTCACAACCGGTGAGGTGTTGATTACGAATTTTTCTGTGGACGGCCGTGAAAGCGGCGCAATTGTAAATAGAAATGAGTCAGCAAGCCTGATCACGGATTTGGAATGGACCTACCCACTATCTTATATGGAAATTGTTAGTGGTGATGGCGATTCAATTTATCGCGAACGCATCGACCTTTCCCATACTAAGGAATTCGATTCTGAAACAATAAATAGCTCAGTAGACCTTTCTGACCGAAACTGGGTGCGCCTTGAAGTATGGGACATCGCCCGAAACGGCGCCTTCACTCAACCGGTTTGGATTGAGAACTGAATAGGCAAATCAAGGCAACAATCTACTTACATTTAACGACAGCAGAACTTGCCAGATCACTTATTTCAGCGCTGGAATAACCGATTTCTAGTAATATTTTTTCAGTAGATTGGCCTATTTGCTGGGCCGGATTGTCTTTCAACTGCTCTATGCCTTGCATGGTATAGTGTGAACGAACCTGCCGCATCGTTCCTTCGCTGGGATGTTCATAGCTTTCAAATAATCCGACTTCATTTAAATGATCGTTCTCTATGAGGTCATCTAAACGATTTACCTTCGTGTGCGGAATATTTGCATGACGCAACAACTCGACCCACTCTTCTGTAGTCTTTTCCGGAGCTATCTCAAAAAGTTTTTCATAAAGTGTATTGATATTTTCGCTTCTTTTTATAGGGTCCTTGACGATCTCCCAATTAGCCCATTCCGGCCGCTCCACCATATTGAAAAAATCCACCCAGTTCTTCGTACTATAAGGTAGGATAGCCATATATCCGTCTTTAGTTGGATATGGTCTTCGATAAGGAGCGGTTAGTCGATCATATCCAGTATTACCGGTGCTAGGTATATAGCTGTGTCCTGCAAGTTGCTCTGCCATTAAGAAAGCAACTAGCCCTTCAAACATAGGTGATTCAATATAGCAACCTTCGCCAGTTCGGATTTTGTTTATTAGCCCTCCCATTACCGCTAAAGCTAACTGCAAACCCGAAACTTTATCTGCCACAATGGTCGGCAAATAACGTGGTTGACCTTGTTCGTCAGAGTTCAGATAAGAAAGCCCACTAGCTGCTTGGATAATGTCATCATATGCCGGAACATCTGAATTTGGTCCTCTTTCTCCAAACCCTTGAGCACCGCAATAAACAATGTCGGCCTTTAGGGCTTTTAAGTCTTGGTAGCCGATACCAAGGTTTATCGCCGTTTTATTGCGCATGTTATGGACAACAGCATCGGCTTTCTCGACCAACCGATAAAAGATTTCCTTGCCCCTGTCGGCCTTTAAGTTAATAGCTACACAATCTTTATTACGATTACAATTAATGAAACCTGCTCCCATTTCGTCAGATTTACCGGGCCGTACCGCACGCATCATATCCCCGTCTAAGTTTTCGATCTTTACTACTTCAGCTCCAAAATCACCCAGTATCTGAGTGGAAAAAGGACCCAATACAACTGTGGTTAGATCGAGGATACGAACTCCATTCAGAATTTTAAACACTATAGTTCCTTGCTATTTTTTTGCATAACTCAATTATTTCTTATCGCAACTCCTGGACGAATTTCAGGATTTAGAATACCTTGATCGAGGACAACTGCACCATTAACTACAACATACTCGACTCCCTGGCTTGGTAGGATCGGATTAGTATAGGTTGCCTGATCTATAATACTATCCGGATCGAAAATTGTAATATCGGCATCGGCGCCAACACGAATCCGGCCTTTATTACGCATCGCCGGTACAAAAGCTTCCAAACGACGAGCCGGTTCTATGGTCATCCGCCGCAAAGCATCCATTAGACTGATTAATTGCTCTTCGCGCACATAACGGCCCAGGACTTTGGCAAAAGTACCGGAGCTACGAGGATGACCTCTGCCGTTTAGAATTCTACCATCACTAGCCACCATCGTAAGCGGGTGTTGTAATGCTATCCGTGTTTGTTCTTCAGTGCGACTGAAGGTAATGACACCCCCTCCGATTTGTCGATAGCGACCGAAACTTTCCCTTGTCAAGCGTTCACCTGTAGCTACCCACATATTGCGCTGAAAACGATTGTCTTCCCAATCCTCCCAATTATCAAATAAAGCTGAGGCTATATCAGAATAGCTAGCGCCATAAGGATACATTTCTGTGGTCACATCCTGGCCCAATTCTCGGGCTCTTTGAATGATCGCTAAGAATTCATTAATGTAAGATCCACCACTCGAATTAGCATGAACAATATGTAGTGAAGTTTCTATGTCTCTAGCGCTATCGATAATCTGTTGTAATCCATTTAAGCCTCCACGCGTATGAATATGAGCAGTAGCTCCAACCTGAGTCGCAATTTCTAACATAGCTTGAATTTCCGTTTGTGTTGCCGCAGGGGTATAAGCAAGCCCAAATCCGATAGCCACTGCACCTTCAGCAATACCCTGACGCATCATTTCTTCCATACGATCCATAATTTCTGGTCCAGCAATTCCGTTGCCGCCCGCTGCCATTGGCAGGAATCTTCCTGGGTCATTAAAAAGCGACATACGAATCGGGATATGTCCAATACTAATACCATAGTTCAACACTTGGCCTCCTGACCTCTCTGCATACCATTCGCCTACATGAGCCGTACCAATTTCCAATTCGAACCCAGATGTCACACCATCCTGAACCATAAGACGATAAGCCTCTTCTGTTTGGCCATGAGCATGAATATCAACAAATCCTGGCGATACGACTAAGGATCCCGCATCAATTTCTCTTGCGCCGACCAAAGCGGAATTGGAAATGGTAACTATTCGCCCGTTTATAACGCCGATATGACGAACTTCATCAAGACCAGACTCCGGGTCAATCACCCGGCCGTTGTTTATGACAAGATCATACCCCTGTGCCAGCACGGTACTGAAAATAGAAAAGCTGAGTAACATAAGACTACCCAGAAAAATTTTATAGAAGTTGTACACAGACTTATCTCCTCGAGAAACACATTACTTGTTTTACCTAAGCGCCAAGATTTTGTCTATCAATGAAGTAGGTATGATTGGTTACATGTTCTGAATTTAGATTGGTGAATTAAAAGATTCATACGAAACATAGCCCTAATTGCGTGTTTTCAGTGCGAACGTCCCCAAAGCGACCCCCGGAAACTAACAATGACTCAGCCATGTATCGAAGCTGTCTAAACCTAATAACAGCACTAAGGATAGATCCAAAAAGGAAAAGTTTCCCATGAGAGAGTGGGTTTCCCCAAAACTAGGAAGCCAGTAGTAATCAACACGAATTTTAACCCAGATAAGGAAATACTTAATCCCAAAGGAGAGAATACTTATACTGTGAAAACTACGCTAAATGACTATAATTGGAGCAACTTAAGTCATGATTAATATAGCGATTGTCGAAGACTCTGAAGATGAGAGCGATCAATATCGTGACCTTATCGAAGCAGCATGGGGCGATGTTTCAGTTGATCAGCTTTTCAATGAAGATCAAGCACGCACCATGTTTAAGCGCAAACAGGCTGCCGAAGAGACTTATGATCTTATCACTTTAGACCTCGATCTGAGTGGTGGTGACCCAGGGCTGGATAAAGACGGCGGGATCAGGCTACTAACTGAAATGAGCCCAGATTTACGCTCAACAGTAATTGTTGTGTCAGGTCGCGAATTAAGCTCAGAAGTAGAAGGCTTTATGAGAGCGCTGAAGGTAGTAGACACCCTTTCCAAACCTCATTCGCCTGCAGACTATCTGCGAGCTGTCAGACTTGGTTTACAGTTGCAAGCAAAATCGCCGAGCAACCCTATTCTTGATGGCATGACCACAGAATTCGGCAATCTGAGACTCTCCCCGTTGACAGGAAGCTCTACCTGGAAAGGAAATTCAATCAAGTGCACCTTAACCCAAATGCGGTTATTGGTGATTCTTGCAAAAAATTCTCCCAGGCCGGTACCGATAGGGAAATTAAAAGAAGCTTTGCCTACTTTAAAACCGACAACCGAGGCTGTAGCTGTCCACATTGCAGAGCTCAGAAAAGAATTCCGTCAATTCGTAGAAAATGATGCCACATTACCTATTAAAACAAGGCCTGGTGGTGGCGGATACAGTTGGCAAGAAGAATAAAGCGATGTTTTTCACCATTCTTCTTCTATGTATCGAATCTATAAGGTTAATGCAAAAAAATCGGATCAAATAGGCGCTCTATGAAAAACTATCTATTCGGTCGCTTTCCTCGTCTTCGTGGAGTCATCATACTGCTCTTCATTTTATCTATTACACCAGCTTTTTTTGCTGGATGGATGGCGTTCCAACAAACAGATGCAGAAGATCGAGATGCTAAAATAACAGACATTTACGAACTACTCGTTAGCAAAGAAAACCCTATCGAGATAGTTGACCTAAATTTACACAGCGGCCGCATTCGTGCCGCACGAGTTAGGAACCAGGACATCATACAAACTGATTCGAATACTAACGTGCAACCCCCAGAAGACTGCTTCCAACAATTCGGCGAATTACGAAACCCGAAGCGATTTGAGATTTGCGTTGCTTATTTTGTTACTCCTCAAAGTAACGTCGATCATCTATATTTTTATATTGATTACTGCACTCAGCTGCTGCAGGGCAAAGACCCCGATGATCTATTCACTCTAGCGCTAACAACTCCCGGCGGCAATAAAAGCTGGAGCATCGATGTCGATCATCTCGGCAAAGCCGATATTAAACGTCTCGGTACACGAGGCGACTCAAGGGAAGATAGTATATACGCAGAATTTTGGGATCCAGTAGACCCAAGCCAGCGCTGCTTGGACAGCAAACCTAAACAACGCCTACGCTTAAAGATGGATGCTTGTGCAAGTTTCCCAAGTCGTGAGCAGTGTCCTAGACCGATTAGTATTGAGAGTTTTGAAGAGTGGATTCATGCCGTGCTGATAAATTTTTCTCGTAGTTCCAGTTTTGGCGGACAAGGAATAAATACGGAAAATATTAATGGCAATAGCCGCGGCCCTAACGTTAATCAAATAAATAGTGTTTTGGATAATGGAGAATCAATATATTTCGGTCGCTGTCACTCGAAAACAACTTGTGATTGCTTCAGTGGAACCACATCCTTTGTAAATACCGCTCCATTAACAATCGAACCCAACTCTGAAATTCAAGATTCCGTTGCCAGGGCCGTTTTTGGATTTCAACCCATTAGTTATTGTTCGACGCCGCGGGCCGACATTTGGCTAAGCTACGAAAGAAGTGCTGAATTAAATCTGGCGACTCATGTTAACTATCTAAATACTATGATGCCTATAGTAGGTTACAGCATACTAGCCCTATTGATAGCAGTGCTTGTCGTCTACTTGCTCTTAGGCAAACCTTTGGTTAATCTCACAGCCGGCCTGATCAAAACCCGTAATTGGGATCCTGACACGCCAATCGACATCCCTTATGTAAAATCGAAGCATGAGATAGGCACTGTAGCAAAAGCTTTTCGTTATGTGTTATTAAAAATACGCAGACAACTTAATCGAGAACGTAAGTTGGCAACAGAACTGCAGCTTAAATCAAAAAGAGACAGGGATATCAACTCAATTATCGCACATGAAATTAAGTCTCCTTTTCACAATTTAAAGAACAAATACCCAGATAATATCGATATCGCGCGGATCGATACTGCTCTCGAAGCTATACTTAGAATTGACCAGGCTGTACAGAGCTCTTCAGATGAAATTTATAGCATAAATGTTAGCGATTATCTGACACAATACATCGACAACAAAGAAGACATTGCTAATATTACTCTGAAAGCAAACGCTGATGTTGAAATTGAAATTCGCGGCTTACTTCTATGGCTGGTGCTAGACAATATAATTGCTAATGCCGACCGATTCAGACGCAGCAAAGATTCACCCATAGAAATAGAAGTTTGCGAAACTAACGGTGGGTGTCGAGTTCTAATCTCAAATGAAGGCCCCGCTATACCTAACGACAAAATTGACAGCGTATTCAATCTTCGCTTCACCGATAGCAACATGGCAAACAGAAAGGATGAGGTTAATCAAGGTATCGGTTTGTTTATTTCCCGACACTACATGCGGATGCTTGGTGGCGATGTAAATTTACTTAAACGAAGTGACGGTGTAACGTTTGAGCTACAATTAAAACGATCCGACTAGGCCATAACACACTTAACTAAAGCTCAAGCATAACGACATTAGTACCTTTACGTCCTTATTTATTTTAGTACCGCTTCCTCCTCTCTACAGGACTCCAGCCTCATTCATAACTGCCACAGACTTTAACTTTATCTCTGCAGCCACTTCAAAAGGATCGCCATTTACTAACTCCTGCCGAAACAATTCCACTGATAGCGCACCTTGATATTCTTTTTCAGCGAGTTTGCGAATGATTGAGTTGAGCGGAGCTATACCATCTCCAGGAATGACTCTGTAGCTATTGTCAGTGAGCTCTCTGGGCGCATCGAGGAAATCCTGAAAATGGCAATGCAAGAGCTCACCCGATTCCAACAGATCCAGATCTTCAAGCTTGCTCATGCCGGACCAGAAGTGAAAAAAATCGATCATTGGTTTTACATTCGGATGATCCGCTGCACGAATCATGTTCAGCGCTGAACTCAAGGTAGCAAGATGAGTGGACGTACGGATAAATTCGATCGAACAAGTAAGATTATATTCACTCGCTATTACCGCTACTTCGCGAATAGCCTCTGGCGTTGCCGTAAAATCCTCAGTCGTAACCGGGCGATTTGTAACAGAAGGCGAATAGATTTTTTCAAGGCCCAGATTGGCCATCTGATCACAACGCATTCTCCATACTTCCAGTGATGACTCGCGCGCAGGGCCAGGGATCCAAAGATCAGGTAGTGCTGCAGCTGCACATACCGGTGTAAGTCCCAAATCGTCCAGCAGGTTGCGCGCACCTACCAAACTATCGTTTTCAAGAAATTCATCAAGCATTGTGTCATTAAGCTCGACATATTTAATGCCAGCTCGAGACCAGCCTTCGAGAGACTGGCGAAAACCAGCAGCTCGAGAAGTGTTCTGATGCATGGCAAGCAACATCTTTCCAGATGGTGCCGTTTGAGCATGAGATTTATTACTCGAAAGAAATAGTGGTGCAGCAAGCGAAGTGAAGAGGAATTCTCGTCGATTAAACATAAGCCACCTGATTTTGTATTATTCCTAATTATTAACTTAAGAATGATCGCGAATTTTTCTTATTCATTCAACACTAGCTCA
This sequence comes from Gammaproteobacteria bacterium, assembly GCA_002723195.1. Classification (GTDB taxonomy): domain Bacteria; phylum Pseudomonadota; class Gammaproteobacteria; order Pseudomonadales; family Pseudohongiellaceae; genus UBA9145. Next base: position 17,804 of record PBNR01000039.1, on the reverse strand, counting down.
AAAAACCGGGCAAAAAAAACTAAAAAGGTTAGTAAATCAAAGCACTTTTAATAGAACTGGGGAATAGATATGGAATTGTTAAGTACTTGGGGTGAGTTTCTAGGCGGGATAGGAGTAATTATTTCGTTAATCTTTCTTGGAATACAAACACGCACAGCCAATCGATTGGCTCTTGCTTCGTCGCAGAGAGAGCAGAGGCATATATGGCAGGAAATGATGTTTTTTATGGCTAATCATAGTTCGGAATATCGAGAGTTTCTCCATAACTATGAAGATATGGATCCAGATCGACAAACTAAGGCTGTAATGGCTCTTTTTGCGATGGGGAACCAGCTTGATATGTTGCTCAAACTAAATGCAGAAGGCCTTGAAACAGATGATAACCTAAGATATGTGATGGATGCATTTGTAGGCCACATGAGCACACCAGGAGGCTATAAATTCTGGCAAGCAATGTCTGACATCGATCTTTATGGAGATAATGTATTGAATGCCGTTAACGAACGCTTAAAAGAAATGGATGTTCCAAATGAAGATTTTGTTAATGCCCTTCATTGGTTGAAACCTGATAAAGTTTTTTAATCATTTGACTTTAGTGGGTAAATCTTAGTTTTCGGTTAATTGTTTTTACTTCTCAAAGCTTTTACATGAACGTTGCGAGACGACTATCACAACCTAGTAAGTTTCTATACCGTAACTAAAGAAACTGCGTAGGCATAACATTTGAAATTAAAACAGTCTTATTTCGCTAGTTTATAAGACAACAATGTTTTTATATTATAGATCGCGTTAAATCTACCATTTTTATTGGAACTCTCTATATGCTAAAAATTTACCCTGCCGCCATTCTTGTTAGTACAGCCTTTATCGTTCTATATCTGGCCTTAGCCTCTACAGGAGTTTTGTTCTATTTTGAGAATGGAGAGGTGATAGGCACAATCTCCGGATGGTGCGAAAGAGTAAGTGGTGGAGTATTTCGAGAGCCAGCGAACACCGTAAGTAATATCGGATTCATAATTTCAGGACTTCTAATGTTACGAGTGCTCTCGGCTGAAAACGGGCTAGAGAACGTAAACAAAAATACATTTACGAGTCTCAATCCAATTAGTGTTTTATACGCGATAGCGGTGATTTTTCTTGGGCCAGGATCATGGCTAATGCATGGAACTCACACAGCATGGGGTGGCTGGGCTGATAATCTTAGTATGATTATGTACATAATTTTCCCTTGGTTGTATAACCTTAAAGAGATGGGACAATGGTCTGTAAACCGTTTCCTGAAGACTTACTTGCTAATAGTGGTCGTTTATTCACTTGCTAGATGGTTCTTCGGAGGCAGATTAGGCATTGGGCTAGATTTATTCGGTTTATCCATCGGCCTATGGATTATTTCTGAAGCTTTGTTCAGATTCTGGTCGCCGGCTTTTCGATGGCTTTCAGGATTTGTTGGTTTTATTGTAGCGGCTATATTTGGGATATTTCCACAGGAAATATTCTTAAATTTAAATGAATATTGGTGGATAGTATTATTCTGGGTACCTGCAATTTTTGCTAAAAAGTCGCCGCGTCTATGCAGGACTTATTCTCCATGGTTTTTTCTCGGTATGGCCTCATACCTAATAGCTTTCGTTATTTGGCTCCAAGGTTATCCCGACACTCCCTACTGCCAACCCGATTCGTTGCTGCAACCGCACGCGATTTGGCATCTAATTACTGCATGCTCAACATGGTGCTTCTTTAAATTTTTTAGAACTGAGCGAACAATTTTAAATAAGAATTAATCTTATAATGAAAACCGTTTCAGTTTGGTTGTGCTTTTACTAGAACCCAATGATTGGCTTTCACAGCAATATTAATGTATCAGGCCTATCGTTAAAGCAGGAACTTACTGAGGCCAATGAATTTATTGAGATCCATCCCGCAGAGAATCATTGGTCTGCTCCATTAACAGCGCCTGTCGGTCGACAGCGCCACTATAGTCTTGCGAACTTCCGTCTAATCTACTTAGAAATTTCGCAAATAATTCAAACGATAACTCATTTTCAACATCGATGAATTCGCAAGCCTGAAAATCTCGTATGGTCATATTCATTTTAAGTTCGTTATCATAAAAAGAACTTGATACGATGCATGACTTATCGACCACTAATTGACCACAAGTACCTAATGGATCAATAGTATTTCCATCATCACCAAAAGTCATTCCACCTACTTTACATTCTTCCAATATTTTTCCAAAAGATGGAACTCTGTATTGGTACCAAGAGCCATTGAATAGCTCTTGGTATCGGAAGTCTCCTAGCTTCAAGAGGTATTTCTTGGTGGGATCAGTCGCATTGTAACTATCTTCTACCAATGAAGGGTCGGTCGTCACAGTCGTGTCAGGCAGCCATCCCATAATATAAATCCTGTTATAAATAGGATAAGGGAAAAAGTCTCCTGTATCGCAAGCGGTCATAAATGAATAGGGCGAAATACAACCAGGATCTTGGTCATGGCCTCCGCCCAGAGTATGCACCCACTCATGCATAATGACCTGTGCATTACCTTTCTTAATTTTTTCCGGGTCCCCACCAGGGGATAAAACACTATGGTCATCATAAAAGAAAGGTTGGTAGTGAGTGTATTTGCTGCCATCAGAATCAGAAATGTTCCAGTGTTTTCCTCCCCAAGAATTGAAAGAAGATGCCATTGCTCCAGTGTTATAAGAGTCATCACTGGATAATATTATTCCGACTGTCTTGTATTCGTTTACTTCAAAACCAGCAGGCATTCTCAACCCGTCCAGCAAGAAGCGAGCACCAGAGGAGCTAGCGAGAAGAACCTGGTCCAAAATCCATTGGTAATTGTCTCTGCCTAGGTCTGTATCTTGCCAATTAGCCGCCCCCATCTTATTTTCCACCAACCAATCTCGTAATATGTTAAGGACACTGACCTGCTCTGCCGTAGGGTTTTTCAAAGCATTTGGATTGGTCTTAAACTCAGCGTAAAAATTTGAGAACACATCATCGGAACCCCAATTATCGAGAGCTGAATCGATAGCTTCTATTTGAGCTTTTGAATCCGCATATTCACCATCATAGGAACTAATAGGAAGCATATGGGTTCTATAGGAAGATATTCGATTAAAGCTAAGCAAGTCCATTTGCGTAGTAGCCAATTCTGCTGTAGCTTTAAATGCATCGGTAGACTCGTAAAGGGTAGTCCCGTTATATCCCAGCAGCATGAAAGCAACATCGATTTGAGTTCTAAAATCATAATCGATTGCTTCTCCAAGATTGTCTCCTGAAGAGCCCCGTACCGCGCCAATGGGGATATTTATAGAGTAGTTTGTATCAGACGCTAATATGGCAGTAGGGTTTATTGAGAGATTTTCGCCTGCAATTGTAATGTTTGGACTAGAGCCAGCCTGATAAGATTCCACTGTATTGCCTTCAGAATCTTTGAGAGTAATCAAGCCCTCGCCTTTTGTCAGCGAAGAACTGAATGTTATATCTATATTGTTCTCCACTGGCATTGTTTTGGAGTTTTTAGCAGGATTAAAAGAGATAGCCTTCAGTGAAGCTGTTTTCTGAAGTGTTTCAGCCTGGAGAAGCTTAAATGTTAATAGGCTAGGATCCAGAAGCGCAAAAGAAACTCTAAGCAAATCTGCACCTACTAAGACCAAGTCTTGGTAAACTCCTGTCGTTGTTTCATAACTTCCACTACAAGAAAGTCGTTTGCCGTCAGAGCCATTTAGATTGTTGGCATTAAATGAGACAGAGTCGACTACTCCAATAATTGCATCGCTAGCTGAAACAATATTGAAAGAAATGCCATATTCTGTTTTACCTGCAACTGGCGTAAGGACGCCGTTAGTATACGGCGAAAGGCAAGTAAAGATTTTCCCCTCCGCAGAGTTGTAGTTGCCAATGTTATTTACCTCTAGGGAATAACCTTCAGGGGGTGCTGTGACAAAAAAATTACTGTCTAATCTTTGCTTCGCTATATATGCCCCGGTTACCACAAAGTTACTAAGCAAGCTTTTGCTCTCAAACTTAGAATCTATATCGTATCTCAGCCCAGTATCGAGGTTGCCTTCAGCGATAACAAGGTTTGCTATATTGTAATCAAAATAATCTGGGTATTCAGAAGAAGGTGTCAATATGGAGCACTCAGAATTATCTACTATTTCCGTGTTTCGTTCTAAAACTCGAAATACGGTTTCACTATGATTTAAATCAAGTAAAAATTCGAAGCTATATCTCTCACCTTCTATCTCAAGGCAGGGCTCACTTAAAACCAAAGTATTGAGGTCGAATTTTTGTATTGGAATATTGAGACCGCTTTTTGCGGTAACAGCTTTATAAGAAAAAAATAAAGAATAGACAACAAATGCCAGCAATAGCACAGGGAAGTTGCACTCAAAAAACGAGTTTTTATTCATTCTCAGTTTCATTATACAAAGTCAAAAACAATCAAGAGCGAGAAATACAACTTGGCATAAGAGAATTGCCAGCAAAACGGCTTACAGTTTCGTAAGCTCTAGGACTTGCCATTTTAGCGTGAATGCTGAACTTGCTGCCATGTATATTAGCAACAATTTGGAGGACGAATTTGGAGTCGCTCTATCAATAATCATTGACAATGATTTATGCGATTGAAGCACTCAATAAACCAAAGTCTAGTTGACGCAGCTACGCCAATTTCTCTTCCTTGAAGTACAAATCGGTATTTTACCCAAGAGTTGAAAAACCAAAGCGCTGTCCTGGATCCGGCGGCCCAATTAGACCCAGGGCTAACTATAAAGCTTTAAACATTGCTGCCGTGACAGAATTAGGCCGCCTTTACATCGATCTCCCTGTTAGAATATTACAAATATTTAGAATTACAACCGAATAAATGCTAATGCATAATTAGGGTTCATAGGGATAACCAATTGGTTTTGTCTGGAGTCATAACACATTGACGCCGCGCTTGGAATTCCACTAGCGACCATTGTGGCATTTCCACTTGTATCGATTCTAGAAACACTTCCAAACCGCACACTACTCACATATTTAGTACCATCGGCCAACACGACAACCCCATCATTACCACCTTCAATAGCACTCTCTTCGTTAACTACATCTCCAGACGGGTCATAAGTAATAACAGCAGCATCACCAATATTAACGACCACAATATTGCCATCATTATCTATCGCCACACCATTTGGACTATTTAGAGGCGCGCCTTCAGCGAAAACAGAAACATCACCAGATGCCGTAATTTCGTATATCGTTCCCTGCCCGGTATCAGACAGGTATGCTGTCCCATCACCATTTACGCCAACACCATTTATAAAGCCAGAGCCCGGGATAGCAACAGCTGTTAAAGGTCTTCCACTCTCTAAATCAAAGGACCTTAAATGTCGCGACCCATTATCCGCAGTATATAAAGTACCATTTGCAACCGCACTACCGATGGGGTCATGCAACTCCAGACCATCACGGGTCGCCCCAATCCACTTCGCAGTATGAACACTTCCATCTGGATTAATCAAAGACACATAGCCATCATTATCAGGAGCATCCCCGCTATTACCCCGATTCATCGCAAGAATTAAATTTCTCTCAGGATCAAAAGTACAACTTTCGGCAAAATGAAAACTTCCATACACGGTCACATTATCACTCATCGGTACAAATGTGCCCGCCTCGTTGGTAGCTCCAAGTGGCCCACCTGCCATAAATTCCTGCGAAACTGATAGCGAAACATAACCACTCAAACAAAAAACGGTTACCGCGTTCACCAAACTCTTATTCATAGTTCTTACCTCTGTTTTTATACTGAAAGAGAGCATGCCCGGAGACGGTTCATGCTAATGTTACAAACTGAAAAATTATTTAACTTCCAAATTAATTGACCAACCAATTATAGCGCTAGAAATATCGTTTTTTAAAGACTAGCAGAAATACGAAGAACCGATCTATGTTCTATCAATCGTTAACTATAAAGCTTCCTTGCATGACACCAAAATGGCCAACAAAAGAGCAGAAGTATGTATACTCGCCGCCAACTTCAAGGCTGTTCAGAGAAAATGTCATACTTGTTGATTCACCCCCACCAATAATATCTGTTGTAGCAATAACACGCTCATCGCCCGGCCGAATGTATTGATTGTCCAGTCCTGCCTGCCAACCTGATTGCGCAGCGGCCTGAGCATCTGAAGTGAGTGAGAGCACCCAATTATGTCCCATGCCGTTTCGTGGCAATACCCCATTATGTTCAAGGTTTATGGTCAGACTGCTGCATTCAGATTTGGAAACAGACATCTCTGTAGGGATAAAATTTAAATTATCTCCTACCGTGACTTCCATTGTACATTCCTGAGCAAATGTGGTCGATGTTGATAGGAAATAAACACAAACGACAAAAAGCGACTTAACAACAATAAAATACTTCATATACAGGATCCTTTTTAACAAATATCACTTATGAAATCTTAAATAGATTACCGCGAAGCAGACCAATCGGCATTTGGTTATTGCATTACCTAGTCGAACCTTCATTAAAGCCAAAGCTTCCCGGAAATGGCAACCATAAAGAAGACTTTACCAATATTCACTTTCCGATGTAAATGAGAATTGTTATCATTTGCATCAAGCCAAGCATCGAATTACACACGATATTGGTAATAAAAATCATAAGTGCATGAAAATTAAAACTTTTTAAATAGCATTAAGTAAAGGACGGAATAAATATCTAAATAGCTGAAATACAAGGACGAGGATGGACAAATAACTAAAACCATCCTTCAGAGAGCGAAAATAGAAATAAATTTTAGGCAGTCTTCCATGAATCGGAGCTTCAAGTACTTAGAAATTTAAGGGCCCAGAGAATTGCTAATGAATAGAGTAATTTATATTTGCGTTTTTTTGTTCGTAACGCTGGTCATGACCGTCTTTACTAGTAATTGGGAACTAACTGCGAGTGAGAAGTCGTCTAACTCAAATAATCAATTATCTGCACCATTTTCTCATTCTAGCATTGCCTTAAGCGGTCGATCATTTCACTCTCTTTTAACTCTTGCTCATTATCGGGTGTTTGACTCGCAAGGAAATTCTCTAACCCTGAACGATCTTACAGAACATATCAATAAAACTGATGTTACTTTCCTCGGTGAGACCCATACAGATGCGGTTGCACATTATTTAGAAGCTTTACTTTTAGAAATGACCTGGGATCAGTCCCAAACCGTTTCGTTAGAGATGTTTGAAAGCGATGTGCAATATGTAGTTGACGAATACCTCGCAGGGCTTATTAATGAAGAACATTTCATGAAGAGCGGAAGGAGTTGGGAAAATTATGCTTCCGACTACCGCGCAATAATTGAATTTAGTAAAAAAAATGGCATACCTGTATTGGCGGCAAACGCGCCTCGTCGATACGTAAATATGGTAAGCCGACTGGGTGAAGAATCTTTGCACTCACTATCTACCGAAGCGCTGCAATTTTTGCCACCTTTACCCTACCCTGAAGCCACTGAAGATTATGAGAATAAATTTAGAGCGATTATGTCAGCCTATCATTCGATGCTACCCAAGGTTTCTAGAACTGAAAAAATCGCTAATCCTGAACGCGAAGAGCCAAATAATCGATTTATTGAAAAGAGAACCACAGAGGATCCTAGTATAGATGAAGAGGCCTTCCAGAAAATGCTAGCAGCGCAAAACCTTTGGGACGCTAGCATGGCCTGGTCAATAGCATCTCACCTCAAAGAACACCGACAAAGCAGGATCCTTCATATCAATGGAAGTTTTCATACTGATTATAAAATAGGAATTCCCGAGCACCTGAAGAATTATCTTCCCGACGTAACTATACTCGTAGTGACTATTGTTCCAAGCTATGAATTTCCTCATTTCAGCGAAGCGATGCATGGACTAGGCGACTTCATAATAGTAACTGACGCTAACCTGCCGCCAAGTTACTAAAAAATAGCGATATACGATGGCTAAGCCCTTTACATGACCACAAACAAACGCAAAGTAACATATCTACCCAAACTCCATCGAATGGCGGATTATCAAAGCTGCGCACCTGTATGTTTTAAGCTCTAAAAAAGAGCATAGAAGATTTTCTAGGTAGGACGGATTTTGTAATTAGGGTAGGTCAATACTATGTAAAGAATATTCGCCAGCGCATGCACTGTCAAAAATTTTGCTGCTAATAGATCTCGATCTACAATCCCACTATAGTTAATAATCAAAACAACACAAAGAGATGTTAGTATTTGAAGATTATAAGCATAAACTTTATTTTGAAGGATTGATGTAGTGACCACCACAATTAAGACTAAAATTAGACCAAACATACCCGTCTCGTGATAAGCCTGAGCATTTAATGTTGTTGCCATAATTCCTGCAAAGATAACTATCGAAAATAATTGGATAAGGGTGAATGTTTTTTGCCGGTCGTTTATAAGAGGATTATATTTTTGGTCAAAGCTTTCTAATTTTGTATCTGGCTTTTTCTCAAGCATATCCGCAGGACGCCAATTAGTTGGCGCATACCATATCTTTAGTTTGTCACTGTATTTACGCGTATGAATCGTATCTTGCAGCATTTGAGAGAAGACTTGAAAATTTGCCCAAACCGGATTCCAACTACTTAAAGGTTTTACGGTGCCATAAACCGGTTTAATCTCGGGTTTTTCGGATATGTAAGTACCAAATAATCGATCCCATAATATAAAGACCCCCCCGTAATTCGCGTCAATGTATTCAGGATTTTTTGCATGATGGATACCATGATTCATCGGAGTAACAAATACTTTCTCTAAAATCCCAAGGTGGCCGATATGCTTGGTATGCACCCAAAATTGATACACCAAATTTATACCCGCTACCGTAACAAAAACTTGAGCTGGAACACCAATGATGATCATTGGAAGATAAAATACCCACTTCCAAAGCCAACCTGTGCTAGTTTGCCTTAATGCAGTTGAGAGATTGAACTCTTCTCCATGGTGGTGAACACTATGAGTTGCCCATAAAATTTTTATCTCATGATGCATTCGATGCATCCAGTAGTATGAGATGTCATATAAAACAAAGGCTATTATCCAAGTTAAAAAACTATCAACCAGCAACAATTTTAGATTGAAATAAGAACCAACATATACGAAAACCATCCCTTGGAAACCAAGATTCAACATTGTCGGGAATCTACTGATTAGCCCAAGTCCAAGGCTGGTAAAGGTATCGCTGAGATTGTAGTTATTCCTTCCTTTCAATCTTCCATATAAATATTCGAAAGCTATCAACAAAAGAAATACGGGCACTGCCAATGTTATGATTATAGATTGGTCTGTGTTGATCATAATTTTTCTACTCTAATGATCTTAGTCATCTTTTTTAGTTTTATAATCAGATAATTAAGCAGTCTCGTTGAAAAAACTACCTTTCCAAATTTAAAGAAGATTCGATTTGAGAACAAACTGCCAGGCTCAGGTACTACCTCTTTAGTAAGCATATATATCAACAAACTACCAAAACTCAGTTAATAATAACAACTCCATCGTCATCAGTTAAGCCTAAGGTTTTCAAAATACCTACAGGCGAGGAGGCAGTATAGTCGTAGGAAGTAAAGGCTCAGAAGTTCTCAATATTATGCTATTAACTAGTTGTTTCTCGCGCCAAGTTTTAGCGCAATACAGCGCACCTTTCATGAAGAATGAGAAGAAAACCCAGGAACCACCCGAAAATAGCATCCATAATAAATCATAATCATTAGTTCATATAGTGACTTGACCCTGCGCTCTGTAATTGAAAATAATTTAGAGCATTGCGAAGATATTTTTACATCACAGATATCCACCTACTAGGGAGACAGAGAATGTCCTTAACAGATCAAATGAAGCTGGAAGACGAAAAATTTACCTTCGAGTTAAAAATAACTTCAATAACGCAGAATGTAACCGGCACACAAGTTAACGCCACAGGCACCGTAGGACGATACGGCAAAGTCTGGCTCAGCTATGATTTTACTCCTAATCCTAAACAAGAGCATATGGGGTCTTTTATAGGTATCGGAAGAGCCGTAACTGAAGACGGAGTTGCCAATGAGGGGCAAAGAAGAGGGGTTTATGTTGGTGACGGAATAAGGGGGACAGCATACTCCCTAGACGACGTTACAGATGGAGCTCCGAATTTCTGTATTGAGAAATGGGACCTTGATAAAGAAACAATTGAACTGACATTTTCTAGAATAGAAGCATAGAGCTCATAAATTTGTAGGCACTACTGTTCTATCTATAGAGAGACCCAACGAGCCAATACAAAAATAGGGGCTTGCCTGATTTCATGCATGCCCCGACCTTTATACACACCGATAAATCTCCAAGCTTAGAGAGCTCAAGATCATGACTAGATTGATGAACTCAAGTTTCACTCTAATTAGCATGCACATGATTTATTCGTAAAACTGATTGTTGTTTAATGTTAAACTACTTGTTCTGCCATCGTTACTATACTTACTGCTAATTTGTATGCCTATGAAATCTTGGGGACTGGTATTGTTGCCCGCTATTTGTTATGGAGTACTTGGAATTCCTATTTCCATCGCTCACGAAGGACGCTTGAACTCTGAGGGCTGCCACAATCAAAGCAGTGATAGAACCTATCATTGCCATCAGGGGCCTTTAACAGGTCAATCCTTTGCCAATAGGGCGCAAGCTGATTCTAATTTAGCTGATACAGAGAGATTTATTCCTCAAAATTATCGAAGGGAGGATTATTTAATATCATGGACCGACAAAGATGGCGATTGTCAGAATCTCAGGCATGAAATGTTAATCAGGGGAAGCCTTTCAGAGATTACTTTTACCAACCCTAAAAAATGTACGGTGAGCACAGGCAAATGGCTTGACCCTTATACGGGAGCCTTTATCAATCAAGCGAGCGATATAGACGTTGATCACGTAATACCGCTAGCTTATGCTCATAGACATGGGGGCTATAGTTGGTCGGCGAATCAAAAACGAACTTTTGCTATTGATGAATCCAACCTTCTGCTAGTCGACGATGGTGAAAACCAATTTAAGGGAGCAAAAGGTCCAAGCAAATACCTTCCTAGAAAAGAATTCCAGTGTGAATATGCAAGGACATGGCTTTTAGTGGCAGGCAAATACAAATTAGATTTACAAAAACAAGATTTGGACACTATCCGAGAGATACTTATTCTATGCCAATCTCCAAACTAAATTTTTAAACCTATCTATCGACGACTAAGAGTCATTCATTTCCGAAATTAATTCGGAAATTAGTTCCGCTGCTGGCAAAGCACGAGCCTTTCCAAAGCCTCTCCCCGCCCAAAGACTCTGGTACTCTCCATTCTCACTTTGTACTGCAAGTTTTCTCAAAGCACTAGTTAAAGTGTTTTGCAATGGGAATGATAGAACGGGCTTACCCTCCATCAACGAGGTAAATTCATTCCGAATAGATTGAGCCCACCTACCTGAGAAACCTTGTGTATAAACCGTCTCTCGATGCCGCTTCTCTAAAATGTATTTTTTATGTATTGGAGTTGTGCCTGCTTCATGACAACAAAGGAAAGATGTTCCCATCTGAACAGCAGCCGCACCACTATTCAAATAAGCAACGATATCGCTACCAGTCATAATTCCGCCCGCACAAATAATTGGTAGCATACTTTCATCTTTCAATACTTTGAGGAGTTGAAAGGTAGAAAGCTTAGAATCTCCTTCACCTTCGACGGAAAATGTTCCTCTATGCCCACCAGCTTCTATTCCCTGTGCGACAATAAAATCTGCACCAAGTTCTTGAATGGCCTTGGCCTCTTCTAAGCAAGTTGCAGTAACGCCCACATGTATCCCTAAAGATTGAGCTTTCTGCAAAATATGCCCAGACGGCAAACCTAAATGAAATGTCAAAAATTTGGGTTTATGTTGCCAGATGGGTTCTAATTGGTCTTCTAAAGCAGGGAAAAAGGGCGAAGGTAAGTACTGACTCGATATGGGAGCATATAAAGGTAGTCCTTCCAAAAGGTCGGTAGCAATTTTATAGTCTTTATTTGATGGAGCATCTACCTCCGAAAAGATAAAAAAATTCGCATTAATACTATTAGACGTAAGCTTGCGAGCTTTACTTAAATCTGTATTAATCTTTTCGGCATTACTATAGGCAAAACCAAAACTACCGATAGCACCAGTATTTGAAACAGCCGCCACTAATTCAGGTGTTGTAACACCTCCAGCCATAGGTGCTTGAATAATCGGAATATGAGTTTCTAAAATTTTCACATTTAGCTTCTAAAAGATTTACTAAAAATGTTACTGCACAGATTTTCTAGTATAGCTTCGCTTCCTTGGTGTGCTAGGTGAATATAGCCCGGAAGCAAAACTAAGTAGCGCTTTCATTCTTGAGGCAAGTTTTAAAACTTCTTACCAATTCTTCTTATTCCCAGTAATTACACGAAACGATCCGCTTTCATACTGTTCTAAAATGAGCCCTTGAGATTTATTATCAGCTAAGATATCTAGATCGCCATCCCCATCGTTGTCGATTACTTTAAGCCATGGTACCCAAAGATAATTATCTGGTGAATTTTCCTCGTATAAAGTCTCGTAAGACAGAGAGTTGTCGCTTCGATTAAAAGATACTAACTCTATCATTGCCCCCTGATAATTTTTGCTCCCGGAACCAGTGATTGAAAAAATAATCTCTACATCACCGTCTTTATCTATATCAGTAGTTAAGATATCGACGATTGTTTCAAATGGCTCTACCCCTCTCACATTAAGTACTTGGGTGAACTCAGGTCCCAACCAGATTCTTGCCACACTTTCAGTGAGACATTCACACGCTGCAATAATATCCAAACTCCCATCAAGATTAATATCATAGATTTCAGATGTATTTAACCTTCCAATACCCGCTAACTGGTCAGGAAAAGTATTTGTACCATCAACAAAATTTCCATTCCCATCGTTCAGCAAAACCAATAAGTTGAAACCTGTGACTAATACATCAACATCACCATCACCATCAAGATCCCCTACTGAAGCGCTGTGATGAAAACCAACGTACTCATTCAGATAATGGGATGAATATGTTCCGTCAGGATTAGACATTATCAGCCATGGACTCTCACCAGGATAAGGTGAAGCATTGAAGCCATGATCCACAACAAATATATCTGGCCTAAGATCCCCGTTAAAGTCAGAAACAACCGCTTTTCTGGGGTGGACAAAGCTAGGAATCGTTCCATCTATCATTGACATGTCATAGGTGTAAGAGCCGTCTCCATTATTGATATAGATCTCTGCTGGAATCCTTTTTACATTATCCTGTGAATACGGGCTTTCGTACCAAATTGTTCCAACAAATATGTCATCATCGCCATCTAAATCGATATCTAAGTAAGCAATCGCATTATAGGTGCAATCACACTGGTTAAAATTAGCGTTATTAACATCCTTAATTTCAGCCTTACGTATTGATTTGTAGGCAACCCATATTGATGTCCCTCTGTTTGATATGGATAGCTCGTCTGTCGATAGAGGAGTATTAGCCGACTGCGCAGTGAGTGTACCATCCGGCATGAGAACTAAGATCAAACTCGAATAAAGATTACTCCCAACCTTCACAAGATTTACGTAAATGTTTTGCCCATCAAATATTGAATTTGTTTTTTGATCAGAAATAACTTCTTCGGTATGACTTTGGTATACGAAGTCCAGTCCTTGCACATAGGATAATTTCAAATTCTTGTAGATTTTTCCGCCAAATTTTAGTGCAGGTAGAATCAACGTAGAGCCATCAAACTCCGCAAAAGAATCATTTGTTTGAGAGTAGGCTCCATTACAAAGAAAAGTTAAGAGAAGAATAGATGTAATTAAGGAATGCTTCATTTTGCCTGTNATTTCCGATAGCGGTGAGAACAACACAATACCCCCCCTTTTCTAAAAGTAAAAGTTCGGTTCCCTAAATTAGTCTACTTTTTGGTCACCATTTGGTTCAAAAACTACAAAGTTTTCCCAGTCTTTCAAGTATTTAGCTAAAAGAGATGGTGTGCCAAGAGGGCCTGTCTGGGGTTTATGCTCCCAGAAATCACCTATTATGGAGTCTCCAAAGGTATCCCCGATAGACGATATTTATAGTATCTTCTGGTTATGAATATGAAAAAACTAATCACTAGAGCCCTGCCTTTATTGACACTAGCCAATTTTTCTTATGGCCAGGAGCTGACTTATTTGAATTGTGTGGCTAATAGTGGGGGTGATCTCTTGGTGGTTTCGGATTTTAATGACAACAGATTGAGCTTTCGCAGTCTTGGCTTAGACGAAGACCTTGAATTCCTAATGACCGAGGGATACATAGAGGAACTAAACAACATGATCGATGGAGCTCTTGGTCTTTATCCCACCATGTCTGTATCCAGCACACAAGTGAACTGGGGCGCCGCCGGCTATTCATATAGATTAGATAGAATGACCGGAGAACTTTTCTATCGTGGCGAACCTACCTTCGCTTGCTCCCCAATGAGTAGGGACCAAGCTGAAGCCTTAGTCCAACAACGAGTCGATCGAAGAGACGAAATACTGAGCGAAATCGAAGCGACGAGGTTATTTTGAATAAACTACTACTACTGATAATAAATCTGCTCTACTTCTCTGTCGTTTTGTAAATTCATGCTGAAAAATCTAAGCCGTGTTTGGCTTTCATTTCTTCTTACTCACGCAGCTTGCGCTCAGCAATTCACATTTTTAGAAGCGACCATTGACGACATTCAATCAGCAATCCTAGCTGGCAGGATCAGTTGCCACGATGTCGTAGTCGGATATATCACTCGCATTGAAGCCTATGATCAGTCTCGTAATATCAATGCCATCACTCAAATAAATCCGAATGCCTTACAAGTCGCTACGGAAATCGATCAAGCACTGGGCCGTGATGAGCCTATGTCTGAATTATTTTGTGCGCCGCTGTTGATCAAAGATAATTTCGATACTGCTGACATGGTCACCACCGGCGGTTCGATCACATTAATAAATAATACTCCTCCGGATGACGCATTCATGATTGCTAAATTGCGAGAAGCGGGAGCTATTGTTCTAGCGAAAACTAATATGGCGGAATGGGCATTCAGCCCCAGGCAAACCGTATCGTCTTCATATGGTCGCACTAGCAATACTTACAACACTAACTATGTACCGGCAGGATCTTCGGGTGGCACTGCATCGGGAGTCGCCGCAAGTTTTNGTGTGGCGGGAATGGGCAGCGATACTGGAAATTCGATTCGTGGGCCCTCTTCTCATCTTGCTCTGTTCGGCATCCGTTCCACTATCGGTTTAACCAGTCGCGATGGCGTGATTCCATTAGCTTTTGATCGGGACATTGCCGGACCGATGACGAGAACTGTGGAAGATGGTGTGCGCTTGTTTAATGTTATTGCTGGCCATGATCCCGCTGACCCACTGTCAATACCTAATAAACGAGAAGAAGACTATTTACAGTTCTTAAGCAGTGAGGGTATCAACGGGAAACGGCTCGGTGTATTTCGTTCGTTAGTCGATCATGAAGATGCCGACCCGGAAATCAAAGCACTTTTCTTTCGCGCCGTTGAAGATCTGCGAGCGGCTGGTGCTACTATTGTTGATCCATTTGTCATTGCTGAATTTGAATCCTTAAGTGCTGCAATTGGCGGTTGCCCTCGCTTTCGTTATGACATGAGGAATTATCTTAACACTCTAGATGATCCACCCTTTATTGATGTAAATGAAGTGTTAGCCGCAGGTGACTATGCGCAACAATCTGAACCTGCCTTTAATTATTTTTCTCAAGGGCCATTGGATATAACGCCAGACGACTGGGAAGAGCCCTGCCCCACCTGGCCTAACCATCCGGAGCGGAATCAATTGCTCGCAAACACAATAGCGGCGATGAGCAATGATGATGTGGATGCGATTTTGTTTCCTACCTGGTCCAACCCGCCTGCCCTAATTGATCGAGGAAGAGAAGATTACAAAGGAGATAACAATCAACTATTGGTTCCAGACGCTGGCTTGCCTGCAGTTACAGTACCGATGGGATTTCTGGAAATCGGTTTACCCATAGGCTTGCAAATCGTTGGACGTCCCTTCGCAGAAGGCATACTCATTGAGATCGCGTACGCCTATGAGCAACGAACACAACACCGCAGACCTCCGTCAAACTTTGATTAGCAAATCTTAAAAGAATTCAGACTTTTAGCAACCCCAACTACTTCCCACCCAAATCTCTAAAACTGTAGAGCCTCTGGTATATAGAGATAGGGGGGGGTGGCATGGCATCCTGCCTATGGAGTCTTTAAAGCCCTCCAAAGTTCACTGGTGACCAAGCAATAGACCAAAATAATCCTTTGGCGGTGAACTAGGTTATAATAAGTTATTGATTTAATTGTGCCTGGAAAGTTGTTAGCTCCTAAAGTAGGTAATTAACCCACTCCGGGCGTACCATCTTTTAAAGCTAACCACTTGAAAGACTTAGAAAAGCTCAGAGTCTTTGAAGCAAGTGGTGACCAAATAGTAGACCAAATTACGGAGTCGAACTTTTAATATTAGATAATTCCGGACTTTATCCCATCTTTAAAAAGTTCTATTCGTGCAACATATGGCAGAAAAAAAAGCAAAGGGAAGGGTGTCGATTTCCCTCAACGTTAGCCCATCGGAATTTGTTCCTCGCATATTCTTAGCTTTTATCGTGGGTTATTTTTTTTCAATGGAAGCATCTGCTTTTCTTGGGCGATCGCTCTCTATTTTTATTGAACGAAGTGAAGCGGCCGTTTTTAGCGCTATGATCTCTTTTCTCGTATATATGTTCGTTATCATGTGGGTTTTCGCAGCTCAAAAATTATCTAGGTTGTGGATTGTTCTCCTGGGTGGAACCATGTTCTGTTATTTCATCAATACAACAATTTTTGTTTGAGAAGAGTTAAATGTTTTCGTCTATTCGTGACTCACTGACTTGGCTGCATACTTGGGGAGGTGTTTTTTTAGGATCAATATTATTTGCTGTTTTCTGGATGGGGACTTTGAGCGTTTTCGATCGAGAAATTGATCGATGGATGAATCCAGAGTCTCGGCTTGACACATTGAACGAAAACTTTTCTTTAGATTTTGTTTTGAAAGAATATTTGCCGCCTGAGGTCAGCCGCTGGGAAATTGTCTATCCATCGGAAAGAGATAAGGTGCTTAGGCTCTTTTACGTGGGCAGTAGTGGTTTCGAGAGAATTGATATCAATCCCGTAAACTATGAAAGATTGTCTTACACTGAAACGGCTGCAGGGACAGGGTTCATATATCCCTTCCACTATCATTTAATGTTTCCGCCCAGCATGGGTCTGTGGGTTGTGGCTTTTGCGTCCATGATCATGCTCGTCTTACTAGTATCTGGCATTATCATTCATCGAAAGATACTAATTGATTTTTTTACGCTCAGACTAGGAAAAAAGCTTACACGGAGTAGTCTAGATTTGCATAACATCACTGGCGTTATGGGCTTGCCATTCCATTTCGCTATAACTATTTCGGGTTTGATTCTTTTTCAGAATTATTATGCTGCGCCTGTTATTGATAGAACTTATGGAGGTGATTCGTTTTCATATCCTCCCCCTGCGGCCTATAACAGAGAAGTAGCTGGCGTGGCGGAGTGGGTGCGCACACCAATCGGAAGAATTCCTCAGTCGCTCGCGTCGGTGGATCTTATGCTTGAGCAGACAAAAGTGCGTTGGAACGGACTTCCATTTAGAATAAGGGCCTATAACTTCGATGACATTAA
>PBNR01000038.1 GCA_002723195.1 Gammaproteobacteria bacterium | reverse complement strand
TTAATCAATTCATCATCAATGTTACGGCTAGCAACAAATTCATTGAGATTTAACTGACTGACAGTGCGCTCTAGGAGAATTCGAAACTGATCATTCGGAGTGAAATCATAACGAACTTCTAGGCGTGGCTTTAGATAGCGAAAACTGCGATCGTTGGTTTGATCGTCCCGATTCTGTAATATCCTGGAATATTCTTGAGTCAACGCAGACTGCAAACTGAACTTATCCGATACCTGTATACTGTGAGTCAGGAACATTTCGTACCTATCCTCTTCAACTATCGCATTAACAAACGGATCTTCGTTAAAGGCCCAACTCCTGTCCAAAGAATTAAATGCAGCTTCCGCTCCATACTCCAACGTATGCGCACCAATTAGAGTTGTTATGGCGGAACGCACAATGGTTTCATCTTCGTCGTAGTTGGATACGCTAGAAAAAAAACGGGAAATGAAATTATCGTTAATTATATCCTGTGCAATCGTATCGTCGTTGTCTCTCCGATTTAAAACAAACAAAGTTTTAAAACTGCCAAGCTGGCCAACATCAAATTCAATGTCACCTCCGATTTCTAACTCATCATTCAGATTTGCTATATCCCCCACTTCAATAGCGTTAGGTTTTAACTCGCCTCTTGACCCATAAAGAAATTGATCTTCATGTCTCTCATACTCTTGCGCATTATCAGATATTAGACCATTTATCTGCAGCGCTACTCCATTTTGAAACTCGTAAGCAATGTTGCCAATAACAATATGATTATGTCGGGTTTGCGCATTGAACAGATGCCGGAACTCCCGCTGAGTTCTATCAGCATTCAAAACCTGTTCATCAACTAAGTTAAGACGTGGCCGGTTTTCATATTGATAGCTTATCCCAAATTCCAATGGACCACGGTTTGCATTGTAAGAAGCAAGAATTGCAGGTTCAGTATCCATACCGTTAATATCTGTAACGCCCGCGTCAATGAAACTAGAAGAGCTATTTTCTGCGCCCTCTACTAGAATGATATTGAAGATAATTCCCTCATTACGAATGTCTAGCCCTTCAGCATTCCCACGGATGAGTTCAATTCGCTCGACCTGAGTAGCCTGGATTCGAGCCAGGGCCGTAGACATATTGTTTATCTTACCTGACATACGGCGACCGTTTAAAAGCACCTGCGAGTCATTGGCACCGAAACCACGAAAATCCCCGCCTCCTCCCGGCCCAAATCTTCGGTTCAGAACCATTTCACCACCCGGGATATAGCGAATCATGTCGGTTAGTGTAACGGGGTTGTATTGAGTGAAATAATGAGAGTCATAAACCACTGTGGACTCATCTTGCTGCTGAGCCTTAACAAACTCCGGCAGAACCAGAAACACTCCAAGGACCAGTAAGTTTAGGAAAGCTTGAATAGTAAAATCGGGCCGGCAAATATCACTCATTTCGTAAAAGTCTCTGAGCATCATTATTTTTTCAACTTCGAATGACGAATATTAACTTAAAGAATCAATCAAAGTATCTGTCTTAGTGTACTGTTTTTTCTGCTCGCGATCTTTAGAGCATCTGAATCAGCAGCACTAAGTTTTATAGAAGCTAGATACCATAAACTAGACATCTGTCCACGATAGGGATAGGTTTAGATTAATATATCAACTAAAAAGAGCTAACAATCAATCCCTAAGCGGAGAGCAGCATGACCCACGTAGAGAATTTTTAAAGTTTCTAGCAGCAAGACCCTTGCTTACAAGTTATGAGGCGTTTTCTCAGGAAATAGAAGAAACCTTAGGCCAGCAACTGACCGATCCTTCAGAAGTGATAAACGTATTCGAGATGGAGGCAGTAGCTCGGGAAAAAATTCCACCGGCACATTATGGTTATCTTTCGACAGGTGTCGATGGAGATATTACATTAAGAGCCAATCGTGCAGGTTTTACGCGTTTTCAAATCAAACCAAGAAGACTGGTCGATGTTAGTCAGCCGGATTTATCCATAAACGTTTTGGGCGCACAAGCAGATTCACCCATTTTTATCTGTCCGGTAGGCAGCCATGGCGGATTTAATGCTGAAGCGGAAAGTGGTGTAGCTAGAGCGGCAGCAGCAAAGAACCATCACATGACTCTTTCTACTCAATCTTCAACGCCCATCGAGAGAGTGGTAGAAGAACGCGGTGGCCCAATCTGGTTCCAGCTTTATCCAACTAATCGTTGGGAATACACCGTTGCAATGCTTCAACGAGCAGAACGCGCTGGCGCAACCGCCGTAGCTTTAACAATCGACCTGCCAGCAGGTAGAAATGTGGAAACCCAGTCGATATTCATGCGTCAAGATAATCGCACCTGCTCAGATTGTCATCGAGGACAAGCTAAACCGATTTTTGATGGGCTGGATATGCAAGGTGTCGGCCTTAATGACCCCTCACTCACATGGGACGTTATCGGTCGAATTAAAGAAGTGACTGATATGAAAGTCCTTATCAAAGGTATTGAGGTCGGTATCGATGCATCACTCGCGATTGAAAATGGTGCCGATGGTATTTGGGTTTCTAATCACGGTGGTCGCGCAACCGAAGTTGATCGCGGTTCTATCGAATGTCTTCCGGAGATTGTAAGCGCGGTAAACAGCCGTGCACCGATCATCATCGATAGTGGATTCAGACGCGGAACTGATATTTACAAGGCATTAGCAATGGGCGCCTCTGCGGTCGGCATAGGCCGTCCTTACATATGGGGTTTAGGGGCATTTGGGCAGGCTGGTGTAGAGCGCGTATTGGACTTGTTAAATCGTGAATTGCTTATTACGATGCAAGGCAGCGGCACACCAACAGTCGACTCAATTGGGCCTGACTATGTTTTGGATGCTGGCTACAGAGTGCCGCGCGGCAGATTGGGTCGGGATTTGTATTAATACTACCTCAAAGTTTTAGTTTGGTTTTTGGCCACAAGCAAGGGGCAGAATAATAGATCTAGATAAAGCGCTATCGGCTCGTTATGGAGAGGACAAATCCCGCTAGTCAATTAAACTGATCACTAGAATTCTGAAATAGTTGTCCGATAAAGTAACCGGTCATAGCCTTCATATCCACCGGTTGCCTTATGCAAAACGCTGCGATTATCCCACATCACTAGCATATTAGACTTCCATTGATGGCGGTAAACGAATAACTCCGATCCTTGATAACGATAAAGTTTTCTTAATAAATCTTTACTTTCTACCACAGAGAGTTCTTCAAATCTCTCAATGTAACCCGCAGTAGAGTAAATAGCTGGCCTTCCAGTTTCTCTATGAAGCCGAATTAGAGGATGGGAACATGTGCGCCTAGCTTCTTCTGAAATAATGATTTCCATGCTACGTCCTACATTCTGCTCTTTCTGGTTACTATAAATACCATCAGGCGAATAACCTGATGCTGCAGAATGAATTGCGGTGAGGTTTTCTACTCTTTGCTTAAGCTCTATAGGTAAATCATCATAGGCCATATGCTGATTAGAAAACAAAGTATCACCGCCTCTTGGTGGGATTTTTACTCCGTATAAACAAGTGCCAATAGGAGGCTTGGGCTGGAAACTCCAATCAGTATGCCAATTTTCGGCAAATAAAGGTGTTTGTTCGTCTGCATCGCGACGAATTGCGGCGATGTTTTTATGGTCCTCTATAGGTTTGAAAAACGGATCATTGCCAAACTTTCCGAAATAAAGCGTGAAACGAGCAAGGTCATGGATACTGATGGCCTGGTCTGGAAAAACAAGGACATGATAATCAAGCCATGCCCGCCGAATCTCGGCAATTTGGGCCATTTCTAGCTGTTGAGTTAGGTCAATAGACGATATTTCTGCCCCGCAAGGAGCATCGATTGGCTTTACTTCCATTAATGTTTGCGCCTACTTACTCGTCCGCTCATGTCTCGACCATAAAGCTAGCTTCAGTTTGCGCTACTAGTTCTTGAGTGTCCTCTCGAATCATCTTGCCTTCCATTAGGATAAGTCGTCCGCGCTTTTTAATGCAGTGCCCCTCTAATAAAACCTTGGTTCCGATAGGCAAACTGTCTTTATATCTAATGTCACACTTGGCTGTATAAGCTCTTATCCCCTGTAAATAGATCCAATTCGCCATAACATCATCAAGAACACTAAATATAATGCCTCCATGAGTAACATCATCGAACCCACAATGCATTGAGCCTGGGGTAAATTCTGATTTTGACACATCATTTTCGATCCGAAACTCCAGTTTGAGACCTATGCTATTTCCCGGTCCACAGACAAAACAATTATTTCCATCGGATCTCATTTCGTTAACATTCATTTCGCACTCGCAGTATTCAAACCGTATTACTTAACTCTAACAGATGTTATGTTAGTACAGGAAAAACTTAAAAGTAACCATAGTAGTCCCAGAAGAGAATTTGCGATGGTTAACCGGGCTAATCTATCGTAGCGAATAGGCTGGACCCTGGTGAAGCTTACACCTGTAAAAATCACAGAAAGAAAGACGCCGTTACTTCTATAAAGAAAAACTCTTAGAGGTCTTCAAAAAAATGATTATGAAGATTTTTAATTAGGTACTAAATATGATAATCACTTCGGAAGAGTTTTTTTATGAATTACCTGGTCTCGACAAGATAGAAGATTTTATTAAACATACCTACTGAGCAAATTAACGAAATTAAGAAGCGATAATTAAATGACGACTCTTTCCATTTTTATTGCAGCTCAAAACGGAGCTGAGTATCCAGATCTTCTCAAAGACAAACTGGGGGAAGAAATTGAATACACCGTAGCAACAACAATTGAAGACAGCGTTTCAAAATATAGTGGCCAGCCCGTGTTATTAGCAAGACCGGATTTTGCCGCTGCAATATTAGAATCAAAGCCACCAATTGATTGGATCCAGTCAACCTGGGCTGGTGTCACACCTTTAATTGAACATTCTTATAAAAATTACATACTAACAGGCGTAAAAAACGTATTTGGCAGCCAGATGACAGAATATATTATCGGACATATTCTTTATCATGAATTGCGCATGGAAGAGCGAGCTGAGCAACAGAAACAAAAATATTGGAAAGCTAAAGGTAGTGGCCGCTTACAGGACAAAACCATGGGCATACTCGGAACCGGCTCCATCGGAATTGACTTAGCTCATTCTGTCGCGACCCTAGGTGTTCGAGTTATTGGCTATAACAATAGTGGCGCTTCGGCGGAACCGTTCGGACAAGTCTTCACTAAAGAGTCAATCAAAGATTTTTTGAGACAAAGTGACTATGTAGTTGGAATTCTGCCAGACCTTCCGGTTACTACAAATTTAATAGATACTGCTGCTCTTAAGGCCATGAAAAAAAGTTCATTGCTCATAAACGTAGGGCGAGGGAATTTAATTGACGACGATGCGTTATGCGCTGCTCTTAATAACCACGAAATTGCTGGCGCTATTTTAGATGTGTTTAAAGAAGAACCATTACCGGAAAACAGTGCGCTATGGACAACAAAAAATTGCATTGTCACGCCCCATGTCGCTGCAATGAGCTATCCCGCTGACATTGTTAAAGTGTTTCTTAGAAACCTTGAACACTATATGGCTGGAGAGCCACTACTTTATCAAATAGATTTTGAAAAAGGCTATTAATTTGGTGGCTCACTAACCAGAGCCGCTAATAGTTCCTGCACCGCCCCTATTTCACTCTCTGGGATCGTCAAATAAAAGTGAGAGCCCGCAAGATTCGATTCGAATATCGTCTCTCCATCTTCGAGTACAGTTACTATTCCAGGTTCAGATACACCGAAATAATTTCTATCTTCTCGCGCTGTCCACAAAACACTAGTCAAATCCCAAGTAGGTCGTTCATGGGGTGTAGGAATATAGGCTTGGTATGACTCGGAAATAGGGTGACGCTCTAGATATCCAAAATCCTCCTCAATACTTATTGCTGGATAGTGGATCGCTAAACCTATTTCGAACCCACTCCAATAGATAGGAGTAGGCCAATATTCAGCTAGATATTGTGCTGAAGGTATGTCCTGAACGACGTTATATTCAAGGTGTGTCTCTCCATTAATAGGCTCGAAAGCCCCAGCCATTATTGAGATATTTTTAACTTTTCTCTCAACAAGGTCAAAACCATTTAGCTCTGAATAATCATCCGCTTCGGTTTGCAAAAGTTGCGCTAAATTAGTAGAAAAACCAACTTGCACTATTACCACTGACTTATCTTCCTGATTAGCGAGTGTCTCTCTAAGTAAAGCTACTGCTAACGGAACCTGATCGCCGATATTTAAATCATGGGGATACACATACTCACCCCCATCTCTTTCCAAGCCGACTCCAGTAAAACGACTCTGACCAGGTGTTATACCACTATCAGTTTTTGCGATAGGAATTTCGCCTCGACCATAAAAGGTGTTAATTGCGTCAACATAGGGAGCAACTTCAGCATGGTCTTTGGTCAGAGTGACTGCCAACAATTCCACTTCATTACGAGTTTGTAGCGAATGAAGCATTGCTAGTGCTAAAGCATCGTCGACATCGTTCCCCATGTCCGTATCAAATATGATTTTAACCGGTTCTGCTAGTGCTACTGATGCACTGAGCATTAAAGATAGCAATGCATAAGGGAACAATATCTGCATAATGAGTCCTCTGGACGCTTAATTCGACACTAGAGGCTCTGCCCCGTAAATTGTTATTCCATCTAAGAGGACCGTTGCATCTTCAGTCGGGTTCATTACCCTAATTTCAACATCGTGTTGCCCATCTGGTAGCGCGTACTTCCAAAACAAATAGAATCGACGTTTAACAAAATTGGTTGGCCATACGGCCACTTCAGCTAATTCTCCATCTACATAAAGCTCCGCGGTAAATTCGTAATCTCCATCGTTCAGCGATTCGGCAGCACCCATAACTGTGAAACCAATCCCTTCAAAATCGAAACTATAGCTTTCACTTATTTCTAAAAATTGGCGATCCCTTCCAGTACCTGTTGCAAGGTTTCGACGCTCTTTCGCGAAATGGCCTTCGAATGAATCTTCGAAAGCCACGACTTCGGGTGTTTGCACTGGAATCGTCACACTATTCATACTAACTAACCCCCCTTCCTGGCGAATAACTTGCAACGCATGCTGATAAGACATGTCGTAAGCTTCATTCAGGGAAATCGTGGTGTAGGCAAAATCAAGCGCCTCGATATCACCCAACCCCTGTTTCCAAAAATCAGGAATACCTTCGTATCCGTAGATAGTGCCGAGAATTCCTGCCGCTGAGCCAGGATTGCAATCCGCATCATCGCCAGCTCGTGTCGCTATCTCCATAGTTCTACCAAAATCGCCATCTCCATAGAGGAGGCCAAGAACAACCCACGCAGCATTAATCTTGGCATCTATGTTAAAAGGTGACATTAAGCCTCGTGGCCCTAAATCAGTGTCTGCCCATTTTTGATTGATGCCATCCCATGCGTATTTCCAGTCATCGGGATTTTGTTCATGGAAACTAATGACATCATCGATTACTTTATGGAAGTCGCTTTCTTCAGGTATGACATCAATCGCGGTTTGGACGATTCTTTCTATATCGCTTTCAATAAAGGCCAACGAGTACATAGAAGCAATGAAGACCCCCCCATACCAGCCGTCTCCGTAATTCATGATGTGCCCAACTTTGTCGCTGATTTCGACTGCGGAATTAACCATTCCTGGAGCCATTAACCCAGCGAAATCTGCTTCTATTTGGAAATCGATGTCATCAGCTGCCGGGTTGTTCATCCAATGGCCAGATTCGGGCGGGGTTAGTCCATTGAGTATATTATAGCGAGCGNCCTGANTTGCGAACCAGAGACTGTACTCTGCATCAGCGAACGAATTTGCGAACGATTGAGTCGGTGCGTTTAAACCTTCATCTTCAAAGACTTGGACGAAAGCAAGATCCATATAAATATCATCATATGCACCGGGAGTTTCAGTAAAAGTTTTATAAAGATAACCGTCATACCATGGCAGTTCCCGATCATCAGGTACTCTCGCACTATTAAAACGAAACTCAACCGGAAAACCATAGGTCACACCGATTGTTTGTGCCGCCCATGCACCTTTTATTTTGTCTCTCAAGACTTCTGCTTCAAGGGTTACTGACTCCTGCGTATATCCTATGACAGAACAGAAAAAAAAACCCAAAGCAATGGTTTGGCCAAGAAATTTACCGTTTCTGGTTGTAACGCACACGACCCTCTCCTTTCATGGAAATTCTATTTAGCATTTACGCTGCAAGTTTCTTCCAGTAGTGTTCCTATGAGAACCAACAATACTCAAATTTAACGCATCTACATACTAAAGGGATGTCATTGATGAATACAAGTGCCCAAATCCCGATCGTTGTAATTGGCAGCGTAAATACGGACATGGTTGTGAAAACTTCTACCCTCCCAAGTCGGGGTGAAACCGTAATCGGTGGCCAATTTTTTATGTCGGCAGGAGGTAAGGGTGGCAACCAAGCGGTGGCTGCGGCACGTTTGGGGGGAAACGTTTCAATGATCGCAAACCTGGGAACAGACGTTTTTGGGGATTCGTCAATCAATAAGTTGAAGTCCGAAGGAATCAATTGCGGTGCAATTAGTCGAGACAAAAATCAAGCTTCCGGCATTGCATTAATTACTGTCGATGAAAAAGGTGAGAATCATATCGCTGTTGCACCTGGCTCAAATAGCACGCTTACTCCACACCAAATTGAGTGCGCACTCACTAACATTCCAAATGGATCATTGATATTACTGCAGCTGGAAATTCCGCTAATTAGCGTAGATAAAGCAATAGAAATCGCCCGGCAGAAAAACTGCAAGGTTATCTTGGATCCCGCCCCCGCCCAAGAGCTGCCAACTTCTTTATATTCTGGGATTTTTTTGCTCACTCCTAACGAAACCGAAGCAGAAATTTTATCCGGGCAATCAATTCAGAATGAACATTCAGCGCGCGCTGCAGCCAAATTATTACTCGAGCGAGGCATTGAAAATGTAGCGATTACTCTTGGATCTCAAGGCGTACTATTCGCTAACAAACAAAACGACCAGCTAATTCAAGCCACCGAGGTTTCAGCTGTGGATTCTACTGCCGCTGGCGACTGCTTTAATGGCTCACTTGCAGTTGCGTTGTCTAGAGGAAACTCGTTACAGCAAAGTATTGCATTTGGGTGCAAGGCGGCTGCCGTTTCTGTTACACGACTCGGTGCCCAGGATTCTATGCCACACAAGTATGAGCTTGAAATGTAAAGTAGTATTCAGACTCCAGCACTATGATATTCTTATGAACGAAGTTCAATGGATGGTATTAACAATGATAAGAAAGAATTTCCTGACCGCAGGGTTCATATTCACCCTGCTCGTCTCATGTGGGCCAGATGAATCGACAATCAGTTCTCAGGCTGAAGATGGCAATCATGTTCCAACTATCGCATTAGTTATGAAATCATTAGCAAATGAATTTTTCGTCAACATGGCTGCCGGTGCTGAAGAACACAATACAGAAAACGCAGAACAATACGAACTCATCGTTAATGGCATTCGAAATGAAAGCGATCTAGCACAACAGGTAGCCCTAGTCGATCAAATGATCAGCTCGGGTGTTGATGCTATTGTTATTGCNCCTGCCGATTCGAGAGCCTTAGTTCCGGCCCTCGCCCGAGCTAGTTCGGCTGGAATCGTTGTTATNAACATCGACAACAGATTAGAACCACAAGTATTAGCTGAATATGATTTGCAAATTCCATTCATCGGGCCGAGCAACCTCGCCGGTGCTAAAATGGTAGGGGAATATGCTTTAGAAGATCTTGCAAGTGATAGCCAAGTAGCGATTCTTGAAGGCATAACGTCTGCTTTTAATTCAATTGAAAGGCGCACTGGTTTCGAACAAGCAGTCGCTGCAGCTGGAATGCAAATCGTTTCGATGCAAAGTGGGGAATGGGACCAGACTCGCGCAGCCCAAGTTACAGCAGGAATCTTGTCACAATATCCGGAACTCGATGTCATTCTAGCAGCTAATGACAATATGGCTTTGGGCGCTGCTTCGGCAGTTGGAGTGGCGACACTTGATCACCACATTACTATCGCGGGCTTCGATAACATATCAGCGATACGTCCATTAATNGAATCTGGCACCATAATCGCCACTGTGGATCAATTTGGTGATCAACTCGCAGTATTCGGCATCGAGTATGCGCTTGAAGTATTGGCAACCGGTGTAGTTCCGGAAGACAGAGAAACTCCGTTGGAGCTCATCACTGTTGAATCACTGTGAACGCTCGGATCTCCGTAGAGGGCCTTTGCAAAAATTTTGCGACTCCCGTTCTTAAGCAAGTGAGCCTTAAAGTTAAGCCAGGAAGCATTCATGGACTTGTCGGTGAAAATGGGGCTGGCAAATCNACTCTAATAAACATTATTNGCGGCCTTATCTCCGCGGACGAAGGAATTATCAAACTGGAAGGTAAAAAATTCTCGCCCGCCACAAGGCGAGACTCACTAAATCACGGCATTGCCCTAGCATCACAAGAACTAAGCATTATTGACACTCTCTCCGTCGCCGAAAATATTCTACTGTCAACGTTACCCAGTAAATCGATTCGTTTAGATCAGAGAGAAATTAAAAAACACGCTAAAACATTAATGGAATCAGTGGGGCTCGATCAGATTTTACCAAGCACATCAGCAGCCCAACTTTCTCTTGCTGAGAAACAGTTAGTCGAAGTAGCTAAAGCACTTTCAATGCCAAATGAAAAATTAAGACTTCTTATTCTAGACGAACCAACATCCGCACTAACAAGCCCTCAAGCGGAACAATTACATCGAATCATTGAGAAGAAAGCACAAAATGGCTTGAGCGTNATCTATATTTCCCACCGTCTCGAAGATGTTTTAATAGTGTGCGATGAAGTTTCGGTCCTGCGCGACGGAGAAATTCAATTATCAGCTTCAACCGACAAACTATCCACTAAAAATCTCATTCGGGCCATGTCTGGAAAAGATGTGCTAATGCGCGGCGATGATAAAGTCAGAAAACTTGGGAATCCTAGATTAATAGTAAAAAATCTTACCTGCGCAGAGCTTCCTCACCCTATTTCCTTCAAATGTCATGAGGGCGAAGTCCTTGGAGTAGCAGGCCTATCCGGTGCAGGTAGGTCGGAACTGCTGCACGCCGTCTTTGGGCTTGGCATAGGAATCAAGGGTCAAGTGTCATTGATTAAAAACAGAGAAGAGATTGAAATTAACTCCGCAAGNAAAGCAGTTAAAAACGGAATGGCGCTAATTCCTGAAGATAGAAAATCTCAAGGGATATTCTCAGACAAGACTATATCACTAAACACTACTATCGCTGGACTCGTCAAATTAGGCGGGAGTCTCTCGAAGGTTTTACCAAAAAGAGAAAAACGGGCAAGCGAGGAACTTATCGCGCATCTTAATATTAAATGTGACGGTCCGCTGCAAGTGATAGATCAACTAAGCGGAGGGAACCAACAAAAAGCACTAATTGGTCGATGGCTTGAATCAAAAGCCAATCTTTGGCTACTGGATGAGCCAACACGGGGCGTTGATGTAGGTTCGAAACTTGCCATTCACAATCATCTTAGGCAGTTGCGTGACAAAGGCACATCAATGATTATTGCCTCTAGTGAACTTGAAGAACTAACCGCGCTGTGTGATCGGATACTAGTGTTATCTAACAAGAAAGCAGTAGCTTTTTTTAATCGGGCCGAATGGAGCAAAACTAAATTATTAGAAGCAGCTTTTAGTGAGCACCAAGGTGAAAGGCTTGCTTCGTAGTTACCAGTCAGATAAATACTAATAAATGAAAACTAACTCCAATACTAGAAACTTTATTATGAAGCTAAATTTAATCTTTGAGGAGATTTTTATTTTCATAGCATTATTATTGCTGATTGCTTTTTTTGGAATTACTGCGGACAACTTTTTAACTACTGGAACACTAACCGCAATANTTTCGCAGTTNCCTGCACTAACAGTAGTTACTATTGNCATGACCTTAGTACTTGTTAGCGGAGGTATCGACTTGTCCGTAGGGTCTGTAGTGGCTCTATCTAGCGCTGTTATTGGTGTGGCTTTTTCCGTTTTCGAATTGCCTCTATTTATCGCAGCCGCACTAGGTATTGCTGCTGGTAGCTTTGCAGGGTTAATAAACGGCGTATTAGGCGCTTATTTTCGCTTGCCGGTATTTATTGTAACTCTTGGAATGTTAGAAGCTTCTAGAGGAATGGCGTATATGGTGACCAATTCTCAAACTGCATATATAGGACCAAGCATTCAGGGAATATCATTACCTATTTCTGGCATAGGAATCTCTACTTCATTCTTGTTATCACTCACTTTAGTGATAATGGCGCAATTAGCTTTGACCCGAACAGCATTTGGTCGCTACCTAATTGCTATCGGTACTAATGAGACAGCAGCAAGAATTTCTGGCATACGCACTGAACCCTATCTCGCCTTGGTTCTTGTTATATCGGGAACGCTAGCAGGACTGGGTGGACTCATGAATGCAGCTTATCTTGGCGCATCAGACCCCAATGCGGCAATTGGATTGGAGCTTTCAGCTATCGCTGCTGCCGTAATCGGGGGCACTAGCTTAATGGGAGGCCGTGGTTCCATTATTGGCGCTTTTATCGGCGTACTCATAATTTCCGTATTACAAAGCGGTCTTGCGCAGCTAGGCGTGTCTGAGCCCTTTAAAAGATTAATTACTGGTCTTGTTATTATTCTCGCGGTTGTAATAGATCGATGGCGCGGTCGCTAGTATGCTAGGGCTAAACTAAGCTCTAGGGTGAAGCACCCTAGTTAATGGTGAATTTTTACTCGGCGCCCAGCAATTAGGAAACCAACTAATGCATCTAAAAAGTAATTTCGCTTATATAACTATCACAGCTATTTTTCTAATTCAGTCTTCTATATGCATTGCAGATGTACCTCGCACAAGTTGGGGCACGCCAGATTTGAAAGGTGTATGGACCGGTGCAACGGTTACTCCATTGGAAAGACCTATCTCTCTGCAAGACAAACCGTTACTGACCGAAGAAGAAAGACAAGTCATTGAAAAAGAGCGTGAAGAATTCTTTTTATCGCGAAGCGCTAATCCTGACCCAGGAACACCAGGAGGTTATAACCGCTTTTGGTTAGATCCAGGAACAGTGACTTTGAATGACGGCCGCAGTTCACTCATAGTTGATCCACCCAACGGGCGAATACCGTGGCATCCAGAAAAAAAACAATGGTCCGATTCCCAATCAGCTCGATATGGTGTTGGCNCATTCAATGATTACACCGATCTTGATACCGGTGAGCGCTGTATCTCCGACGGCGTCACTATGGTTGCCCTTCAGCCTTACAATATGAACTATCAGGTAGTGCAAACAGAAAATACCATTGTAATAGCACATGAAATGTATCATGAGTTCCGAGTTATACCACTCGATGACCGCCCATTTGTTTCGGATAAGATCGGCCAATGGTTAGGAGATGCACGCGCACACTGGGAAGGTGACACGCTCGTGATCGAATCGAGAANCTTTGCGGATAAGCTGGGATATTACTGGGCATGGCCATGGCGCAGTGCAAGAGGAAGCCTTACCTTAATTGAAAGANTGACGAGACTGGACGAAAAAAANATGGATTACCAGGTTACTGTNAAAGACCCAGAAATGTTTACNCAGCCCTGGACTATCTCTGCCCCAATGACGACTGACCAAGCATCTCGAGGGGTAACCGCGGGCCCAATCTTTGAATTTGCATGCCACGAAGGTAACTACGCGCTTCCAAATGTACTAAGAGGCGCTCAAGTTGAATCTTCAGCTCAATGAACTTATACCTTTAAGCAATCTACTAAAAATACTATATGAAAAATTTAATCTTGATGTTAATTGCGTTGGCTATNTTTTATCATGAAACTAATGCAGACGAATTCAATGACATAGTTGACCAGCTATTCATCTCAATAGATAAAAACACTGCGCCAGGCTGTTCAGTTGGGGTGATAGAAAATGGAAAGCTCGTACACGAGGCGGGCTACGGACTCGCTAACATGGAGTTGGGGGTTCCATTAGATGGAAGTCATTTACATCGCGTTGCTTCTGTTTCTAAGCAATTTACAGCCATGGCTGTTCACTTGTTAGCAGAAGACGGAAAAATCGAACTAAACGAAGACATCCGAACTTATTTACCGGCTTTGCGAGAATACGGCGCGACCGTCACTATTAATTCAATGTTAGGGCATATTAGTGGCATGGCTGATTATGACTATGTAACCGACGGCGACAATTTAGCGCAAAACCTCGGCTTGAATATCCAATCAGCAGCAGGCGGCCCCTTTCGACTGGGTAACGAGGATTACCTAAGCATTGATGAATTTTATGATGTGGTTAAAAAAATCCCACTTGCGCACCCCCCTAATCAACAATATCAATATAGCAATCTAGCTTACTTTTTATTATCAATGTTGGTGGAAGAAGTATCAGGACAGAGTCTTCGAGACTACACCGACGAAAGAATCTTTCAACCTCTCGGTATGTCACGTTCATTTTTTAGCGATAAACCAACCGAAATAGTTGTTAACCGCGCAAGTGGATACAGGCCGGCGAAAGAGGGTTACGAAATTGATATGACAAACCTTTTTTGGGTGGGCGATGGCGGCCTGCACACAAGCATCGAGGACATGGTGAAATGGGATCAAAACTTTTATGCGCCAAGCATAGGCCAAAATCCAGCTGCCTTAATACGACAATTTAACACACCGAACAGCGACTTTGATTCCGGAAGAGGTGGGCTTTACGCCAATGGACAGCATATCAGAAATGAAAATGGGCGGCTCAGACATTCTCATTCTGGCGGATGGCTAGGAACCTCGACCTACTATGCGCGCTATCCGGAAGACCGATTTTCGGTGATTATTTTTTGCAATGATGTCAGCCAAAATCCTGAGTTCTATGTAGACAAAATCGCCGAAGCCTATTTTCAAAACTAGGTGTCGAAATATCTAGTGGCTTTCAATCGTCTTCTATAACAGCAATTGCTTCTACTTCTACTTGTAATTCAGGAAACACTAATCCAGAAACCCCTATCAATGTTGAGGCAGGTGGCGGGTTATCTGATGAAAAGAATTTACTGCGTACTGAGCTATAATCTGCGAGCCTTTCACCACTAATATCAACAATAAACCCAGTAAGTTTTATGACATCAGACAAAGTTGCATCCGCAGCGTCTAACTGACTGGCAATATTAGCAAAAACAATTTCAACTTGTTCGACGAAAGAATCAGGAATTGCACCATCGCGAATTCCTACCTGACCTGAAAGATAAATAGTTTTCACCCCTTTTGCGCTAACAATAACTGCCTGCGAGAACGCATCACTGGAATTTAGGAATTCGGTTTCGAGTTCAGCAGAAAAGCCAATATTATCAATTGTAATGAACATGATGATGCCCAGCGTTTTAATTAATTTGTTCATAAATGTCGCTCTCCGAAAAATAAAAATAAAAAAGGGGCGGGAACATTTTTGTTCCGCCCCTTGTAAGTTTTCGAGCAAGATTATTCAGTGTAGGGGTTTATGTAACCGTCNGGCAATACTCTTTCCGGATCAGGTCTAATGCTAATCATTTCTACTCTGGAATCTACTGAATGCCATCCATGAAAAACGCCTGCTGGAATCACAACAATATCACCCTGTCTAACTTCTCTGACCTGCCCGTCACCGCGCGCAACGGTGGTGGAGAAACTTTCTCCGACTAAAACTTCAACAATATCGGAATTTGAAGGGATGTCAGTTCGCCCAAGCAACGTCCCGCCAGTTACGAGAATCCCACTACCTTTGGTTATGTAATAAACCTCAGACACATGGTTATGAACAATGCCACTTACAGGCTCATCATTGGCTTCGATCTCATCGCGAAATAAAACACCTACCGCTACATTTGAATTTCCAATATCGACAACTTTTACCTGACGATCAACACGACCTTCTGGAGCGTGCATAACATTCTGCCACTCACTGTACACAACGTCCGTTGCTTCTGTGATTGTTCCTTCATGCGACAAAGAGGCAAAAACAAAAAATCCACAAGCAAGTGATCCGAAAATAGTAAACAGGTTCTTCAAATTAGACATAAAGCCTTCCTCTGTTTTTATTCATGTAAACTTTCTAATTAGAGTTATTGTCAGTCGCTCGCACTTCCGCTTCCTGTACACGCGCACCCATTAAAGCTCCAACCATACTGTAATTTCCTTCATGACAAGCATATTCGTAAATATGTCCTGAATCATCTCGAATTAAAGAAAATTCTCCACGAAAATCGTCAGTATAATACTCAGGGTCAGTTACCTCGTACTGATAGTGCAACTCTGTCTCGGATAAACGGGTAAAACGCTCTGTGACCTCTGCTTTGGCGCTTATTAACATTGGTCTTCCAGTCGATGCTCTTTGTGGAATCGTATCGCTGTAATGCGTAGTTTTTACAACCAGTGTTTCCCCTTCCCAACGCCCAACAGAATGCCCCTCAAATGTCCGAATAGCATCAGGTCTTGTTGCGCCATCCAGGTGAATTACTCTCAGCGGGTTGGTTTCCTCTCCAACAATTGCGATTTTATCTGGTGTCTGCACAAAGCCATAATAAACTTGGTAAGGAAATCCCCGCATGGGCGGAGCACCCCATCCTTCAACACATCGTTCAACGCCCGGCCGCTGTTCCGGGCCATCATAGCCTTCTCCGTTAAAGTATCCATAAGATGAAGTTTCTATNCCAAGTTCGTTATAGGGCAGCACTCCATTTTCTGGATAAACAAGCACAGAGGAACGAAATTCACCTTTAACCGTCACCAATAACTGTGGACCAAAAATATCGATATCCGGATCAGTGTTTTCTGAAAAAACAAAACTATGTAGTGCATCAGTAAACCCCTTAGCGGATTCCGGAGTTAGCACCAACGGCATACCTTCATTCCTCTCAAGAGGTGTACTAAACCTAACTCCCCAAGATCCTTGGAAATCAGGCTGTCCATGCTCATTTCGAGGGACCGTATAACTGTCCAAGGCCTGCCCCAAACTCAAAGAGCTACAAGTCAGCGCTGCAATAAGCACACATACTTTTCTTAACTGCATGATGAATTACTCCCCCTCAGCCTCCACCCTGTCTTCAAAACGCGCACCTCTAAGCGTATTAATCATTCCGTAGTTTCCTTCGTGGCAGGCATACTCATAGATCTGACCTGCAACCTTGCTCATAGGANCTATAGCGGTAATCTTATCAGTATAAGTAGAAGGGTCTTCGACAGTGAATTCATAATTCACTACGTCATAGGCAACTCGAGTAAATTTTTCGGTAAGCACCATATCGTAGTTAGTGCCTCTACTCTGGAATCCCGCCTGCATGCCATTAAAGTTTTTCGTTTTTACCACCATGGTACTACCTTCCCAGTAGCCGATTGAGTCGCCTGACCACAAGCGTATGTCATCTATTAATTCCGCTCTTTCGACTAAAGGAACAATGCGAGCGTCATGAATCATCTCAGTCATGATCACGAAAGAGTTTTTGTGTTGAATGATTTGCATATTGTTATTGTACAAACTTGGCTGAAAAGGAGGACCAGCGTTGAAGCCAACTAGACATCTTTCAGATGTGCCACGATCTTCCGGTCCATCTTTACCAATTCCGCCCACAATAAATCGTACGGGTCGGTCGCCTGTAATATCCGGACCAAGCCCACCAGCAACCACTGGATTACCTTCCACTGCTTCTGGCAAACGGCCGTTTAATGGATAAATAATGTGAGATGTTCTGACATTATCGCCAAGTGTTCCCATCTCAATCCAAAAAGTGTTATAACCCCTTGGCGTTTGCCCTTGCGGGGGTGGCTCGGGATCAACAACCAATTCTGCCTCACGGGCATCCGCTAAAGCCGTCACTCTAGCTTGACGTTCGATTTGTTCCTGCACCTGCTCCCGAGTCAGAAATTCCTGTTCACCAAAACGTTCTGGCCTCTGCATAGGAGTGCTAGAACTGAAGTTCCAAACGCCTTGCAGATCTGGTTGCCCGTATTCAGTGCGGGGTACCTGATAGTCTGATTGTNCTAATGTGGTTCCAGGTACCCAGAGCACTGCTAAAAGTATTGGTAAAATTATCAATTTCATTTAATACCGCCCATACCAGTTATTATTTGTAATAGCATAAATGCGCGAGATGGAAATAGACAGTGAATTTTCTTCTATGAATCAGAAAAATACCGGTATTTTCGACTTTGTCCAAAAAAATTAGAGCTTTCAAAATAACTCTAGTATTTTCGAAGCTTCTCATTTGGTAAGCTCTCAAAAACTCGAAACTCGTGGAGTAGAAAAATGAAAAATTTAATCTCCTATGTAATAGGTGGAATTTTATCCGCATCAAGCCCAATTCTCCTTTCGCAATCAGATTATCAGGCACCCCGCACTGAATATGGACAACCNGATCTACAAGGAGTCTGGAATTTTGCTTCACATACTCCGGTTCAGCGCAATGAGAGCCTCGGCAATCGCGAATACTTTACACCAGAAGAGAATGAAGAAAACCGAGATCTTTCAGTTTCGGCGTTTGAAGCACGAGCAGAATCTCACTTTGATGGGGTGGGAGGATATAACTCATTTTGGTACGAACGAGCAGCTATCGGCTATGATTTGCGCACTTCGTTAATTACCTATCCGGATAATGGCCGCATTCCCCCTTCGATAGAAGGCGCTTTTATGCAGAGAGGTGGCGTTAGTCAGGATTTTCCTAGCCAGAGACCGGTACGTTTCGTAGTAGGCGGAATTGGTAAAGACGGACCAGAAGATCGAGGTTTGTCCGAACGTTGTATCGCAGGATTTAATGCCGGACCGCCGTTCATGCCTAGCTCTTATAACAACAATGTACAGTTAATTCAGCATAGAGATCATGTGGTTATCATGACTGAGATGATCCACGAAGCACGGCTAGTGCCGCTAGATTCTGATCACGAACTAAATGATGACATTCGCCTATGGTCTGGCGATTCAAGAGGTTACTGGGATGGCGATACTCTGATAGTAGAAACCAAAAACTTTAACTCATATACGCAACCTTTCATTTCATCGCCCTATGGTAATTCCTACAATAAATCGCTAATAGAGAAATTTACCCGGGTAAGCCCAGATACCGTTGAGTACGAGTTTACTATCAATGACCCCAGCACTTTTACCGACAAGATCACCGCTATGATTCCAATGACTAAAGTAGATGGTTTGCTTTATGAATATTCATGTCATGAGGGAAATTATGGTATGGAAAATATGATTCGCGGTGCGCGAAGAGAGGAAATGGATGCACTTGGGATACAATAGATAAATTAAATATCAAAGAGCCAACTCTTTTTGCTAATCCAAAAAATTGCTGACAAAGAAACTTAATTGCTTTTGTCATTTAACCATTGTCTAAGAGGACTCAACATTGAAACTCTATGATTTACCTGCGTCGCCGAATGCCAGACGGGTCCGTATTTTTGTCGCAGAAAAAGGCCTAGATATTCCCATGACGCCAATAAATATGATGGAAAACGAAAACAAAACGGAAGGTTATCTTGCTAAAAATTCTCTTGGTCGAATGCCTCTTTTAGAATTAGAAGATGGAACCTGTATAGCTGAGTCTATGGCCATCTGCAGTTATTTAGAACAATTGCACCCAGATCCTCCTTTACTTGGCCGTGATGCCCTAGATCAAGCAATAGTAGAAATGTGGCAACGGCGGATGGAGTTTGAATTATTGATGCCAATTATTGCGATATTTAGGCATTCTGCAGATATGTGGAAAGGCCGCATTACTCAAGTGCCAGAAATGGCAGAAATAGAAACAGCAAATGTAAAAGACAAAATGATTTGGCTAGAAAAAGAATTAAACGGTCAACAGTACATAGCCAATGATGAATATACTGTCGCTGACATCACTGCACAATGTGCTTTCGTTATGGCCAAAGCTGCTTTAGGAATTCGTATAGGAGAAGAAATGACTAACCTGAGTAGGTGGTGGGAGCGGGTTGCCTCTCGACCAACTGCTCGAGCATGATCTNTGGGAGCAGGAAATGAAACCAGTATGTTTAGTAATGGGAGCTGGAGCTGGAATAGGAGGAACCGTCGGAAAACGTTTCGCAGCAGAAGGCTACCATGCAGTTTTATGCAGACGCAGCGATGAGAAAGGCTTAAACAAGCTTGTTTCTGAGATAAAAGCTGNAGGCGGTGATGCTACTGGATTTCTTCTTAATGCTGTAAAAGAAAATACAATCGAAGAATACGTGGCCCAGGTTGAAAAAGAGATTGGACCAATTGAAGTAGTAATCTTTAATTTGGGAGCTCAAGTCGGCAATCGATCTCTAGAGGAAACCAGTTATAAGGTTTTTGAACTCGGCTGGCGTATGGCTACCTTTGCGCTTTTCAGAATCGCCTCAGCAGCTTGCCCATTAATGGAAAGCCGTGGTAAGGGAACTATTTTGGTTACTTCATCTACAGCCGCTGTGCGCGGTAATGCAGGACAGCACTCCCATGCAGCCGCAATGGGAGGACGCCGCTTGTTATGCCAATCACTAAATGCTCAGTATGCTCCAAAAGGAATTCATATTGCACATATAATAATAGATGGCGCCGTAGACGCTCCAGATACTCTAGGCAAAATGCTAGGGAAAGAGGAATTTCAGAAACTACGAGAAACGAAAGGAATGGAGCATGATGGATTAATGCTGCCGGAAAAAATCGCTGAAACTTACTACCACATCCATCAGCAACATAGATCAGTGTGGACACATGAGACCGATCTAAGAGCGTTTTCTGATCTCGCCTGGTGGAATCACTGACAGTAATGAATAAAAATTCATTTTTTATTAACCAAAGCTAAAAGTGTCAACTAAGAACTAACATCTACTCGACATCGG
The DNA here is from genome assembly GCA_002723195.1 of Gammaproteobacteria bacterium. GTDB lineage: Bacteria > Pseudomonadota > Gammaproteobacteria > Pseudomonadales > Pseudohongiellaceae > UBA9145. The sequence continues at coordinate 1,522 of PBNR01000038.1, read as the reverse complement.
AAATTTCGATAAAGCCTATCGAAATTTAATGTTTTACCTCTTTTTTACCTGTCGCTATCATACAAGCATAGAGAATCTAATCGACCAATTCGCTCAGTGCGCTAGGAGATCAATCGCAATGCTCAACAATACAGTTACAAAGTCTATTCTTATTTCTATTGCCCTTTTGTCATTTTCTGTACCCATGGCGGGTGCTCAGGATATGCCAACCAATGACTATTGGTGGCCAAATAAGCTAGATCTTGACGCTTTACGCCAGAATCCAAATATAGGAAACCCTCTGGGACAGGATTTCGATTACAGACAAGCATTTGAAGGTCTTGATCTTGAAGCCGTGAAAACTGACCTAACTGAATTGATGACAACTTCTCAAGATTGGTGGCCTGCAGATTTTGGGCATTACGGGCCTTTCTTTATCCGAATGGCCTGGCATAGCGCAGGTACTTATCGAGTTTTTGACGGAAGAGGAGGAGCCGATGGCGGAATGCAACGCTTTGCGCCATTAAATAGTTGGCCAGATAACGCCAATCTTGATAAAGCTCACCGTCTACTATGGCCTATTAAACAAAAGTACGGAAGAAACATTTCCTGGGCTGATTTAATGATATTAGCGGGAACCGTTGCAATGGAGTCCATGGGTTTTGAAACTTTAGGATTCGCGGGTGGTCGTATCGATGCTTGGGAGCCCGAAGAAGTAAATTGGGGTCCAGAAGGAGAATGGCTAGCAGCAGACCGACGAGACGAAAGTGGTCGACTCGAAAAACCGTTTGGTGCGAGTCAGATGGGTTTGATTTATGTAAATCCTCAAGGTCCTGGTGGAAATCCTGATCCGCAATTAGCGGCAAATGCTATTCGGGAAGCATTCGGCAATATGGCGATGAATGACGAAGAAACTGTTGCTTTAATTGCCGGTGGTCATACTTTTGGGAAGGCACATGGAGCAGCAGATGCCAATGAATACGTTGGAGTTGAGCCTGAAGGTGGCAATGTCGAAGATTTGGGGCTTGGGTGGAAAAATAATTATGGCAGTGGCTCCGGTGCCGACACAATTACCAGCGGTCTCGAAGGTGCGTGGACCATAAACCCGGCTGCTTGGACACACAACTTCTTAGAAAATCTTTATGCTTATGAATGGGTGCAAACCCGCAGTCCAGCTGGAGCAATTCAATGGGAACCTGCCGGAGGAGAAGCTTCTAATTTAGTCCCTGATGCTTTTGATTCCAATCTACGTCATGCGCCTATGATGCTGACTACCGATCTTGCACTAAAGGTTGACCCTGCTTATAGAGAAATAACCACTAGATGGCTTGAAAATCCAGAAGAGTTCGAGGATGCTTTTGCAAGAGCTTGGTTCAAACTTACTCACCGTGATCTCGGCCCTAATTCTCGTTATCTGGGTGAATTGACCCCAAACCAAGAATTTGTTTGGCAAGATCCAATTCCCGATATTGATTACACTCTAATTAATAATCGCGATATACACCGCCTAAAACAGAATATCCTCGATTCCGGTTTGTCGATC
>PBNR01000037.1 GCA_002723195.1 Gammaproteobacteria bacterium | reverse complement strand
ATCGGAGTAACCTTGGCAAATGATTCTACCACTGAGGGGGCTGAGACGATGACCTTCAGCGTAGCTTCTCAGTCTTCCACTGTAATGGTTGCTGATACCTCACTCACTCCAGTGACATATACTGTTTCCGATGACGCAGTATATGAGGGTGGAATTTTATCCTTTACTATCAAACGAAGCGGCAGCGAAGATCCGGCAACCGTTTATTTGACTACTGCAAATGGTACAGCTGAAAATTCAGGCGATAATTATGATTATTCTGGATATACGGCATATGAGCTGTCTTTCGCAGCGGGTCAAGCAAGCCGGTCTTTTGAAGTATCGACCCGTTCCGACTCAATAAACCCTGAAGCGACCGAAATTTTTGGCCTTTATCTCTTTAAGACTCTTGCAGATGCAGCTTCCGGGAATTATGCGGCATTAGGAGTCGGTTATATAGTTAATGTAGCCCCCTCTAGTCTTTATGCATCTCTCAAACATCCAGACTCTTTAGGAAGATTCACTAAAGTTTTTTTATTATCTGAGTCTTCCGAAAATTTTTCTTTTCCTGGACATAACTCCAGTAGATTTAAAAACGACTACGCGTTCGCGGCTGTAAACAATGATGGCTCCGTAATAACTTGGGGTGACGCGTCAAATGGCCAGGATATAAGTGCGCATGAAGCTTCGCTTAATGGGGTGGAAGTCATTAGATCTTCAAGTACGGCCTTTGCTGCAATTCGTGATGATGGTTCCGTTGTGGCTTGGGGTAATCCGGAAGGAGGGGGTGATCTCGGTGATGTTGCTCCGGCTCTAGATGGCTCTATAAAGGTTGTCGAGATATATTCCACAAAAATGTCATTCGCAGCGCTGCGTTCAGATGGATCAGTGATTACTTGGGGCAAGACTTCCAGTGGGGGGGATAGCAGTGGAGTAGCTGATCGGCTAAATGGAGCGAATGATGTCGAAAGCATAGTTTCCAGTATGTCTTCTTATGCGGCTCTCCATAAAGACGGCTCAGTAACAAGCTGGGGTTATTCCGCTGCAGGCGGAGACCAGGATGCGGTAAGTGACAAGATTGATGGAACCTTAGCTGTGCTTAAACTCTATGCGACGGGTTCAGCTTTTGCAGCGCTTCGCTCAGATGGTTCAGTCGTTTCTTGGGGTGGAATATATGATGGGGGTGACAGCAGTTCCGTTGCAAATGATTTGGATGGAAGCATTTCTGTTCTTAGGATTTATTCAAATACTTCGGCCTTCGCTGCACTCCGTTCAGATGGCTCTGTAGTGACCTGGGGAGATCCTAACAATGGAGGCAATAGTGTTGCGGTTTCAAATTCTTTGTCAGGTGCAGTTGATGTAGAGAAGATATTTTCTACAAACACAGCTTTTGCTGCGTTATTGAAAGATGGATCGGTAATTACTTGGGGTAATGCAACTTTTGGTGGCAATAGCTCAAATGTAGCTGCGCTGTTAAATGGTGAAATTGATGTTGAAAGTATAACTTCAAACCAAACTTCATTTGCGGCTCTGCGTGAGGACGGGTCAGTAGTTACATGGGGGTTTTCTGCTTTTGGGGGAGATTCCAGCTCAAAATCGACTAAGTTAGATGGGACTATTAAGGTCGCCAAGATGTTTTCAAACGACAAAGCCTTTGCAGCTTTAAGAGAAGATGGTTCGGTAGTTGCTTGGGGAGATTTTCTTGGTGGAGGTAACACGAAGAGCGTCGATTCCGAATTGGATGGATCAATTGATACTATCAAGATTTTTTCGACAAGCACCGCTTTTGCTGCTCTTCGGTCAGACGGAACCGTAGTCACTTGGGGTGACAGTAATAGAGGAGCAGATAGCTCTGTGATTAGTGAAGGCTTAGGATCGATAGCAGCAATATCTTCTATTGCTAGTAATTCTGCTCCCCNATTAACTTCGCCGAATGAAGTTTCCNTTAACGGAACAAAAGAAGTGACAACTTTTGGCNCTTTAACAGATACATTTGGAGTCTTAGATTTAGATAACGACCAATTAATATATGGAATTAGTGGTGGCTCTGTTGCTCAAGGTAAGTCTACAAACAGCGGAGCATATGGCACCCTTTCAGTTGATTTAATTACAGGACAATGGACATACACCCCTGATAATACGGCTATCAAAGAGCTTGATAGTAGTAGCAAGGATACCTTTATAGTTACAGTTACTGATGGCTTGGCGATAGACACCAAAGTGCTGACAGTGAATATTTTTGATGTCAATGATCCAGCTCACATAACAACGGAAGATGGCTTTATTAACGAAGGAGAGCCATTTGTAACGGGTAGGGCTACCCACGTCGACGCGGACGTCAGTAATACCAATAATAAATTTACAATCGTATCAGATATTACTTCAGAGAAGGGTTACGGTACTTACTCGGTTTCAGTGACAGGTGAGTGGACCTATTTTTTAAACAGTACCCACGCAATGATTGGGCAATTAGGACTCGGTCAGACTGCGACGGACACGATAATTGTTACAGCTGAGGATGGCACCACTAAAGGTGTTAATATTTCAATTGCCGGTGGAGATCCAATCTACGGGGGAGATGGAAATGATTTGCTGACTGGAACAAGTTCGGGAGAGGTTGTTCTAGGAGGGAAAGGTAATGATCAAATAAGTGCGGGGTCTGGGGACGATATACTTTACGGTGAATTAGGAAATGACATACTGAATGCAGGACCTGGTGACAACATCGTGTATGGAGGTGCAGGCACTGATACAGCAACTTATAGTGGTAACTTGAACGGTTTCGCTTTAGCCAAAGGGGCAGACAATTGGACAGTAACTAGTTCAGATCAGTCAGATAGTTTGATAAATGTAGAGCGACTTCAATTTACTGACATCAATGTCGCACTTGATTTGGATGGCAATGCAGGAAAGACCGTAAAACTGCTGGGGCTCCTTTTAGGTGCGGACCTTGCCACCAATGCAGAGTATGTGGGGGCGGGGATCTATTACCTTGATAGCGGTATGTCGTATCAAGATTTAATGCAGGTAGCTCTAGATGCTGTTTTAGGGACCAAACCAAGTTCATTGTCAGTGATCGAGCTTATCTGGACAAATCTGATTGGTCCTCCATCGGCTGCCGATAATTTGCCTCAGTACTCAGCTTTAATCGATAATGGGACATATACTGCCGCGGAGTTGGCAGTTGTCGCAGCAGAAGGTAGCGTTAATGCCAGTAATGTTGATTTGGTAGGGCTGGCTCAGACAGGAGTTGAGTATCTTCTGTATGGGTAGCTTAGAGTTTTGTCAGAAAGCTCTCTAAGTTTTCTTTCATGTATCTAGTAAGCTTTTTACAAAACCCCGGTCTTCGTCCTGCAGGCAGTTTTGTACATAGCGCTCTCGTTATAGATGGTCGAGTCGGATTTAAATTGCTCCCAGTCACTTATTAGTGTTGCCAGTGTGCTCGTCATTTCATCCGCTAAGCTTGGTTCAAAAAAGTCTATAGGGCATCTAGCGACATAAATATCACCCCGGATACGATAAACATCTACCTCAAATTTTACTTGAGTGCTTTCGCCTAGTTGTTGTCCTGCTTCAACAGCATCCCCTTTGTTAACTGTAACTGCCTTTAAATGGTCATAAGTGACTCCAAATGATGGCGCATTATTGGGCGCAATCCTAACCTCATAGTCGGATTCGCCGTCGTTTTTTTCAACCGCAGAAACCACCCCGTCAGTCATCGAAAGCACTTCTGTCCCTTCTGGTAGATTAAAACTTAGGTGTGGCACTGGGAAGGGGGTTGCTGCAGGATGCCAAAGCATAAGGCCATTGAATTCTAGGAAGATCTTGTTGGTAGCACCCAGTTCTTGGTAGGTGAAATCGACACTACCTGCTTTCTTTGTTATCGAATCAAATGGCGCAATTACAAGCGGTAGAGATTTTATGATTGGTTTAATCACAGCATTTCCATAGCTTTGTAAGGTCAGTATCAAATTTTCTGGATCTGTTAGGAGGAAGTCAGTTTCTAAGGTGTTGCCCCCCACATTTATTATGTCTGTGTATATTCCTGTTGTTGTTTCAAATTTCCCGCTACAGTCAGGAAGCTCCGCTTGTTCATTAAGAGCTCCTATTGCATTGAACTCTCGATACTTAGATATTTTTATTGTTCCTTCATTAGTCGATACGATACTAAGACCAATATCAAATGTGCTAATGCCGTTTGCTGACGATGGTATTCCTTCGGAAAAAATCCTAAGGCAAGAGTATATGGTTGAGTCAGCTGGGTTAAATGTACCAATATTGTTGAATTCAATATCGAGTGAAGGGTTTGGAGATACGCCATTATATGGCGAGGGCCATTCTACAGAATAAGCGATATTCGTTGATAATAATGCGAGAGTGAGTATTGAATTAATTAGTCGACAGCTCGAGTTTTTAAACATGAGGACAACTCAACGAAACAGTTTGCGGTAAGTGGTTTGCTTGTGTTGAAAATAGCATTGGTTCAATTATGCTAGTTTTACTATTCAAGGTTCAAGGGGTTTTGGGTTTTCTATTGTTAGGGGAAAGAAAAGGCTAAAAATCGCGAATTAAACTATAGGATTTACTTCTTTTTTTCTTATAAGATGGGATTAAACTTAATTTATAGTTCTAAAAATTAAAAACTCTTGGAGGGAAATTGCCATGAAACTTGAAGATAAGGTGGCGATTATAACCGGTGCAACCGGGGATATAGGAACCAGCACGGCTATTAAGTTTTTGGACGAGGGTGCCAAGCTTATGTTGGCTGGCCGCTCCGAAAAAAAGCTCGAGGCTCTTGCAGCAAAGCTAAATAAGAATGGGAGTGTCCATTACCTTTCTGGCGATTTAACTCAAGAATCCGATGTTGAGAATTTGATAAATGAAACCGTAAGCAAATTTGATAGGCTGGATGTTATGTTTGCAAATGCTGGGTTTGAGGGGATTACTGCACCTTTAGTAGATCAAACACTGGATGATTTTACTTCTGTATTAGAAATTAATGTCATAGGCGTATGGTTGTGTATTAAACATGCGGCCAAGGCTATGAAAGAGAACAAGGGAGACTCTTCGATTATAGTAACATCGTCTGGTGCAGGGGTATTAGGCTATGAGGGGGCGGGTCCTTATATCGCTTCCAAACATGCTGTAAATGGGTTGGTTAAAGCCGGAGCCGCTGAGCTTGCAAGCTCCGGGATTCGAATTAATGTCGCAGCGCCTGGTCCAATCGACAATCGAATGATGAATGATTTGGCTAAATCATTGAACCCTGACGACCCAAGCCTGGTGAGGGCTGCTTTTGAACAAAAGATTCCCATGCAGCGGTGGGGAAGAAACGAGGAGGTTGCAAATCTAGTTGCTTTTTTGGCTTCAGGTGAATCCACATTTTGTACCGGAGGTGTCTATATGGTAGATGGAGGGATGACGGCAACACTTTAAACTCTCTTTGCTATACTCTTACGCTGACCTATTTTGTCCGGAGATAAGCTCATGAGCAACCTTTATTCATTTGATGAATCGAAAATCAATTGGAATCCCATGCCCAATGTGGAGCATGCTTGGATATCGATCCTAGATATCGATGATACAGCTAAAATTGTAGACATAATCTTGAAATTTTCCGCCAATGAAAAAATTGTGCTCCATAAACATCGCTCAGCATTTAATACATTTGTAGTTAAGGGCGAGCATCGTTTATACGGAATTGATGGGGAGCTTGCAGAGATCAGACCCGCGGGTACATATACGGTTGGCTCTGCTGATGCGGATCCCCATCAAGAAGGGGGTGGTGACGAGGATGTAATTATTTTGTTTAGTCTGAGGCCTTATGATGATGGTCTGATATATGAAATCCTCGATAAGAATCAAGAGGTAGAGTTGGCAGTGGGTTTTAATGATTTTAAGGAAATGAAGGAGCTATTTGAATCTACTGGCTAGGTTGCTAGTTATTTAATATTTTTGAGGTAGTTTAAACATATCTCATGTTTGAATCCTGGTTTATATGTAAACCTTGTCCTGATATATGAACGCCAAGTATTGGTGGTTGCAGTGTTTTTAGAAAACTTCCCGAGGAGCGAGTAAGGAGTTGTGCTTACGCCTCCTCGGGGACTATTTTTAATTCTACCCTTGATAAATTTTGCCCGTGTATATCAGTGATTCTAAGTTTATAGAGCCTTCGGCGCGGTGTTTCTCTCCGTTGGAAAGGTCTACATTAACCACTAGTTCCCACACGTGCTCGTTCTCGGGCTTTTCCCAGGTTCCGTTGCCAATTCCACCTAGAACTGAGCCATCTTCTAAAAATGCTTCTCCTACCCATTGAACTGTGCCACTTGTTGCATTGCTCTCCGATAAAGCATTTGAAGATATTAGTGTCCCCCAGACCGGGCCAAAACCCGTAGCTTCACCCTGGAAGTTGACGCTGTTAGTCATCTCCCCGGCAGAATTTGTTCCATAGGTGTTGCATATATGCTTGAGTGAAAACTCTCCAATTGGTTCAGACATTATAGAGTGCTCCTGTTTTTAAAGATTATAATAAAAGAAACTTAAAGAATGGTATTTTCATATGAATATCATAAAAAAGTATATCTTATCCTAATAGTAGGGCTTTATGACGTCGCTCGCTATTTAAACGATAGTTTGTTTAAAACTATTTAGATAATTTTTGATCCTATAATTTACCTATTATAAAGATTTAGTTATGTCTGATCAGAGAAATACAATCATTGGAACATCAGGTGACGAAGAACTAACTGGTACCCTAGGAAGCGACCAGATAAATCCCGGACCTGGGATTGACGTTGTTTACGGGGGTGATGGTGATGATTGGATTAACGCATACCTAAATGATGAAGGGGAGATGCGTTATTACCTAACCACGGGTTCTTTAACCGCTTGGGGGGGCAATGGGAATGACCTCATTAGTGGGAAGGATGGTGTAGATATTATTTATGGAGGTGAAGGTGACGATTCGCTCCACGGTCAAGCCGGCAATGATGTGTTAGAAGGAGGGGTAGGTGATGACAAACTTTATGGGGACGATGGCGACGATACTTTAGACGGAGGAACGGGTGATGACAAGCTCTATGGCGATGAAGGTAATAATATTTTAAGGGGAGGGGATGGCAACGATTATCTCCATACCTATCTGATGACCGGGGAGAACAAACTTTATGGTGGTGCGGGAGACGATGAATTATACGGAGGAAATGCTAACGATATTTTAGAAGGTGGTTCGGGCGATGACCATCTTTATGGCGGTGACGGTAACGACACGCTTTCTGGTGGATACGGAGACGATTATCTCGACGGTGGTGTTGGCGCTGACGATCTAGTCGGAGGAGATGGCGATGACCGGCTATTCGGCGATGATGGAAATGGGGGTAGTTGGAACGATACCCTCGTAGGCGGGAACGGGAATGACTATCTCGATGGTCAGAATGGCGATGATATTCTTGCTGGCGGTGCTGGCGATGATCGGCTTTGGGGAGGAGACGGTGACGACACGCTAGATGGTGGCACAGGCTTTGACAAGCTATTTGGTGGTGATGGCGATGATACTTATATTATTAACAGCAAGACATTTTACCTTTCAGATACAGGCGGNCATGATACTGCGATAGTTAATGTAAATTTTGTAAAAATTCCGTCCTCAATTGAAAACGTCACTTATGCAGATGACGTCCAGGCATTGCCTTATTGGATAAGTGCATTGTTGCCCGATGATGCCGCTAGGTATTCTTCTCTACTAGGAAGCGTTAAAGAAATTTATTTTGGTTTTCCGGATTCAATTCCTGAGTATGTGGCAGATGACTCTACAGATTCTAATAACTGGGAATCTTTTAATGCTAACCAGAGAGCTTTTACACGCTTAGTCTTTGAGCATCTAGTTTCGTTGATTGATGTTACTTTCATTGAGGTAACAGCTGTAGATTCACCTAATACCATAACATTCGCGAATAACACGCAGACAGATAGCGCGGGATATGCCTACGAACCAAGCAGATTAAGTTGGGGGAGTGATGTATATATAGACAAAGATTATAACAACGGATATTACAAAACATATATTCTAAATCCGGAGCAAGGCAAATATGCGGCTTCTCTTTGGATTCATGAGATTGGNCACGCGTTAGGTTTAAAACATCCTTTTGATGAGGAAAATGCGTCGGGTGATGTTGCNCCCCCTCCTTATTTGCAGGGAGATGAAGATACGACCAAATGGACGCAGATGAGTTATAACGACTCTCCTAATGAATACGATCTTAAATATAGCCCGCTAGACATTGCTGCCTTGCAATATTTGTATGGTGTGAACAAGAACGCTCGAGCAGGTGATGACACTTATATTTTTGATGAAACGAAATCAAATTTCATTTGGGATGGGGCTGGCAATGACACTATTGATGCCTCTTCTTCCTCAGAGTCAGTAACAATCTTTCTTAAACCTGGTTATCACGGATTCAAAGGTGCAACTAAGCAATACGAATTAATAACGGCGCCCGGGCAAATTACTGTTAATTTCGGAACGAAAATTGAGAATTTGATTGGGTCTAATCAGTCGGATGTGTTAACAGGAAATGAATTAAATAATGTGATTACCGGTGGAGCAGGTAATGACAGTTTGGATGGTGCTGAAGGGATTGATACAGCAGTATTCGCCGTGAACTTTGAGGAAGTCTCGCTGAGTAATTTTGTTGATTATGGTTCAAATGGCGGAACTATCCAGCTGGGCACTGGGTGGAGCATAGTCTCAGGCGATGAAGCAGATACGTTGCGTAATATTGAACGTCTTAAGTTTAATGATAAGCACATAGCTCTAGATCTTCATGGTAATGCGGGCAAAACGGTAAAGCTCTTAGGTTTGCTTCTTGGAAAGGATCAGGCAACCGATCCGACGTTTGTTGGTGTAGGACTAAAATTACTTGATGACGGAATGACTTATGAACAATTAATGAGCGCTGCGCTTGATGAGGTTCTCGGGCCTGAAGCAAGCTCATTGTCAGTCGTTGAGCTTATATGGAGTAACCTGATAGGTCCGCCTACGCCAGAAGATAATATTGGTCAGTATGCCGCTCTAATTGATAATGAAACGTATAGTGCTTCCGAGTTGGCAATTATCGCTGCTGATCATAGCTTGAATACTAACAATGTTAGCTTGGTAGGTTTATCTCAGGTGGGATTAGACTATCTACCATACGGGTAGATTTGCAAATATATCGCTGATCTTGCTAGGGTAAACCCAATATCGAGAGATTTTTGGTTTATAAAGCTCGTAAGATTCTAGCGTTTACCCAACTCTCTTCTTAGTAAGAATTCCAGTAAAACGGCGGCTATTATAAGTGCTGGGATGTCTCCTAAGAAGTGACCTCTTTCAGAAGGGTCAATTATTGCTTGGCCAAACATTATTAATCCATGCACCAAGCTGCTGTAAATCACGAATCGTATAAATAATACGTGGGCTAACGGGTCTTTTGATGCCTGAAAAATCATCATCAAACCCATAACAAAATATATTCCAACTATCATTAGTTGATATTCAGGTTGGGAAGGCGACCATGCCCATCCACCAAATAAATCAAGTTGGAAGAGGCCGTAAACGGAACAGAATACTATTCCGAAAATAATTAGCGAGATTCTTAAAGCGCTCATATTGAAGGCCTCTCTGCTGGGAAATTAAACGATAGAAACCTGAAGCTGGTGCATAAATTATGCGAGAAAAACATAATGAGATGACCTTAATTTTTATAAGATTTACAGCTGCCAATTTGTTGCATGATTCAGCTTATTGTTTTTTGGTAACTTTAAAAAAGGCATAAAACTCAATAGCCCTAAAAGTATAGATACTTCAGCTTGTATGCTGGGATTAAGCTGGAAGTTTGTCAAGTTCATACTAGACCGCGAATCTACAGACTAATCGGTCACTGTAATCTTTCTCATCTATTTTCCAGTGAAGTCCAGCTGCTATTAATCCAAGTAAAATTCCCGCTAGCCACACGCCGTCATAGTTACCATAAGTTTCGTAAAGCCACCCACCCAGCCATACGCCAGTAAAGCTCCCTACTTGGTGGCTGAAAAAAACTATGCCGTAGAGTAAGGCCATGTAGCGAACTCCAAAGAAATGGGAAACTAATCCAGAAGTAGGTGGAATAGTTGCTAGCCAGAGAAACCCCATCGCTGCGCTAAATATTACAACGCTAGGTATTGAAATTGGTAAAGCTAGAAAACAGGTAATCGCTATCGCCCTGCTGACATAGATAGCGGCTAACAATTTCCGTTTTGATCGATTAGTACTGAGCACCCCAGCGTAATAGGCACCTGCTACATTACATAGTCCAATCAGGCTAATGCTCCATGCGCCAACATTCGCAGATAACCCTAAATCTACAAGATAGGCAGGCATATGAACAGTTATGAACGCAAGATGAAACCCGCAAACATAAAAACCAAAAACAAGCAGTACATATGATTTGATTCGAAAGGCATTGCCTACAACTTCTAGTATAGAAATATGTGCCTTAGATTCTTCTTCTTCATTGGGTCCGCCATACTTAGCCAGTGGTAAAACGAATAAGAACATTATGAATGCAGATAAGCCGAGGTATTGTAGGGCTTGAAACCAACCTAGCATTTCTACTGCGGTTTGGATGAGGGGAACCACTAGGAATTGACCAATGCTTCCGGCTGCCGTTCCCACCCCTAGGGCCCAGCCTTGTTTTTCCTTGGGAACAGCACGGGCGAATGCAGGTAGAACAATTCCGAATGAAGTACCCGCAATGCCGGCGCCAACTAGTAACCCTGCAGTAGAAATAATACTAAGCTCGGAAGTTGAGAGTGCCATGGAGTACATGCCGGCCGCATAACATAATACGCCAGCGAAGAGCACTTTGAGATTGCCGTATTTATCAACCAGCCCGCCAGCAATAATAGCAAATACTCCCCATGCCAGATTCTGAATAGCAAATGCAAGTGCTAAAACATCTCTTCCCCAGCCTCTGGCTTCCGACATAGGTTGCATGAATAAACCAAACCCAGCGCGATAGCCAAACGATAGCAGGACCAGCATGCAGCCGCTGATTATTATTGGCATATAATTAGTTTGATTTTTGACCATCTAATTACTTGATTCTTAACTAAATTAATGGGAAAAAGTACAGTCTAGATTAGCCAAGGTAGGGATAACTCTCATTTCACGGAGAAAGTAATGAAGAATAATATCGGACTCCTGCTAACCAAGCGAGCGATTATTAATCCTGATCGTGAGGCATATGTAGATTCGGAATCAGGTTTACGTCTAAGCTTTCGAGAGCTCAATATTCGAACAAACCGACTGGCGAATTCATTATTAAGCCTTGGTGTGAAGCATGGTGATCGTGTCGCGCTAGCGTTAATGAATAGCGCTGAGTTTCTTGAAGCCTATTTTGCTGTGGCTAAAATTGGTGGTGTGGTCGTGCCGCTTAACTGGCGTCTTGTTCCCGATGAGCTTGAATTTATTCTAAAAGATAGCGGTTCGGAAACACTGATCTTCGGTGAAGAGTTTATTGAGGTAGTAAGGGAGTTGCATAGTAGAGGAGAAAAAACTGATATTAAGACTTGGATTCAGGTTGCTAAAGACAACGGTGAAAACGAATTTGCGAAAGATTATGCAAGTTTCCGAGAGCGAGGTGATGTCTTCGAACCAGAGGTGGGAGGGGAAGAGGACGATTTGCTTTATATCATGTACACATCTGGAACTACGGGATTACCGAAAGGTGTGGTCCATTCTCACAATACATCAATTTGGGCATTGATTACTTTTATTGCCTCTACGGATTTAAGGGACGGAGATCGGTATCTAGCAGCTTTGCCATTATTTCATGTTGGGTCACTTATACCAATCACGTTAAATATATACTGGGGCGTGACTAGCATTGTTATGCGAGAGTTTAATCCCGTACGTGCCTGGGAAATAATTCAAACAGAAAAAGTTAGCTGTTCTTTATTAGTTCCAGCTATGTTGAATTTTATGTCTCAAGTTCCAGATATTTCACAATATGATTATTCCCATTTGCGCTGGATTCAAAGTGGTGCAGCTCCGTTGCCGGTAAACCTTATTCAAATTTATGCAGATTGGAATATCGAGGTACATCAAATTTACGGTCTCACCGAAGTATGTGGCCCAGCTTGTGTAATTAATTCTGAGAGTGCACTAAAGAAGATTGGTTCAACCGGAAGACCTTTCTTTCATACAGAAGGAAGAGTGGTAGATGAAAATGGTCTCGATTGTCCGCCAGGTGAGCAGGGGGAAGTTTGGATAAAAGGAAAACATGTAATGCTTGAATACTGGAATAGGCCGGAGGCCACTAACGAAACAATTACTGAAGATGGTTGGTTGCGCACTGGAGACGTTGCTACNGTAGATGAAGAGGGCTTTATTTATATTCAAGATCGTATAAAAGACATNATTATATCGGGAGGAGAAAATGTTTATCCCGCAGAGATTGAGAATNTCATTTTGGCTTATGAGGGTGTTGCTGAGGTTGCGGTCATAGGGCAGCCTAGTGATAAGTGGGGCGAATCTCCTTTCGCTATAGTGGTAAGAGCCGAAAAATCAATTACTGAGAACGACATACTTAACCACTGTGATGGGAAGTTAGCCCGTTTTAAATTACCTAAAGGAGTTGCTTTTATTGATATTATCCCCAGGAATGCAAATGGCAAGGTACTAAAGCGAGAGCTGAGGGCGCGGTTTCCTGGGCCTGCTTCAGAATAATACTGTTCGAAAGCTAAATTTAGATAAGTTTTGCGATCGCTATGTATCCACAATTGAAAATAATCTTTTTCCTACGCTAACATCTTGCTATGTTGAGGGCTCAAGTATTTGGTAAATTGGTAGCGGTTAAAAATGATAGANATAGTATTTATTGAGCATGATGGTACGGAACATAAAGTAGACGCGAGGGTCGGCACTACGGTAATGCTATCAGCAGTGACAAACGGTGTGCCAGGAATTGATGCTGACTGCGGGGGAAGTTGCTCGTGTGCAACGTGTCATGTTTTTGTTGGTGCTGATTGGGTTAGTAAAGTTGGGAAAATGAACCCAACGGAGGAGGCTATGCTAAGCCTGAATCCAGAGCGGAAAGAAAATTCTCGTTTGTCTTGTCAAATAACAGTAAACGAAGAGCTAAACGGGTTAGTAGTCACCATGCCTGAATTCCAGTTCTAGTTTCGCGAAGAGATAATACAAAAGGAATACAAAATGGGCGGAGCTGCTATTAGCAAAAGCAAGCTAAGCAAATGGAGTATGGTAGGCAAAGATCCTAAAACCATACCAATTGAAGACATAGACTTATCGCATCCTGGTATTTGGCAGGCGAATGAGTATCTTCCTTTCTTAGAAAGATTGAGGAAGGATGATCCGGTTCATTATTGTCGGAAATCTGCAGTTGGGCCTTATTGGTCAATAATGAAATACAAAGACATTATGGAGGTAGACACTAATCCAGATGTCTATTCGTCAGAGCCAACAATTGGCATAGTCGATACTTTTGAAGAACTCACCTTACCTTCTTTTATTGCCATGGACAGACCCAAGCATGAGCAGCAAAGACGTGTAGTGCAACCCGTAGTAGCGCCTGCGAATCTGAAAAATTTAGAACCTCTTATCCGCGAAAGGGTTAACGGAATTCTCGATGGGCTACCTGTGGAAGAAACATTTGACTGGGTTACCTCGGTTTCTATTGAGCTTACAACTCAAATGTTGGCAACACTCTTTGACTTTCCCTTCGAAGATAGGCGCAAGCTTACCTATTGGTCTGATATGGCAACCTCAATTCCAGGGCGGGGTATCGCTAAATCCCATAGAGAGCGTTGGCAAGTAATACAAGAATGTCTGGTATATTTTACCCGATTGTGGAATGAGCGTTTTGATACCGAGCCAGGATTTGACTTGATTTCAATGTTGGCCCATGGAGAATCTACTAAAGGTATGCCCCCAGAAGAATTATTGGGCAATCTCCTTCTTTTAATAGTTGGGGGTAACGACACTACTCGAAACTCAATTACAGGGGGCGTAGTGGCTCTCAATGAAAATCTTGAAGAATATGAAAAGCTCCGCAATTCTACCTCTCTAATTCCGAATATGGTTTCTGAAATCATTCGCTGGCAAACCCCTTTGGCCTATATGCGACGCACAGCAGTTAGAGATGCGGAACTAAGGGGAAAAAAAATTAAAGCAGGCGATAAGGTCATTATGTGGTACGTTTCAGGAAATCGAGACGAAGAAGTAATCGAACGGCCCAATGATTTTTGTATAGATAGAGTAAATGCTCGTCGGCATTTGTCTTTTGGATTTGGTATCCATCGTTGCATGGGTAATCGACTTGCAGAAATGCAACTTCGGATTTTATGGGAAGCTATCATGGAGCGGTTTCACTTCGTTGAAGTTGCTGGAGAGCCTCAGCGAATTTATTCAAGCTTTATAAAAGGCTATAGCAGTCTGCCAGTTAAGCTCCACGCTAAATGAAAAGTACCATCCACACCTTCTAGGATTGGCAGATCTAGGTTTGAAAATTTTATCTATCGAAGATTTAAACACCAAAGATATTTTCCTTTTCTGTGCGCACAAAGCGCGTGTTTCCATCGCGATGGGTGAAGCCAACGCGGTCAAAGTATTCAAGAATTTCGATACAAAGGTTACGACCAATCCCTGATTCATCTCTGAATTGAATAACAGAAAACCCTTCCTTATTCTCATTTTTTTCAACCAACTTCTCTGTAAATTCTGCGAGAGCCATTATTGTTTCAGGCAAGTAGTACCTGTTGTCTGCCACGCGAATTAAGCTACCGGCCTTACTTGTTTCTCTAAGAATTCTTTCCAGCGGCTTTAAAGGTATGTTTGTTAAATCTACTAGCTCTCTAGTACGAGGCGGTATGGTTCCAGCTGTTTCTAATATGGGTTTAATTTTAGAAAAAAATTCTTTTTCTTCGTTACTAAGCACGGCTCGGTGCGAAGGGTTATGTAATAAGGTACCGCTAAGTTTGATAGAGTTGTCGTTAATTAATGACTGAAGCAGGGCGCTAAATAATAAATGAGAGCCACTAAAGTTTATGGATTTAGATAATGCTGGTTCACTAATACCTCGTTGAGAGGGGTTGTTCTTATGAAATTCGCTGATTTCTGACAAAATCTTGTGCCTATGCTCATCGAAGAATTTTTTGTGAAGTAAGTAGTTGTCTCCAAAAATCTTTGTTTCTAGGTTTCTATATATTCCCCCTTTCTGTATTTCCTTAATGATTTTTTCTAAGAAAGTCGGAGCCAGATTTCTATTTGTAGAGAATTGGGAAAGGTTTATTCCTGTGCTAGATATTTCGCACAAGCATTTAAGAGCGTCGGTATCTTCATTACACATGGTTTCAAGGGTTTTCAATCTGAGTTGACTGCTTCTCTTCTTTCTGGGTACGAATATGTCTACTACTTGGCCGCCTCCAATAGTAATCTCCGAAGCTGGGTCGCGTATGACAAATCGATCACCATAATGAGCAACTATCAAACTTTTAGATTTAACTTGGATGTATTTTTTCTGCTCCTGGTTTAAATAACGCAGATTAACAATGTGGTGCGAGGCTCCAATGTATAGATGATATTCCGCGTTTTCATTTATGCTTGTGTTTTTGTTGAGAAGGACCAGAGAAGCATCGAATCGTGTTATAGGCTTATTGGTAATTGGTGAGAGCAGCCAATCTCCTCGCTTGACATTATTTAGATCGATATGAATGTTTAAGGCAGCCCTCTGACCAGCGCTAGTCTTCTCTATGGGATCTTCATGTAATTTTAAGCCGCGTATTCGAACATTTTTGCTATTTCTTGAACATACTATTTGCGTATCTTTCGTTGCCGCTCCAGAACGTGTGGTTCCAGTAACAACGGTGCCAATTCCTTTCACTGTAAAGGCGCGATCGACAAGAAATCTAAAATTATTATCTTGGTTTTTGTTTGTATCAGGATTTTTATTTTTCAATGTCCAATGAAGGTGTGAGATAAGGTCCGGTATGCCATCTTTACTTTGATTAGATACTGGAAATATAGGAGATTTAACCAAAAATGTATTGTAGAGCAGTCGTTCAATTTCTAAAGTAAGAGCTTTAATTCTGGCATTGTCTACTCGGTCTATTTTAGTTAATACGACGGCGCCTTTGCTGATCCCAAGTAAATCCATTATAGCCAGATGTTCCCGCGTCTGCGGCATAATGCCATCGTCTGCAGCGATCACGAGTAAAGCAAAGTCGACGCCTCCAACTCCTGCCAGCATGTTGTTGATAAAGTCTATATGCCCAGGAACGTCCACAAAACCGATAGTAAATTGGCGGGTATCACCATCGATAGTTTCTTTAACCTGATGGTAGGCAAAACCTACATTAATCGTAAGTCCGCGCTCTTGCTCTTCAGTTAACGTATCAGTATTTTTCCCTGTTATATGCTTAACAAGCGAGGTTTTACCGTGATCTACATGACCAGCAGTGGCAACGATTAGAGAGTTTGATTGCATGATGAAACTCGCCGAACTGCCCAAGGCTATTGGTGTATGAAGACGNTAGGCATAATATTCTGCTCGCCTAGCGCCCTAGTGCTGTTAGGGAACAGAGCTTCGATTGTATTTCACTATAAAATAGAACATCGCAACTACGATAGCAGCGACTACAATNAAACCTGCGTTAAAAATACCGTTATCNAGATTAACAATGCCNTAGCCTATCGACCCTGTCATTAACGCGTAGTAACAGAAAGGAAGTAAAGTTTTTCGAATAACCGCACCTTCTTTCCCTATTAAACCTGCAACAGCGGAAGCAGCTACTACATTATGAACGCAGATAATNTTGCCTGATGCTCCGCCTACAGCCTGCAATGCTACAATCCAAGTTGGATCTACGAGAATTCTTTCGCCGACACCNAACTGAAAAAGAGAGAACATCATATTACTAACGGTATTACTGCCCGCAACAAATGCGCCGAGACCACCAATGAAAGTTGAAAAGAATGGCCAAGCGTTA
Source organism: Gammaproteobacteria bacterium (assembly GCA_002723195.1). Lineage (GTDB taxonomy): Bacteria > Pseudomonadota > Gammaproteobacteria > Pseudomonadales > Pseudohongiellaceae > UBA9145. The sequence goes on along the minus strand of PBNR01000037.1, from coordinate 9,939 downwards.
CCTGCTATGTTTGCTACACCTTCGGCTAGCGCTATTGGCATNTGTTCATAACCTGCNCCGCCNCCGCTGGAGTTTATAAAAACTTGAACCATCGGGACAGTAAATACAAGCGCGGTTGAAGCAGGGATTAGTGTTTTGAGTGAACTATTAAAGGCAACTTTATATTCGGTCGGTTTTAGTCTATGTAAAATAATCGTAATCAGAGATACTATTATAAATATAGTCCCCGGTGACCAGAGAGGTTGAAAGGATGCGCTGATGNCGCTCCCGAAAATTTCAGGCCAAGACCAGGTGATAAGCCAATGATCATTCCGCAGAAATGCTTCCAAGTTAATGGAGCGAAGACGAGTCAGTACCAATAACCCCGCCACGAAAAGGTAAGGAGACCAGGCCCGCATTAGGCTCATNCTTGGTTTTTCATCAATGACCGCCATAGAGGTTTGGATTGAGCCACTCCATTCCGAATCCCAATTTTTCTTGTCGTCGAAATCCCATGGTTCACCACTGGGCATTAAGAATCCAGCTCGGGCTGCAGTGACAACAATAGCTAACCCAATCATGCCGCCAAACATAGATGGAAATTCTGGTCCTAAATAGGTCGCAACCAATAAGTATGGAATCGTCATCGCAAAAGCTGCGAATATTGCAAATTTCCAAACCTTAAATCCATCAGCAAATGATCGATTAGCACCAAAAAATCGAGTCATGATCGCCGTTACCAGCAGCGGTATGAAGGTGCCAGCACTGGCGTGAATAATGGCGACTTTAGTGCCTATAAAGGCTAGAAACTCCTCCCATTCGGCATAGCCTANCTCCGAGGCGTAGGAAACCATTTCTGGGTCCNCTGAGAGGCCCGTGCTAACCCCTACCAAAATAGGGGTTCCCATTGCGCCAAAGGACACGGGCGTACTTTGAATTATCATACCGGCTACTACAGCAGCCATGGCAGGAAACCCTAGGCCAACCATTAGTGGCACCGCAACTGCAGCCGGAGTACCAAATCCAGCCGAACCTTCTATAAAAGTACCGAATAACCAAGCGATAATTATTACTTGGATGCGCCGATCCGGTGTGATATCCGAAAAACCCTGCCTGATTGTGCTTATGGCCCCGCTTTGCTGCAGTGTGTTTAACAACAAAATAGCGCCAAAAATAATGTATATGAGCGTTCCCGCTACAATAAGTCCATTTATTGAAGCAGCCAGTACCTGTGCCAAAGATATTTGCCATACAAATAATGCTAGTGCTGCCGCTACTATGTATGCAATTGGCATAGCTCGGCTGGCTGGCCAGCGAAGCATTACTAGAAATATGGCCACTGAAATAATGGGGAGAAGTGAAAGTAAGGCAAGGATTCCGATGCTCATGATGTTTAGTCTTGTGGTTTGTTATTTAATGAAAGCTTAGCAGATAATTAGTCTACAAAAAAACCTATANAACCNAGGTCAATTGAAAACACTCCATAAACGTCTTTTTTAGANGNCTAGTCGGTNTGAATAATTNTTTCTCACAGAATCATNCCGATGGAATTCGCAGTCCCCTTGATCGAGAGAAGTAATCATGGATTGCCAAGTGCGTTTTTGTAGCTAGTTAGCCTTTTAATTGGTTATCGATTCCGCAATTTTGCTTGCGCTGCGGCCAACCTTGCGACTGGGACTCTGGGAGGGGAGCAGCTTACGTAATTGAGTCCNGCATTGTGGCAAAAATCGATAGAAGAGGGGTCGCCAGCATGCTCGCCACAGATCCCGAGTTTAAGCGAAGGCTTGGTTTCTCGACCCTTACGCGCGGCAAAGCTGACAAGCTTTCCAACGCCAGTTTGATCCAGGCTAGCGAATGGGTTTTGGTGGTAGATTTCTTTGCGCTGGTATTCTTCATAGAATAGGCCCATATCATCACGGCTTAATCCTAGCGTAGTCTGAGTTAAGTCATTGGTTCCGAAACTGAAAAAATCAGCTTCTAGAGCGATTTCATCAGCTGTAATAGCTGCTCGAGGGACTTCTACCATAGTACCTACTATGTAGTTAATGCGAACTTTGCGCACTTTCATTACTTCNTTCGCGACTNGGTGCACTATGCGCAATTGATCTGCGAGNTCTTCTTTATAACCTACTAACGGGATCATGATTTCAGGATTGACTTTAATCCTCTTTTTGCCCTTTAGTATCTGAGCTGCTGCTTCGAAAATGGCTCGTGTTTGCATTTCGGTGATTTCTGGATAGAGAATTCCTAAACGGCAGCCACGACATCCTAGCATCGGGTTCTCTTCATGCAATGCTTTGATTCTTTCGATGACAAAGTCGAATGGCACATCTAGCTTCTCTGCAAGTTGACGTCTAACTACGTCATCATGAGGTAAAAATTCATGCAAGGGTGGGTCAAGCAATCGAATGGTCACTGGACGGCCATCCATAGCTCTAAATAAGCCCACGAAATCTTTTTTCTGAAAAGGTAATAGNTTTTTCANTGCAGCACGGCGCTGGACTTCATCCACAGCCAAAATCATTTGACGCATGTAATCGATGCGATCACCATCAAAAAACATATGCTCTGTGCGGCATAAGCCAATACCTTCAGCGCCGAACGCTACGGCCTGCCGTGCCATAGCCGGAGTGTCTGCATTAGTTCTAATCTTGAGGTTCCGATGTCTGTCGGCCCATCGCATTACCGTTTGGAATAGGTCGAAAGTATAGCTGCCGGTAGATTTGAGACCGCCTTCTAAAACGCGTTTAACTTCCGAATCGGCGTTTTCAATCATGCCTTCATAGATTTCGCCAGTAGAGCCGTCGATCGANATGTAGTCACCTTCGTTTAAAACAATCTTACCTGCCGAGAGCGTGCGCTTTTCGTAATTGATGACAATATCACTTGCCCCACATACGCAAACTTTTCCCAGTTGTCGGGCAACCAATGCAGCATGAGAAGAGACTCCACCACGGGACGTCAAAATTCCTTGCGCAAGCAACATGCCCTTTAGGTCGTCTGGTGAGGTTTCTGTTCGACAGAGAACCACTTTGTTTCCCCTGCGTGTTTCAATTTCAGCGCTGGAGGCGGAAAAAACTATCCGACCTGTCGCTGCACCAGGGCCGGCTGGCAGCCCTTGACCGATTATGCTTGCGGCCTTGAGAGCCTTGGGGTCGAAAACAGGAACCAAAAGGGAGTCGATCGATTCAGCAGGGATCTTTAATAAGGCTGCCTCTTGGTTCATTAGCCTTTCCTTTTGCATCTCAACGGCTATGCGGACTGCAGCTAAGCCAGTGCGCTTACCGTTGCGGGTCTGCAGTATAAATAGACGGCCATTTTCAATTGTAAACTCGAAATCCTGCATATCCCTAAAATGGCGCTCTAGCTTATTTCGGATACGTTCTAAATCCTTGAAACTCTTAGGCATTGTGTTTGCCATATCTTGAATAGGCTCCGGAGTCCGAACTCCTGCNACCACGTCTTCCCCNTGGGCGTTTACTAAGTACTCGCCGTAAAAGATCTTTTCTCCATTGGCCGGATCTCTGGTAAAGGCCACGNCAGTGCCGCTGGTGNCACCAGAGTTACCAAAGACCATTGCTTGGACATTCACCGCTGTACCCCATTCAGCAGGGATGCCATATTGCTGGCGGTAAATTATGGCCCGCTCATTCTTCCAAGAACTGAATACTGCGCCAATAGCTCCCCATAATTGCTCTACAACGTCTTGTGGNAATGCGGATTGGGTACGCTTCTTTATCAGTGCCTTATAGCTCTTTACGAGTTCTTTTAGATTCTCAGTAGTTAAGTCAGTATCTGATCTGGCGCCGACCTTCTTCTTCAGCTTATCAAATATCTCATGGAACGGCTCTTCTTCTTCATCAGATCTTGCTTGAACGCCCATTACTACGTCGCCGTACATCTGGATGAAGCGTCGGTAACAGTCCCAGGCAAATCTTGGATTTTCAGAGAACTCGGCCAGGCCTTCTACTGTATTGTCGTTTAAACCGAGGTTCAGGATAGTGTCCATCATCCCTGGCATGGAGTCTCGAGCCCCAGATCTAACAGAGACCAGTAGGGGGTTACAGCGCTCCCCGAATTTTTTGCCTAGCTGAGATTCGATATCGCGAATAGCAGATTTAATATCATTCCGTAAAGGTGATGGATAGCGCTTATTGTGTTCGTAATAATAGGTGCAGACTTCTGTGCTTATGGTAAACCCCGGGGGAACGGGTAGCCCGATAGAGGCCATCTCAGCCAAATTTGCACCTTTGCCGCCAAGTATCTCACGCATCCTGGCATCGCCATCAGTCTTGGCGCCAAACGCGAATATATATTTCTTAGTTTTTTTGACGGATTTCTTTTTTGGTAATGAAGATTTTTTCGCTTGAGATTTACTCATAAAGCTTATTTGTACCTACATTCGTGCTAGCGACTGCCGTTTGATTCTATGAAGATGCTGATCATACAAAAGTTTTGCTCTGGAACCTCAAGAGTCCTAATTTGGTCGTCCACTAACCCAGTGAGGAACCTAATTTGTACGAAAATTTGCTGAATGAATAACATCTTTCGCGGGCGAGAGCATAAAGCACCTTAAAAGCAAAATCCAGCACCGGACAATGCTGACTGCTCCATAAAATTCTTGTTGCCACCATATATGTTTGGGACATAATACGGAACAAGTAGACGAATAGTGTAATTCGAAGTTGATCATTATCTAAAAATTCCGTAGATTATGCTCGCTAGTCTCTAAGCATCAATATTATAGCCGTGAGCTATGGGCTTATTTTGAATTCTCCTAACGACGTATTTAAAGCACTTCCGAGTGTAGATAAGGCTTTGCAGTCAGAAGTCTTGCGTTCTGTTGTTGAAGAATTTGGGCACGACGCCGTAAAAAAAGCTGTTCGCTATAAGCTTGATGAAAAGCGCAAATTAATTGTCAACGGAGATCAAAGTCTGTGCAACGCAGTTGTGAAAAAAAGGTATTTTGATCAATTCTGCAGAGAAATTGCAAACCATGTGAGAGGCTCATTTGCTTCCACGTTGCTTTCTGTCATAAATTTGACCGGCACTGTTGTCCATACCAATCTAGGTCGTGCCCGATTTCCTGAAGAGGTTATGGCTGTCATCAAAACAGTCGCGACTCAGGCTACTAATCTCGAATTTGATCTTGTTACTGGAAAACGAGGTGACAGAGATTTTCACATAGAAAGAAGTATTTGTGAAATTACGGGCGCTGAAGCAGCTACCGTCGTCAATAATAATGCAGCAGCAGTATTGCTCGTGTTAAACACGCTAGCTCAAGGTAAAGAAACCATCATATCTCGTGGAGAGCTAGTCGAGATTGGCGGTGCTTTTCGTATACCAGATGTGATGCTTAGTGCGGGGTGTATCTTAAAGGAAATCGGAACGACCAATAGAACACACCTAAGAGATTATGAATCCGCAATTAGTGTCAATACCGGATTGCTTATGAAGGTGCATACTAGTAATTATGAGATTCGCGGGTTTACAAATTCGGTTCCTGAAGAAGAGCTTAGTGAGTTGTCGCATCAGAACGGTCTTGCATTCGTATCCGATTTGGGTAGTGGAACATTGGTGGACCTAAGCCAATTTGGCTTGCCACAGGAGCCTACGGTATCTGAAATTCTAAAAAAGGGTGCAGATATTGTAACTTTTAGTGGTGATAAGCTCCTTGGGGGCCCTCAAGCGGGAATCATTGTAGGAAAGAAAGATTTGGTGAGTCAGATCAAAAAAAATCCGCTTAAACGAGCATTGCGGGTAGATAAAATTACTATAGCTGCGCTTTCAGCGATTATTAACTTGTATAAAGACCCTTGTCGGCTAAAAGAACGAATACCTTTGTTAGGAGACCTTGCTCGGCCTATCGAAGAAATTAATGCGCTTGCAGAGCGACTAATGCCGATTTTTGACGACCATTTGAAGCTCCGCGCTAAAGTTTCGATTGAAGAATGTAAGAGCCAAATTGGTAGCGGGGCTTTACCTTTAGACCTATTATCAAGTAAAGCTATTGTACTTAAACCTATAGCAAAGAAAGGTCAGACTGACTTTATGTTGCAAAAACTTGCCGCAGATTTCAGGCAATTACCCAAACCGGTAATTGGCCGAATACACGATGGGAAATTAATTTTCGATTTGCGTTGTTTGCAGAATGAAACTGAACTTCAGCGCCAGCTTTCTCTGTTGCCAATTTAAGAAGTCTCGGTTTCCCATTTTACTCCCCATTTGAAGACATAAAGTGATAATACTGATGCAAGCAACATTAATATAAGCAGGGGAAATACAGTACCATTGAAGATAAATGCTACAAGTTGTGCAGCGATAGCCGAAACTGTCATTTGCAGAAAGCCGGTAAGCCCTGATGCGCTTCCGGCATATTGAGGGAATTCGTTTATAGCCGCAGCCTGTGCGTTAGGAAGTGTTATTCCATTTCCTAGAACTGCGATAGAGATTGGTATAAATAAAGAAAGTGGGTGGCTAATTCCTGCTAGATTGAGAATTATAGCGATAATGATACCTAGGATAGCTGTAATGCCTCCAACCGCAATCATGTTGTCTATACTCATGCTTTTTCCAAAGTGGCGTGCAACATAATTGCCAATCATAAAACCTAATGGAAGCATCATGAAGTAGTAGCCATATTCAACGGGCGGCCGGCTTAATACTGAAAGCATAATTTCAGGAACCGCTGAAATAAAACTAAAGAACACAACAGAAACGAACGTCACACAAAAGGCATAGCCGCAGAAAACTCGAGAGTGTAATAGTTTAGCGAATGTCGTCAGCATTGAGTTTACTCCCTCGAAATTTGCGGGTGTCACCAATGTTTCAGGTAAAGCGCAAATTAGGAAGACAAAAATTACGGAACTTGCTAATGCGATTATTAGGAATATAGACTCCCAGCTAAATCGATCCATTAGTTCAACTCCCAAGGCAGGGGACATCATAGGGACAACTACCATGACCATAACGAGAGTGGCTATTACGCGAGCAGCTTCTTCTGCGCCGTAGACGTCTCTAACAATAGCTCTCGCTAGCACTAATCCTACTGCTCCGCCAAATGCTTGAATGAAGCGTCCTAATATTAACCAGAATATAGAATCTGCGAAATAACAAAAAAAAGAGCCGAATATAGTAATAATAATGCCAAAAAGCATTACCGGTTTACGCCCGTATTTATCTGAGACAGGACCATAAAATAGGGTGCCGATTGCTATGGCCAGCATTGAAAGGCTCAGCGTAAGTTGGGCAACGTCAGTACTGACACTGAAACTGTCCTTGATTATAGGTAGTGCAGGTAACAAGATCTGCATAGCAGCAGGACCTAAGGCTGATGCAGCAGCTAACAGTACTATCAATTGTTTTGACAGCGATTTGGATTTGAACAAAATAGGTTCCGAATTTCTAATTACTTTAAGATGGCTGTTAAGTCAAATTTGCTTAGCGAACTAAGAATGCGTCTCTTGAATCACGCAAATTCCTATTGGTCTGAGAGCTAAGAATAACGCTTGATCCCAGCAGTATAGAGCGTTGGGCTTTACTTATCTCGTAACCTAAACCAAAAGTATTAGTATGAAATAGACGGGTCAGCTCTTGAGCATTCCATTTGCTGCTTTGATTCTCGGCGGCAGCCATAGTGTAGCACGATAAGACAGTGTCTTTTCTTGTTTTAAAACAGGCAGCCAGATCGGGCGTTGACTTGATTTCAACCCTTAATCCATTTTGTGCTTCAGAGAAGCGTGGCGAGCGAGACAAATACTTCTTAACTTCATTAGAGAACTCAGTTCCGTCTGTGTTTATTGCTACCGGAATCGGAATATTAAGTCTACGAAATATGCTGGGGTCCTGTCGGTATGCGCCCTCAAAGAATTCAATTGCTTCGATGGGTTGATTTTTTTGATGCAATGCGTGGGCCATTCGAGCATTTACTCGAGCTCGTAGCAGCACTTCTTGTGCCGGCAATAAGGATAATGCTTGCCTGCCGCTTTCCACTATCATATCGAAGTCTTTGTCAGTAGCCGCAATTTCTGTGAGGTAAGAATAGTAGTAGCCCTCATTTAATTGAAACGCACCATTGGTCTTGGCTTGGTAGAGTATATTCTTCATGACCCCTGTCCCTATAAGCTGGATAATTTCAGGTTCCATCCATTCCGGTATATGGACGTCCAGTGGCGCGTAGGGGCGTAATCGGTTTTGTAGGATTGCGAAATCGGCAAACAAGGAAGCAGCGCGTCGTTCCGCGCGCCATGCATTAAACCTTAATCGATTGGCTTTAAGGCGGCTGGCTATTGATTTGATGAAATCTAGCGATGATAGATTTTCTAGCTGAATCTGGTATTCAGTGCGGTTCGACATCATATTAAGTAGCGCGGCAAATGAATCTTTTTGCGCGTCATCAGCACTGTATGAACCGTTTCTATCTGGTTGGTTAAGTGCTGTCTGAGTTAACTTAATCGCGTCTTCTGCATAACCCGCGACCATGAGAAAGCTGGCGCTTACTAGATAATGCTCGGCCCTGTTCATAACGTTTACTATTGGTTCCTGTTGTTGGCGCCAGATTAACATTCGGTCAAGTGAAGATTTAGCATCATCGAAACGCCCTTGATTTAGGGTGAGAAAAAGTTTATAGATCCATGGGTCGGCGACACTTTGTGAATTTAAGAAGCGAGTTGCACGATCCAGGTATTCTTCCGCTTTGTCCATTTGTAGGAGACTTAAAGAAACTTCAGAAGCGTTGGTTAGGTAAACAGTATCGAAATCATTATTCCGGTCACTGCTTGTAATATCACTATCCTCATCGATTGCTCGCTCGCAAGCTGAAGTGGATTCGATTGGTGAAAGACTGGCTAATTCAACCGCACAAATTGTATTCCAGGCTCGCGCTCTTTCCCGCTGATTAGCGCTGGTCTGAAGCACTCTATTGGCAGATTCTCGGGCAGCATCATATTCCTTTAACTTTATAAGGGGCCATCCGCGAAAAGATTCCATGTCTTGCTCATAAATAGTTGAGATCTTTTCTAGATACTCTAATGACTTATGTTGATTGCCCATTAGTTGGTGGACATAGGAAAGTTGACTAAGGGATAGATAGTGCCACTGCAAATTGCCTGAATTGAATGCGTCTTCCAGAGAATTATAATTAGTAAGCTCTTCGGCCTTATTTAAATGAAATAGTGCGCGAGGCATATTGCCCTCCACATTAAATAGGACTTCGGCAAATGCGAATTGTGCGGCGGGCGAATTTGGCTCGGTCCTAATCCACTGCTCACTTAACTCACGAGCCCTAACGTTTTCATCGAGTTCAAGTGCATCACAAATCTTTAAAGCGTTGGAATTAGTGATGTCACTGAACCCAAAACAAAGCGGTGGTCTAGCTTCCGGAATATTAAAATTATCAATATCTAGTAGTGGGTCGTCTTGTGCATACAGAACTGCAGATACGGAAATGTAAACAATTCCAATTAGAGATTTTACGACTTTACTAGGTTGAATTTCTCTCAAGCTCATTATCTAAGAGTACCTTTGGCTAAGTTTTCCATAGGATTTCGCATATTTTCAAGCAGCACCTTGTCAATATCGGAAACGCCGGGAGCCAATTCGAGCCGGTGACCGAGCACGCAAGGAAGCAACAATTCAACATCTTCCGCAGATACAAAGTCTCTATTTCGTAAAGCAGCAGCGACCTGAAGAGCTGGAAGAAGTAAAACCAGGCTTCGGGTTGAGTTACCTTGCAGTACTCGATCGTCTGCACGCAAGTTTCTAGAGATATCGACTAGCGCTGTTTTTATACCGGGGCTTATGAAAACCTCTGTGTCAATGATTTTTCGTGCAATTAATATTTGGTCATGGCTTACAGTTTCTAGCTGATCCCCTATGTCCCTTCTTTCTTTGTAACTGTCGAGTACATCAAGTTCAGAATTCCTATCAATATGTTCCATAGTTATTTTAAAAAGAAATCTA
>PBNR01000036.1 GCA_002723195.1 Gammaproteobacteria bacterium | reverse complement strand
ATTGTGAACTTGCTTGATCAGGAAAGCCTATGGATATCGTTTATATTCGAGAGCTCGGAGTCAGGACCATTATTGGTATCTACGACTGGGAGCGAAAACAGAAGCAATTGGTAAGTATTGATCTGGAGATGAGCAGTGATATTCGAAAAGCTGCTGAAACCGATTCTATTGAAAGCGCACTTGACTATAAAGCAGTAGCTAAGAGGCTTATCGATTTTGTAGGGAATTCTGAATTTTTCTTGATCGAGACTCTAGCGGAGAATATTACTGAAATAGTTTTAAAAGAATTTGGTGTACGTTGGGTAAAGTTAAAGTTGGGGAAGCCCGGTGCTGTTACCGGATCGAAGGATGTAGGCGTTGTCATCGAAAGACATGCGGTTGATTAGGGTTGTTAGTCAGTAGATTATGACTCTTTTAATTGTATCTCTTGGTAGCAATGTTGACGCTTCTTGTAATATTGGTAATGCAATAGAGTCGCTCCGAGAGAAATTTGGCAATCTGACCTTGTCAAGTGTTTATGAAAGCGAGTCTATAGGCTTTTCAGGGGACAACTTTTTAAATCTGGTCATATCAGCAGGCACAGATATGACCTTAACTGAGGTCGATAACTATTTAAAGGAACTAGAGAACTCTTTAGGTAGAGATCGGGATCAACCTAAATTTTCGGACCGAACGATTGATATCGATATCTTAGTTTTTGGAGCGGAGCGAGGGGAAGATTGTGGGCTAATTCTTCCTCGAAGGGAGATTTTTGAGAATGCCTTTGTTCTAAAGCCGCTTGCTGAGATTCATCCAGATTTAAAGAATCCAGATACAGGAACTAGTTACTTTGAACTCTGGGAAAAATTTGATCAAGCATCTCAAAAACTTTGGGTAGTAAATCTAAAATTTGAAGACTAAATTAGGTCCGTATGGTTAACTTTCTTTGAACTAAGATCTATTCGCTGGTCAAAGAGACTTAAAGAGAGAATTGAGATCAGGAAGCGCCAACCTAAATATTGATCTGGTAGTTTGCTAATTATTTTCTTGTTTTCAATTAATTCTTTATAAGTTTCAGAGTCTTTTATTAATCTTTGTTCACTCTAAGGATTACCAACAGGAAAAATTAAATCTTCCAGCATTTTAAAGAGGGTATAGTTTCGCTTTAAAAATTAGCCCACCAATGCTTTTGTTCATTTGGGAGTTTATCGCCACTCCAACTCATTTCTATGATAATGCTATTGTGATTCGTACGTTAAAAGTTTTAGGCATGGATTTCATGTCTAAAAATTTCCAAATAACCTTACTGTTTTAGTTTTAGAAAGCTTAAGCAATTTGACCTCGCAGAAATATTCTGGTTAGGTGCCCCTTAAGCTTTAGCCTAGTTTCGGCGAATAATTAATCTAAGCTGCGGCCGCCATCAACTTTAACTACTTGGCCAGTCATATAGCATGCCTCGGTAGCAAGAAAATAGGTCATGTCGGCAATATCTTGTGGAGAACCAAGACGATTAAGCGGAATACCTTGGAGTATTTTTCTTCGTATTTCTTCTACGGCAGGGTCATTGTCTTGGTTGGGTATAGAGGGCCAAAGTATAGCTCCTGGTGATACACCATTAACCCTTATTGTAGGGGCTAATTCTTTGGCTAACGATTTTGTCATGTTTTTTAATGCTGCCTTCGCCATACTATAGATGGAATAATCAGCCAAAGGTTTGTCTGCATGTATATCTATTATATTGACTATTGCGCCGGAGTGATTTCTTATTTCTTGCGCGACTTTCTGATTCAAAAAGTAGGCCGCACGCACATTAGAATTAAACAGTTCATCCCATTCTTCTTGAGAAGCGCTATTAAAATCGGTTGGGTAAAAAGATGAGGCATTATTTACCAATACATTTAAGTTACCGAAAGCATTTATAGACTGATCAGCAAGAGCTTCAATTGCCTCCTGTTTGTTTAAATCAGCAAAAATCGATACTGCGCTGTTTGCGCGCCGCGAATTTAATTTGTTGACTAACTCATTGGCTGCCCTAGTTGAATTATTCGCATGGATGATTACATTAAACTGTTTCTCATGAAAGGTAGTTGCAATGCACGCGCCAATACGTTTTGCTGATCCGGTTACTAACACGGCTTTGTGCTCAGGCATTTGTAGCTGCCAGTTGAGCAATTTTGTTGGAGATGATTGTGAGTCTTGCATTCCTAACTAATTTAGCAGGGCTGTTTTGGGTATCGCTAGCTAATAAAGACTCGAAGTTCAATTTAGAGAATTCTTTGAGAATAGCAGTTAGATAATCCCTTTGTGGATATTCTCCTTTTTCTATGTTGGATTGGTACTTAGCATCAGCCTCGCACGCTAACAAGAATTTTTCCAGGCGTTCGGGGCGACGCAAAGCATCAAGAGATTCAAGCATATTTAGAATTTCAGATGGACCTAATGACTCTATGCGAAGCAGCTTACTTCGATGTTCGCAAACTAAAGCAGCAAGGTTGGCATGTTCGTTTGGGACTCTCAATCGTTTGGCGATTTTACGCTGAAGGGAAAGACCTAAAGTTTCGTGCTCGGAATCACTTGACGATTTGGATTGATCAGTAAACGCTTTCCCAACGTCATGAACCATAGTGGCATATCTTACAGCGGAATCATTACTTTTTTTAGCGACTTGCTCCAAACACATTAGCATATATATGCCGATGTCATTTTCCGGATGGCGCTTTTCAGGTTGTCGTACGCCGAAGAGCGCATCTAGCTCAGGCAACACAATTTTTAGTGCTTCGCATTGTCTTAATATTCTGATGAATTCTTGAGGTGAAGGAGAGGTTAAGGCTGCTTCGGTTTCGTGCCAAACTCTCTCTGCTACCAAAGTATCAAGCTCGCCGCTTGCCACCATGCTAACCATTAACTCCATGGTTTCCTGTGCAACTTTGAATCCTAAGTGATTCAAGCGAGCAGCGAAGCGAGCGACCCGGAGAACCCGAAGAGGATCTTCACTGAACGCACTCGACACATGTCTCAATATTTTATTCTTAAGGTCCTCTTGACCACCGTAGGGGTCAATAACTTCCCCAGTTCGACTCTCAGCCATAGCATTAATGGTAAGATCTCGACGAAATAGGTCTTGCTCCAGAGTAATTTTTTCAGAGGTGTCGAATACAAAACCGGTGTATCCAGGTCCAATTTTTTTTTCTGTCCGTGCTAGAGCATATTCCTGATTTGTTTCAGGATGAAGGAAAACCGGGAAGCCTTTTCCGACTTGTCGATACCCTTTAGCAACAAGATCTTCTATACGGGCGCCGACTACAACCCAGTCTTTATCTTTAACAGGGAGTTGAAGCAACTTGTCTCTGACGGCGCCGCCCACTAAATAGCTGTCCATCTTAATAACTTTATTTTAGATCCATTCAGGAATTATTATTCAAATGCATGCTTGCATGGCTGTATTATTAATTTCAATAGAGTGTCGCTATTTGCCTCGGTCCGCTGACTAGGTTGGATCAGGTGAGATTAGTTCTTTACGGAATAAAAACAGCGATCCTCCAAACGCATAAGGGTTAGTTCTCGGCCCCAAACATAGCCCGTATCCAGCGCATGAACGCGACACTTGCCGGTCCGCCCTTCTAATGCAGCCCAATGGCCAAAGAGGATTGTAGCCCTATGGGAGATTTTTTCAAATTCAAACCAGGGTTTGAATCCAGGGGGAGCAGCATTCAACCCTTCCTTAATGTTTAGACGCAGATTTCCTATGTTATCGCAAAAGCGAATTCTGGTTAGATAGTTTGTAATTGTTCTCAGTCGATCATATCCTTCAAGTTGGTTGTGCCACCGAATCGGGTGGTTTCCGTACATGTTTTTAAGAAAAGCGCGATAATTTTTGGTCTGCAACGCCAGTTCAACTTCTGCTGCTAGGTTGAGAGTTCTCTGGAGAGACCAAAGAGGCGCGACGCCGGCATGAACCATCAAAAAATCTTCGATTCCACGGTCAGTATCGATGCTGTCAAAGTATGCTAATGGTTTATTCCTCAACCAATTGCTTAGTTCGTCACAATCAGGGGCGTCGAGGGTTTTGGCCAAGGTATCTTTGGTTTTGTCGGGCGCACAGCCCTCATGAATTGCGATGAAGTGTAAATCATGATTGCCTAGAACTATTTTTACTGATTCATCGATTTCCCGCAAAAATCTGAGCGTTTCCAAAGATCGAGGGCCACGATTAACTAGATCGCCGACACACCAAAGCTTGTCGCGACTGGGTACGAACTTAACCTTTTTAAGTAGATTCTGAAGTGGTCTGTAACACCCCTGAATATCCCCAACTACGTAAGTGCTCATGTGTCTAGTATTGCTAAAAAAGTTTAGTATAGCATTTCTCTTAAATAACGCTTTTTTAGCCTGCTAGTGCGCTAACTTAATGTACCTTATGAGGCATGGCGAGCAAAAACGCCGGAATTGTGGCCGTAAATTTTTCGCCGTTGGTAGTTTCCATTTCATAACTACCATGCATGGTGCCGAACTCTGTTTCGATAATTGCGCCACTTGTGTAACTAAATGACTCTCCAGGCTTGATTTTGGGTTTTCGACCGATCACACCTTCGCCTATAACTTCCTTTACCATGTTGTTATCATCGGTGATATACCAGTGTCGATTTAGCAATTTTACAGTTTCACTACCGTTGTTTGTTATTGCAATTGAGTAAGCGAATACAAAATGGTTCTTGGTGGGTGCAGATTTTTCCTCCATATACATGGCATTAACATCAATTTGAATCGTTTCGCTAATATCTCCCATTTTGTTTCTATTTTGAAATTTGATCACTTAATAAAACGTAATCTGCTAAGGATAATTTTTCGGGCCTGAGGCTAATGTCTATTGGTAAGGATTGCAGTTTGGCTTCAGGAATTATATTGCGCAGACTATTTCTTATGGTCTTCCGCCGCTGGTTAAATGCAGTTCGAATAACAGTTTCAAGAAATTCTGGGTTTTTAGCAGTTATAGGAAAGGAATCATGAGGCTTAAGCCGAACAATGGCTGATACAACATTTGGTTTAGGAATAAAAGCTGATGAAGGAATGTTAAAGACATGTTCGATATCGCAAAAATATTGCACCATCAATCGTAAGCGCCCATAAGCTTTGTTGCCTGGAGACGCTATAAGTCTTTGTACGACTTCAAGTTGCAACATGAAAATCATGTCATAAATCAGGTGATGATTTTTTAGTAAATGAAATATTACTGGTGTTGAAATGTTGTAGGGCAGATTGCCAATAACTCGAAGTGATTTTTTTTTCGGAGCAAGATTATTTAGATCGAATTTTAAAATATCATGTTGGAATACGTTTACTGAAGCTTGTTCTACAAATTGCTTTTTTAAAAACTCCGCTAGATCACGGTCTATTTCTATACAATCAAGCCTAGCTCCCGATTGGGCAAGAGGTTTCGTTAGAGCTCCTTGCCCAGGCCCAATTTCAACAAGATGATCTTTGCTAGAAGGCGCGATGCAATCAACTATTTTTTGAATGATATTAGTGTCGAGTAAAAAGTTTTGTCCAAAGCGTTTCCGTGCCTGATGAATCATGCCGTTTTTTAATTTAATTGCTTCAGGTTCGGGTTTCATGCTTTTTCCGATGACTAACCATTTCAATCGCGATATCAATAGCATTGTGGAGACTGCCAGGGTTTACTTCTCCGGTGCCGGCCAGTTGTAGGGCTGTACCATGGTCTACAGAAGTTCGGACAATCGGCAGGCCAAGAGTAATGTTGCAAGCATTGCCAAAGCCCTTGTATTTTAGGACGGGTAAGCCTTGGTCGTGGTACATAGAAAGTACAGCATCGGCAAGGTTAAGATATTTTGATGTAAACAAGGTGTCAGCAGGGAGAGGACCGATTAAATTTATACCGTTATTTTGAAACTCATCTAGCACTGGCTCGATGGTTTCGATTTCTTCCCGTCCAAGATGTCCACTTTCACCGGCATGGGGGTTTAGACCACAAACTAAAATAGTTGGATTTTCAACACCGAACTTTTCAATAAGATCCTTATGCAATATAGAAATTACATTTTTTAGCAGACTCCTAGTTATTGCGCCCGGAACCTTTTGTAAAGGTAAATGAGTTGTTACTAATGCTACACGCAGTCCTTCAGTGGCTAGCATCATGACAGTTAAGTCTTTTTGACAATGCTCTGCAAGAAATTCAGTATGGCCTGTAAAGTCAAATCCGGCGTTGTTAATGTTCCCTTTGTGTACTGGGCCGGTAACCAAGGCGTTTAACTCGCCGTCTATAACTTTATCTGTTGCTACACGTAAACAATCAAGCACATAGGGTGCGTTAGCAGGATTTAATTTCCCTGCTGTAACCTCCTCCCGGGTTTGTACTGGAATGATAGACAGCTTTCCGGGGGCACTGGGGTTAAAGGAGTCTAAAGAGAAAGGGATAAGACTCAGCTTTACGTCTAAAGAGTCCGCGCGCTGTTTGAGCATGGATTGGTCTCCCACTACTACTAGCTCGGTATCAGCAGGTGGGCGCTGAGCTAAGATAGCGGTAAGATCGGGGCCGATGCCGGCAGGCTCACCTGGAGTAATGACAATTCGATTGGTCACGGGTCATTGGGCAATTTGCCCTTACTCGATGAACTCGACAAAGGCTTCTTCTCGAATTTCAATTAACCAATTTTGAAGTTCAAGATCGAATTTACGATTGCGTAAAGCTTGTTCGGCTTGAGAGCGCGAATATTCGTCGCTAAGGTCTGTTTCGCGACGACCAAGAACTTCAGCGATATGCCAGCCAGTGATTGTTTCGAAAGGCTCGCTTATTACGTTTTCTTCCAGTTGATTTACGATGATTTCAAACTCACTGGGCATGCCGCCCTCGTTCACCCAGTCTAGGTCGCCACCGCCCACTACTGAAGAAGCATCATCAGAATGTTGTCTCGCAATTGTCGCGAAATCTTCACCTTCTATAATTCTGTCCCTTAATTCGTTAATTTCGCTGATTGTTTGTTGTTCGTTACGGATCTCGTTCGGTGTTAGCATGATGTGGCGAATATTAGTTTGCTTTATAATTTGTTCAGTCCCACCTCGTTTGCCGGCCAGAAAAATAATGTGGTAACCATTTCCAGCTACGATAGGTCCTTCGATGGCCCCTTCCTCCATATCTTTAACAATTTCTGAGAATAAATTCGGTAGGTTTTCTGCTTTTCGCCAACCGAATTCAGTACTTTCTATTGGGAAAATACTTGATTGCCGCGCCGCTGTTCTGACGTCTAAAAAGTTTTCTCCTTCGCTAATTCTAGAAATTAGATCTGCAGAATATTTCAATTTTGCATCCCGCTCTTGGTCGCTTTCAGTGCTATTAAATGGAATCAACATATGATCTATAAAATAGTCCGCGGCCATTACCTCCTTTCCCATTTCTGAGTTTAGGAAATTATTTATTTCCTGGTCGGTAATTGTTATTCGGCGATTCACCATTCCTCTTTGTAACTCTTGCAAAGTCATCTGCCTACGAACTTGGTCGCGAGTCTGTAAGTAAACACCATTGGCTTCCAATGCAGCAATATATTGTTCAAATGACATATTGTTATTTTGGGCCATATTGGCTAGAACGCGGTTTAGTGTGTCATCATCAAATCGAATACTAACCTGTTCGGCCATCTGCAATTGAATGCTCTCGATAATAAGAGCCTCCAATATGTCTTCTGTTATTTCTTCTTCGGGGGGTAAGGTCCGGTTGTCCCTTGCGGCAGAATTTCTAATGTCAGCTATTCTAAGGTCGAGCTCGCTCTGGAGCACTACATCTTGGTCTACTAGCGCAATGACTCGGTCGAGCAAAACACGCTGAGTATGGCCGGAATGACTTACCAGAAACGTCCCTATAACAAAAAGGTAGGCGGTGAATGGTGTCGAATAACTAAGTTTACAAGTCATAATCGGTTTCCCTAAATCCCCAAATGCTGTCAGTTAATAGGCTGCTTAGGCTCCCTCCGGTGAGGTTGCCAAGCCCATTTAGAGTAAATTGTAGAAAGATTCCTCGATCCGGTTGGATATTAGGAAGAAACAATTCGTCCTCGTCAACCCACTCTCGACCAATTAAGCGGATTGTGGCACAGCAATTAGACCATTCAATTCCTGCAAAAGTTTCAAGATTTCTAGAATTGCTGTGGTCGTAGTTCCAGCGGGCTAGCACACGCCAATTNGCGTTGATGGGCCAGGCTCCCGAGAGATCGGTCTGTTTAATCCGTGGGTCGATTCTTGAGGGCAACATGTATGCGGGTGAACTGANTAGCCTTCTAAAGCGGTAGGCAAAATTAAATAGGTGGCTCTCGTCTTGGTGATAGCGGAGTTGGACGGCGCCTTCATCAAATTCGTTGTCATGTTGGTTCCACTGTATGTCGGTGTTAAAACGCCAGGCATCTCCTATGTTGACAGCCAATTCGCCTACAAAGGCGGATTCATCGGCGAGAAGTGAGTAACGTGGAAGCCAGTACTGCAAGGGATTTGCAAGAGATACATAACGATTCTGAAAATAACGAATTTGTCCAACGCTCAGTCTGGCGGCTTCTTTGCCAGAAGGATCGATAAGCCGACTTGTTAAGGCAAAAGCAAGTTGGTCAGCATCCGCAATCCTATCGNCACCGCTGAATCGATCGTCACGGAATATCTGGTTGAAGCTAAAATTTAGTTCCGAAGTGTCAAATAATGGTAAAGTACTTTGATCTTCAAATTCGCTATAAAGGTAAAATATTCGCGGCTCCAGAGTTTGGCGCCAACGATTCCCTCGACTCATTTCGCGCTCAAAAACTAAGCCGGAGTCAAAAGAATAAATACCAACACCTACATCAGGGTCTTCTAAAGTTCCAGATGCTTGATTTTGCAGTTTATATTGAACATGTTTGTATTTTGCTTTAGTGCGAACAAACCAGCCCGGATTCTCTATCGACCAACCAATTTCTGGCTCCAAGTTATATCTTTCGCCATTAACTAGTGCGCCTTGGTTGAGTTGTGTTGTAGTTAACAAAACCTCATCCAGGCTTCTGTCGAACGAAGAGACTTCGCCGCGTATACCTAGTGTTAAACCACCCCAGGGCTGGGCATTACTTTCAAAGAAAAATTGTGGGAGTCGATCAAAGGGTTTGTTGATGTCCGAACTTGCATAAAAAGGGTCGATAATTTCGATGCGTTGCACATTTAATCCANCACGTAAATAATCGGAGTCAAAGTTTAATCTGCCTTGTCGATTGAGATGAGT
Source organism: Gammaproteobacteria bacterium (assembly GCA_002723195.1). Classification (GTDB taxonomy): domain Bacteria; phylum Pseudomonadota; class Gammaproteobacteria; order Pseudomonadales; family Pseudohongiellaceae; genus UBA9145. Next base: position 63,417 of record PBNR01000036.1, on the reverse strand, counting down.
ACGACTGGTTAGATTAAGCCCGTTACTGCTNAGATCNTAGAAATATTTTTCATCACTAACAGCATTGTAATCAATAAATGTACTAAATTGATTATTGATAACCCCTTGATGCTCAAAGCCTACGAACCAACGATCTTCTTTGGGTGGAGAGTGAGTGCCAGTAAGGTCTAGAGTTTCAGCATCGTATAGCTTATCTCCCGATAGCCCTGCGAGATTTAAAGTATTCATCGACCAGTTGGCTAAGTACCGTGCTTCGAGCCCTATGAGTGCTCCACGATCTGAAATGATTCTAGGAGAAAAAGTCGCATCGAAATGTGGAGCTAAATTAAAATAATAAGGTAATTCAAAATCGAATCCTCCGCTGCGAGTTGAGCCAGTGCTGGGAGCCAGAAAACCGGAAGCTCTTTCGTCTCCCAACGGAAAAGGTAGCGTGCCGGGGTAATAAAAAACAGGGACATTACCAAGGCGCAAACTTACGTTATCGGCATAGCCTCTATTCTGTTCTTGGTCTAAGATTATGCTGTCGGCTTGCAGCTTCCAGAAATTACTTCCAGGTTCACAGCGACTAAACTCGCCGTTTTCGATGCTTACTAAACCAGAATCTGAAGTATAAACAATACTCGCTGCATTACCTCTGGCTCCGAAATTGTGTAAAACATATTGAGCATCTTCGATTCGACTTACTGCATCATTATTGTTCATGTAGGCAGAATCCCCTAGCAGTAATACGCCCGGCTCTCGAAACTCAATATTGCCATCCATTAAGACTGTGTCGTTAGCACGATCGATTGTAGTAGTGCCATCGTTTGTGATATTTCGGTAGCCTTGCTGAACGACTACATCGCCATCGATATTGATCAGGTTCTGATTAATTTGAGACAGTCCTGTATTAGTTATAAAGCTGATGTCAGCCTTATTTGGTTCATTTCGGGGATCCTTTAATTCCTTTGCGGGGTCTAAATACGCTCCGCAGCAATTATCAGGGACTAGGGCTAATTGTTCCTCAGTCAGATCTTTTCGGGTCACCCAATCTAGCTCATACTTAGAAATGACGATAGCGGTCGATTGGTTTGTAGTGGGGTTAGACATTTCTTCAGTTGTTGCTTCTAGCTCCAGTTGGAAATCAGATCGGGGATCTATTTCCGGATTTACTTCTTGCTCTTTTGCTAGCCCCGTTTCTTCATTAGCTTTCTGTAGAAGCTCGATGGGAAACTGAAATCTTGGCAGATCTTCTTCTTTGCTTTCTAGAAGCATTGAATTTTCATTGTTATANCGATCTGACCCATCCGCCGTGTTGCGTGATTCGACAGGACCAATGCTCTCACAGACCCATCCGTCACCGGTATTATTTGGCTGGCAGGAGTATTGAGGAATTTGTGCGTCTGCCGACTTAGTTGAGGCGGCGGTATATAGCCCCGCCCAAACCACTAAAGCGACTTTCGGTCCTAACAGGTCTTTTTTATTTGGCACGAGATACAATCCAGAAAAGAGCGAAATTACGCTGGGAATAAACAATTTGTAATAGCAACCGACTAACAAGTTGATAGATAAGCTTCTTAATTAACGCAATGCAAGCGCAAGAGCATAATAATTCATTAAAGTTTGAATTCAAAGTAGGCACGGATTTACTAGTAAAAATACTAAATGTCAGATTCCAGAGAGACAAAATTAGTAAACTGGGTATCAAAGGTGTTGGGTGATTTGCTACCTGAGCAACGGACGCGCGCGGTTATAACATTAGTTAGTGGAGATGCTAGCTTTCGCCGCTATTTCCGAGTTAGAGTAGATGATTCTCAATTTATTGCTGTCGATGCACCTCCGGACAAAGAGAACTCAAAAACTTTTGTGCGAGTGTCCAATTTATTCCGTGCGGCTGGAGTGACAGTTCCTAAGATCTTAGCGACCGATTATACGCAAGGTTTTCTGCTACTAGAGGACTTTGGTGACGAGCTATATCTGAACAAATTGGNAGACTTCCGATCAAATAAACATAAAGGTGAAATAGGTTCGCTCTACCAGTCTGCGATCGATTCACTTATAAACATTCAGAGCAAAGTAAATATCGAAAAGCTTGATCCCTATAATGAAAATATGCTTCTCCAAGAGATGTCTTTATTTGAAGAATGGTTTTGTCAATCATATTTAAATTTAGACCTCAATTGTGAGGCGAAAGAGCTCATTGCAGGTGCGCAACAATTTTTACTAGAAGCCGCATTGTCGCAACCCCAAGTGGCGGTTCATCGAGATTATCATTCTCGGAATCTGCTAATTCTTAATCCATACACATTTGGTGAGAGCGCTACGCCTGGCATTATCGACTTTCAAGATGCGGTATGTGGACCTTATACCTATGATTTAGTCTCGTTGTTACGAGATGCATATATACAACTGGACCCGAAATTTGTTGATACATGGGCATTTTATTATCTGAAAAAAGTCGAGAGCTTAGGAATTATTCAAACTATTGATAAATATGATTTTTTTCGCGATTTCGATCTTATGGGTTTGCAACGGCAATTAAAGGTCATCGGAATCTTTGCTCGCCTCCATATTAGGGATAATAAACCACGCTACTTGGCCGATATCCCCCTTGTAATCCGATATTTTTTGGATGTGAGTCAGCGCTATACCGAGCTTGAAGCATTTTCTAACTGGTTTAGACATACAGTGGAGCCTATAGCAGCGACCAAACTATAAAAATTCATTTATGCTTAAGCTGGGTTTCCAGTCTAAGCCATTACTTATTTTGGACTAGATATGCGTGCAATGATTCTAGCGGCCGGGCTAGGCAAGCGCATGAAGCCGCTAACCGAGAATGTTCCAAAACCACTACTAAAAATAGGGGATAAAACTCTAATCGAGCATCAGATAGAGAGACTGGTTGCGGGTGGTGTAACCGGTATAGTTATAAATCATTTCTATCTAGGTTCGATGATTGAGGAAATGGTTGGGGATGGGTCTAGGTTCGGTGCAGAGATTCTATATTCTAAGGAGGCTATCCGCCTTGAAACAGCTGGCGGCATAATTAAAGCACTGCCTAAACTTAAAGATGACAGCTTTGTAGTGGTCAATGCAGATATATGGATGGACTTTAAATTCGCTAGTTTGCAGCCAATTGATGGGGAAAAGTGTTTGTCGCATTTAGTAATGGTAGAAAACACTGAACATAAGCCTGACGGTGACTTTTATATTGATGGTCACGGCAAAGTCCATGAGAACCATGAAGACAGGGATAAACTGCTGACGTTTAGTGGGGTCAGCGTAATACATAAAAATTTATTTGAAGGCTATCCAATTCAACCTCGGTCTATAGTTCCTATACTGCGAGACGCGATGAAAAAGAATCTTGTAAGTGGTGAGGTTTACGATGGATTGTGGATTGATGTGGGTACTCCAGAAAGGTTGCAGGAAGTAAATAATTTGGTTTCCGAATCTGGTGGGGCCTGACAGATGTTGACATTGCTGATGAATAGTCGCTACAAACGGGCAATGGCGAACCGATTAAACGGCACTAATCCTCATGCTGTTGTTCCTAGTGGTGGGAATACACAAAAAAAGTTGTTAGCAGCCATGTTCATTGTCATGGGAAAGATTGCCAAGATGGATGGCAGAGTTACTAAGGATGAAGTTAAATATGCTTCTATCATAATGCAGCAAATGGGATTAAGGTCTTTAGAAAGGCAACAGGCAATTAATTATTTTGATCAGGGTAAAAGATCGGACACTGATATCATGAGCAGCGTTATGAATCTTGCGCGTGTAATTGGGAAAAAAAGTGAGCTGGCACGTGTTTTTCTGCTAATACAAATTAAAAACGCTTTTGTGAAAGGTGAATTTCGGTTGAAAGAAAGGATGTTGTTGAGGGATGTGGCAGAACTTCTAGGCTTTGATAAATTTACGTTTCAGTGTCTTTGTAATGAAATGCCTGGCTTTATGCATAGCAAACGGAAAAGCACTCGAAATTTCTCACACAACGCTTATAAGGTTTTGCAATTAGAGCCCGACGCGGAAGATGGGGAAATTCGTCGTGCTTACTTGCGAATGATGACCCGGCATCATCCTGATAAACTGGTTCGCGATAACCTGTCCGAAGAGACCTTGAAGGAAGCCCAAGAGAAATCTATGGCGATTCGCGCTGCTTACGAAGCAGTATGTGGCTTTCGCAAAATTCGCGCCTGAACAGCTAATTTAGGACAAATACAACCTAAATAGTTAAAATATCCTCACTTCTGAAATTATGGCTTAAGATCTCCATGAAAGACTATCTAATTGCGCCCTCAATCCTCTCTGCAGATTTCGCGCGTCTTGGTGAGGAAGTTAATGCTGTATTGGATGCGGGTGCCGATATCATTCACTTTGACGTCATGGATAATCATTATGTGCCGAATCTTACTATCGGCCCGATGGTTTGCCAGGCTTTGCGCAATCACAAGATAGTGGCGCCAATCGATGTGCATTTAATGGTTTCTCCGGTCGATCAGCTAATTCTGGACTTTGCTAAAGCGGGTGCAAGCTTCATTAGCTTCCACCCAGAGGCTACTGACCATGTAGATCGATCACTGCAGTTGGTTAGGGATCAGGGCTGCAAGTCTGGTTTAGTGTTTAATCCTGGTTCTTCAATAGAGTGTCTTGAATACCTATTAGACAAGATTGACGTCATTCTACTAATGTCAGTCAACCCAGGATTTGGTGGTCAGAAATTTATTCCGTCTACACTTAAAAAACTCGAGAAAGTTCGTAAACTTATAGATGATAGCGGCTATCTCATTCGACTTGAAGTTGATGGAGGTGTAGGTGTAGGAAATATTCGAGAAATCGCTAACGCGGGTGCTGACATGTTTGTTGCAGGATCAGCAATCTTTAATAGTAAAGATTACGGCGCAACTATAAAAGCCATGCGAAAAGAGCTAGGTCAAAACACTAGTAAGAGCCATTAAAGCTTTATTCATGAATCAAGAGCAATTCCAAAAACTTGCCGAAGAAGGCTTCAATCTTATTCCAATTGTCAGACAAGTTCTGGCCGATACTGAAACTCCTCTCAGCACTTATCTGAAGTTGGGCAGAGGCTTGTACAGCTATTTCTTTGAGTCTGTTCAGGGTGGTGAAAAATGGGGTCGCTATTCCATTATCGGATTGCCTTGCAGCACAATAGTTAGGGTGAAGGAATCTACTATTACCGTAGAGGCCGATGAAGTCGTTATTGAAAAAGTAACAACCGATAATCCGTTTGATTTTATTAGCGAATTTAAGTCTAGGTACCGTGTTGCTGAAACTTCGGATTCGCAAAGATTTTCGGGAGGTCTTGTTGGTTATTTTGCTTATGACGCAGTTCGTTATGTCGAAACCACGATAGGCTCCAGTATTGGAATCGATGACATCAATACACCTGAAATTTTATTGATGGTTTCTGAAGAAGTTGTGGTTTTCGATAATTTGCGTGGAACAATATCTTTTGTAAAAAATGTTGACCCTTCTAGCCCTGATGCTTTTGAAAGGGCGCAGGCGCGTCTTGACGAATTGCAAATTTTGCTGAAATCGCCAGCTCCGCTTCCGGATTCAAATGTTGGAAAACGGATTCTAGAAAGAGATTTTCATCATCATTTTGAGAAGAGTAGCTATGAGATTGCGGTTAATCGGATAAAAGATTACATAGTAGCGGGTGACGTTATGCAGGTTGTGCTTGCACAGCGAATGTCCATTGAATTCGATGATGATCCTATTAATGTCTACCGAGCCTTACGCTATTTGAATCCTTCACCTTATATGGTTTTCTTTGATATGGGAGATCATCACGTAGTAAGTGCATCTCCAGAAATTCTTGCCAGAGTTGAAAATGGGAAGATAACGGTGCGGCCTTTGGCAGGAACCAGGAGGCGAGGTATTAACGAAGCTGAAGATAAGGCCTTGGAAGAGGAGTTGTTGGCCGATGAAAAGGAAATTGCAGAACATCTTATGTTAATCGATTTAAGTCGCAATGATTCAGGTCGGGTTTCAAAAATTGGGTCGGTAACAGTGCCGAGAAAAATGTTCGTCGAGCGTTACTCTCATGTTATGCACATTGCATCAATTGTTGAGAGTGAAATACAGGAAGGTAAGTCTTCCCTAGACGTGCTGAAGTCGACGTTACCTGTGGGCACATTAAGCGGCGCACCGAAAGTGCGAGCTTTAGAAATTATCGACGAATTAGAGCCTAATAAACGAGGGATTTATGGTGGTGCGATGGGTTATCTCGGATGGGATGATAATATGGATATGGCTATTGCAATTCGAACTGCCGTTATAAAAAATCGGAAACTTTACATACAGGCCGGTGCTGGTATTGTCGCCGACTCTCTGCCAGATAAGGAATGGGAAGAAACACAGAATAAAGCACGTGCGATCATGCGAGCAGTGCAGCTTGTGCAGGACTCACTTAATATCGATTAGGATCTCTGAGCTTGTTCTTTCAGGGCTTTATAGGCGGTGAGAGCTGCGTTTCTTGAGTTTCTTAAATCAACAATTGGCGCGGGATAGTGTAAACCGATCTCAATACCGTGGGTTTTCAGTTCTGCTCTCGATGCTGATCCNGGGTCGTGTATTAATTTATCTGGACATTTTCTTAACTCTGTCACATAAGTTCGAATATAACTGCCTGTTGGGTCGAACTTTTCTGATTGAGACACTGGATTGAAAATTCTAAAATAAGGTGCCGCGTCTGCCCCGCATCCGGCAACCCATTGCCAACTGCACGAGTTATTAGCAAGATCTGCGTCTACGAGATAGTCCCAAAACCATTTTGCGCCATACTGCCAGCGAATGTTAAGATTTTTTACTAAAAAAGACCCTGCGATCATCCTTACTCTGTTGTGCATGAATCCAGTGCGCCTAAGTTGCCTCATTCCCGCATCAATGAGCGGAAAACCAGTTTCCCCTTTTTGCCATTTCTCTAGTAAACGCCTGTTGTCTCTCCAAGGGTATTGATCGAATTTTTTATTCATATTTTGGTCTGTTATATTCGGAAAGTGATAGAGCAATGAATATGAAAAATCGCGCCACGCCAGCTCTCTTCGAAAATGCTCTAACTGCTCCTCGAGTTTTAAGCCCTGAGTCGATCCAGCTATTTCTCTTAAGATCTGTCGCGGTGATATTTCTCCGAAATGAATATAGGGAGATAGCCGAGATACTGAATTTTGTGCAGGGAAATTCCTACCATTTTTATAATTTTCAATGCCTGTACCAATAAAGCTATACAACCTTTCTTTAGCACTGGTCTCACCTGGCGACCAATACTTTGCGATTTCTCTGTATCGAATTTCTGGAGGTAGCAGTTTAAGAGACGCTATTTTTGTATGGTCTTGGGCGCAGTTAGTTAATTGGAGTTTTGATATGTTTGTCGGAATTGAAGGCTCGAGCGTTAAGTTTTTTACCCCATTCTTATAAAATGGCGTAAAGATTTTGTAAGGTGTATTGTCCTGTTTTAAATTTTCCCAAGGTTCCCATAATAAATTAGCATTAAATGTGTAGACTGAAACCCCAAGATGTTCGAGAGTTGACTTAATTAGTTTGTCACGCTTTATTTGCCAGGGTTCGTAGCAACGATTCCAGTAAATAGCTTTAATATTATGATCAGTGACTAGTTTTTTGATGATGTTGTTAGGGTCACCTTTAAATATCCAGAGCTTGTTATCAAGCGATAGATTTAATTGCTGGAGGGATTCGTGTAGCCACCATCTACTGACGGTTCCAGCTTTCCATTGCCCGGCATTTTTTTCATCAAGTATGAAGAACGGAAGAATTGTTCCGGTGTTTGTTGCTATTGACAATGCAGGGTTATCTTCAATACGCAAGTCTTGTCTNAACCAAACNAGAAATATGGGACCCATTATTTATTAACGACTGGTGATTTAGCTTATTAATACGCTAACTCATTGTATTTGGATTTTTTTCGGCCAAGACAGATAGGATACTGGCTGCTATGATTGGTCGTGTTGCCAAGAAATAGAAAAGGTGGAAAACTTTCGCGATGTTGTTGATGATCGACAATTATGATTCATTTACCTACAACGTAGCCCAGTACTTCGGTGAGCTCGGTGCTAACGTAAAGGTGTATCGAAATGATGCTATTTCAATAGCCGAGATCGAGAAATTAGCTCCTTCGCAAATTGTAATTTCTCCGGGCCCCTGTACGCCAAATGAGGCGGGAATTTCTATGNAAGTGATATCCCACTTCGCTGGGAAAAGACCTATATTGGGAATTTGTTTGGGTCATCAGAGCATTGGCCAGGTTTTCGGCTGCAACATTGTTCGCGCTAGTGAAGTGATGCATGGCAAACTTTCTGAGATTCACCATGCTGGCAAAGGTGTGTTTGATAAGCTGCCGGCGCCTTTTACTGCAACTCGTTACCATTCTCTGGTCATAGACAAAGAAACTATTTCAGATATTTTTGAGGTTACTGCCTGGACTAAAGAAGAAAATGGGAACTTAGGAGAAATNATGGGCATAAGGCATAAGAATTTTCCTATCGAAGGAGTGCAATTTCACCCAGAATCGATTCTTACTGAACAAGGACACGCTTTGCTCAAAAACTTTCTCAGTGGAGAAAAGTTATGAACATAGTTAACGCTATTAGACGGGCCACCTGCATGGAAGACTTGAGCGAAGAGGAAATGATCGCGCTTATGCATGACATAATGTCTGGCCAGACTACTGATGCACAAAACGCTGCATTTTTTGTGGCATTGCAAATGAAAGGAATAAAAGCTCCCGAAATTCTTGGCGGTGCAACCGTAATGCGAGAACTTGTAACTAAAGTAAAGCCAGAAAAATCTGACTGTCTCGTAGACACTTGTGGTACTGGGGGGAGTGGTTCGAATAAATTTAATGTTTCAACTAGCTCGGCTTTTGTTGCGGCAGCTGCCGGAGCGAAGGTTGCAAAGCATGGTAATCGTGGAGCCACTAGCAATAGTGGCAGTGCCGATGTGCTGGAAGCAGCTGGGGTTAATTTGAATCTTTCGGCGGATGAAATAGCTACCGCGATTGATAAAATCGGTGTGGGATTCATGTTTGCTCCAGCTCACCATAGTGCAATGAAGCATGTAATTACTGCGCGTAAAGAAATTGGCATACGAACAATATTCAATATACTTGGACCTTTAACAAATCCTGCAGGTGCCCGTAATCAGGTTATGGGAGTATTCGATCCGCAATGGATTTCAATACTTCTCGAGGTNCTGAGAGATTTGGGTTCTGATCATGTGCTAGTCGTCGCTGCCGAAGATGGTCTAGATGAAATTAGTATCGCTGCACCGACGACCGTGGGAGAGCTAAAGACCGGAAAGATTTCAGTTTATACGGTCGAGCCGAAGGATTTTGGTATCGAGCCGTATAAAAATTACGACAGTCTAAAAATAGATTCTCCTAACGAAAGTCTAGCTTTAATGCGACAAGCCCTCTCTTATGAAAACCGGGCAGCGGGGGATATCGTAGCTTTAAATGCAGGAGCTGCTATATATGCAGCAAACTTGGTAGATTCTTTGTCAACAGGCGTACGAACAGCTCAGGGGATACTCGAGAGTGGCGCCGGATTATCAAAACTAGATGAATTGATTCAATTTACTTCTGCTGTAGGAAGCTAATAACGTGGCGATAAAAACAATTCTTGAAGAAATTATTGCGCATAAGAAAAGCGAAGTCGCCGCTTCCAAAAATAAACTTTCCCTCGCACAACTGGAGTCGCAATTTAACGAACTTTTGCCTATGCGAGGTTTTAGTCAAGCATTGCGCCATAAGGTTCAGCGAAAGGAGCCTGCAATTATTGCTGAAATAAAAAAGGCTTCACCCTCGAAGGGTATAATTAGAGACGATTTTAGTCCTGCCGAGCATGCTCGTGATTATGCCGCAAACGGAGCCGCTTGCCTTTCTGTGCTTACCGATGAGAAGTATTTTGAAGGGGCGAATGTCTATTTGGAAAGCGCCCGCGCCGCTTGTAATCTTCCCGTATTACGTAAAGATTTCATTATTGAACCCTATCAGATAGCAGAATCTAAAGTGATTGGAGCAGACTGTGTTTTGCTGGTAGTTGCAGCTTTGGATCAACCACAATTAGTTGACTTAGTAGCTTATGCAAATGAAATTTCAATTGACATACTTATTGAGGTGCATAATAGGCCAGAGCTGGATAGAGCATTGGAACTAGATACAGAAATAATTGGTATCAATAATCGTGATCTGCATACATTCTCAACTTCTTTGCAAACTACTCTTGACCTGATTGCATTCATACCGCCAACAAAGATAATAGTCACAGAAAGTGGAATTAACTCTGTCGCGGATGTTCAAAAAATGACTAAAAGTGGAGTTTTTGGATATTTGGTTGGTGAATCGCTTATGCGTTCGGAAAATCCTGGTTTAAAGTTAAGAGAATTATTTTTTACTGGTGGATAGTAATACTTAGTTCTAAAAATCTTTTGTGCTGTAAAAATATAGTGAATTATCTTAGTAAGCAGAGAAAACATCGTTATCGAGATGGTTGACTTAACAGCGGTGCAATAACTTCAGTTTTGTAGGTTAAGACTATATTGAGAAAGCAATGCTTGTTGATGTGATGTCTGGCGTGCTGCCTTCAGCAATATCTGAGAATCTGATGTTATCTTGAATTTATATTCCAATAGACTGAGATTAATTATGACTGCACGAATTAAATGGGTTGAAAATATAATGTTTGTGGCCGAATCTGCTACGGGACATGGGATTGTTATCGATGGGTCATCAGAAAGTGGCGGTAAAAACATGGGTATGAGGCCAATGGAACTAGTGGCTTTGGGTGTGGGTGCTTGCTCTTCATATGACGTAGTGACAATTCTGAAGAAATCTCGTCAAGAGATTATTAGCTGCGAGGCCGAAGTTGATACTAAGCGTGTTGATTCCGTTCCTGCAGTATTCGAATCCATCCATTTGCATTTTAGAGTCGCCGGGCGAAATTTGAGCCAGAATCAGGTTGAGAGAGCTATTAAATTATCAGCCGATAAATATTGCTCAGCATCTATCATGCTAAAAAAAGCAGGTGTCAAAATTAGTCACGATTTTGAAATTGTTGGCTAGCGTAAGCGGAAGTTAGGTTATCTGTAAAAGATAATGCTGTTGCATGAAATCCTGATTTGCAAAAGGGGGCTAATTAACCAAGTGCGCGATTCAAATTTGTTAAAAAAGTTCAAATTAAATCCTGTATTGTAAAAAATTTGGGCGTTACTCAAATATTTGCGAAATTCTTAAATATTTTGGAAGGTCTACTTGCTTTGCCAGTCAGTTCTTGTACACGAAAGGCTTAAGGACAAAATAAGCGTCGATTTCATTTGATAGCCGAGCATTATTATCGTCTAGGTGGTATAGCTCTAACCTCTGCACGCAGTAAAAATGCAAGTGGTAATATCTCCATCCTATCGCAAAATTAGATATGATAAGTTATATTTTTCATAATCTGGGATGCATAAGCCATTGTCTGCTTTATTGGGACTGGAAGGTCCATTCCGCCTGCTTGTTTAGCTGTTTCTCCATGATTCTTTTCATCTATTATCATTTGTTTGAGAATAGCTCTGCTCTTTTTGTCGTGTTTAGGCATTGCAGATAAATGGTCCTCTAGATGCTTGCAAACTTGCTGTTCAGTTTCGGCAACAAAGCCTAAGCTCCATTTATCACCCGCAAGACCGGCAATGGCGCCTACACCGAAGGACAGACCGTAGAAGATTGGGTTAAATAGGCTTGGTTGACTTTCTANCTGCGTCAGACGTTCGTTACACCANGCAAGATGATCCATTTCTTCTAGAGCGGCTTGCTCCATAGATTTCCTAGTTTTGTTCAAGCGCGCAGTGGCAGATTGCCCTGCATACAGTGCTTGTGCGCATACTTCTCCAGTATGGTTGATTCGCATTAGACCGGCTATATGTTTTTTTTCGGAAGCTTCAAGATTTTCCTCGGCTAAATTTTCAGCTGGGGAATTTCGCATGCAATTTATAGAATTAGGTACGCACGTTTGCAATGCCCGATCAAACTCAACCAAAAAACGATCTATAAAAGAGTATTGAAATTTTTTCTCCATTCATTCATTTTCTCTCGCTATAGCGCGATAGGCAATATCTGATCGGAAATAAATTTTATCCCAGTTAATGCAATTTGCGAGTTCGTAAGCGTCGGCCTGCGCATCACTTACACTTCTCCCTACAGCAGTTGCGCAGAGGACTCTACCTCCACAGGTAACAATATTCCCATCAACTTCAGCGGTGCCAGCATGAAAGACCTTTTGGTTATAGCCTTTATTTGCAGGCAGCCCACTAATAATTGCCCCTTTGTCATAAGAGCCGGGATATCCGCCCGCAGCTAATACAACCCCAACGGCGGGGCGTGGGTCCCAGTCTGCGCTGACCTCATCTAGTTTATGGCTTAGAGCTGTTAAGCAAAGCGCAGGCAAGTCTGACTGCAGTCGCATCATTACTGGCTGGGCTTCAGGGTCTCCAAAACGGCAGTTAAATTCCACTACGCTAACACCGCCTTCAGGGGAAACCATTAAACCTGCATACAGAAATCCTGTGTAATCATTGCCTTCGGTCGCCATACCTGCAACAGTGGGCAGGATTATCTGATCCATGATTCTTTTGTAGACAGTTTCTGTCACAACCGGTGCGGGAGAATAGGCTCCCATGCCTCCTGTATTAGGCCCTTTATCTTCGTCGTCCCTGGCTTTATGGTCTTGAGAGGTGGCCATTGGCAATACGTTCTTCCCATCCACCATGGCGATAAAGCTTGCTTCTTCGCCAGTGAGAAATTGTTCTATGACAACTCGATTTCCGGCTTTGCCAAAAGCGTTACCAGAAAGTATATCTTTCACTGCGATAATTGCATCGGCTTCGTTTTTAGCTACGATAACNCCTTTGCCAGAAGCTAGACCATCAGCCTTGATCACTATTGGTGCTCCGTTCGACTTAATAAAGCGGATTGCAGGATCTACTTCGGTAAATATTTTATAAGCTGCGGTGGGAATCTTGTGTCTGCTGCAGAAATCCTTGGTGAATGCTTTTGATCCTTCTAGCTGGGCCGCTTGGCGGGTGGGACCGAAGCATGGAAGACCTCTATCTTGAAAAAAATTTACCACACCACCTACTAGAGGAGCCTCGGGGCCTACAATTGTTAACTTAATAGATTTCCGCTCGACGAATTCTGCTAGTGCAGCAAAATCCATTACATCTATAGCGACATTTTCAATTTTGTTTTCTAGGCTTGTTCCCGCATTACCAGGAGCGACAAAAACCTTTTGCACCTTAGCGGATTGTGCGCACTTCCAAGCTAGGGCATGCTCTCTCCCGCCAGATCCCATTATTAAAACTTTCATTTATTTGTATTTCCAGTCAGTGAGGTATCTATTAGCTGATTATGGTAATCCATATAAAATCAGAAGCTAATGTCTAAAGTGCCTAATTCCTGTGAATACCATAGCCAAACCAAATTCATTGGCAGCAGCAATAACTTCTTTGTCCCGGATGGAACCACCAGGCTGGATAACTGCTGTTATGCCAGCGGCAGCTGCGGAATCGATTCCGTCGCGGAAAGGAAAAAAAGCGTCAGATGCCATCACGGCTCCTGCAACAGGCAACTTCTCATCTGTTGCTTTAATGCCAGCAATTTTGGCGCTGTAAATACGGCTCATTTGACCTGCTCCAATTCCGATGGTTTGATTATTTCTACAATAGACAATCGCATTGGACTTTACATACTGGGCGACACACCAGGCAAACAATAAGTCTCGAGTTTCAGCGTCACTCGGTGATCTTTTTGTGACGATCTGTAAATCAGAAGAAGTTATTGTGTGAATGTCTCGATCTTGAACCAGCATTCCCCCGTTTACTCTCTTATAATCTAAATTCATGGTGCGTTCAGAGTTCCATTTACCGCTAGCCAGAACTCTTATATTTTTCTTTTTTGAGATTGCAGAAAGAGCTTTTGGCGATACATTAGGGGCAATAATTACTTCGGCAAACTGTTGCTCAATTATCTTTTGGGCGGTTTCTATGTCTAGTTCACGATTAAGCGCAATGATGCCTCCAAATGCGGAAGTAGGGTCCGTTTGAAATGCGAGTTTGTAAGCGTTTAGTGGTGAATCTGCAATCGCAGCTCCACAAGGATTAGCGTGCTTAACAATAACGCATGCCGGTTCCTCAAAACATTTAACGCATTCAAGTGCAGCATCGGTATCCGCGATATTATTGTATGAAAGATCTTTGCCTTGTAGTTGCTTGCTGGTGCTTACGCTGGCTTCTTCAGGGTTCTTCTCCACGTAGAATGCTGCTTGCTGATGAGGATTCTCCCCATAGCGCATTTCTTGTCGCTTAATAAGCTGTATATTGTAAGTACGGGGGAATTGTTGGGTATCCTGTCCGCTTAACTTAGAGCCTAAGTAATTTGCAATTGTACCGTCGTATGCTGCGGTGTGCTCGAAAGCTTTAACCGCTAGATTGAACCTCGTACTTTGATCAAGGCAGGCGTTATTTCGCTGCAGAAGATCTAATATAACTTGATAGTCGGTCGGACTGACAACAGCGGCTACGAACTTATTGTTTTTGGCTGCGGCCCGCAGCATTGCAGGGCCACCAATGTCAATGTTTTCAATAGCTGTAGGAAGATCACAACCGGGTTTAGCCACGGTTGCCTCAAAGGGATACAAATTAACTACAACTAGATCAATAGGAGGGATTTCATGGTCGTCCATTACTGCTTGATCTTGATCGCGACGCGCCAAAATACCGCCATGGACTTTAGGATGTAGTGTTTTTACTCTACCGTCCATAATTTCAGGGAACCCGGTGTATTCTAAGATCTCAACAGCCTCAATTCCTTCAGAAGTAAGCTGTTTAAATGTGCCACCCGTGGACAAAATTTCTATATCGAGTTTTTTTAGCGCTTTTGCGAATGAGACTATGCCAGTTTTGTCGGAAACACTAAGTAATGCTCTGCGGATGGCGCCAGAATTTTCTGATGTCATAACTTTTGCGATGCGTTTGTTGTACTGCTAGGTGCGATTTAGAAAAAGACTAATCTTTAGAACTAGCATAGGATTAGAGAAAACCATAATTTTTAAGTTTAGTACGAAGCGTACCACGGTTTAAACCAAGCATAATAGACGCTCTGCTTTGATTGTTACCGGTATGTCGCATAACTGCTTCTATTAGAGGCGCTTCCACTTCAGACATAACCATTTGGTGCAAGTCGGTAACTGGCTCATTGTCTATATGTTGGAAGTAGCGGCGAAGTGCTTTCTCCACTTCCAATCTAAGCGTACTTTCTTGTTGAGCAAGAGGTTCAATAGTGTCTAGAAGTTTATAATTAGATATAGGCGATATTTCTTCCAGTTTATTCATGCAGCGATGGCTCCGTCATCCACAGCCAGTCTCTTAAAATAAGACCTCAGTAAGTCTAATTGAGCCGGCCCTTCATTTAATTTATTGAAATGCGACAAAAACCGCTCTGCATTTGGCAATTTTTTCACATAACCTGCAACGTGTTTGCGAGCGTACCATACACCTTTAGTTTCTCCATAGAAACTCTGNAACTTTTTTACATGAGATTCGATAATTTGGAGTTTTTCAATAGTATTAGGTTCGGATTTGTGTATTCCGGTAACGAGGTAGTGTTCGATTTGATTAAATATCCATGGTTTCCCAATTGCAGCCCGACCGATCATTAATCCGTCGGCTTTTGTGTGAGCCAAAACCTTTTTGGCTTTTTCAGGAGAGTCAATATCACCATTGGCTATTACAGGGATCGAAATTGCTTGTTTTATTCTGGCTATCGTATCGTACTCTGCCGCCCCTTTAAAACGACATTCTCGTGTTCGTCCATGAACTGTAAGCAATTCCACACCACAGTCCTCAGCAATTTTTGCAATTCTAAGGCCGTTGCGTGTTTCGGGGCTCCAGCCGGTTCGTATTTTGAGTGTTACCGGCACATCCACGCTTTTAATTACAGCTTTAAGAATCTCTTCGACAAGGTTTTCGTTTTTCAGCAAAGCCGATCCGGCTGCTTTCTTTAAAACCTTTTTTGCAGGGCATCCCATATTTATATCTATAGCGTTTGCACCGAGCTGGGTGTTTAAGTAGGCGGCTTTGCTGAGCATCGTTGGGTCGGATCCGGCGATTTGTGCAACATACGGACCCGCTATGTTAGGTTTTATTTGTTTTAGTCGGTTACGTTTGCTTTCCCACAGATCTATATTACTGGTTAGCATTTCAGCAACCGTTAACCCAGCGCCGCCCAAAAAGCAGATTTCACGAAATGGTTTATCACAAATACCAACCATGGGCGCTAGAAAAATTGCGTTTTTCAGTTGGAATGGTCCGATTGACTGCATGTAGAGCTCTAAGGCCTTAACGTGCGATCATTTTAGCTCGCTCAATACGACAACGAAAGAAGAATACAAGAGATGTTAGAACTACATCACCGAAGCAGTAATTGAAAGTTTCAAGAGGTGAAAAATAATTAAGGCTCACGAAAAGCTAGGGTATAATTTACCGCACCAGGTCCAGGATCAATTATTTCTAAGCTAACTTGAACTGGAGACATGATTGGCATCATTGAAAAGTCATGTAGCGATGAATCAAGGTATTCTTGGGGAGAGAACTCTCGTAGTGCGACAATATCATTGTTAGTAGAATTAAAACTCAGCAAAATGAGAGGAAAGGCTTGCGGGTAGGCGGCAGTGTTACGGAACTGAATATTAACTGATAAAGCATTTTCTAATTCAGGATGGCTACGAACTGTAAGCCTGTCGCTGCGGATTGCGTTAATATCTATGAAGTTGGGCAATTTGCACTTTATATAATCACAAGAAAACTCATAAAGAGGCCTAATCCTTTTATCTTGGCTGTATATTGGCATGTTTAGCCACAAATATTGAAAAGCTAGTCCACCAATTAAGATTATTNCTAGNATGCTCAGAAAAATTCTTCTACCCCATTTTGATTGAGTNCCGNTTACAAATTCCAGNGNTGCAGAAGAAACATCCATGGCGGCGATATTTTCTTCGGAAAGGGATTCCAATAAAGAAACTTCGTCAGGTTTTATTCGAAGGGCTCGCGCGCGAATAATTTCGCTATTATCTTCAATCAGTTGGTCTTGGGTAGAGTTGCCATAATTAGAGCTCGTGTCTGTAAAATTCTCGGGGTCGCTCAAATCGCCCGTAATTTTCTCAGTAGGGTTTGTTGTATTGCTTCTTTTTCGAGGATCTACATTTTCGGCTTCTTTAACTATTTCGGGTAGCGAAGGCTCAAGGTGGTCAAGCTGATTTTTTTCGGTGTGTTCAGTGTTTTTTGTGTTGCTATTTTTTGATTGCTGGGTTGCATCGTTTATCAATACAGGGTTGGGGGTGAAATGCAAACCTTTCGGCCCGTTTTTTGAAGTGGGTTTGATTTCAGAAATTGCAGAGTTCTCCCGCACTTTTTTAACTGAATCTAGTGGTTTGCGATAGTGTTTGTCTTCGCCCTTGTCCTGCTTCTGATTTGAATATTGCTCAGTATTTGCCATCAAGGTGGGTTTAAGTTTATTTGCGTTATCAGAAAACAATTCAGGATTTAGGCTTTCAATCTCTGATAGCAGTGGGTCCGGAAAATCTTNAAAATAATTTCCTGTAGTTTTTAACTCTGGCAATAGATTAAATTCTTTCGGTTCCTTTTCCTTGAAGGAATCCTTTCCACTTTGCTCGATGGGTCCAAAAACGCTTTTTGTATGTTCGTTAGTTAATTGGAATGGATTATCATCGTAGTTGGAATTTTTCTGCCTATCTGTTTCTCCAGAAGGGGTATTTTCTAATTCGGCTGTTCCTTCTTGCAGAGCTTTTCGAGTTAGAAAAGTAGCAGGGTCGAAATAGTTTCCCGGTTCATGACTTATGAATACAGATTCAGCTTCATGGCTATCTTCTCCAGCGTCGGAAAGAGGGGTGATGATATTATCTATCGCATAAAAAATGTTCAGACAGGAGCCGCAACGTACTTTACCTGCCGCAAGTTCAAGCATTTTGGCGCTAGTGTTAAAGCTAGAATCGCAATTTGGGCACTGCGTGACTTGAAGAGCCATCCAAACCTTATCCGAATAGATTCAATTGCTCCAACTACAGAACATAGTTGAAGGTTCCTTCCATATCATGCCTTGCGAGTGCCTGCAAGTAATACCCAGTCGTTCTCAATGATCGGTGGCCCTATATCGAACCAATTCTCATAACAGCGAACAAGAAGAGGGATTTGTTCTTCCAATAAGCCCGATAATGCTATATGACCATTAGGTTTTACCATTTTTGCGAACTTTGCTGAAAGATTTACAAGAGGTTCAGCTAGAATGTTTGCTATCAATATGTCTGCCTGGATCTTAGGTAATGCGTCTGGCAAGTAAGCCGCCAAAACCTTTGTGGAAGTATTATTACGATTCCTGTTATCTATGGTAGCCGTAATAGCCTGTGGATCATTATCAACAGCATATACTTTTGCGGCCCCTAACATTGCTGCGCCAATGCCTAGAACGCCTGAGCCACAGCCGAAGTCAATAATTTCCTTCCCGTCTACATCCGTTTTATCCAGCCAGCGTAAGCAAAGGTCAGTAGTGGTGTGGGTGCCGCTTCCAAAGGCTAATCCAGGATCCAGCATAATATTTGTTGCGTGCGGGTCGGGTGGCGATTGCCAGCTCGGGCAGATCCAGAGCTTGTCGCCAAATCGCATTGGATGAAAATCATTCATCCAGCTGAATTCCCAGTCTTGGTCTTCAATTAATTCAATTTTCAGACTTTTTTTGTTGAAGGTGCCAGTACTATCTTTTAGTTCCGTTAACAGGTCATTGAGCTTCACTTCTTTTTCAAATAAACAAAGCACCCATGTGGTATCCCATAAAGGAGTGCTACCGAGCTCGTTTTGAAATATTGGTTGATTGGCTGCATCGATATAACTTATGGACAGGGCGCCAAATTCTGTAAGCTTTTGCTCTAATTCAAAAGTATTTTTTGAGCTTACTTGAATTTTAAGTCGTTGCCACATAATTTAGATTACGCTCTGAGTATGTTTTCCAAGTAGTGGATGTCGATTCCGCCTTTCAAAAAGTTCTTATCTCGAACAAGAATCTTTTGCAATGGGATATTATTTTTTATGCCATCGATCAAAAGCTCATCTAAGGCTGTTTGCATTCGTTTAAGCGCCTGGTCTCTGTCGTCGCCATAGCTTATCAACTTGGCTACTAGAGAGTCATAATAAGGCGGCACGCTATAGCCGCTGTACAAATGCGAATCTACTCTGATTCCTGGGCCTCCAGGTGCGTGGAATAATTTTACTTTTCCGGGGCTTGGAATAAATTTCTCAGGGTCCTCAGCGTTAATTCGGCATTCGAACGCGTGACCTTGGACTCTGACCTCTTCCTGCTTAATCGAAAGAAGTTCGCCAGACGCGATGCGCAGCTGCTCTTTTACGATATCGAAACCTGTCACCATTTCTGTTATCGGGTGCTCTACCTGCACTCGGGTGTTCATTTCGATGAAATAAAAGCATTCATCTTGGTAGAGGAACTCAAGTGTGCCAGCACCTCGGTAGTTCATTTTTTTACAAGCGTTAATACAGGTTGCCGCGATCTTTTTTCTAGCTTTGTCGGATATTCCAGGAGCAGGGGCTTCCTCGAGTACTTTTTGATGACGACGTTGCAAAGAACAGTCTCTGTCTCCTAAGCAAATGGCATTGCCTTGACCATCGCCAATAATCTGAATTTCAATATGCCTTGGTCTTTCAAGAAATTTTTCAAGGTAGACCGTTCCATTACCAAAAAATGATGTCGCCTCTGCAGAAGTTACTTTAATGGCGTTTAGGAGCTCTGCTTCTTCATTTACGACTCGCATACCCCTTCCGCCCCCGCCGGCTGCGGCTTTAATGAGCACTGGATATTCAATTTCCTTGGCTAACTCCACTGTGCGTTCTTCGTCATCATCTATTGGCCCATTTGAGCCAGGAACGGTAGGCACATCTGCTTCTCGCATGACTTCAATTGCAGAAACCTTATCCCCCATCAGTCGAATTGTTTCTGCCTTCGGTCCGATAAAAGTAAATCCACTGTTTTCTACTTGTTCAGCGAAGTCAGCATTCTCGGATAGAAACCCATAGCCGGGGTGCACAGCGTCTGAATCGGTAACTTCCATTGCGCTAATAATTGCAGGGATATTTAGGTAACTCTCTGTGGCACTTGATGGGCCAATACAAACTGATTCGTCGGAAAGCCGAACATGCATTAAATCCTTGTCAGCAATCGAATGAACAGCAACAGTTCTAACACCGAGCTCTTTGCAAGCACGGAGAATTCTTAGAGCNATTTCACCCCGATTCGCTATTAGAACTTTTTCGAGCATGAATGAAGGCTCCTGAAAGGGTAAACGATGTTTTAAACAATTATCATAAGAGGTTGGTCGAATTCGACCGGTTCTCCGTCCTCAATCAAAATAGCCTCAATTATTCCAGCGTGGTCTGCCTCAATCTGATTCATCATTTTCATTGCTTCAATAATACAAACCACGTCACCTGCTTTTACATGACTACCAACTTCAATAAAGGGTGGAGAAGAGGGTGATGGGGAACGGTAAAAGGTTCCAACCATCGGTGATTGAATA
This sequence comes from Gammaproteobacteria bacterium, assembly GCA_002723195.1. Classification (GTDB taxonomy): domain Bacteria; phylum Pseudomonadota; class Gammaproteobacteria; order Pseudomonadales; family Pseudohongiellaceae; genus UBA9145. The sequence continues at coordinate 42,769 of PBNR01000036.1, read as the reverse complement.
GCGTCACCTTTATTCCCTATGGGTGTTGCTTTTCCTTGTTCTTTTTGGGCAATGGTTTCAGGTGCTGGTGTAGGCACAAAAGCAGGGGCAGCTGGGTACTGAACAACGCTGGTGGCGGTCGTTGAGGTTCGACTTATGCGGACAGCTTCTTCTCCTTCCTTTATTTCTATTTCAGCTACTTCTGAATCTTCTAGTAGTTCAATTAGCTTTTTTACTTTCCGAATATCCATAATTTATCCTGCCCCAACTGTGCCACTTTCATTTAATTTAGTTGGTTGTAATTCATAAGCTGTTTTAACTTTTTAAGTGATTAAAGGCTGCTTGTAGTGCTAATTCATAGCCTTGTGCGCCAAGCCCAACAATGCTTCCTATTGCTATATCTGCAAAATAAGAATGTTGTCGATATTTTTCACGTTTGTACAAATTTGACAAATGGACTTCGATAAAAGGAACCTCTGCTGCCAAAATTGCGTCGCGAATTACAATGCTGGTATGAGTGAATCCGCCGAAATTTACTATCAAGAATTCCGTCCCGTCTGTCCTTGCTTCATGCAGTATGTTAACAAAATCTTGTTCCGCGTTGCTTTGGAATGAGTTGAACTTGTGCCCCGCTCCTTCACAAACCACACGGCAGCGCTCGTTAATATCTTGCAAAGTATCGGAACCATATATGTGGGGTTCACGGTGACCTAATAAATTGAGATTCGGACCGTGAAGGGCCAAAATTTTTGCCATCGCGCTAAATCCTGGATGAGTTTGACTAGGTTGAGACTAAAAGCCTATTAATTGTAGTAAAGTTACAACCATTTTNGCAGAATTTACTNCCTATTTCACTAATTTTGTGTGCAAATGCCAGAAGTTAGCTTCGATTAATATACCTATTTGCTCGAGAGTTCTAAGACTAAGGTAGAAGCTTATATGAAGACAGCTGAGGCGGATAACAAAACCCCCAGTCCGCGCATCCTTGATATTTAATTATTAGTTCGGCGTCTCGACCTGGCACTGTGGTCAATTCTAGATCCACTGTAATTTGATTGTAATAAGCTTCAATATTTCCAAAAAACTGATCTATCTTTTGGATACCGTCAGGAAGTTGATATTTCACCGGAACATCTTCGCCAGCTGCTCCTAGAGCCAGGCTGAATTCAAAAGCATGACGGTACAGATAGTGCCCAGGAGCTAGGTTCCAGGTAACCCGGAATTTCCCCGGGCTGAGTGCACTGACGACGAAAGGGAAAGCTTGTTCTAGTCGCAGAGGCTGGGGTTGACTTTGCTGAGTAAAGTTAGCTATGCCCACTCGGTCTAGCTGAGAAACTGCAGCTAGTGGCAAAGCAAGAAATAGTGCAGCAGAGACAAGTGTCAAGATTTTTATCATAGAGGTTATGACTAGTTATTAACTGATTTTGTTCCTTATTTTTCGAGAATTAATCGGCTAGAGCTGGTAGCGATCAAATACTAAGCAAGCATTGGTGCCACCAAAACCAAAGCTGTTAGACATAATTCTATCGAGCATTTTATTGTCTATGCGTTCACGTGCAATTGGAAATTCCTTTGCCCCGTCATCTAGGTTTTCGATATTAGCTGAGGCAGCAATAAAGCTGTTTTCCATCATCATTAAGCTATAGATAGCTTCGTGTACCCCGGCTGCTCCGAGCGAGTGACCGCTTAGCGATTTAGTAGAGCTAATAATTGGGATATAGTCAGGGAAGACCTCGCGAATGGCTTTAAGTTCAGTAATGTCACCTGCGGGGGTGCTGGTGCCGTGCGTATTTATGTAATCGATTGGTCCAGAGCCGCCTTTCATGGCAATCTGCATTGCACGAGCGCCGCCTTCACCGGAGGGAGCAACCATATCAAACCCATCAGATGTTGCGCCGTAACCAGTTACTTCAGCGTAGATTTTTGCGTCTCGTGCTAGAGCATGCTCTAGCTCTTCCACTACTAATATGCCAGCTCCTGCTGCAGCAACGAAACCATCTCGATCAGCATCGTAAGCGCGAGAGGCCTTCTCCGGGTTGTCGTTGAACTTCGTCGAGAGCGCACCCATGGCGTCGAACATATGTGATAACGTCCAATGCTCAGATTCAGCTCCGCCTGCAAAAATTAGATCCTGCTTGTCCAATTGAATCAGTTCAACAGCATTACCTATGCAGTGCGCACTAGTGGCACAGGCGGAAGAAATCGAATAATTGATACCTTTTATCTTAAAACAGGTTGCAAGGCATGCTGAGACTGAGCTGCTCATGGTCCGAGGTACACGATAAGGTCCGACTCGCTTTACACCTTTTTCTCTCGCTATGTCTGTGGCTTCTAATTGATCTTGAGGAGAGCCGCCCCCGGAACCGGCCACTATTCCCGTACGTACATTTGAGATGTCGTCTTCGCTCAGCATTGCATCTGCAATAGCTTGCTGCATAGATAGATAACCGTACGCAGAGGCGTCCCCCATAAAGCGCAAGGCTTTACGCTCGATTAGTTCTCCGACATTTGTTTGCACTGAGCCGCTAATATGACTGCGCATGCCGATTTTTTCATAGGATCCATTATGACGAATTCCGCTACGCCCGCTTCTTAGCGAGTCTAAAACTTCGGTCTTATTGTTTCCTAAACATGACACAATGCCGATGCCGGTAATTACAACTCGTCGCATAGACGCCTCGATAATTGAATAATCTAAAAAGATTGGTCGGGCATAAACAAGCCGACTTTGAGGGCTTTCGTGGTATATATAACTTTTCCGTCTACAGCCACTGTGCCATCTGCAATACCGACTACAAGTTTACGTTCGATAACCCTGCTCATAGAAAGTTCATAAACAACTTTTTTAGCATCTGGCAATATTTCCCCTGTGAATTTAACTTCGCCTACCCCTAAGGCCCTACCTTTGCCTGGAAACCCACTCCAACCGAGGAAAAAACCAACCAGTTGCCATAGTGCATCTAAGCCCAGACAGCCAGGCATCACAGGATCGTCTTTAAAATGACAGTCGAAAAACCATAAGTCGGGCTTAATATTGAGTTCAGCTATGATCTGGCCGCGCTTATATTCCCCTCCATCTCTAGTTATCAAGCTAATGCGATCAAGCATTAGCATATTGTTTATAGGCAGCTTCGCGTTTCCGGGTCCAAATAATTTTCCATAGCCGCAGTCAACCAATTCGGTTAGCTCGTAGGAGCTTTGGGGAATGAAATTCTCATTCATTACGTTCATTGGGCTATGCCCCTCTAAGACCGACTATACAAGGCATGGGATATTATAGTTTTGAGCATAAATAATCGATACAAATTTGCGCGTAAGCTAGTGACTAACTTAGGAGCTTCTGATGTTTTATTAAATGTGGTGATTATTTGCTAGAATCATGGGCATAATTTTAAGGTGATTAATATGCTACTTCCAGTGGTGCTGGCAGGGGGCGTTGGGTCCAGACTTTGGCCAGCTTCCAGAAGTCTTCTTCCCAAGCAGTTTCTTCACTTCCAGCAATATGATGGGTCTCTTTTCCAGAATACATTGCGACGCATAGAGGGGATTGCAAATATTAGCGGGCCACTGGTTGTATGCAATGAGGAACATCGTTTTTTGGTGGCAGAGCAATTAAGGGACCTTGGTAAAAAAGATAGCACTATTTTGCTTGAGCCTATAGGTCGTAATACGGCGCCCGCTGTTGCAATAGCGGCCTTATATGCAATTCAAAAAGATTCGGAATCTATTTTATTAGTGCTTCCCGCAGATCATATGATCAGCAATATTGGCAATTTCCATGCTGCAGTTGCTAAAGCGAAGCCGTTAGCTCTAAAAAATCATCTCATTACGTTTGGAGTAGTTCCGAGTGATCCAGAAGTTGGTTATGGTTACATAAAGAAAGGTGACGCAGTTGCCAGCGAAGAAGGGTTTCATGTCTCGGAATTTGTAGAGAAACCTGATGAAGAAACTGCCAAATCCTACTTAGCCGATGGTGGTTACTTTTGGAATAGCGGCATGTTTTTGTTTTCAGCTAAGAGCTACCTTGAAGAATTAAAGAATTATGCTGAAGATATTTCCGATGCCTGCAAAAGAGCATTTGAAGCGATATATAAAGATGAAGATTTTGCGAGACTTCCAGAGGCTGAATTTAGTGCCATTCGCGGTGATTCTATTGATTACGCGGTAATGGAAAAGACAGCCCGCGCGGCTATGGTTACTTTAGATGCAGGTTGGAATGATCTGGGTGCGTGGGATGCTCTTTGGGAAGTCAAAGATAAGGATTCAGATGGCAATGTAATCGTTGGAGATGCGATTACATTTGAGGTTTCCAACACTTATATTCAGGCAGATTCACGTCTGGTAGCAGCAGTAGGTCTAGATAATACCGTAATAATTGAAACGCGAGACGCTATACTCGTAGCTGATAAGAATAATGCGCAGTCGGTTAAGCAGATCGTCGAGCAGATNAAGGAAAATAATAGGACAGAAAGCACGAGTCATAGCGAGGTGTTGCGGCCTTGGGGTTCATATGAATCTTTAATGACGCGGGACGGTTGCCAGGTGAAACATATAATTGTTAACCCTGGTGAAGAACTATCATTGCAATTGCACCGATATCGAGCAGAGCATTGGACCGTTATAAAAGGCAAAGGCGTGGTCACTTGTGACGAGAATGAAATTACTCTAGAGGAGAATCAAAGCACCTTTATTCCTTTGGGTAGTAAGCACAGATTGGCAAATCCCTTNGATGAAGTCTTAGAAATTATCGAAGTCCANGTGGGAGATTATCTTGGTGAAGATGATATTTTGCGTTTTGAAGATAAATATGGGCGAATTATCAAATCATGAAGCTTGGCTAACATTTTTTCTCTATGAAGACTTTANTGNTCGGTTTTTGTTAATAACTAAGGCAATGCTTAAAGAAATGTTGCTTACTTTTTTAAATGGCAAATAATAATTTGTACAAGAAATGAGCGCAGAATTAACCTGTTTTAAAGCCTATGATGTTCGCGGACGAGTGCCAGACCAGCTCAATGAAAATATCGCTTACAGCATCGCTCGCGCATATAGCCAATTCTTATCTCCTAGAAAAGTTGCCGTAGGGTACGATGTCCGGTTAACGAGTCGCGAATTATGTTCGGCTATTACTCGTGGTTTGATTGATTCAGGAGTTGATGTGGTTAGCATTGGTCAATGTGGCACCGAAGAAATTTATTTTGCCACATCTTATCTGAATTTAGACGGGGGGATTGTTGTAACTGCCAGTCACAATCCGCAAGAATATAATGGAATGAAATTTGTTCGAGAAAACTCCAAACCTATCAGCGGAGATAGTGGGCTCAAGGAGATAAAGCTTTTAGCTGAGCAGAATAAGTTTTCGAATATATTTTCAAAGGGCGCTGCAACCTCTGTTGACCTCAAGTCTGCTTACATTGAGCGCCTAATAAGTTATATTGATATCGCTTCCCTGGAACCTCTAAAAGTTGTTTGTAATGCAGGAAATGGTGGAGCAGGTCAGATTATCGATTTGTTAGAAGGTTATTTGCCTTTTGAGTTTACAAAAATTCATCACGAGGCGGATGGGGCTTTTCCCCACGGCGTTCCCAACCCATTAATTGAAGAAAATCGCTTGCCTACTGCAAATGCGATTACTCGTAAGGGAGCAGATATCGGGATTGCTTGGGATGGTGACTTTGACCGCTGCTTTTTCTTCGATGAAAACGCTGAGTTTATCGAAGGCTATTACATAGTAGGGTTGTTGGCGCATTCATTTTTGGCTAGTAACCCAGGGGCTAAAGTTGTTTATGATCCTCGACTGACATGGAATACGATGGAGATTGCCAATCAGCTGGGGGGTGAGGCGATTTGCTGTAAGACTGGACATGCCTTTATTAAGGAACGAATGCGAAAAGAAGATGCCATTTACGCTGGGGAGATGAGCGCGCATCATTACTTTAGAGATTTTTATTATTGTGATAGTGGTATGTTGCCCTGGTTATTAGTTGCAGAGCTAATGGCTAAGAAAAGCAAACGACTTTCTGAGTTGGTTAACGAAAGAAAAGCTGCTTTTCCTGTTAGTGGAGAGATTAATGTAAAAATTGAGGATCCGAAAAGACTATTAAAGCTCGTAGAAAATAAGTACTCGCGTGGCGCTGATTCAGTTGAGAAAATAGATGGCTTATCTATTAGTTATTCGAATTGGCGATTTAATCTGCGTATGTCTAACACCGAGCCTGTGGTGAGGCTTAATGTGGAAGCAAGAGGGGATTCTATATTGATGACAAAAAAAACTAATGAGCTACTAAGACTGATTTATTCTTAACCTATTTTCTTCTTGATGGTTCTCTAGCCAAAACTAGGCTGCCCAAATTATTGGTAGGTTCTCTATACTCGGAAAGTGCTGCGCTGTCCTTTTTATGCTTGTGCTACAAGATTTATCTTTTTTCTTTAGCTTTGAAAAATTTATGAAAGATGTAGTAGTTAAATTGAAAAGTAATAGTGTTAGCGAATCAAGAGGTTTATTTTTTTGAAGCTAAAGTTATATCAGATTGATGCGTTCGCAGAAAAACCTTTCGAGGGAAATCCAGCGGCTGTCGTTCCCTTAGAGAAATGGTTACCAAATTATGTGCTCCAAAAAATAGCGGAAGAGAATAACCTAGCTGAGACGGCTTACTATATTCCCAGTGGTCCGGGATTTACTATTCGCTGGTTTACCCCTTATTCTGAAGTAAAACTTTGTGGCCATGCGACGCTCGCGTCTGCCTACGTGTTGTTTAATGAACTAAATTATGGGGGAAATAAGATAGTATTTGATTCTCTTTCGGGTCCCTTGACTGTAACTAAGAATTGTGAGCTATTTAGTCTGGATTTTCCCAACCAGATGCCGTCGATATGCGAAATTCCAATTGATCTAAGATTGGGGTTGGGGTCGCAACCAACTGAATGCTTAGCGGGCGAAGATTACCTTGCCGTCTATGAGGATGAAGGAGCGCTAGCTAGTATTAAGCCGAAGAGACAATTTTTAGAGAGTCTGGATAGGCGCGGGGTTATAGTTACAGCGCCTTCCAGTCAGTTCGATTTCGTATCACGCTTTTTCGCTCCTAAATTAGGAGTTATGGAAGATCCCGTCACTGGTTCATCATTCACGCACCTTATTCCTTATTGGGCAAGCAGATTAAAAAAAGACAAGATGATTGCGAAACAAATTTCCTCCAGGGGCGGGATAGTTTATTGCGATCTTAAAAGAGAGAGAGTGTCCATTTCAGGCAAGGCAATTAAGTACCTGGAAGGAGAAATAGAAATTAGACTTTAAATTCTGATAGCGAGATTTTTGTGGATATTAAATACTTACAAATCGTAGCCGCTGCGTTGACAATTGAAATAATTAACGTATTGGTATTAGTAATACTGGGTTCTGCATTTAGGCCGGAGGAGGCGGGTCAGAGCCAAGCTCTTTTGCAAAACTTCGGTCATTCGTTGGGCCCAGTGGTGGGTGTTCTACTCTGTTTCATCGGATCTTACTTATTCACGCGAACCATGACTCATTCAAAAATTCCTAATGGAGTTTTGTTGGGATTATTAGTAGCAATAATTGAGATGGGTATTCTGCTAGGCAATGATGCAGACTTTCAGATTGTATTCATGGTTTCAAATACGGGCCGTGTTATTGCTGGAGCCCTGGGAGCCTATCTTGCAGACTCGTATTCCCGACAGGATAAGCATGATGTATGAGTTTGTGAAAGCGGATCGCAATTTTTATCGCGTGAAGTTCAAGCGTCTGAGCCTTCTAATGTCCATGAGCTGATTTATAACGCTGCTAATTTGAAATGCAAATTTTTTAAACCGTTGTCATTCAATGTTAGAGTTTATTCTCCTCATATATACACTTACCAATATGGAATGGCTCAGGAAAAACTGTTTTGTTTGTTAACTATTTTGTAGAGAAATTAGACCATACTTCATCTGAAGTGGCCAAAAAGATTTGGGAATTATTTCAGTTAGGATACCAAGTAGAAGCGGACTTATTGCAGATACGCCAGTTTCCTCCACTTGAGCGCAGCTGCGCGAACATTGGTATGAATGATTCAGAATTCTTCGGAATTTGGGTGCATAAAGTGCTAATCGCTTCGATTGAAATTAGTAAAGTAGAAACTACTCTTTTAATTGATAGTCTAGTCGTAAATCCTGAATATTTTCGCCAAGGATTCGCGACAGCACTTTTGACGCAGGTGTTAAACAAATTTTCTTGTGAGGAATTCAGGGTGAATACAGCCGCTAAAAATGTCCATGCGCTGGCACTTTATAAAAAGGTAGGGTTTGTCGAATCGGGGAGTCAGGTATATCGTGATTCCATAGAATGCATCGAGCTAATATATAGAGCTTAACCATTCCATCTCATCATTAAGCTATGGTCGTCAGAGTCGAATTCTTGAAACCCTTGTTGTAGATGAAACTCAGAGGCTGGGTTCGCTTTTAATACACTAAGGTGAATTGGTAAGTTGAATATTTTGGCTTCAGATTTTATCTTGTTAAGTACGGATCGCCCCCAGCCCTGGCCTTGAAATTCAGGTTCTATTAGGATCATATCCAAAACGAGGTGGTCAGACTTTTTGCTGATATGATAAGCACCTATTGCATGCCCATTTAGAACCAAGATTCGGAACCGCTGAATTGAAAGAGCAGTTTTAAAACTTTCCTTCTGAAGCAATTCATCCCAGCCCCAAGCGGATTTGACATATTGTTGCATTGTTCTTTTAAACAAATCAAAGAGCCACTCTTCATCTTCGTTAAGCCCGGAGCGCCATTGGATCGATTTAGTCATAAAATTAAATCCATTGATGTGGAAGGTTTCTTTGGCATTGCCGTCTATAATTATATCCAACCTTACTTAATGTTTTGTTCTTCCAAGTATTGCTTCCTGTATGCGATTTAGAAGCCCTTTAGTAGAATCGTCAAGTTCTAGGTTTACCGAGTTGGTTTTTAGTACGCCAACAAGTTGTTCAGCGTGGCTTTTGCCCAATTCAACTCCCCACTGGTCAAACGCATTTATATTCCAAATTACGCTTTGCACATAGGTTTTGTGCTCATATAACGCTACTAAGGAGCCCAAGTTATAGGGGTTAAGTTCGCGTATCAGTAGTGTATTGCTTGGTTTGTTTCCAGAGACTGTTTTATGCGGGTTAGAGGAGAAATTACTCCCTTTCATAAGTGATAGACTTTGCCCTAGGCAATTGGCCAACAGTTTTATGTGCCTTAGTTCCGCCTTCTCTCCTTTAGAGGTAGATTTAATAAAGGCAATAAGATCTACTGGGATAAACTCTGTTCCTTGATGCAGTAGTTGAAAGAAAGAGTGCTGGGCATTGGTGCCTGCGGCGCCCCATAACACATTCCCAGTTTTGGTTGTTACTGGCTCTCCATTTTTGGTTACACACTTGCCCAGGCTTTCCATACAAAGTTGTTGGAGGTATGCAGGTAATTTTTGGAGTTTTTGGCTATAGGGAATTACAGCATGGCTGTGTGCTTCGAGAAAATTACTATAAAAAACTGACAGAAGACCCATTATTACAGGAATATTGTTGATTAGATCTGAGTTTTTGAAATGCTCGTCCATGGAATGGGCGCCGCTAAGTAGCTTGCGAAAATTATCCATACCTATTGACAGCGCAATGGGTAATCCGGCTGCCGACCAAAGTGAATAACGACCTCCAATCCAATCCCACATTGGAAATAAGTTCTCTTCAGCTAACCCAAATTTTCTTGCAGCAATTGAGTTCGCAGTTACGCCAACGAAATGACTTTTAACCGCAGCGGAAGACTTAGCCCAAGTCAGCAACCAGCTTTTTGCCGTTTCCGCGTTCTGTATTGTTTCCGGGGTGCTGAACGATTTAGATGTAATTATAAATAGTGTGGTCGCAGGGTTCAGCTTTTCGGTAACNCTATCNAGATCNGTGGGGTCTAAATTTGANACTAAATGCANTTTGANTTTGCCAGTAGAATAATCGGAAAGTGCATCATAAGCGAAGGATGGGCCCAGGTCTGAACCGCCAATACCTATATTCACAACATCTTTTATTTTTTCTCCGGAGAAACCCAACCAGCTGCCTGAATATAGCGATGTAACGAATGAATCCATTTTTTGTAGGCAATTAACCACTTCATTGTGGCTATTTTCTGTTTCTGGAATTCTTAACGCCGTATGCCATGCGGAGCACTCTTCTGTGTTATTTATTTCCTTACCTGAGAACATTGCGTCGATTGCTTCAGGTAGTTGCATTTCAGTGGCGAGCTGAATCAAGGCTGTCAATGATTCAGTTGTGACATAATTTTTTGAGTAATCAAATAATAAATTATCGTGGCTTATTGAAAAATCGGAAAATCGATTACTTTTCTCAAAAAGTTTAGTGAGTTTAAAATGCTCGTGTTTGAACTCAGCACTAAGATGCTGGAGATCTTTCCAGGCGGGGCACTCGGTTGGCTTGGTCATCTTAGCGTTAATCGTGAGCTGTTTTCAAACATTCAGTATCGGGGTGTTTGGGTTTGCGGAAAAGCGCTAACCACCCGTCATTTTTTGCAATATTATAACAGTCGACAAATGGTTGGTAATGTTGAACTAGAATATTATTACTATAACCTTCAAAACCAAAGTCCGCCGGGATTTTGTTTTTTGGGTAGTAGGCAGTGCCAAATATCCAGTCAAGAAAATTGAACTCTGCAGAGAAATTTTTGTCGATCGCGTCGGGGTGGTTTGAATGATGCCAGCGGTGGAATTTAGGGTTGCTCATAAAGTATCCGACCCAATGAGGGTCTTTAATGTTCCCGTGTCCATAGCGTCCCCAAAAATCATTCAAAGATACAAATAGAAATACAATTCCTGGGTCCGGTTGAAAGTACGTAATAAGCATCAGGTAGGGTGCAGCAAATAAAGTTTTGTCGAAAATATGGAAGCGACTTGTAGAAAATGAATCTAGGTTTAATGAGCTGTGGTGTACTTTATGAAACTGCCAAAGTATAGGAACTTTGTGGCTTGCATAGTGAGCTACATAAAAGGTTACATGGCCAAATAACAATACACTTAGGGCTGTTAAAAACCAATGGGTGTCTGTCAGCGCTCCACGTAGAAATGGCCCTTGACCAAGATGATTCTGAGCATAATATGCTAACCAAGTTATGAGTGCGGCGTTAATGATGCTCCAAAGATGGACGCGATGATAGGTGTGAATTAGATCATTGATCATGCCAGGTCGAATGAACTTTTGGCCTTTAAGAGGGAAAAGCCTTTCCATGAAAGGAATGATCCAGATCCATCCCCACAAAGCAAGTATTTGAAAGAATTCCTGAATTTCTGGAGAAATGATCATCTGAAATAGCTACTCATTAAAATGCAGTTAATTATTGAGTCGACATACTCTTATGCATAACCTCATGACACTTTAGCAAAATACGGTCTAACTTAGTATGCTTCATTTCTAAGCAATTTTTTATGACTTGGGTCCTCATGAAGAGTAAAAATCTTGGTTATATTCCAGCTTTAGATCATTTAAGGGGTTTTGCGGCTCTCCTGGTTCTGTATTTTCATGGCTGCCACTTTATCACTCACAAGATCATGTTCAATACTCCTTACGATCCGGCTAACTGGCTTCGCGCAAATAATCCTATTTCTACACTTGTAATTGAAGGGCATACTGCCGTCAGTTTGTTTTTTGTGTTAAGCGGGTTTGTCTTTACTGTTGGCTCTTTGCACAAGAGTCTTAATTATATTGGATTCTATCGGAATCGATTGTTAAGAACCTATCCTTTGTTTCTTCTCTTTCTATGCTTGGGGATAGTGTTTAATCCGCAGAATTTCGATTTTTTTGGATTGGTACAATCACTTTTCTTTTTCGCGAACACTGATATGGCGTTAAACGGAGGGGCATTTACCTTCGTGTTTTGGTCAATAGCTGTGGAATGGCATTTTTATCTGATTTTCCCTTTTTTGTTGTTAGCTGTTCAGCGCAATGGTTGGCAGATACTGCCAGTATTAATTGCTATTTTTTTGTTACTTCGTTTAGTTGCGTATTATCAGGGTATTGATATGCGTGATTTATCTTATTGGTCGATTATAGGGCGCATCGATCAGTTTCTTATTGGGATGATGGCTGGGATGTATTATCGATATTATTTTCGAGAATCCGCTCTGCTTGATTGGGTTGCCATAGCCGGAACTGTAGTTGTTCTGGCGGGCTTATTTATTTTCAATCAATTCGGGGGAGGAAGACTAAACAATTATGTATGGATTTATTGGACTACCTTGGAAGGTGCGGCTTGGGCTATTTTTGTGCTGGGATATTTATCCATCTCGAGATACTACCCTAGCTTTATCAATAAGTTAATGGTTGGCTTGGGCACGATCAGTTACTCGATTTACCTTGTACATTACGTGGTGTTGGATTTCTTCATGCAAAGGGATATGGATACTTTTATTGGTCTTGACGATGAATTTGGGACTGCTGTGGCCAACGTATTTTTTATTATAATGCCGGTTGTTGTAGCTGTCTCGGCAGCTACTTACTATGTTGTAGAGCGGCCATTCTTGGTCCGGCGCACCATCTATGTAAAACAGGCCTGAATCACAGAGACTATTGAACCACCATGTAAATTTTTGTAGTATGCGCGCCTCCATTTAATCTATGATTAAAACGAAGCCGCTATAGCTCAGCCGTGGTAGAGCAGCTGACTTGTAATCAGCAGGTCCCGAGTTCGACTCTTGGTGGCGGCACCATACTGAAAGGGGGAACAAGTATGCTTGTTCCCTTTTTTATTTTTCCTAAGTTACCCAGTGTCAGTACTGCGCTTGAATTAGAAGCTGTTAAGGCGCACCAGCCTATTACATGGAATAAAATCACGCAAAATGAGAATTAATATACTACTAGTTATTAGCTCAGCAATTTAGTCTAGCCAATCTGTCAATTAGGCATAGCCTTAAGGTTCGCGAATTATCAACAATGCGAATTAAAGGCTTAAATTTTGGTGAAAATATTTCCCTTATACTTCCTTCACCCCCTTCTTAACCAGTATGATGCAAATAAGCTGAAGGAGTCTCAATTGGAACCTAAACAACAGGAATCAAAACTGACATTCTGGGGAGCAGGCACTGCAAGAACCCTCAGGCCTATCTGGGTAGCTGAAGAACTGGGACTAACTTACCAGCTAAATCCTATAGGACCAAGGACTGGCGAAACCCAAACGAAGCAATACACCGATCTCAATCCCAAACAGAAAGTTCCTTTTTGTGAGGATGGTGATTTAAAGCTTTCTGAAACTATTGCGATTAGCCGTTATCTAATCAGTAAGTATGGTAGTGCTGATACATTAATTTCACCTCATACTATCGAAGAGAGGGCTAAAGAGGACGAGTGGCTTGCTTTCATATATGGAGAGCTTGATGAAACCAGCCTCTATGTAATGCGTCGTCATGGCGCCTTGGCCCATATCTACGGTGAGGCTCCCACTGCCCTGGAAGCAGCTGAAGAATATGTAAAAAAGCAACTCAACGTGATTAATATGCATTTGCAAAACAGGGATTATATTTTGAATGATAACTTCACTTTATCCGACATATTTCTTATAACCTGTCTAAATTGGGTTAAGGCATATGGGATAGATACGCCGAATATATTGCAAGAATATAGGAGTCGCATCGTGAGCCGAGAAGCCTATATTAAAGCGATGGAAATAAATCAACAGAGTTAATTGGGGTCATTTATGGGACCGTTAGAAGGAATCAAAGTTTTAGATTTGACTAGTATGGTTTCCGGACCAGTTGCCGCTATGATGCTGGGTGATCAAGGAGCCGAAGTTATAAAAGTCGAACCCATACACGGTGAACAGCTCCGTCATTTGGGAGAGACCCATAATGGGCTGAATCCAGGCTTTTATTCATGTAACCGGAATAAAAAATCCCTAGCGGTAGATTTAAAAAAAGAGGCTGGGAAGAAAATTCTTTGGGACTTAATAAAGGACGCGGATGTGCTTTTGCAAAATTTTCGTCCGGGAGCAATGGCAAGAATGGGATTTCCTGAGGAGGTGGTTCGAAAAGCAAACTCAGGCATCATATTTGTCTCTATCAGTGGATTTGGCGAGAAGGGGCCATACGCTCACAAGCGCGTCTACGACCCAATCATTCAGGCCCTGTCTTGCGCCACTGACATTCAGGCCGACCGAAAAACACAGCGACCAAATATGTTCCGAATAATTCTTGCTGATAAGGTTTCTGCGCTAACTGCTGCCCAGGCTGTTTCCAGTGCATTGTTCCATCGGGAGCGACATGGAGTAGGACAGCACATAAACATTTCGATGCTGGAAGCAACTATTGCATTCCTATGGCCCGAAGGTATGGGTGGTTTAGTCTTTGCCGAACAGGATATGGATATCAAGAGAACTTATTCTTCAATTGATTTAATCTACGAAACTAAAGATGGCTATATCACGATAAGCATAATTTCGGATAAGGAATGGCAAGGCGCTTGCACTGCTTTAGAAAGCGAAGAGCTGATTGATGACGAGCGCTTCAGGACAGCCTTAGCTCGCCGTAAAAATGCTGAATTGCGTCGAGAAGTAATAGCCGAAGAAGTTCGCAAAAGATCTACAGCAGATTTGCTTGAAAAATTGGATGCCGCTGATGTCCCTTGCGCGCCTTTGTTAGATCGAAAGGATCTTCTCGACCATCCACAGATAGTTGAGAGTGAAACAATCTTGCGCGAGGTATGCGAAGGTTTTGGGGAGGTCCGCCAGGCGCGCCCGGCAGCGCGTTTCGGTGAAACACCAGCTGCTGTGAAAACCCCTGCACCGCAACTTGGGGAACATACCGTTACGGTATTGCAATCTCTTGGTTATAATCAACGACGTTGTGAACAATTGCTTGAAGAAAAGGTGGTGATTCAGTCTCCGTAGATAAAAGTCGCAGTGTATATGAGTTCTCCATTAGGCACTGAGCAATCTCCACCTTGCTCCGTTTTGCAAGAAATGTAGCGGGCTTCTAAAGAGGCGGCTGTAAGAAATTTCAGTTCAATCTTGGCGGTTCCAGGTCCAACTATTTGGTCTAATGTGGCCATATTGTTCGCGCGCCCGCCTAAATAGGCTTTCCATGGGCTGTTGTTTATTGGAAGCTCTATGTACAGAATCCCTTCACTGCCTTCTTGGACGGCATAAAAAGCCATACCAATATTATCTTGCCAAATACCATTAAATGAATTTAGGGGAGCTTGGAAGTTGCTAGGCGTGACGGTTAGGTCATAATTCACAAAAGGGGTAGATGCCGAGCCAGGTGCGGGAGCTACGAAAATTAAAAAGTCTCCAGTTTCACTAATACTTACGTTGCGATTAATGGATGATTCAGCACTAGGGCTCAGTATTTCTTGAAAAATAATAATGCCGTCAGAGGGTCTTTGAATCGCTAGCAGCCATTGATTTTCGGAACTAGAAGAATTTGGAGAGGCAAAAACGATATCTAAAGAGTCGGATTTATTAACAGTTAGTTGGTAATAGTCGAAATCTTCGTTATCGCTAAGGTGGCCAGTCATGATAGTGCCAGCGGTTATAATATTTGGATTATTTGCCGTGTTGTTAGACTCTGATTCAACGGCTCCTAAGGCAGAAAAATTAAGTAATAGTAATGCGCAAGCTGCTATATATCGCATACACTGTTCTCCAGAATTCTTATCAGAGTTTCGAGCATCTAATTTTTGCAAAGTTTTATACCTTACTAAATATGATTAAGCTAGTTTAGACGCCCCAATAAAAGCAAATCTTGTAGTCTAACAGCTCTTCATTTATGCTTCGCACGTTTTCCAGATTACAAAAGTTAAAGAACCAAAAATCATGTTAGACGAACAGCAAGTTAGGGATTTAGTTAATGAGCATGGCGCCATTGTCAACCAGGGCAGGCCAATAAAACAGATAATTGCAGATGGTGATATTCCGCGCCTGAATGCCGCCACTGTGTTGGAAGGGAAGGTTTCAGACTCTGTCTTCCGAGATGATTTGCTGACAAGGGAAGGGCAACCCATTCGTCTAATGTTTCGCAATAATCGAATTTCTACCCACGATATAAACCGAGGCGCAATTCCGTTTAAAGACCAAGTCTTAGCCTTTAACCACGATCATATGTTAATGCTCGTTAAAGAGGTGCTTGGCTCTTCTCAATTCAAAGTTGAAGGTCTGTTGCCCAGCTCTACTGTGATTCCGGCGGAAAATTTAAAGTTAATCATGTTAGAGAATGTTCTGCGCTTGTATATGGCAGAAAGTTCAACTAGCACTTCCCTTTATCAACACTGGTTAGCAGCCAAAGAAAAAGGGAAAGAAATGCTCAACTATGCTGGCCACTCAGTTACAATTTCTTCTCTAAAGCCAAACGGTGTATTACCTTATTTGATGGATACACCAAGTACTAAGGATGAGGTTGATAAAACTACTGATGTGCAATTCTTGATCGATGCAGGGATCTGTAGTTGGGACCAGTATGTGCAGATTCGTAATGCTTCCATTATGGCGTTCGGTTTAGTTTCACAGTATCTATCTACAAAAGGCATGGTCTTAGTTGATACCAAGACCGAGCACGGGATTAACGCTTATGGAAGAATCGTATCGGCGGATGAGCTATATACGATGGATTCTTCTCGTTTCTGGAAAAAGGACGATGAAGGCAGGCTTATGACCCGAGAGGGCAAACCGGTATCTTTCTCAAAAGAGTTTGCTAGAGGGATGGTTAAGGAAAAAAACCAGCAATTTACGGATGAACAGGCTAACGAGATAGCGGTGCGGTATATACAGGGTTTGCAGCATATAACTGGCGAAGCTTTCGATCCGGATTTACGGCCAAGAGATGAACGCATTGTAGACTCTGCTAATCTTATTCTAGATAGCTTGCTTTGATGCTATCGCTTGAAGTGATGTTAGAATGTTCCTAATTCTAACATCGCGAGCAAAACGGAATAGGACATGCTGATTTTTAAGTTTACGAAGAGTGCCAGAACTTATCTTTTTGCCGCGATTTTCGCATCTGTAATCTTGATAGGTTGTGCCCCAGAAATGGATTCCGTCACGACTCCGGCCGACATTAAAGTTAGTATTGATGACTATCGACGCGCTGAAAGTTTTCTGGCGCAGAATACTTCAGAATTGATTAGCCATGCCGTACTCGCCCAGTACTGGCAACCAAACGACCGTTTAATTTATCGCAGGTCCAACAATCCTATCTCTGAATATCTCTCGGTTAATATAAATGACCAGGCTAAACAGGTTTTATTTGATACAGCGGCGCTAAAGGAAGAGCTCGATCAGTTTGTTAATAGTGATCTGGGCCACGAAGATTTGCGACTTACTGCCTTAGAGCTGGATGAGACATATGACCTGCTTTACTTTGATTTCGAGGGTTGGACTTATAGCTATGATTTATCAACTAATGAGCTATTGCAAATTAAAGAAGTGGCACTTTATGAAATGTTGTCCCCTGATGGCACTAAAGCTGCGTTTATTATTGATAATAATCTTTGGATGAGAAATACCGTCGATAACATGTTGACTCAGCTTACTTTCGATGGAATTGAGAATTATGGGTATGCCACCAATAACGCTGGATGGCTGCGCAGTAAAAGTCCTGTTCTTATCTGGTCACCGGACTCTAAGAAGATTGCTACCTTTAAGCATGATAGTCGTGAAGTTGGGGAAATGTATCTGTATACAACTCAAGTTGGTCATCCTAAATTGGATGCTTGGAAATATCCTCTACCCGGCGATGAACATATATTTATGATAGAGAGAGTTGTAATCCACTTAGAACCAGAGCCGCGTCTGGTAACTTTAAATATGTCACCTGACCCTCATCGGTCGACAACGAGTGATCATATCGCGAGCAGAGAAGGAATTTTCCTCGATGTTGAGTGGAGTCGCGACAGTAATAAGCTCGCTTTTGTCTCATCAAGTAGAGACCATAAGACCGCTGAATTACGGTTAGCTGACATTGAGACCGGAGAGGTGAGGGATGTTTTCATCGAAACTGTAGATACGTATTTTGAGTCTGGATTCAGTGAACCTAACTGGCGCGTGTTGCATGATAGCAATGAATTCCTTTGGTATTCGGAAAGAGATAATTGGGGTCATTTGTATTTGCACGATCTGGAAACAGGTGAGCTGAAGCAAAGAATAACTTCTGGAGGCTGGGGTGTCTTAAAGGTCGAAAAAGTTGATGCGCAGAAACGACAAATTTATTTCACTGGAGCTAACCGGGAAGCTGGAGACCCTTATTTTCATTATCTTTACAGAGTGAATTTTGACGGCTCCGGACTTGAGCTATTAACCCCTGAGCCTGCTCACCATGTCATTAGCTGGTCTGAATCTGGAAGCTATTTCACGGATAGCTTTTCCACACCTGTTCAACCCGCTAAGGTTGTGGTTAGAGGATTAAACGGCGGAATTTTGTTAGAGCTAGAAGATACAGACATTTCAGCTTTGGTGGGCTCTGGCTGGGTTGCTCCAATCCCTTTTACCGTAAAAGCACGAGATCAACGAACTGATCTTTTCGGCTTGATTTATCGACCTTCTAACTTTGATGAAAAAGCTCTTTACCCCGTGCTTAATTACATTTATCCGGGGCCGCAAACTGGAAGTGTTGGTAGCAGAGCGTTTCGAGCCTCTAGAAGTGACAAACAATCTCTGGCGGAATTGGGATTTATTGTGGTTGAGGTAGATGCTATGGGAACCCCAGGTCGTTCCAAGTCATTTCATGACACCTATTACGGCAATATGGGAGATAACGGCCTGCCTGATCAAATAG
Source organism: Gammaproteobacteria bacterium (assembly GCA_002723195.1). Taxonomy (GTDB): domain Bacteria; phylum Pseudomonadota; class Gammaproteobacteria; order Pseudomonadales; family Pseudohongiellaceae; genus UBA9145. The sequence continues at coordinate 23,997 of PBNR01000036.1, read as the reverse complement.
CAGCAATTCGCCAATTAGCAGATCGGCACAGTTATATGGATCTGAATAGGGTCGGAATTTGGGGCCATTCGGGAGGAGGGTATGCTTCGGCAGCTGCGATATTGCGATACCCAGATTTTTACAAAGTTGCGGTTTCTGGCGCGGGCAATCACGATAATCGAAACTACGAAGACGATTGGGGTGAAAAGTGGCAGGGATTGTTGGAGATACTTCCCGAATCCAATCCAATTGGCAGCACAAACGATGATGATATGCTTGTGACTAACTATGACAATCAAGCAAATCAATTGTTAGCAGGTCAGTTGCAAGGCAAACTGCTTCTAGCACATGGAATGATGGATGCTAATGTACACCCCTCTAGTACCATGCTCTTAATTGATGCGCTCATCGAATCGGAGAAAGAGTTTGATTTGGTGATCTTTCCAAATATGGGGCACGGCTTTGGTAACGAGCGTTATTTTATGAAACGTCGCTGGGATTATTTTGTTGAGCATCTTGCCGGAGCCGAGCCGGCGTCAGAATTTAGTTTTGCTGACAATATCAGATAGCTTTATTAATAGACCGCGAACGGTTCTTTGGAAAACAGATGGCAGAGATAGAGGCAGCTTTAGCAGCCTTCGCTGACTTCATGTGGGGGCCGCCTTTGGTGATGCTTTTAGTCGGGGGTGGATTGTTCTTTACATTTCATTCTCGACTAATGCACTTTGGATATCTTGGACATGCCTTTGATTTGTTGCGTGGTAAATACAATACACAAAGTGCTGAAGTTGATGGAGATATTAGTCACTTCCGAGCCCTCGCTACTGCCCTTGCTGGCACTATTGGTCTCGGCAATATTACCGGGGTAGCGGTCGCTATTACGGTGGGTGGGCCAGGCGCTGTATTCTGGATGTGGGTAACAGCGCTGGTAGGAATATCTACAAAGTTTTATACCGCTTCTCTCGCCATCATGTATCGTGGCGAAGATGATGATGGCAAGCTTCAGGGTGGACCGATGTATGTTATTCGTGAAGCCCTTGGTAGAAAGTGGTTGCCCTTAGCTTGGTTGTTTGCGATTGCTGGAATGTTTGGCACGCTACCTGTTTTTCAAATTAACCAATTAGTACAAATTGTGCGGGATTTAATCGCAATTCCTTTGGGGGTAGCTACTGTTGATGACCACTTTAGTTTTGACCTAATAATGGGTGCTTCGCTCTCAATAATTTTATTTTCTATTGCTGCCGGTAAAGTGAGCCGCGTGTCAGCCTTTGCAGCAAAAGCCGTTCCCTTAATGGTGGTTTTTTACTTTGTCATTACAGCAATTTTATTGCTGAATAATATCTCTGAAATTCCTGCGATGTTTGGAGTAATATTTAGAGACGCTTTCTCCGGTGAAGCCATGTCGGGTGGCGTATTAGGCACAGTAATTTTGATTGGGGTTCAACGAGGTGTTTTTTCTAATGAAGCAGGTTTGGGTACCGAGTCGCTTGCTCATGGCGCCGCGAAAACCAGTGAGCCTGTTCGAGAAGGTTTGGTTGCAATGCTGGGTCCCATAGTCGATACCTTTATTGTGTGTACTTGCACGGCTTTGGCACTGCTTGTTACTGGTGTTTGGGAAGGTGGTGCGATTGGTGTAACATTAACTTCGCAAGCTTATGAGCAGGTATTCCCTGGCTTCGGTGCTTATCTAGTGTTGATGATGGTTGTTGTTTTAAGTATTACAACCGTATTGACATATTCTTATTATGGCGGTAAATGCATGGCATTTCTGTTTGGTGCTAAATCGGAAAAATATTATCTGTATGGTTATATGTCCTTGGTAATTGTAGGCGCTATTGTTTCACTCGACGCCGTTATTAGTTTGTTTGATGGTGTGTATGCGACTATGGCGATTCCTACGATGCTTTCAACCATTATTCTTGCTCCTAAAGTACGAAAAGCAGCTAAGGAATATTTCGCAAGGCTCGATCGCGGAGATTTCGAATAAGGTTAGCAACAGATCGGGACGCTTAATAAAGAGCGATAATTATGAAAAAAGTAATGCTGATTTTGTATATATTTTCAGTAAACAATTTAAATGCGCAATCGATTGGTTCTGAGCTCGAAGCAATAAATAAAGTTTTGGATTCTTATCATAATGCTGCGTCACAATCCGATTGGACTACATATTTCGATTTAATGAGTGAAGACGCTGTTTTCTTAGGTACAGATGCTTCCGAACGTTGGACTAAAGAGTCTTTTAGACAATATGCCGCTAGTCGGAATGGCTGGACTTATTTGCCCAAGGAACGGAACGTTGATTTAACACCTCTCGGTAGCTCTGCCTGGTTCGATGAGATACTTCAAAGTGAGAGTTATGGAACTAGCAGGGGAACAGGCGTGTTGATTAAGACTAAGGAAGGGTGGAAAATTGCCCAGTACCATTTAACCTTTCCTATTCCGAACGAGTTAGCTAAAGATATAACAGAAGCAATAAAATCTTTTGAGTCAAATGAAACTTAATTGGATAGGCGCTAGTGAATTGTTTGCCCAGACTTGAGGGTTTCTTTGGTAGGCTGCTTACTTGAGTGTTCATCAACTGTTGTTGTTTCGTCCGAAACATAGGAACGTGTGCTTACCGGGTTGTCTAAATACTTTCCTAGTTTACTTAAAAAAATCGCCATGTGGTCTGTTTGATAATGTTCTTGCAGGCATTCGGCGTTTTCCCATTCCTGTAGCAGTATGACCTGATAGGGGTCGGTTATCCCTTCATAATATTCATAGCTTAAACATCCATGTTCTTGGCGACAGAGACGAACCATATTCTTCATTAAACTAATGACTTTATCTTTTTTCTCAGGATCTAGTTGAAATGTGCTTTGTACCATTATCATGGTAAACATGGCTCCCATCAATTTACTGTCATTATACGCAGTTTGCGCCTAAAAGCATCCTATCGAGACTAATTATCACAAGCTGGGTTGATTTGTTTGGAAGGCCTGTGCAATCGGCCGCGGCTCCAAGCAAGATCGCCGATAGCGCTCAAGACCTGTAAGGTAGTTATAATTGATATTTTGACGGTTTTAAGGATTTTGCATGCGGCTTGAATCTAGGAAGTGACCGTTTAGCATCAATTACCGATTGCAGGGCCTAGCTCATCAATGAGCTGTTGAACATCTTCTACTGCCTGCTCTCTCAGTCGGTCACGCTGGCCCACAGTTAGGCAGACGAATTGGGGAATATTCGATCCTACTACTCGCTCTCTGGTGCAAACTAGTTGGTCGCTCTCGGCAGACACGGTAGTATTGTATGCATCAACGTCGGCTTGATTTCGAATTCGGGGAATACCGTCGTCGGGTGGTTGTAACATCTCACATCCTGCTACCGTTAAAATTATTACTGACCCAGATAGAAGCTTTCTTATCATAGACACCTCCAAAATATAGTTTTAAATCTGTAATCTGTTAATGGTTTTGCGTAGAGGTCAAGAGTGACTGGTAATGGATGATTTTCCATAGAGGCCTTAGATAGCGCCCGCATTCTTGAGTTCTTCTATCTCCTCTGCGTTAATTCCCCAGTTTGCTAATATTTCATCTGTATGTTCGCCAGCTAAAGCAGGAGCTGATTGTATTTTCCCTTGGGTACGACTAAACCTTGGCGCAGGAGCGGGCTGGATAACACCATTAAATTCGATATAGGTATTTCGCGCTTTATTATGTGGGTGAGCTGGCGCTTCCTCTAAATCAAGAACAGGAGCAAAGCAAACATCAGTGCCCTCCATGATTGAGCACCATTCATCTCGTGTCTTTGATTTAAACACCTCTATCATTTTTTCTTTTTTGACCGGCCAGGCTTCTTGATCGAATTGCTCTTTAAAAGACTCATCGACTATTTTACATTTTTCCAACAACAATGCATAAAACTGAGGTTCCAAAGATCCTATGGAAATGTACTTGCCATCTTTACATTCATAGCTACAATAATAATAAGACCCGCCATCGAGCCGGTTAGAATAGCGCTGCGAAGTCCACATACCCATGTCCATGTAGCCGAAAAAAGCGCTTAATAAACTGGCGGTACCATCGGTCATTGCAGTGTCTATGATCTGACCTTGACCAGACGTATTTCTTTCAATAATAGCAGCAAGAATTCCTGCAAGTAGGTACATTGCACCTCCGCCAAAATCCCCAATTAAATTGAGCGGAGGGGGCGGTGGTCTATCACTATAGCCCATTGCGCCTAATGCTCCGGCAACGGAAATATAGTTTATGTCATGTCCTGCGGCCTGAGAAAGTGGGCCATCTTGCCCCCACCCGGTCATTCGGCCATAGACCAGCTTCGGATTTTTCTTTAAACAGACATCAGGGCCTAGGCCGAGGCGTTCCATTACACCGGGTCTAAATCCTTCAACCAGAACATCCGCTTTTTCGATTAGCTCTAATGTTAGCGAGACGCCTCCAGGGTTTTTCAGATCCACAGCCATTGATTTTCTTCCGCGATATAATACATTGCTTCGATGACCGCTTCCTTTTTGATTTAGCCTGTCAATCCGTATCACTTCTGCACCCATATCGGATAGCATCATCGCACAAAATGGACCAGGTCCGATGGCCGCCATTTCAACTACTTTAATTCCTGCGAGAGGTCCCATTTTCATTCCTATTTACAATTCAAATTGACTTTAAATGATAGGTGATCATTGATTCAAAATATATAAGAAAGCTTATTGTTTAACTTATCGTGTTGCTTCTTATCAAACCCATCAGATTCACTTTTACAGTTGGATCGATTATGCTCCCGCGTCTAAAAATTAAGTTTTAGGGTGGGACATAATCCATGGAATTAAATAATAAGACTGCTTTTATTACCGGCGGTGCTTCAGGTCTTGGGCTGGCTACTGCGAAAAAGTTCGTTGCAGCGGGAGCTAATGTCTTTCTCTACGACTTAAACGCTGCTGCACTGGAAAACGCAGCTTCTAACTTTGGTGAAAAAGCCAAATGGCAAGTAGGGGATGTTTCTGATGAAAACGCCGTCAGGAAAGCTATTTCTGCGGCGACTGAGGCATACGGGACTATTCACATCAACGTAAATTCTGCAGGTATTGGTGGGGCAGCGAGGACTGTTGGTAAGGACGGCCCAATGCCGCTAGAAAAATTTGAGCACGTAGTGCGTGTAAACCTGATTGGAACATTTAATGTGCTGAGATTGTGTGCGGAGGTAATGCAAACTAATGATCCCCAGAATCAAGATCAAGAACGGGGGGTGGTCATAAACGTTGCGTCAATCGCAGCGTTTGATGGACAGACTGGTCAGGCAGCATATGCCGCCAGCAAAGGCGGAATAGTGGCGATGACTTTACCGATTGCTCGTGATCTTGCAAGACGCGGCGTTCGCATTATGACAATAGCTCCCGGAGTCTTTGAAACCCCTTTGCTTGCTTCTGCGCCTGATGAAGTAAAGGAGCCTTTAATAGCAATTACTCAGTTTCCAAAACGTCTAGGTAATCCTGAAGAGTTTGCAGACGAAGTCGTCCATATTGTTAATTGCAGCTATTTAAATGGCGAAGTGATACGACTCGATGCTGGTATACGTATGCCAGCTATATAGAAATTAGCTAAAATCGATAAGTTAAATGAATAAAGCTTGTGATCATAAAAGCCGGTTCAGGATTGCGATATTCTTTTCCGATTTGAAATAAAGGCTATTTAATTGACAGAGGAATAATTGTAATGGCAGACGCATATATAGTTGGAGCAGTCCGAACAGCAACTGGCAGGAAAAAAGGCAGACTAAGCGCTATCCACCCAGTTGATATGGGTGCAATTGTGGTAGATGAATTAGTAGATCGTACCAGTATTCCGACTGATGCAGTGGACGATGTAATTATGGGAGTGGTTAGTCAAATTGGGTCTCAAGCGAATAATCTTGGCCGCAACGTCGCCATGTCTTCTAAGTTGGATTTGGAAGTGCCAGGAACTACGGTAGATCGCCAATGCGGTTCTTCCCTGCAGGCGATTCAATTTGGTGCCCAGGCCGTCATGTCTGGCACTCAAGACGTTGTAATTTGCGGAGGTGTCGAAGCAATGAGCAGTGTAGAGATTGGCTCTAATATCCGAGATGGTTTGGAGCATGGTCGTGGGACACCTAAAGGAGAGCGCCTTGAAATCAAGTATCCTGGCATTCAATTTTCCCAATTTGACGGTGCTGAATTACTTGCAGAGAAATATGGTATTACTCGGGATGATCTAGATGCCTTCGGCTTATTGAGTCATCAGCGAGCTGCGGAGGCTACACAAAGCGGATATTTTAAAGATGAAGTTGTCCCTATCAACATTCATCTAGAAGATGGTAGTGCGGATATACATTTAATTGACGAAGGTATTCGGGCTGATGCTTCTATTGAAGCTATGCAAGGGCTAAACCCATTGCGCGAAGGCGGGGTAATCACAGCGGGCACTGCCAGCCAGATTAGCGACGGGGCGGCAGCAATAATGGTCGCAAATGAAAATGCGGTGAAAAAATACAATTTACCTGTGCGAGCAAAGATTCATTCTCTAGCAGTTATTGGATCGGACCCAGTGATTATGTTAGAAGGGCCTATTCCTGCAACTAAGAAGGTTTTAGAAAAGGCCAGGTTAAGTATTGATGATATTGATTTGTTCGAAGTTAATGAGGCTTTTGGTTCGGTGCCCCTAGCTTGGGCTAAGGCGCTCAAAGCAGATCAGCAAAAGCTAAACGTAAATGGTGGTGCTCAAGCTTTAGGCCACCCATTGGGAGGCACTGGCGCTAAGCTTATGACGACCCTGGTACACGAGCTCGAACGCAGAGAGGCGAAATACGGACTAGTTGCTATATGTGAAGGTGGAGGAACTGCGAATGCCATGGTTATCGAACGCATGAGTGATTTGCAATCCTAAAGTTCTAACCAAAGAGGGAACGCTATGTTACTAGACAACTATGAATCGCCATGGATGGATGAAGAATTAAGCATCATGCGTGATGCGGTTCGTAAGTTTATTTCCATAGAATTTGCTCCGGTTGCCAAGAAATGGGAGAAACAGGGCTATGTGGACAGAAATGCCTGGTTGAAGGCAGGGGAGTCAGGTTTATTATGTGCTTCCATACCGGCACAGTGGGGTGGCGGAGGTGGTAACTTCAAACATGAAATGGTCCTAGTTGAAGAGATGGCGTACGCGCAAGTTACTGGATTTGGCAACGGCGTGCATTCAGGAATTGTTGCTCATTACATAAATTCATATGGAACTCAGGAACAGAAACAGAGGTGGTTGCCAAAGATGGCTACTGGCGAAATTATTTCAGCAATCGCTATGTCTGAACCGGGAACTGGATCTGACTTACAGGCAGTTAAAACCGTTGCTTTAAGGGAAGATGGTAACTATCGATTGAGTGGTCAAAAAACCTTCATTACTAATGGTATGACTGCAAATTTAATCTGTGTTGTTGCAAAAACGGATCCTTCCGAAGCAGCAAAAGGCATTTCATTGGTTATGGTTGAAACTGAAGGTGTTGAAGGGGATGGTGGCTTCACTCGAGGCAGGAATCTTGAAAAGCTTGGTATGAAAGCCCAAGATACCGCGGAGTTGTTCTTCGATCAGGTAGAAATACCAGTTGAAAATTTACTGGGCCATTCCGAAGGTAAAGGCTTTATTCAATTAATGGAGCAGTTACCTCAAGAGCGTCTTATTATTGCTGCAGGCGCTTGTGCGGCGATTGAGAGTGCTTTGCGAATTACGTCTGATTATGTAAAGGAACGGAAAGCTTTTGGTAGGCGCATTCTCGATTTCCAAAATACACAATTTAAACTAGCTGAAAGGTTTACTGAAGCCAAACTTGCGCGCACGTTCGTTGATCAATGCGCCATGCAGCTTTCAGAAGGAAAGCTGGATGATGCGACTGCGGCAATGGCGAAGTGGTGGACCACCCAGAAGCAGTGTGAAATTGTTGACGAATGTCTGCAATTTTTTGGTGGCTACGGTTATATGATGGAATATCCAATAGCTAAAATGTATGCAGATAGTCGCGTGCAAAAAATTTATGGTGGTAGTAACGAAATAATGAAGCTGTTAATTGCGAGAGAGATTTAGTAAATACTTCCCTTCAAGTGCTTCATCATTGTGAATTTTTGCGCTAGTGAAACCAGCCAACTTTATTAGCTACACAACGAAAACCAGTATGGTTAGTGCTTGATGAAGGTTCGGCCGGCATGCGAGCACTAACTCTAAATCCACTGCAATAATTTTCGCTGCAGAGAAAGGATCCTCCGCGTATCGATCGTTTGGGTAGCGCTGGTTCGTTTGGGTCGAAGCTTTCTGCTTCTGTTACACCTTTAGGGTTTCTTAGAGGACTATTCGAATAGTAGTTTGGGTGATACCAGTCCGAAACCCATTCCCAAACATTTCCTGTAATGTCGTACAGGCCATAATTGTTTGGGGGAAAACTGCCGACCGGGGCTGAGCTAGCATAGCCATCATGGATTTCATTATTGTACGGAAAACTTCCCTGCCAGTAATTGATCAACACTTCATGTCTATGTCGAGGCTGTGAGCCCCAACTGTAAATTTCTCCTTCATACCCACCTCGGGCTGCATATTCAAACTGAGCCTCGGTTGGTAGCTCTTTGTCAAGCCAGTGGCAGTATTGCTGGGCGTCTTGATAAGTCACGTGAACTACTGGATGGTTCTCTTTGCCCTCGATAGAGTCTCGACCGCCTTCAGGTTTGCGCCAGTTGGCGTTCGGCACTAGCTTCCACCAGGAAAGCGCGGGGAGAGAAAATGAAGCTTCTTGATTAGGAGATTCAAAAACAAGTGAGTCTTTTACTTTTTCTGAATAAGTTTCGTAACGGGTTTCGGATATGAATTTGGCGAAATCAGTGTTGGTAACTTCGTGTTCGTCGATCCAGAATCCGCTCAGCTTTACTCTATGCGCAGGTCTTTCATCGAGGAGGCCTTGATCAGAACCCATCAGAAATGATCCGCCCTCTATCCATACCATTCCTTCTGGAGTTTCAACCGACTCTACTAATATGCGGGTATCGATAAATAAAATTACACTAATGAACCCCAAGCTATTCGCGAACTGTTTCAAATTGTTCATGTTTATTAAGACTATTTTTTTCTAAATCTTATTGAGGAAGCCCTTTTATAGCAAATTATAGAGCTTGGTGCAGTTATTCTGGCTAAGTAATTTTAGGTCTCCGGATTTGGTTGGTATAGTTGAGCCGTAACTGAATTAAACTTAAGAAAAATGGAGGACAAAGCTACGTCAAAAGACAATCTTATTTTGTCAGCAGATTGAATCGGAAACTGTAATGCGCTTATACATCGAAACTTGAAAAAAGGTTAATAACATCGCGTTATGATAGCTAAGCTGCCATAATCAGGCTCTGATTTTTTGAAATTATTATTTTGGTGCTATAGGGATTTATAGAATGCGCTTTATGGTGGCAATGACCGCAACGGTTGTATCTCTAACTCTTGGGGCTGCTGAAACTGAATACATATCACCAAAGACCGAATTTGGTGTGCCGGATATACAGGGGATCTGGTCAATTGCTACGCAAACAAATTTGGAACGAGATCAACGCTTCGGAGGCGAGCTAATTATTTCAGAAGAAGAAGCATTGCGGATAGAGTCGATATTCCAAGCTGGAATGAAAGCGAGTAATCTTCCCAGCAACCCAGATCGGAAAGCGCCAACAGCTGGGCAAAACGTTGGAGGTTATAATACTTTCTGGATGGATCCAGGAGATCGTCTTGCTTTAATTGATGGTGGAGTCAGAACTTCTATAATCGTTGATCCTTTAGATGGCAGACTTCCTTATACCGAATTGGGACGAGCCAACTTTGAAGCAGCAATGGATCAGAGAAACACCTACGATGGGCCGGAAATTAGGCCGATAGGTGAGCGTTGTGTTATAGGCTTTGGTTCTTCACCAGGGCCACCGAAGCTTCCTGTACTTTACAACAATCTTACACAAATTGTACAAACACAAGACTATGTAGTGTTAATGGCAGAGATGGTTCATGATGCGCGCATCGTGCGTATCGGTGGGGAATTCCAAGAACCATCTTCGAATTCTTGGCTAGGTGATTCTATTGGTTATTACGAAAACGATACATTAGTTGTTGAAACGACAAATTTTCACCCTCAACAGGGTTTGCGGTCGTCACTGGACCATCGGTTCTACGCTTCTACCGAAATGAAAGTAGTAGAGCGATTTACTCGGGTAGCGGCGGATAAGATTCTATATCAATTTACGGTTACTGATCTTGAAAACTATTCACAGCCTTGGAGTGGTGAGTTACCGATGAATCTCAGTTACGAGCAAATGTTTGAGTATGCTTGTCACGAAGGCAACTATGCTTTGCCTGGCATTCTGGCAGGAGCGCGTCGTGCTGATTTAGAAGGAGCGGAATATGCTCCTACTGATCCCAGCCGACAGTAGATTAGGCATAATTTTTTATCTGACGCCCCCACTCTCGAAATATAGAACGAATAAAAAGCATAGGGGCTCAATAGAATGGCCCTTAGTTGGTCTTGTGTTAATTTATTACCGCAGATCAGGTAATTGATAACCCTCTTCGTCAAGTTTTGCCCTAATCGCCTTTTTGTCAATCTTACCGGTTGAAGTGAGGGGAATATTATCGGCAGCAATAACTTCATCTGGCAGTTGCCACTTTGCAAAAATACTTTTGCAATGTTCGGTTACGGCATCAGTGTTCAGTTCTGCTCCTTCATTCATTACCACTAGAGCTACTGGACGCTCGTCCCATTTGGGGTGGGGTTGAGCCACTACTGCGGCTTGCGAAACATCAGGCATTGCTACGATATGGTTTTCCAAGTCAACTGAGGAAATCCATTCGCCGCCGGACTTTATTAGATCTTTTGATCTGTCAGAAATGATCATGTATTGTTCCGAATCTATCTTAGCGACGTCTCCCGTAACTAGCCATCCATCGTGGAACTTATCAGGTTGGTCATCGTTAAAGTATTCTGAAGCTATCCACGGACCTTTAATACAAAGCTCACCGACAGCCTCGCCATCATGAGGTAGGCGGTTCCATTCTTCATCAAAGATTTCAATTTCGAGACCCGGCATAGTAAGCCCGGCTTTAGCAACATTTTCGAATTGCTTGTCCTCAGATATGCCAATCTGCGAGCGTTTAGAAACCTTGCGTGATAGTGTGCCAAGTGGATTGGTCTCTGTCATACCCCAACCTTGGATCATCTCAACATTGTATTTCTCCCAGTACCAACGCATCATTTCAACGGGAGGTGCAGAACCGCCGCAGGTCATCCTGCTCAATATGCTAAGGTCATATTTCTCAGGATTTGCTTCGAGAGCAGCTCTTACTCCTTGCCAAATTGTTGGTACCCCCGCAGATACGCTAACTTTTTCATCTTCGATTAATTTCAAAAAGATGTCAGGTAACATAAATCGGTGTGGCATAACTTGCTTACAGCCAAGCATGGAAGCTGCAAATGGTAGTCCCCAGCCCATTGCGTGAAACATTGGCACTATACCTAGTAACGAATCTAAAGAAGAAAGCCCCATCGAGTCAGTTAGGGATTCTGTTAAAGTGTGTAGATAGGTTGATCTGTTGGTATACATAACTCCCTTTGGTTTGCCCGTTGTTCCGGAGGTATAACAAAGACCCATAGGTGAATTTTCGTCAATATCTGGCCAATCAAATTCTATTGGTTGGTCTTTTATAAAATCATCATAATCGATTTGATTTTCGAATGAACTTTCTCCACCTTCGCCGTGGCGGCAGATCACCAGAAGCTCGACGCAGGGAATTTTTTCCCACAAGGGTTCTAACAAAGGGAGTAAATCTTCGTCTGCAAAAATTACGCGATCGCCCGCATGATTAATTATGTATTCTAGGTCTGTCGACGAAAGCCTGATATTCAAGGTGTGAAGGACAGCTCCCATCGAAGGAACACCTTGGTATAGCTCTAAGTGGTAATAGTTATTCCACATAAAGCTGCCGATACGGTCTCCTACTTCGATACCTTGTGCGTTCAATGCATGGGCCACCTGATTGGCTCGGTCCCACGTTTCCTTCAAAGTCTGTCTATGTGTGCCTTCGGCCTGCTGTGTTACGACCTCAATTGCTGGATCCAGTACTGCTCCACGACCTAGAATCCGCGACATCAGAAGAGGTGTTTGTTGCATTGTCATTCCAGTTTTCCCCCGTTTTTTACTTATCTCTGGATTAAGTGCGGAAGAGGAGCATACTAATAAGTAGGGGTATGATCAATTAACGATGCCAATTTTGAATTAGGCTTCCTCAATAAAAGTAAAATTGTGGTGCGACGTTATCTTTCGTTGTAATGAGTGTTTCTAGTCTGCCATGCGAGAGAAGTACCTTTCCTTTTTCTTGAATCCGGATCGTATTCTAAAGAGCACTAAAATTAATTTTTACATTTGAAATGTGCAAGTTTGCAGTTTATGCTCAATTTCCTTTGAAACGATTGGGGTATCAAATGATTAGTGCTAAGGAGCACCCGAAGAAAAGTGTAAGTGTAAATGGTAAAACTCTGAGTTATGTGGAGTTGGGCGAGGGTGACCCTATAGTTTTTCAGCATGGTAACCCCACTTCTTCTTATTTGTGGCGTAATATTATGCCGCACCTTGCTGACCAGGGTCGGTGCATAGCCGTTGACCTGATTGGTATGGGAGATTCAGACAAGTTAGAAGATTCAGGACCAGATCGTTACACTTTTTTAGAACATAGGGATTATTGGGACGCTGCGTTAGAGCTCATAGGGGTTGAAGATAAAGTAACGTTTGTTATTCATGACTGGGGATCAGCGTTGGGTTTTGACTGGGCGAATCGCAATAAAACTTCTGTAATGGGTATTGCCTATATGGAAGGTATTGTTCGTCCGGTTAACTGGAATGAATGGCCTGAAGCTGCTAGGGCTGTATTTCAGGGGTTTAGGTCTCCTGCGGGCGAAGATATGGTGCTGGAGAAAAATGTATTTGTTGAAAGGGTGTTACCTGGCTCTATAATCAGAGAATTGAGCGAAGAAGAAATGGCAGTGTATAGAAGGCCTTTTACTAAATCTGGAGAAGACCGAAGGCCAACTTTGACTTGGCCGCGCCAAATTCCAATCGATGACGAGCCTGCCGAAGTGGTTGAATTGGTTCAAAGCTATGCCGAATGGCTTTCGCAATCTGAAATACCTAAGCTTTTTATCAATGCAGAGCCTGGTGCAATCCTTACAGGGCCACAGAGAGAGTTTTGTCGTTCGTGGCCTAACCAAAAAGAAATCACGGTAGTTGGTAATCATTTTTTACAGGAAGATTCCCCTGATGAAATTGGGCTGGCTATTGCAGAATGGCGGAAAGAAATCAATAAGTAAGCTCTATGGGATTTAAAGATCATTCAACCAAGCGACAATGCGCTGTGGTGTTTCAATTATCCCTGCTCTGTTTGGTTGCTTTGAGTTTTCCACAGCTCAATGCTCAGACGGCTATTGGATCGCAAATAATAGGTCGGTGGGTAATTAATGATGAATTATCAGATAACACTGATGATCAAGTAGAAGAGGCTATAGAAGCAGGTGGTGGGAGAGGAAGTCGAGGCTTTTTTAATCGCCAAGAGGATTTCTATAGAGGAGGTCCACCCGAGCATGAACTCTACGATCGAATTTCATATGACGATGTTTTAATGGTTGAGTTCAAGGACCCAGAATTCCGGTTTACATATGAAGATAATTACATAAGAGTTTTTCATACCGATGGCCGCCGTCGCCGCACAACAGCAAATGACTTTTTCGAGGGCGGAGGGTCAGATTGGTCAGAGGGGAATATCGAGCAAAGTGCGTTGATTGTTGAAGCCAGGCCGCGAGATGGTGGTTTTTCTACGGAAATTTATACAATAGAAAACGAAGGTAAACGACTAAGAGTCGAGATGATAATTCAGCCGCTTTCGTTTAGAGAACCAATTGCTTTAGTTCGCTATTTCGATCGAGAGGATTAGAATCGTAGTTGAGCAAGAATTTCTTCTTCAACATCCCTCAGCCGATCTTTGCCGAAAAATATCTCGTCATTTACAAAGAACGTAGGCGAACCAAAGTTGCCTTTCTCCACCGATGTCGTAGAACTGTCTAACAAGATTTGTTTGACAGCTGGTTCTTGTGTTGCAGCAATTAGGTCGGCCGCAGGCAACCCGTATTCATTTAGTGCTTGTTCAATAATTGCTGGATCACTCATATTTAGGCCGCGTTCCCACATGCATTGATACATCGTCTCGATGTAGTTTGCTTCAAAGCTCTTGCCTAGCGCATAACAAGCGCCACGCATTATATGTAATGTATTCACGGGAAAATGGGGGTTACGCGTGTACTTTTTAAGGTTATGTTTGTCTATAAAGCGCTCCGTTTCTCGGGCATTGTATTCTTGCTTATTCTTAACCTCAGCAAATTGCTCCATAGGGGATTTATTGTTGGTAGCCTTAAATATTCCGCCTAACAAGATTGGAACGTATTTGAATTTTACCCCCGTTCTCTCTTCTATGCCTGGAATAATGCGGTGACTAAAGTATGAATTCGGGCTGGCAAAATCATAATGAAACTCTACGTTAACTAACATAAGCAATGTTCTCTTTTGAAATTAATAAACGCTATTGTTTTTGGCTTTATGTCTTAAGTAATAGTTAGTTACTTGTAGGTTTAACAAACTTTAATGTCATGCGGTCGCTCTCACCAATCGCTGTATAATGGTCTCTGTTCTGGTCTCCAAGTCGATAACTCGGGGGCAGACTCCACACACCTCCGGGATATTCAGTTAAGTCCTTCGGATTAGCATTAATTTCTGAAGAGTCAACAAATTCAAAGCCGGCTTTAGCAGCAATTTCTTTAACATAATCTTCAGTGACATAGCCCGACGTCTCCATGACTTCTATGCTGGCTCCAGGTAGTGCTCGATGCTCAACTACGCCTAATATTCCTCCCGGTTTAAGTGCAGCATAGAAGGTTTCAAAATATTCTAGTTCCTGACCGACCATTATCCAATTGTGTACATTGCGAAAAGTCATTGCTATGTCAGCGCTTTCAGGAGGGGCGATGATCACTTCGTGAGGAGGGTCTATGTGTCTGATAGTAACCTTCCCGTAGATTTCGGACTCTGCGGTCATTTTTTCTTCAAACCCTTCAAGGCTTCTGGCTGCATAATTTAAGTTTGAATTCGGCGAAAAATGTGCAGCGTAAAACTTACCTTCTTCTGCCACGTAAGGCGCAATGATTTCCGTATACCATCCGCTAGCAGGGAGAATTTCAACCACCGTCATGTTTTTCTCCAAACCAAAGAACTCTAGTGTCGCTATGGGGTGCCTCGAACTATTACGGGCTATATTCTCCGGGCTGCGATGACCGCTATTAATCAATACTTCTAGCGAAAGATCACTTTTGTCATGATTATTGCCAAAACCGATGGTAGGTAGAACTAAAAATAAGGCTAAGAACGTTTTTAGACTAATGCTTTTCATTTTTCAATTCCGCAAAGGAGTAAGGTAGTGCAATGGGTGCTTAGAGTTTAGCTTTAGGAAAGATATCGAATCATTCGTTAATTACGAACGTATTTAGTTACTTTCCGATCCCCAACTGACGCTCCCCAGATGACACCATTGTCATCTACAGCGATTCCTTCAGGAAAACTCGTGCCCCCGTGAGGACCGGGGTCAGGAATAAAATCAGTGATGATTCCATTTAGAGTACTAACATAAATCCCACGATGCCAGCCAGGGTTGTAACCGTATTGGCCTTCTGCAGCGCGAGATTCGGAATCAACGACATAAAGCATGTTGTCGTGAATACGAACACCACTTGGGCGACCTAAATGAGTCCAAATGGCTTTTAAACTTCCATCGGGATAAAGAATTTGAAGGCGGTTGTTGGTGCGGTCTCCTACATATATGTTGCCTTGATCATCCACGGCCAGCGCATGCGGTCCTTCGAACTGCAATGGCCCATAGCCTTTTTCACCCCAAGCTTCAATAAATTCTCCTTCAGCTGTCATGTGAACGATGCGACGGTTGGAATCCGGGTTGATGTGGCCATCGACTATATAGATAGTACCGTCCGGACCTATGGCTAAATCCGAAGGCTCGTCAAATTCTCCGGGTCCATTGCCGCGAATGCCTGGCTCGCCTAACTCAATTAGAATTTCACCTTCCTGGTTAAATTTAAAGATCTGATTGCCTTTTTCTCCATCAATAACACCGGCATCTATTATCCAAAGGTTATCATCGTCATCGACGACTATTCCGTGGGGCCAGACAAACATTCCAGCGCCGAAGCTAGCTAAAATCTCACCCTCCGGGCTGAACTTAAGGATTGGATCGACGTTGTTTTCGGAGCACGCTCCTTGATTGCCACCGCACCGTTCGAAAACCCATATATTGCCTTGAGAATCAATGTCAATCGCATTCCCTGACCCCATTTCACGCCCATCGGGCATCTGTACTAAATTTTCGAAAACGGCATAGTTATTGGGATAATCAGGCAGAATGGTATTCTGCTGCGCTTGAACAGAAAACGAGCTAGCTAAAGCTATTGCAAAAAATCCCGATCTTCTTAAGTTCATTGTATTTCCTCTTCCTTAAAATGGGGGTTTGGTTGTCGGTTAGACCAATTCTCATACTAAATTATAACTCGATCGGATTGAAAAACTAATTCAGATTTGGAAAAGACGATTGAACTTGATAGCCCAACCTCTATTTCGTAACTCAAAGCTATCAGGGCGGTCGAAAGGATTAGTGTCGCGATCATCACTATAAACTACAAAAAGTTCGCTGCCTGGTGCCCACTCCCAACGGAAGCGAAAATTGGTGCTAAAAGAGCTCTCTGTTGAGTTATATTGCATTAATCCACTAAAGTACATGCGCGGTGAGATAGTGTACGTCACCCTTACTCGGCCAAGTTCCGTGCGAAAATTCCCTTCAGGCAGTTTAACTTTATTAAAAGAGTAACTTGGCTCCACAGAAAGTTGGGGGGATAACTCGATACGGCCGGCGCTAAATCCTATAGCTTCGTTAGTGCCACTCCAAAAATCTCCGCCACGATAAGAAAGCCTGCCGCTAAAATCCCGCTGCGTCCCCCACCGATATGAGATTTCATAGCTCGTAAAGTCATAATTGCCGGGTTGAAGGATTGTGTTAGGCGCAATTTTGAACGGTTTCGTTAGCATTTCGAATTCGTCGTTGATTGCTACAGCAAAGGCATCGCCTCGTTCGAATTCTGTAGTGAAATTTACCCCGTGGGCGCGAGTTTCAAGTACGCCTTCGTCAGCAGACCAATAGGACTCGGTATGTGCTAATAGGACAAGGCGCCTAATGCGATCGCTGGAAGAGATGCGTGGGCTGAAACGTGCGAATCCATCGTACTGCTTAAAGTTGTCTCTTCGCTTGAATCCAATTTCCGGGTTGAAATTGTCTTCAACTACAACATAGCCTGAACTAAATCCATAAAGGTCGCCGTCGTAAGCAAAATTTCCCATATAACTCTTGTCTTTATTGGGAAGGCCCTTTGTATTGGTTTTCGCGGCATAGGTGCTAATTTCGAAGTCATCAAGAAAATTAAATTGACCATCAATACCGTAAAGTTGGCTAGAGCCCTCACTAATCATGGACTTAGACCGATCAGTTACAATCATTCCAACTCGACTACGACTCAAAATATCTCTTTTGATACGGAGCACTGAAAATTCTGTGGATTCAATGTTTTCCAATCCGCTTCCGTCGGTTCCTATACTTAATGCGCCAATATCAAAATCTCCAACTTTGCCGGTTAATCTCGCTCCAGTGTTAATTGGAACAACCTGGCCTCGTTCTAATCCAATGCGGCGACTGAAAAACATCGTTGGGACATCTAGTGTTCGTGGAGCGACAAAATCGAAGTTGCCTTCTCCCTCAAGGAAGAATTCTCGCTTTTCCGGGAAGAATAAATTAAACCTAGTAAGATTCACCTGACGCTCATCCACTTCCACCTGAGCGAAATCAGTATTGTAAGTAAAATCGGCGGTAAGATTATTAGTAATGCCAACTTTTACGTCGAGACCGCCTTCCCCATCAAAATTTCCATTAACGGGAGGAGAAGCGAGTCGATTAGTAGTTACCGTACCCAGTCCATATGGTTTTATCTCTAGATTAAAGTTGCGAGGAGGAACTTTCAGCTCGCTTAAGTTAGCGGCTTCGGAGATCCGCCACATTCCGGCGACGAGACTGTTCCCCATCGCGGCGGAGATGGGGATTTCAGTCAAGTAGGAAGCTTCATTTAACCGTCGGATTATTCTACGAAATTGTATTCCCCAGGTTTGCTCAGCGCCTGGTTCATATCGCAGTGATCTAAAAGGAATTTCCATCTCGACTGTCCAGCCCTCTTCAAATCGCCCGACACGAGAATCCCAAACAATATTCCAGTCGAAGTTTACGCCTCTTCCACGATCTCCTTCGTTAGAAATTGCGAAGTCAGAAAATCCTCCAATTGGTGAGACTAAAAATGCTACGCCATTGCGCCTATCCAGGAAAGTATCTAGCATTACTGAGAAGGAATCGTTGGTCCGAAGTTGAAAAGTGTCGCGACGCATTTCATTTGCAACCCAATCTTCTTCTGGAACTGATTCGTAGTTCTTTGCAGTCACATAAATGGCATCTTCATTGTAAAAAACCCAAACCTCGGTTCTCTCGCTTGCAGTTTCGCCTTCTTCAGGAATTTGCTGAATAAAGTCAGAAATCGGGGCCACATTTTCGTAGATTGATTCATTTAATTCGCCATCGATAGTAATTGCTCCTTCAAAACGAACGGCTCGAACTGTCATTCGGCCGTCTTCATTCTCTCCAACCACTACTTCCTGAGCATAGGAAGGGGGAGGTAATAGAAGTAGAGGCGAAATTAAGAGAAGAGTGCTTGCGCTGCCCAAAAACCCGATTAATTGAAATAAGTAACAAAGTCCAAATGCAGTTAGCATGCGCATAATTACGATACTCAAGCTTTTAAATCAGTCATAGAAAATATTCCCTTATAAGGCAAGAAGCAACAGCCTCCAACTAAAGTTAACTCATGATATCCAGTTGGTTTTCAAAGAGGTGAGGCCACACTCTTGTAAGGTGAAATTTTAATATCCGCGAGATTCGACCGCATGATTAAGAAAACGGATGATCTAACCGAAACCAACAGGCTCTATTCTGGCCTTCTAAATTTAAGAGTCATTCGATCGGATTCGCCTATAGCAGAGTACTTTTCGCGGTTATTATCTCCCATACGAAAGCTTGGAGGTAAAGTCCAAACCCCTTCTGGATGATCCTTAGTGTCTTTAGGATTCGCATTCACTTCTGAAGAGCCAATAAACTCAAAGCCCGCTTTAGTAGCAATTCCAATTACAAAGGCCTCGCTAACATAGCCACTGTCGATCATTTCTTGGCGGGAAGCACTGTCTGGTGCGCGATGCTCTACAACCCCTAGAATACCTCCAGGTTTAAGGGCGGCAAAAAAAGCATTGAAAAAATCTTCGTCTTCGTCCCGAGCCATCCAGTTATGCACATTGCGGAAGGTTAGAGCGATGTCAGCCCCTTCTAGCGGGCCGATTGCCACTTCGTTTGGTGGAAGTAAATGGCGTATAACGGCTTTTCCGTACAGATCAGGATTGGATCCTATTTTCGTTTCAAAGCTCTCGAGGCTGCGTCGTTGAAATTCATTGTCGGAATTTGGAGAAAAATGCGCTCCGTAATATCTTCCAAGTTCTCGCATGTAAGGCGCTAGAATTTCTGTATACCAAGCCCCAGAAGGACCGATCTCTATCAGAGTCATGTCTGGTGTGAGACCAAAAAAGTTTAACGTTTCAACTGGGTTGCGAAACTTATTACGAGCAATATTTTGAGCGCTGCGATGATCTCCCACCATTAATTCTTCGATGTTAAAAAGGACTGGTGTGTCCCCTAGCTCAGCTGCTGTTGATGGCCAACAGATTATAGGTAGGGTGAATAGGGCGATTACATTTGCTTTATATAGTCTCATTTTTGCGTCTCTGAAAAGGAATAGGTTTCTACGCAGCGCCCGCACAACAGGGACAATTTGCAGATCCGCTTAACAATATGGACTCGGCAGCTTGGGCATTCTCAGCCGCGGTCCGCTGCCTAGCAACAAAAGCGCTCGAATTTATTTCCGGCGCAGGTGGACTAGTTGCCTGTGCAGTTTGCTGTCCATAGTAACCGGTGAAAATCTGGAAACGGTGCAGATTGATATCGGAGCGGATCAAAATGGAATTGTCATTCATCACTTCAAAGCTTTGGACCGGCGCCCCATCTGCAAGCACGAACACTTCGTTGGCATCGGGTAGACCGGTTACCCGCCACGCGGTTTCTTCCCCTAAGCGATTTCGATCTGCGGCATAGGTGGCTACGTGCAGAACTCCACTTTCCTTATCGTTCCAGGCTTGGTCCACCCCTAACGCTGGGAAGTCTATACCTTCTACGGTAGGCGCAGCATATTTATCAAGGTGTTTTACCTTAAAAGCTTCGACCCAGTTCCCTTCGGTAATTTCGGAAATCATCATCTGTGCCGAACCCTGACCTCGAGGCCAGGGTTCACCGTTATTGAACCACCAGCCAAACTTATCCATGTCATCACCAAACCACTTCGGTTCCATATAACGCTCTGCAGCTGCGCTAAGGCGAGCAACCGCGGTATGGTCGCCGAGTGCCTTGGCGAGGGCTAGGCCTTGAGCGCTGGGTTGAATTGCTCGTTTTGGGTCACGCCAGCCTAGGGTATTTGCCAGGCCATCGTATATTTGGGTGGCTATTTCTGGTGATTGCGGCATCAAATAAAACGCTAGGCCAGTGCCGGCGCTAACTCCTGGAAAATTTACCTTAAAATCGGCCAAAGGATCATAGTACAAGGTAAGCGATTCGATTTGGTTCTGCTCGTTGATGCTCATGTAGTTATCTTTCATGAACTCGATCCAATTTTCAAAAACGCCATGAGCATTAGTTATACCTAATTGATCTGAAAGATATATACCTAATCCAGCTGAAGAGTTACAGATGGGCCAGATCTTGGTGTTCTCACACTGGGGCCCCTCTGGGTGATCTGTATATTGTCTATGCAAATGATCAACAATTCTGGGCTGGGTCCATTCGAACTGCTCGTTCTCGTATCCTGCAATCATCCAGGGCCGCTCCCACTTATCGTCTCCGGAAACGTATTTGTAAATTGATAGGAGAAGGTTTAACCAGCCGCGAAAGAATAGATTTCCGTCCGCGCCTATAGGATCAGGTTGCAGACCCCAAGGCTCGACGCCGTTAGCAGTCCAGCCAGGTCGATCATAATTACCGCGAACACGTTCTGGCCATGCCTGAAAGCCTGGTGCTAACTCTGGATAGTCTTCGTATTTCATCCTATTGGGACTTGGGCCTATAAATGTATTCCAATCGATGGCGGCCCAATATGCTGTATGCCTGGTGGCTAATTCGTCCATGATACGAGTGTAGACTTCTCTCCAGGCAGGAGTTTGGTCAGCCATCAGCATAACTGCGTAGCTTGAATCTACAAGATCAAAGCGCGGGTAGCTCAACATGGGCGCGCTAGTGTATTGGTCCCACCAGGGATGAGGGCCCTTACCATTGTAGTCCCAGTCAATTTCGTCTCGGGGCAGACCGATTCCCCATGGCAGCTCTTCTTCTCCTGTATAGCTCCAGTCGTCAGGGAAAGTTGCTTTCTGCCAGAGAAATCTTAGCCAGCCTTTGGTACGTTCGTTGTGCTGAGGGTAAAAGCTAGGCACATAGGATTGATTGGCGACTGGTGTATTTGTTGCCGCACATGAGGTTAAAGCGGCCGCGCCTGATATGGCTGCAGTCGATTTGAGAAAATTACGCCTTGTTTGCTTCAGTTTCGATACCATTAGACTTCTAATCACCAAGTTAAGATGGGTTGAAATTTAACATTTACTGGAGCTTTGCTCCATAACAGAAGAGCAACAAAGGGTTACGAGAAATCCTATGGATTGCTACTCTATACTGATGAAAGATTCTCAGAACAACACTACTCTCGAAGAACAGTTGCGCGATATAGAGGCCGCTAAAGAAGAAATTTATGATAAAAGAACTGAGCATCTTAACAAAGATGGATCAGCAATCTTCATTAACCGGTTGATTCGCGAAGACTCACCTTACTTGTTGCAACATGCTCATAATCCGGTGAATTGGTATCCTTGGGGAACCGAAGCGTTCGAAACCGCCAAAAAAGAAAATAAGCCAATATTTTTATCGATCGGCTATTCGACATGTCATTGGTGCCACGTCATGGAGGTGGAAAGTTTCGATAATGTAGACATTGCCAAGGTTCTTAACGAAAACTTCATTAGTATAAAAATGGATCGGGAGCAATATCCTGATATTGACGAAGCTTACATGACAGGTGTGCAACTCATGTCGGGTCACGGTGGTTGGCCTATGTCTAATTTCTTATTAAGCGATGGCAAACCTTTCTTTGGGGCCACGTACTTTCCGCCACCAACTTTTATGAAATTATTGAGCCAGATAATTGAAGCCTGGCGTGGAAAATATTCTGAGCTCGAATCTAGTGCGGCAAAGATAGGCGAAGCTATCGATAGAGTACTAGGTGAACGTAAAAAAGCAGTAAATTTTGATTTAGAAACATATCAGCATGTAACTCAGGCCCTATTGCACCGAGAAGACAGGAGCCTTGGTGGACTGGCGGGAGCTCCAAAGTTTCCTCAAGAGCCATTGATTCTGTTTATGCTGGATCGAGCAAATCGTCAGCGCCATGTTCCAGCGATGGAATTTGCTAAACGTAGTATGGAAGCCATGGCCCGTGGAGGAATTTACGATCAGGTTGCAGGTGGTTTCCATCGTTATAGTGTAGATGCTCAGTGGTTAGTCCCCCATTTTGAAAAAATGCTTTACAACCAGTCCCAGCTCAGTCTTGCTTATTTATGGAGCTGCAAACTCACGGGAAGCGTTTTCTTCAGGCGAGTTTGTTTCCAAATTCTAGAATATGTGCTGAGAGACATGCAGTTACCCGAAGGCGGGTTTTATTCTGCAACGGATGCTGATAGCGAAGGGGCCGAGGGTATTTTCTTCCTCTGGTCTATCGATTCAATTAAAGAGGTTTTAACTAAGAGTGAGTCTA
Source organism: Gammaproteobacteria bacterium (assembly GCA_002723195.1). Taxonomy (GTDB): domain Bacteria; phylum Pseudomonadota; class Gammaproteobacteria; order Pseudomonadales; family Pseudohongiellaceae; genus UBA9145. The sequence goes on along the minus strand of PBNR01000036.1, from coordinate 864 downwards.
ACCTTGCTATTGGAGTATTCGGTATTACTGAACAAGGTAATTTTGAGGGCTTAAATATTCTGAGGTTTTCTAAATCCTACGCCGAGCTTGAAGCTGAATATGGGCGTAACTTCACAGATGATCTTGATAAAATTCTTCACAAACTATACTTGTCCCGAGAACAACGTATTCATCCCATCAGAGACGAGAAGCTAATAGTTGGCTGGACGGCAGCGATGGCTACTTCATTTGCTCTTGCAGGCGATTATTTCCAACAGAAACATTGGATACTGGCGGCAAAGAGGGCGGTCGAGCTTATTCTAGAAAATAATCTAGATGAACAAGGAAATCTAAAGCGAATTTATTTGAATGGCATGACTTCAATTGAGGGGCAACTTGAAGACTATGCAAATTTAATCGAAGCACTTATTACGCTCTTTGATGTTACTGCTATGACGAAATATTTGGTAAAAGCGGATGCAATAATGACCGCCTGTTTAGAAAGGTATTGGGATAATAAAGAAAGTGGCTTTTTTTTGAGTCCAGCGGATCAACTGGGCCCCCAGTTGACGCGTTCATGCAGTGCCAGTGACGGTGCAACTCTCGCGCCTGCAGCTACTGCTCTCTGTTGTTTGGTAAGTTTGAGGGATAGGTCTGCTTTTCTTCGAGCAGAGGCATCGCAGTTCTATGGAGAAAGAGTCGATCAATGCGCTTCTTCTGTGATTGGTGAATTGAAAGATAATGAGATGAGCCATACAAGTATTCTGCGCCAACTCTCCGTTATTAGAGAAGGAAGTCGCTCACTTATCCAGTATGTTAATAGCGGATTGGCTAGGATAAAAATTGAGCAAACCTCTGGGGATGATTTGCAACAAAAGAAAGTTT
>PBNR01000035.1 GCA_002723195.1 Gammaproteobacteria bacterium | reverse complement strand
CTGATCAACAAGTCAGGGGTATAGAGGATAAGATTGATGCAGCACTCGCTGAATCCCGACAACTGGAGATATGAATTAGGTCAAACATCCCAGTGTCTTTAGGTAAAGCACTTATCCTACATTCGTTTCGCACTCCTTTCATCGCGATGTAGGGGACGATATAATCCCAATCTGAGAGTTCCCTAGAGCATTTGCCAATCAAAAGTGTTCTTGAGCCGATATCGTAATAACCGGAGGCAACTCGACAGATGTTGGTGTGCAAGTCCGCTAGACGGAAAGCCTTATGCATCGCGAGAGCCACCACCTGAACCTTTGGGTTCAGGGCAAGTTTGATAGCGGTGTTCCGGGGAACTTGACTCTTGCTGTGCTACCTCAACTTTATCTCACTTTATGAATGAAGAAAAACGCCGGATATTACGTAATTCACTGCGACAGGCCCGCCGGAATTTAAATCTCGATCAACAAAAGTCTGCAGCTCGTGGAGTACACGACCTAGTAACTGATCAAGACTTTTTCACTAACGCTTCCCATATCGTTTTTTACCAAAGCATAGATGGTGAGATTGATCCTAAGCTTTTATTAAACACAGCCCTTGCTGAAAGAAAATCATGTTATCTACCTACGCTTGCTAAAGACTATCCATATCAGATGTCGTTCGCACCTTTGGATTCCGAAACTTTATTAATTGAAAATAAATGGGGAATCGGAGAACCGCCGTCCCCCGAGAAAGAAGTTACTCCTGCTAGTTTGGATGTAGTATTTGTGCCTTTAGTGGGTTTTGACGAAAGCTGCTTTCGCCTTGGAATGGGTAAAGGTTTTTATGACCGTGCCTTTAGTTTCAAAATTATCAATCGACGCAGCCCCCCTCTTCTTGTTGGACTGGCGCATGAATGCCAGTTGACAGAACCTTTACCAACGACAAAATGGGATGTCAGATTAGATGCGGTAATCACTGCTGAAAAAATTTACCGCCCCGATACTGCATAGGGCGGAATACTGAGTACTTCTCTACCTATCCCTAGCTAAGCTTTCCTTTTTGTCTGCGAACCAAGCAATAAAAAGTTCCATAATTCTTTTCTTGTCTACATTAAGGCACTTTGGGCTACGCTGCTGGCTAAAATACTGACCACAAACAGTGTGATCACAACCATGACCATGTCCGGCTTCTTATCCATTTTCCTACTCCGTGGCTGTTTCAACGTACAAGTGCCTTAACGGCTAAATTTTTTAAAGCTTTAGTGCTAATTTTTCATATAAAACAATCAAATACTTGGAATAGTTAAAGTATATTTGACCCAGCCGGTTTAGATTATACTTCATTTAGTTTATTGATTTTTTAATTTGCTTTCTATAATATACTGTATATATATACAGTATATTATTCCCAGCTCTCAATTCAATAATGAAAACATACTCGGAAAATTCAACAAAGACGCTATTTTCTAAGGCACATAAAGATCCTTGCAACCACATCGAAGATATTCAAGAAAGGATCTCGGACTCACCCAGTATCGAACAATTAATCAATCGTAATGCCAATGTTTGGCGTGGTTGCGATATGGCCGATCAACTTGCCCATGCTCAAAGCACCGGCTACCCAGAGTTTGATAACATCCTCCCAGGCAAAGGTTGGCCTCAGAATGGTCTAGTTGAGATCATAAGCTCAAACTGGGGCATGGGTGAATTGCAATTATTGATTCCCTTAATGCGTTCTATAGTTCAACAAAGCCAATGGATTCTTGGGGTTTCCCCACCTCATCTGCTTTATGCCCCAGCCCTAATTCAGGCTGGTATCAATATCAGCCAGGTATTGATAGTAGGTCTCGATACCTCCTGCAAAGATGCCTTATGGGTTATAGAGAAGGCTCTGCAAACTCAAAATTGTGGCCTGGTTCTGACTTGGCAGAACTGGCTTCCCAATAAAGTTTTACGGCGTTTGCAATTGGCGGCAGAAGCGGGAAACACTCTAGGTGTTATCTTCAAACATGCTGATAATAAAAACTCTCCATCACGATTACGCCTCCAAATAAGAAATTCATCACCACATAATGCTGTTTTTAACATAGTTGATATCACCGTCATCAAGGCACGGGGTAATTTCCAGCCCCTCACTACCAAGCTTAAGATCTATCAAAACTAAACATCAAATTATTCCTGCGTATAAGCCAAGAGGGTTTAGGCTTGGAAGACTCAGAAAACACAACAAAACGTCTTGCACCCCCGGCTAGTTACAAGGCCGGGGTTATTAAGCTGAATCTGCCAAAGAAACCAACCTCTAAATCCAAACAAGGATCAGGTCAGGCCCAAATAAGAAAGGCGGGCAGCCTCTGGTATGCAATCTATCTACCTCAATTATTGAGATTCAATGAACCTCAACAACAAGAATATCTCAACAAACTGGCTGCAGTGCTAGAAAATGTTAGTTCTACTATAAGTTTTCATCCTCAAGCATTAGTCTGTGAAATTCGCAGTAGTCTAAAATACTTTGATGGTATCGACGCTATACATGAAAAAGTTGATCAACCTATTAAAGAAGCGCTTAACCAATTATCACTACCAGATTATTTCTTTTATGCCGCCTGCCCCACCATTACTGGCAGCTTGCTATTAGCTCGAGCTGACATTAATGCTTTGATCTATCGAAAGGAAAATCTACGTTCTGTATTGGGAAAACTATCCACTAAAGTTTTACAGTTGGATAAAGAACAAAACCGCCGTCTCTACAATATGGGCGTGCGTCACTTGAGGGACATATGGCGTCTCCCATCTGTCAGTTTACGCAAACGGTTCGGTAGCGAGTTAGTTGATTTACTCAAGAAAGCTCTAGGCGAAGCCCCTGAGCCCACGCGAAACTATCTACCACCACCTACTTTCTCAACTACTTACGATTTACCTTATAAAGTAAAAAGCCTAGATCGACTGTTACCGTTAGCCGATGAGCTGATAAGCCAGCTTTGCGAATTTCTGCGAAACCGAGATCTAAGTACGAGCCATTTAATACTCTCTCTCTACCATGAGAAGCATAAATGGACCGATATTAATATTAATTTACGCCAGGCGAATCGTTGTCATAAAAGTATATTAATGCTGTTAGAAACTCATTTCACTAATCTAATAATTCCAGCACCAATAGTTGCAATGAAGATTATAGTTAAGAAATTCGATGATTTTATGGGCCTTAATGAACCACTGTTAGCAAAAGATAAACCAAGCCTGGAGCAACATACTGACAGCAATCTAAACCAATTCATAGATCTATTAAAAGCAAGACTGGGAGCTCAGTTTATTAACAGCGTTCAAACTGTTGCTGAGCATATCCCGGAATATGCAACTCAACTATTAGCCTATGATAATATCAATGGGGTAAAACAAAAACCGAAGTCGGCACCTTTAATGCCTCGCCCATTTTGGCTACTAAATAAACCAAAGCAGCTCGTCCTTAGAAGCGGTAAGCTATATAACCACAAGTCTATCACTATCATAAGCGGACCGGAACGAATTGAATCCCGCTGGTGGTCTGATGCCGATGTGCGCAGAGATTATTATATAGCACTAGAGCAAAACGGCAGCCGTCTCTGGATTTATCGTGAACGAAATAGAAGAAAAAATTGGTATTTACAAGGTTATTTCTCATAATCAAANTAACGACTACTGAATCTTCCATATTCGTAATTGTAAATTATATCTAACGAATTCAAAGATAAATTTCTGAAAATTAGGTATTAGGTAAAATTTCTTGAAGATAATTGTATCGAACCTAACCAATGNCTAAGATCAACAAGCTCCGAAGCAATCACGTGAATCACTCCATCATTTTTTTGTATATGACCAATGACACCTATTAACATAGATTGTCGCACGATAGGCCGATAGCGTTCTGCTAATTTTGGCCATACTACAACATTTATAAAGCCGCNCTCGTCTTCTAGAGTTAAAAATGTGACACCTGCCGCAGTCATAGGCTTTTGCCGACAGGTAACCAGGCCAATTACTTTAGTTTGAGCCTCATTATCGATATTTGGCAACTCGTTAGCTGTTGATACTCGATAAGTATTTAAGCGTTCACGGAAAAGGGCGATAGGATGACGCCGTAACGTAAAACCGGTTGAGCTATAATCACTGACAATGTTTTGACTTTCGCTGACAACCGGAAGCAATACACTNCTATCAAATTCNGCGNCAACGAACCCNGNNNCAAAGTAAAAACTTGTTTGAGTATCNTCTTTTCCAAACTGAGCATCTGATAAATTTTTANGCCNCACACAATTTTTATCCACCAGCGCTCCNGATANCTGCCAGAAAGCACGGTGACGATCTCCGCTAAGATCGCGCAAAGCATCGGCTGCGGCCAAGGACTCTAGGTCTTTTTTATTGATACCACTGCGAAACACCAGTTCTTGAATGCTCCCAAACTTACCCCCTTGTCTCACCTCAGTAATAGACTGAGCACCTTTATCAGACAATCCCTTAACCATTCTGAGGCCAATTCGCAATGCTGGATGTTCGGTCAGTTCGCATGTAGGATTTAGCCGTTCAAAACCTTTGTCGAATTCCAGTGAACAATCATATCGACTCTTGTTAATGTCGACCGGCCTTAAGGGAACATCATGATTCAAAGCATCATTAATTAATTGGGCTGGTTGATAAAATCCGACGGGCTGGTTATTCAATAAAGCGCAGCAAAAGGCAGTGGGGTGATAAAGCTTAAGCCAGGAAGATATGTACGCGATCAATGCAAAACTAGCAGAGTGTGATTCAGGGAATCCGTAATCACCAAAACCTTTAATCTGTTTAAACAATCGTTCGGCAAATTTCAGTTCATAGCCTCTTTCTAACATGCCGCAGATCAGCTTTTCTCGATAGGGCTCCAGCCCTCCTTTGCGGTTCCAAGCAGCCATGGCTCTACGTAATTGGTCAGCCTCACCACCGGTGAAACCAGCAGCGACCATCGCGAGTTGCATTACCTGCTCCTGAAATATCGGCACACCCAAAGTACGCTCCAGTATATTTTTCACAGCTTCACTTGGATAAGTCACTGGCTCTCTATCATTACGTCTAATTAAATAAGGGTGCACCATATCTCCCTGAATAGGGCCAGGTCTCACTATTGCGATCTGAATAACGAGATCATAGTAACTACGAGGTCTTAAGCGCGGCAACATACTCATCTGAGCTCGCGATTCAATTTGGAAAACTCCGACGGTATCGGCCTCATTTATCATGTCGTAAACTTTGGGGTCGTCTGGCGGTATGTTTTGTATAGTAAGCGGCTGATAGCTGTATTCACCGATTATATCCAAGCTTTCTTGTATAACAGCGAGCATCCCTAGCGCCAAAATATCAATCTTTAATAAACCCAAAAATTCAAGATCGTCTTTTTCCCATTGGATGACTGTACGACCTACCATCGCAGCATTTTCTATTGGCACCAAATGGGATAAAGGTCCCTGGCTAATAACGAAGCCTCCAACATGTTGGGAAAGATGGCGGGGAAAACCGATTATTGAGTGGATAAGTGGTATAAGCTGCTGAATTTTCTGGTCTGAGTAATCGATATTAGCTGCCAGCATTTGCTCTTTCAGCTTCGAATCCCAACAGTAAATCGATTCGACAATATGCTCCAAAAATTTTTCACAAAGCCCTAGTGCTTTTCCTACGTCACGTACGGCGCTGCGAGGACGGTAAGTAACAACTGTAGCCGCTATGGCGGCACGACTGCGCCCGTATTTGTTATATATGTATTGGATAACTTCTTCACGGCGAGTATTTTCAAAATCTACATCTATATCCGGTGGCTGATTTCGTTCTTTGGAAATAAAGCGTTCGAATAAAACTTCGATCCTAGCCGGATCTACTTCCGTAATACCCAGGCAATAACATACAGCTGAGTTCGCCGCCGAGCCTCGTCCCTGACACAGAATGCGCTGGCTACGGGCAAAAGCAACGATGTCATGTACGGTTAAAAAATAATGCTCATAACCAAGTTCTTTAATCACAGTCAACTCATGTTCAATGATGTTGCGAACTTTTCGTGTAGCCCCTTCAGGCCAACGCTGCCGAATACCCGCTTCGGTTAATTCCCTTAACCAAGCATGGGAAGTGTAACCTGGATGAACTAGCTCTTGGGGGTACTCGTAACGAAGTTCATCTAATTCAAAATGGCAACGACCAGCTATTTCAACACTAGCAGCCATAAGTTCAGCNGGGAATAATTTACTNAGCTGTTCCCGCCCACGAAGATGCCGCTGTCCATTGCTTTCGGCATCAANNCCCAACTCATCTACAGGCTTAACTAACCGAATAGCTGTTACCGTATCCTGCAAAATACGACGGCCCTCGTCATGCATGTAGACACCGCCGGTAGCACAAAGAGGTACATCGAACCGAGATCCTAGCTCTTTCAACCGAATAAGCTTCTTGCGATCATCACCCCGAAGTAGTAGTTCAACGGCTATCCAGAGCCGGTTCGGGAACCACCGCTTTAGGCAAAACGCCTGGTAAGCAATTTGTTCCGGTTTTTGCGATAAATCAGGAAGCCATAAGGCCACACAATCTTCAGGCAAACTCTCTTCTAGCATTTGAAAATCGATAAAATAGCTGCCTTTATTAGCTTCCCGTCTAGCGCGACTAATCAAATCGCTCAGGTGGCCATAACCTTTGCGATTACAGGCTAGTAGAACCAGATGGCAACCTTTATCAATAGCAAACTCACTACCAACAATTAGTTTAATGCCCCGCTCCTTTGCAACTCTATATGCTCGCACTACACCGCTAAGTGAGCACTCATCGGTTATCGCCAATGCGTCATAACCAAGTTCGTCCGCTCGTTTCACAAGTTCCTCTGGAAATGAAGCACCACGCAAAAAACTAAAATTAGAAATACAATGCAACTCTGCATAGGGAGGCGGATATGAGCTCGAAGGCTCTATCGGAAGGTCTAGCTCGGCTTTTCCCGGGGATATGAGGCCCATCATGACAACCTAATACTGTATATATATACAGTATTAGGTTGTGAACGAACTGTCAATAACGTTTAGAAATTAGAACTTTTCCGAGTGATCTGAATGTGAGAAACACAGACAACCAATCGCCAAATATAGAAGACTTACAAACGGAACTGAGCTGGGACAACACTTAAAACTGGAACGGACCAATTCATTAACAACAGACTCTATAAGAAAATCGCGAAAAGGTACGCGCCGGATTTTTAGTGAAGGCTTACCCCAAGTCATAACAAGAATACGAAACTGTAATATTTTATGTAATCGTGGGTTGCGGCTCAATTTCCTAATAGAACAGCAAGTACAATCACTCTAGAACGCGCCTACGCGAGTCTATCGATTACCGAGCTAGAACAGTTAGGGAAATTAAAATCAAAAACCAGAGTTACTTTAAGTTTTTACCAAGTAAATCTTATATACCAGATTCTAAAGCGAGCTGCTCTTCTACTCTTGCCCCACGTAAAATATTTACCATCCCATAATTGCCTTCGTGACAGGCGTATTCGTATAGCTGACCTGCTACCTTCGTCATTGGAATAACTGCGGTAACTCGATCAGTGAAAGTAGAAGGATCTTCGATTGTCCATTCGTAATTTATGGTAAAGTTATCTATGCGGGTAAAACGTTCCGTAAGGTTTTTATTTTCCGCAGTACCCATACCAGGATAGCTCTGGGTAAATCCCGTGAAATTAGAGGTTTCTACAACAAGCGTATTACCTTCCCAATATCCACGAGAGTCACCCGACCATTGCCGGATGCTGTCGTCTAATTGTGGCTTATCATCGATCGACACGATACGGGCATCGTGAATCATTTCCATTAAAATAACAGCATAATCTTTATTCTGAATAATCTGTAAATTGTTGTTATACAAACTCGGTTGAAACGGGGGATCAGCATTAAAACCAACTATGCAGCGTTCAGAAAGTCCTCTGTCTTCCGGGCCATTTTTTGTTATACCACCTACAACGAACCTAACCGGCCTTTCTCCTTGCACGTCTGGTCCTAGACCACCAGCAATTGGTCGAATGCCCTCCACCAAATCAGGAAAACGCCCATTAAGTGGATAAACTATATGTGAAGTTCTGATTTGATCGGTGATACCAGCACTTTCTACCCAGAAATCGTTATAGCCCCCAGGATTTGACTCACTTTCAATTCCCGGAACGGCCTGATCAGAAGCGGCATCAGCCGCGGCGAGACTAGCGCGCATTTGCTCGACTTCATCATCTGTCATGAATTCTCGATCACCAAAGCGCGCCTCTCTTTGCATTTGTACGTTTGAAGAAAAGTTCCAAACCCCCTGCAAATCAGGTTGGCCCCACTGAGTCCTAGGAACAATATAGCTTTCTGATGCAAGCAATGGATTAATTAACAACATACCTACTAAAAGGAACAGAGAATAAAAATTTTTCATCAAAGTCTCCCAAATACCTATTTCCTATAGAAGAATACGGTAGTGCCTTTTATCCGAGGAATCAACTCCGATAGCCTAAGCTTCTTTCCTATAGGCCCATCCAAAAATAAAAAAGGCTCCTAAGGGAGCCCTTTATACGCTTATGACTCTGACAAATAGAAACCGTCTGCTTAAAAAGTTTTACCTATAGTGAAAACGATCGCTTCGCTTTCATCTGCTCGGCCTTGGGAATCAAGCTGATCGGACAGCTCATCACTGCTGAAAATACCAGCGATCCCGAAATCAATATCAGAAATTGTGGTACCCCAACCAATCTCGATGTAATTGCCGTCTGAGTCGTCACCAAAAGTCCCATAGGTACCGTAGATTCCATTTTCCGCAGTAAAGGTGAGACCGAGAAAAGTATAGTCCGATTCATTACCAAACCCCTCCCATTCACCAACTGAGTACTCTAGGCTTAAAGGGCCATAACCAAAGTTAAAATTCACTTCTTCATAAGTATCATCGAATTCACCGGTATAATAATATCCGGTGAAACCTACGCTTGCGCTAAAACCCGAGTCCGTTTCAATGCCATAACCAAAATAACCATCTAACTCTAGGCCATCACCAACATCTGCCGCCCAACTGCCAATGTAGAAGCCACTTTCGTCATTCCAATCAATGCCAGCTGATCCGGAAGAGTTCTTCTGTAATACTCCTCTAAAGTAATATTCTGAAGCCCAGCCAACATTGTAAGAAAGTTCTGCGTAGACTGTATTGGCAATCAATCCGCTTGATGTCAGAGCAAGGCCTGCAACGAGGTGAATTAATTTTTTCATTTCTTCCTCCAAGTAATTAGGGATGCAGCAAGTCGGGCTTGCCAAAAATTTGCGAAATCAATGCTGCACAATATTTAGCAAAGAGCTTGCCAGAATACTTAAAGGCCCATTTTTATTGGGCTGACAGAAAAAAAGTTAAACATCTATCAAATAATTCGCTACATATTGGTGCAGGAATAGATATGCACCAAAGCCGCGCACCATAAAGACGCACAGCAACCGAATTTTCGATTATGTTGTTAGTCTAGCGCTTCTTATCTAACATAAGCAGGGTTAGAAGCGCCTGCTGTAGTTAGTAATAAACCAATTATCTATTAACTCAAGACCCATGTTACTTTCAGCTAATATTGTGCTACAACTAGTAGTTGGAGAATTTCGAAAATGATGAATTCTATTTTGCCCACTCAAAAAAAAGTTTTAGTGATACCCTTAATCACGACTTTCCTAGTCTTAACCAATCTAGCCTTTGCAGATGCCTCGTGGCCGAGAACAGAAGTTGATCCAACTTCCGCCGGTTTTAGTGAGGAAGGAATTGTCAATCTAGATGCGGCAATGAAACAGATAGTTTCGGACCAAGACGTCGCTGGCATGGTCTGGTTACTAGCAAAAGACGGCGAAGTTATAACATTCGAAGCCGCAGGCCTATCTCGTGTTAATGATCAAGCAACCATGGAAAAAGACACGCTATTTCGAATTTACTCTATGACCAAGCCTGTAACTGGCGTGGCACTCATGATGCTGCACGAAGAAGGGTTATGGGAGTTTGATGATCCAATAAGCAAGCACATCCCAGAGTTTGCAAATCTAAAAGTTTTGAAAAGTTACGACGATGAAGGAAATATGGAGCTCGTTCCTTTAGATCGACAGCCCACTATGCGCGAATTGTTAAATCATTCCGCCGGATTCGGGTATGGGCTAGGCGGCGATGATCCTGTTAACGAAACATATAGAAATCAACGAGTTTTAGCTTCCACTAATCTTAATGAATTAGTCAATAAAGTGGCCAGTATCCCGCTACTTTCCCAACCTGGAGAACAATATTATTACTCTGTGGCTGTAGACCTCCAAGGTTTTATCGTGCAGAAACTTTCTGGACAGAAATTCGGTGATTTCCTGCAGGAACGTATTTTCGAACCGCTCAGTATGGTCGATACAAGATTTTATGTAAGAGACGAAGACGAACATCGATTTGCAGAAGTCCATAACTGGGATGAGGAGCGAAGCCGGTTAGTGCAGCGCCCGCATCGAACAGACCGACCAAGTTACCTCGATGCTAACCGATTAGAATCTGGAGGAGGGGGCCTGGTTTCTTCGACTCACGATTATGCTCGTTTTCTGCAAATGTTAGTTAATGAAGGACAGCTGGATGGTGCTCGTATCTTAACACCAGAGTCCATTCGCATTATGCGAACTAATAGCTTGCGAGATGAACTGAATATTGGTGGAGGCCCCGATCGTCCAGGCAGAGTTGGTATAGGATTCGGAGTCGATTTCGCCGTAATCTATGATCCAAAACTCGCCGAGACCCAACAAGGCCCTGGCACTTATTACTGGAGCGGCGCAGCCGGCACCTGGTTCTGGATAGATCCAAGCCAAGACATGTTCTGGATCGGCATGATTCAAGCCCAAGGGCCAAGAAGACCAGGTGCCGCAAACATGCGAAATGTAGCTATAGATTTAATCTATGGAAGTCTAAACGAATAGTTAATCAGGAGTTGGAATAGGAATGTCTTGAGGAACTGCGTATCCTTTCCTTACTGCAGGCCTGTCTGCAATTTTAAGATACCACCTTTTGAGTCGCGGATAGTTATTTAGATCCATTTTTTGAAATTCGTAACGAGATATCCAAGGCCAGGTCGCAATGTCCACGATGGAATATTCATCGACAATGTACTCCTTATCTTGCAATCTATTCTCAAGCACTTGATAGAGTCGTGCATTTTCTTTGCTATATCGCTCTTCAGCGTACGGAGCTTTACCGGGATTAAATTTGATAAAGTGATGAGTTTGTCCAAGCATCGGTCCGATATGACCCATTTGAAACATCAACCATTCCATTTGTCTCCAGAAATCTTCTCCCACGGACGCCATGAGTTTGCCTGTCTTATGCGCCAAATACATAAGAATAGCTCCCGACTCCATCATTTTTAAGCCTGTATCGTGATCTATTATTGCGGGAATTTTGTTGTTTGGGCTGAATGCTACGAAGTCTGGATTAAGTTGGTCCCCTTTTGTGATATCTATGGGGTATACGCGATAAGGTAACTCCAATTCTTCTAACATTATCGAGACTTTGCGACCATTAGGTGTGGCCCAAGTAAATAAATCAATCCCTGTGAATTCTCCGTCCATTTCCATTTTACTCCCTTAATGACTGCGACTTCAGNCCGCATGCATATAGCTTTAGCTGAAGGCAAATTAGCATGAAGGCTTAAAAGTCAAAAGTAAAATATTTAACCTTAGCTTTGGAGTCAGCTTCTACGCTTTATGCTCCAGAAGTATGAACAGTACTTTGTTTAATAACTAAGTATTTTTTATCAATTCATAGTCGATTGGTTTATTAAGATCAACTATTTGATGTTCCGAGCGCATTGGGTATTTTAAGCCAGTGGCACAATTAAACAGCATTACCTGTTCATCTGACTTAATACGACCAGTAATCAACTCCTGCTTAAGAGCAGCCAGAGTAGCGGCACCCTCAGGGCAAAGAAGTATGCCTTCTTTCTTCGCGCACTCTTCATGAGCTGCATTGATTGCCGCATCGCTAACAGCAGTCGCAAAACCATTGCTCTCTCTAATCGCGTCTAGAATTAGAAAGTCGCCCACCGCAGCCGGCACTCTTATTCCCGCGGCAATTGTGGAGGCATTTGGCCAAGGAGTGGCATGACGTTCACCTTCTTCATAGGCCTTCACGATTGGGGCGCAGCCTTGAGCTTGGACCGCTATCATTCGAGGACGTTTAGAGCCAATCCATCCGATAGCCTCAAGTTCATGAAAAGCTTTCCACATCCCGATTAATCCCGTGCCTCCCCCCGTTGGGTAAAGAATGACATCTGGAACAGTCCAACCCAGTTGCTCTGCGAGCTCCAACCCCATGGTCTTCTTACCCTCGATTCGATATGGCTCTTTCAAGGTCGATGTATCAAACCATCCCATCGCTTCACGGCCTTCACCAACTATTTTGCCACAATCATTGATATAACCATTAACTAGAAAAGTTTTTGCTCCTTGGAATGCAATTTCTTCAATGTTAACTTTCGGTGTGTCCTCGGGACAGAAAACATAAGTTTTGATGCCTGCTCGATTACAATATGCCGCCAGAGCTGCACCTGCATTTCCATTCGTTGGGATTGCCATAGACTTAACACCCAATTCTTTGGCCATCGCAACTGCAAGTGCAAGACCACGAGCTTTAAATGATCCGCTAGGTAGGCGCCCTTCATCTTTAATCAGTATCGAACCAGAGCCTAGTTCTTTTTCAAGTTTATTCGCAGGAAGAATAGGGGTCATTAATTCTCCGAGCCGTACAACATTTTCGGACCTACGCACTGGAAGAAATTCACGATAGCGCCAGAATTCTGCTGGTCTAGAAACCAGGTTATCTTTGCTTACTCCCTTGGCCAAAGCTTCCAGATCATATCTAACCAGCAGCGGCTTACCTGCTTCGGATAAACCATATAGCTGATCAGCTGGGTACGTTTTCCCCGTGTAACTACATTCCAGATGACTAACAAAAGTTGGGTATTCGGTCATTGCGCCTTTGTCCTAAAGAGGAACGTATAAACTATAGACGGAACATCTTATCGACAATGCCATCGTTCTTAAAAGCATGATATAGCGCGGCGCTGACATGCAGCGCAACAACAGCAAGCAATGCCCAGCACGTCCAAAGATGAATATTTGAGAACAATACATTTAAATCGTCATTTTCTTCTGACCAAGAGGGTAAATCTACTAACCACCATAGTGTGGTTTCCCAACCGCTATAAGAAGATGAAAGATAACCACTAATACAACTAACTACTAGCAATAAATATGTTAAAAGGTGATCCAAGCTTGCAAGTTTTTGCAGACGTGTTTTATTTGACTGAACCGGAGGCTCTTTATCAAAAATTTTAAATGCGAGCATACAAAACACGAATACTAATACGGTAATTCCTATGTTCTTATGTAGCTGAAAAGGCAACTGTCGGTAGGTGAAATTTTCTGAAGGAAGGGGTAGGGATAGCATCCACCAGCTGGAAACAAAAAGAAAAACTACTGAGATAGCTATTAACCAATGTATTATTGATCTCGAGCGAGGTAACTGCTTCCCCATCAATCTATACCTTTCGGTTCTCTATTAAGACCTACTATAACAGCCGAGAATAAAGTTGCATGCACGAATAACCATAATAGAATCGATGACAGGTAATGAGCGCGCAACAAAGGACCAGTATTACTTGCAGCAATAAACATCAACAGATCGGTGCTCAAGAGTGCACCAAAACAAATTTTAACTAGAAGCGGTTTTGTTTTAGAGTGGGAGAATAATGAAATCCCCACATAAACTGAAAGCACTGCAAATAGCGAACCTAGGGAAGCAAGCAATAACATTACGGGTCGAAACCAATCAGGAGAAGACGCTAAAGTAATTTGAACATTAGCCACCATTAATCGGCATTCTAATAAGCTTATATTTTCCTCTTCTAATTCGTCGGCCCGACAATCGGCAGGTATGCCTAGTTCCGCCGCAGAAAGCGGAGTTATAACTAATTGCTTTAGCAACTCATTACCATGATTAGCAAGTAGTAGTATCCCGAACAGAACAGCAACTACCCCTATCCACTTGATATCTATTTTTTTATCTCGAACTTCGGACATTTGTTAATCAACTAGAGTTTTTCCTCATCTAAGATTTCATTTAGCTTCCATGCTTCAGGCTAATTGTGCAAAATATTCTTGCGTAATTCTGTTAAGTGAAAACTGAAAGTATCCAATAAGTAATTTTGCCCTCAAATCCAGCCATAAGGCGAATTNCCATGANTAGAATACTGCCNCTATACAAATAGCCCTGTAATCTAATAAATATTGCCATCAATAATACAGAGAGATGCTAATCGAATAGTATCAACAATCTTCAGTGTCTCTGTGCCTTCGCTCTAAATCTTGCATGAAATATTAAGTAACGCTGCATGCGCAATGGGTGTAAAACCCCTCCAAATTAGCACTCGCCCTACTTATACCTTTTCTTTTTATAGAATTAGGTCCAACTGGCTATTTCCCGTTTCCAACTCTCTAAGTTGATAAAATCTACATGTCGCGAATCTTCGAAGGATAATTTGTCAGAAATTCCTTCAGATGTTTTCGGCCAGAGACAAATTTACGCCAGTGTCTCCGTTCGCTTATCCACCCTAACAAATCAGGTATACTTCAGATGTTTTTCAATAATGATAAAAGGAAGTCCTACATGTCATTGTATGCAATCAAATTTAAGNTCATCGTGNGCGTTNCAGTAATNAGTCTAATAGCNGCCTGCGGTCCAGAGGTATCTCAAAATTCTTCGATTTTGGCGGCTACTGGAAAAACGCCGGAACAAACTGAAACTACTGTAACGTATCCTGATGGTCCTCAACTAGGATCTTTTGGTATCGACATGCGCCATCAGGACCCAAATACAAGGCCGGGTGACGATTTTTTTCGCTACGCTAACGGCAAATGGTTAGATACATTTGAACTTCCGCCGTCCAGAAGTAGGTATGGCACATTCACTGTTTTGAGTGATCGCTCAGACGAGAGAGTCCGTAACATAATTGAAGACTTAACGAGCCTTCAGCCAGCTCAAGATTCTATCGAGCAAAAAATTAGCGACTACTATCTAAGCTATATGAACACGTCGTTACTAAATGAGCGCGGAATTAGCCCTTTGCTTCCCAGGCTCGCAGAACTTGAAAAAATCGATACTCATCAGGAATTAATTAGCACATTTGGCCGAGCCTTAATCGATAATACATCGACACCCTNTAGTTTTTACGTTGACGCTGATAGAAGCGACCCGGATCGTCATCAATTAGTTTTATCAGTCGGTGGCATTGGCCTTCCGGACCGAGACTACTACCTCCTCGATACAGAACAATACCGCTCCGTTCGGTCANAATATGTGACCCACATAGCTAGAACTCTCGATTTTGTAAAAATCGGTAATTCGCAATCGAAAGCTGAATCAGTCTTAACCCTAGAAACTCAAATTGCCGAACATTTATGGCCACGTGATCAAAGACGTAATCGAGACCTGACGCACAACCCAATGAGCTATGAAGATTTCCAAATTGAATACTCGGGATTGGACTGGGATATATACTTTTCTTCAGCAGAAATAGCCGGGCTAGAAGATTTAAATATTTCTTTTCCGAGTGCAATGTCTCCAATTATAGATCTTGTAAATACAGTGCCGATCGAGGACTGGAAGAATTACATGATCTACCGTTTTATTATTAACAATGCGCCAGTGCTTTCAGAAGAACTAGATAACGAAAGATTTCACTTCTATTCAACCATTCTAAACGGTGTCCCAGAACAAAGGGAACGATGGGAACGGGGCGTTGCCAGAGTTGGCGCACTAAACAGTTTGGGCGAGGCGGTTGGCCAAGTTTATGTCGAAAGGCATTTCCCAGAAACTGCCAAGAAACAGATGGAACAACTAGTCGAAAATCTGCGTGCTGCCATCGCGCAGAGCATTGAAGACGTCGAATGGATGGGACCCGATACTAAACGAGAAGCTCACCGGAAATTACAATCGTTCCGGCCGAAGATAGCCTATCCTGACCAATGGAAAGATTTATCTTCAATAGAGATCAGTCNCGATGACCTTTTTGCAAATGCACAAAATATTCGTGAATTTAACTACCGAGACGAAGTTGGCAGACTAGGCCAACCAACCCATCGGGAAGAATGGGGCATGACACCTCAAACGGTGAATGCTTATTATAATTCATCTTTTAATGAGATCGTATTTCCTGCAGGTATTTTACAACCGCCTTTCTTCGACCCACTAGCTGACGCTGCCGTGAACTATGGTGGAATCGGAGCTGTAATTGGGCATGAAATGGGCCACGGGTTTGATGATCAAGGTTCGAAATCGGATTTCGCAGGCGTTCAAAGAAACTGGTGGACCGACGAAGACCGGAGAAACTTTGAAGTGCTAACTTCAGCGTTATCATCTCAATATAGTCAGTTTGAGCCGGTTCCAGGTTATTTCATAGACGGTAACTTTACATTGGGTGAGAACATCGGTGACATCGGTGGATTATCGCTCGCTTACCGGGCTTATCGGATGTCCTTGAATGGACAGGAAGCACCAATTATTGATGGGTTAACTGGCGACCAGCGCTTTTTTCTGTCTTGGGCGCAAGTCTGGCAGCGCAAGTATCGAGAAGATGCTCTTATTCAAAGGCTTGCTACAGACCCTCACTCGCCTTCAGAGTATCGAGTAAACGGGGTCGTCCGCAACTTCGATGAATGGTATGAGGCATTTGACGTGCAACCCGGAGATGAACTTTACTTGATACCAGAGGATCGGGTTCGAATTTGGTAATCTTGGATACAGAGGTCACGTGGCATGAATAAATTGTTAACGAAAGTTTTGTGCTTTCTAATTTTTCACCTTCCAGTGCTCAGTAATGCTCAGCAATTCGATACCGTAATTCTTAATGGTAGGCTCGTTGACGGTTCGGGGAATCCCTGGTTTAGGGCTGATGTTGGTATAATTGACGATCGCATAGCGCGTATCGGCAATCTTTCAAGTTCCGCAGCGGAACGAATAATCGATGCTAGCGGCCTTGTCGTTGCGCCAGGTTTTATTGATCCACATACGCATGCTTTGCGCGGGATTTTCGACGTGCCTAGAGCTGAAAGTGCATTACTGCAAGGCGTGACCACATTAACGGAGGGCAACGATGGCAGCTCGCCCTATCCAATCGATGAGCACTTAGACGCTATAAAAGAAAAAAAAATTAGCCCCAACTGGGGAGTATTTGTTGGGCAAGGTACTGTTCGATCCCGAGTACTCGGGACAGAAGATCGCGAAGCCTCTGTAAGAGAGATGGAACAAATGAAAGCCATGGTAGCGCAAGCTATGGAGCAGGGAGCTCTCGGAATGTCTACCGGGCTTTTTTACGTCCCCGGCAGTTTTACTTCCACGGAGGAAATCATCGAACTATCTAAAGTTACTGCTGAATATAATGGAATATACATCTCTCATATGCGCGAAGAAGCATCGCAACTTATTGATTCCGTAAACGAGACAATTCGTATTGGGGTAGAAGCAAATATACCTGTCCAAATGACCCATCATAAAGTAATTGGTATCGAGAACTGGGGTTCTTCAAAGGAAACTTTAAGACTAGTCGATGAAGCTCGAGCCCGCGGTATTGATGTCACCATAGATCAGTATCCTTATACAGCTTCCCAGACAGGAATTACCGCTCTGGTTCCGCAATGGGCTCAAGAAGGTGGGCGAGAGAGGCTACTGGAAAGAATAGATAGTGATGAGACACGCCTGTCAATAAAAAACGAGATCGTTTCCAAAATTCTTTACGATCGCGGAGGCGGTGATCCGAAGAACGTCTTTATTTCGCGCAATTCGTGGGAACCCGAAATGGCAGGCAAGAACTTGGCTGAGCTCACTATGGAAAAAGGCTTACAGCCCACGGCTGAAAATGCTGCTGAAATTGTTTTTGACATTATTCGTGGCGGAGGTGCTACGGCTATCTATCATGCCATTGGGCCTGATGATGTAGATCGAATCATGCAACACCCAGCCACAGCTATTGGATCGGATGGACCAGTGGGTATCTTCGGAGAGGGCGCTCCTCACCCTAGGCAATATGGAACATTTGCTCGAGTCTTAGGTTTATACGTTCGAGAGCGAGGGATTATTTCTTTGGAAGAAGCCGTGCGTAAAATGAGTAGTCAGACAGCAAGGAGGCTAGGCATACACGATCGTGGTTTAATCACAGAAAACTATTTTGCGGACATNGCTGTNTTCGATCCCGATGAAATAATAGACAAAGCGACATTTGAAGACCCGCATCAATATGCAATAGGAATGAAATACGTATTTGTTAATGGCGCCCTGGTTGTGGATGATGGGCATCACACCGGCGCTAAACCCGGAAGGATAATTTACGGCCCTGGCTATAGAGAACTTCCTTAGTCAATCAGAAAGTTCAAAAATAAATCGTAGAACAGGCACTTCTCTTATTTGACGGGTAATACTTCTTCAATTTAACTCTTCCTAAATATCAAAGAGGCGTCTTTAAATACTCTTAATCGAACTAGAATAAACTCTAAAATCTAGACCATGACTTCTACACACTTGGTTAATTTACAACAACGCATATACTGCTCGTCCTCTGTCGCGAGCAAGCTGCGGGGGCGAAACAAAATAGAAAACCGTTTCAAACTATTACAGTTACCGTGACATTTAACGATTATTTGTAATATAGTCGTCGCTCGGTCAGTGTCTGGTGCAATCATGGGTCAAGCGTTGACCATATTCCCCGAATTTTAATGCTTTAGACTTCCTAGAAAGGATTGGAGAATTAAAGATGAGAAAAATAGCAGTCGTGATCTCAGCAATGGCAATAATTGTATACAGCATGATATTTACATCATTTGCTCAGGATATGAGTCCAGAAGAACAAGCGGCGGCAGCCGTGGACCAACGTAAATCTCTTTTCAAGACTATCCGCTATAACCTGGGGCCGATCGCTGGTATGGCTCAAGGAGCGCCGTTTGATGCAGAAGTTGCAGAACGAAATGCAAGAAGAATTGCTGTTATGGCAACAATGATTCCGGAGATGCTGGCAGTAGACACTAGTGCTTTCGATAATATAGAAACCACCGCTCTAGACAGTATCTGGGATAACCAAGATGATATAGCGACCAAATCTCAANCCTTGATAGACAATGCTAATGCATTTGCTGACGCGGCGGCTACAGGTGAAATGGCCGCAGCCCTTGGGNCATTTAGGGCATTCGGTGGGTCCTGTGGTAACTGCCATGATGCTTATCGTGTAGATAATGACTAATAAATATTAGCAGGATAAAAGGGCGGTAGCGGCCGCCCTTTTATCCACAATAGCGATCATTATTTTTCATGCCAAAATTAGGATCGAAGATGTTTTGTGAAAGGCCTAAATATAATGCCCCTTAACTGGAATATTCCAACACAAAACCCATTCGAGTAGGATAATTAGCACTATTGGAAGAGCGATTCCTACTCTAGTTTATGACGGGTAAAGAACGATGCTAAGGCATCTCGATCCTCGTCTGTTAATCTACTAGTGTTATGTTCGATAACTTCATTCATATCGCCACCTACAAACTCTCCTTCTGGTTTCAGGCCAAGCAATAGAAAGATGTCGAAATTGTTCGTAGTCCAGTCTTCTAGAGCCTCTGCGTCTATTGCTTCAATGATCTCTTCACCCATTTCTGATCCAGCATACTCTTGATTGTAATCAGGAATACCTAAAACATCGCGAGGTGTATGACATTCTCCGCAATGACCAAGATTACGGGCTAAGTAGGCACCGCGAGTTAACAGTTCATCTTCAAACTGCTCNGGTTCAGGTTTACCAAAGTCAGCAAGCTTATTCCATCCAGCAATGGACCAACGAAACAACCACCAAGGCGTTTCCGCAGAGGGCACTATGTTGCTAACCGGCTCCAAAGACATTAGATAAGCAGCCATATCCAATACATCAGCGTCAGTCATCCCGGCATAGGACCGATAAGGAAAGGCCGGGTAATAGAAACTTCCTGAAGGGGTTCGACCATGTTTAAGTGCCATAATGAAGTCATCTGNNCTCCAATTACCAATTCCTGTTTCTATATCGGGTGTAATGTTAGGCGCATAAAAAGTCCCAAAATCTGTGCTCAACGCAAGACCACCGCTAAGGGTTGTTGAGGTATAGTCAGTCTGACCCCGATGGCAACTTATACATCCTCCCGCCATTGATAGGTATTCACCGCGGACGATTGCTTCTGAAGAGTCCGAAATTTGATACTCTGCAGACAAGCCAGGCAGGGCAAAAAACCAAACTGACAGAATAGCTGCCAACCCCGCGATAATTGATAGAGTTATGTATCTTTTAATCATCTTCTTGTAAATTTTTATTGGTAAAGCAAATATTCTAGACATTGCTCAAATTCTTGTCGACTGTCATGAGTTATCAGTAGAATCATCGTTCGGTATTTCTATAGGCAGATCAGTTGTTAAAGTTCAAACATACGATACAGGTGAATGACCCCAGCGACAAATCCGTAGCCTTTTTGACTAGAAATCACCTTTGGCAGGGGCTCGTACTAAGAGCTCGCAGTCCCGAAAAGTTCAATCATGCCTTACAATGTAGGTCGGATAAATTGAGAAATAACACATTTACCCGAACTATTGTGGTTGGTAACACAAGTTTCCATGAAAGAGTTATTCTGTATCCTAAGCAAAAAATACGCACCGAAACCATCAATGGTTTCGATCAGATTAACGCACAAAGTAGTACATTAATCGAGGAGCCAGAAAAAGAATCATTGTTTGTGCACTTCAGTTATAAAAGAGAACTTGATTTGGACGACAAGCAAGTGAACATAGCTGAGCACTTGAAGGCCGCTTNTGTTCAACTCGATCGAGACGCAATCACGTTAATTAGACATCTCGCAGATAGTGAGTTTAATTAATGAGTTCATTAAGGCTAAAGAACAAGTAGCTTATTTCCAGAGCTTTGCGTCTATTCGGCGAATTGTTTATGCTCTCCTTCTCTCAAAAAATTAGCTCTGCTGAGGAAATGAAAATGGCGAAAATTTTTGGCCGAATAGTTTTAAGCATCCTAGCAAGTTTTACAGTCAGTTCGTTAGCCTGGGCCGATAGGCAAATATCTGATGACGAAAGCCACATAGATGACCCACGGGTTAAACATCTTAGCTATATATTTTCTTCAACTGGGGAAGAAATTCCCTATGCTCTTTTTGTTCCATCTGATTATAACGAAAGCGACCCGGCACCTATAATAGTTTCTTTGCATGGGCTTGGCCGCTCTTATGATTGGCTAATGGGCTATCACGGCTTTCTTGATCAAGCGGAAACCGGCGGCTACATCGTGGTCACTCCATTAGGTTATGTTCGCCGAGGTTGGTACGGTTCGAGAGATACAGAAGATCCTCTAGATTCGGTATATAGCGAACAAGATGTAATGGAAGTTTTGGCCATAGTTCGCGATGAATATAATATTGACAATAATCGCATTTATTTATGGGGGCACTCCATGGGTGGTGCTGGAACCTACCATATTGCTGCTAAGTATCCAGAAATATTTGCTGGGCTTGGTGTTGCAGCACCGGCTCCAGAAAGGAGCGTAGACATCGGCGCCGTATTGGATAAGATAAAGCACATCCCTATTTTCGTGTTACAGGGAGATGAAGATGGGTTAGTAACGNTGACAAGAGAATGGGTAANTGTAATGAAGAAAATTGGTATGCAGCATGTGTATGCGGAAATTCCAGGGGGAGATCATTCTCTCGTAATTTCTCAAAATAGCGAGCACATGCAAAAGTTTGTCAATTTTTTTAATATAGTCAGAAAAAAATATTAGCGATTGATTTATGAAAAAGTACCAACAATATACACCTACTTATCTATTAGGGATCGTTATTTCCTACTCTGCCTTCGCTGCCGATTCAGAAAATTACGATGCTGCGGCCGGTTACCAAGCTAGTTGCTTTGCCTGCCATGGAACAGGTCAAGCTCATGCCCCATTATTAGGAGATGTAATTGAATGGGAAATACGGGCAGAAAAAGGCGTGGAAACTCTGGTACAAAATACTATTAACGGCCTTAATGGAATAATGCCCGCCCGGGGTCTATGTGTAGATTGTACCGATGACCAATTGAGAGCAATTGTTGAATATATATTAGAAGAAAGTAAGTAAAGGATAGTTTAGTAAATATAAAATTGGAGCCAAACGATGAAATTAAGTAAGCTCATTCCAAGTCACTCGAAAATTGACGTTAGAGTTTTATTGATAATCTTGTTACCTGTCTTTTTGGCTTGTTCCTCCGATAATGAAACTACCTCAATATCTGTAGCTACCGGTAGCAATTCCACCGGCGGAGCAGTCGAGCCGGCTAAGAAGGTGGTCTCCGCGGTCAGCGATCTGGAATGGCCCCTTCATAATTTCGATCTTTATGGGTCTCGCTTCGCACCTACAGATCAGATTACCAAAGACAATGTAGCAACCCTAACGCCTCGCTGGTTATTTCAGCATGGTGTTATCGATGGGGTTAGCAATCAAACTACACCGGTAATCGTCGATGAAGTAATGTACATAACCGATTCAAGGGGAAGTGTATACGCAGTTAATGCTAGGGATGGTCATTTGCTATGGTCTTATGATGTGACACGCTTGCTCGGCGGTGGTCGCCGCGAAGGTTATATATTTAGACATCGTGGTGTAGTTTACGATGAGGGTGTTATCTATACGGCAGCCGGTTCATTTATGTTTGCCCTGGATGCAAAAACAGGGGAACCAATTGAAACTTTTGGTGAAGGGGGCCAAGCCTCTGTTATTCTTGATGTATTACATCAACGCGACCCAACAATTGAAACTGCTATCTCGGTTGGTTATTGGTTCACTACAGCTCCACAAATCTACAATGACATTCTTTACATTGGCACAACGCGCAGTGAGAGTCATATAGAGGGCGGCTATGTTCTTGCAATCGATGATCAAACTGGGAAAGTACTCTGGCATTTCAATACGGTCCCTCAGGACGAGAACGATCAAGGTTGGGAAATTGCCGGCCCTACTTGGGTTGGTGGGGAACGCAACGGTGGCGGTATCTGGGAAACGCCTTCCATCGACCCTGAATTGGGAATGGTTTACTTCGCTGTAGGAAATCCCTTTGGGGACAGTACAAAGCGTGACGGTATGAATTTGTTTACCGATTCGCTTATCGCATTGACCTTGGATGAAGGCAGGTTGGTTTGGTATTACCAACAAGTCCATCATGATGTTTGGGATTATGATTCTGGAAACCAACCAGTGCTGTTTGATATGGAAGTCGACAGCGAGCCAGTCAAAGCTCTAGCACAGGCAAGTAAAAATAGTTGGTTATACATTCTAAATCGCGAAACCGGTGAACCTGTCCATCCTATCATTGAAACACCTGTATCTACTGAAACAAATGTTGAAGGCGAAGAGCCGTGGCCAACCCAGCCTATCCCGCACAAGGCGAATGGCGAGCGNATGGAGCCTGTTTCGCCGGTATTCCCGACTGATATCCCGGCACAACATATGGAACAGAATGAACTGGTTGAACAGTTTACACCGATAGGTCCAAATCAAATCTTCTCTCCAGGTTTTGGCGGTGGTTCAAACTATGGTCCCCTAGCATATGGTAAAGACACCGGCTATTTGTATGTAAACGCTATAGACCAGCCCTTTAATTCTGGGCGCGATCCTAAAGGCTATTTTTCTGCCTACGATCCAACTAGCGGAGAATTAATTTGGCGACAAATTTTTGAAGGTTACGGACAAGCCGGCCCTGTAGTAACTGCTGGTGGATTGGTCTTTGTTGGTGCTGGAAGTAATGAAGCGGGTTACTTCTACGCCTTCGATGCGGAGACCGGGGAAGAATACTGGAAATTTAATACAGGGTCTGGAGTATTTGCGTCACCGGCAGTCTATTCAATAGATGGTGAAGAATTCATAACCGTTGCATCTGGCGGTGGCTCACGTGGTCGACGAGGTGGCGATTTAATACTAAGCTTCGCTCTTCCTCTGAGATAACAGAGCAGAAATGTCTATGAAAAATATAGCGAAAAATATAATAGCTCCGTTAATAATTGCTGTCGCTATTATATTACCATGCGCCATAAATTCTTCAGCACAAGAAGTCTCTCCGGCTGCTTGGACGCCAGAATTATCAATGCAGTTTCGTCGCATCCAAGGGACAGCTACTTCTTCAGATGGGAAATTTATTGCTTACGTACTTAGCACTCCGCGCACAGAAGGTAGTAACTCCGAGTACCGTACTCAAATCTGGGTGGCCACCGCAGACGGATCGCGCAACATACAATATACACAAGGGGAATACTCTGCTTCATCACCGGCGTTTTCCCCTGATGGCCAATATTTAAGTTTTATTAGTAAGCGAGGAAATGACGACGACAACATGTCTCAAGTGTGGATTATGCCATTGTTTGGTGGCGAAGCCAGGCAACTGACTGCTGCCGCGAATAATGTCTTAAATTATGAGTGGTCTCCAAGTGGAGATCGTGTTGTATTCTCCATGCAGGATCCTCTAAGTGAAGAACGAGAAAAGGAGATTAAAGAGAAACGAGACGTAATTATCGTAGATCAACAGCAACGCTATCGCCATCTCTATGTAGTTGCGATAAACGAAAGTTCCGATGAACCAACAACACCTATACAAATAACATCCGGTGAAATGGTGGTAGGAAATTTTANCTGGAATCCGGACGGTGNAGAAGTGGCNTTCTCCCACAAACCCAGCGACGATTTAAATTACGCCAATTATTTTGGCGACATTTCAGTTGTTACTATTCCTACCACTAATAGTGTTGAAAATTTCTTGAAAGCAGAAACTGAACAAGAATCTGAATCACAGAAGATACTGGGTGAAATCAGAATATTAATTGCAGGAAATGGCGTTGAAGAAGATCCTTTCTGGTCTCCCAATGGCGATTGGATTGCCTTTACTTCTTCCGGATCGGAGCCGGACTTAATCTCACGTAATGATGTATACGTTATTCCTGCCTCGGGTGGCGACTCAAGAATGTTAGCGGAAACGCCAAATCGTAGCGCAAATATTTCTGGATGGTCTAAGGACAGTGACGAACTCTATTTAACGGAGACCATGGGAACGAGTCGTTCAATTATTAGCCTTCCCCTCAGTGGAAAAGAAATTCGAGTAATGACGCCCGACAGGGGGGTGGCCGGCAACTTGTCCTTAGCCAGAAATGCTGATCGCTTTACTTATAGTTGGGAATCTTCTGACAGCCCTTGGAATTTATTTGTGCAAAACACTAAAGACAATATCAGTCGGCAATTAACCGACTTGCACAGCAACGTTGAAATTCCGCTCATGGGAAAGACTGAGCTAATATCATGGACTTCACCTGATGGAACTGAAATTGAAGGTTTGCTTACATATCCAGTCGACTACCGAGAAGGTACAGCCTATCCAATTATTCTAAACGTGCATGGGGGCCCGTCAGGTGTTTATTCGGAAACTTTCACTGGTAGACCGGAAATATACATGGCTCAATATTTTGCACAAAATAATTACGCCATCTTAAGACCAAATCCCCGAGGCTCCACCGGCTACGGCTATGAATTTAGAAAAGCAACAGCTTTGAATTGGGGGCAAGGCGATTTGCAAGATCTTCTGGCCGGCTTAGATCTTGTGATTGAAAAAGGAATCGGCGATGTTAATAACCAGTTCCTAATGGGTTGGAGTTACGGAGGCTACATGACTTCCTTTGCGGTGACACAAACCGATCGTTTCAATGCAGCCAGTATGGGCGCTGGCTTATCCAATCTAGTCAGCATGTCGACGACGACAGATATCAGAGATTACTTAATAGAGCATATGGGAGGCTATTTCTGGGAAAACCCAGAGGTATGGGAGCATTCTTCCGCGATAAGCCATATTGAAAATGTCGTAACGCCGACTCAGGTGATTCATGGCCAGGAGGATTTCCGAGTACCGCTTGGACAAGGTCAGGAATTTTATAATTCCTTGAAATGGTTAGGCGTAGATACAGAAATGATTATATATCCTAGGACTCCTCATGGACCTAGAGAACCAAAATTCCTAATGGATGTATCCAAGAGAATCATGGAGTGGTTTGGAAAGTATCAGGTTGATTAACTGAGTAGCCAAAATAAATTAGAGAATCCTCAGATTAGTAAAATTTAATTTACTTTAACGAAAAGTTATAACAACGCGAAATCCTATAGCGTCATTCCGTACACCCGGATCTACCCCACCTCTTACTGCAGCACGCACATTATTGACAGCGTCTGAATATGAGCCCCCTCGCATGACCCAGAGGGCGTCTTGAGCCAAATCAGCACCATCATCACCGGGGTCGTAGGGGTAATCTTGCATTGGGCTGCGGGTCATTTCCCACACATTTCCTGCCATATCGGACAAATTATGCGCGCAGTTTGCACATGCCACCGCACCGACGCTTCGTTTTTTTTCACTATCGAAGTTAGAGAATTCGGATGTAGGCTGGGAACCCCAGGGAAAAACTCTGCCATCGCTGCTTCTTGCGGCTTTTTCCCATTCTGCCTCCGAAGGCAATCTAATCTTTGCTCCTGATTTTAATAGCTGCATTAAAGGGTCAGGAGTCAAAGAAGAGTTCCGCATTTTTTCATCTAACCATTGCGTATAGGCGACTGCTTGAGACCAAGTAATGTTACTTACTGGCATTGTAGGACCACCCTCCAGGGCGTCTAAATCGATTCTTATCGAGGCTTCTTCGGCAAACACTCGGAACTGAGAAATCGTAGTTTCGTAACGGCTTATATAAAAAGAAGGAAGTTCAACATTACCTTGCCGCTGCAAGTTCGACCAACGTTCATTTTCATAAGCGAGTCGATCCAAAGCCGGATTACTGCCCATGATAAATTCTCCGGCCGGAACCTCGACAAACCCTAATAAGTCATCCTCAGGAAGTAACCACGCTTCGCTGCTGAAGCCTGGTAGGCGATCCAGAGAACTTATTACTGGCCCTGTTGATTGACTAGATAAACCTTGCGAATTCATCCAATACGCTACAAATACTATGATAACAATCATAACCGTAAACCCAATATTCCAGTGAGGGGCATCCGTCACAGTTGTATTCGTACTATTACTTAAGTTTGGATTAGTTCGACTCACAGTACTTTCTATATTCCTTTTACTCTTAATTAAATCTCTTCACAGGCAAAGNTCCATTCATGGTCACAAGCTCTTGTATAAAGCTCNTCCCGTGGACTTNNCATCAAATTGAGGCCACCCTCTCGTAATAATAAGCGTAGGTCTAATTCATGGGGGTCTTCCTTAGCTAATAACTCATCGTTTAGTAGATTTAAACACGCAGCTTTAAACTTTAACTCACAGGATTGTGCGAAATAGCTACGTGCGATGTTATTATCTCTAACAACATTCGTGCCCTGCCGGTATTGCAATCCTAGTTCGTTGCAAGCCCAGGCTGAGTTATCTGTACAATAGGTGGTTTCTAATTGCACCAATCGTTCACAAGCGTTGGGCAATTCATCACCGCAAGCCTGTTGCCAAAAAGGCAAGCTATCTCCAATATGCTTACTATCTGTTTTCCCTAACCCCGACATAGCAATGAATGCTAGTACCCAAACACTCATGTGCGCTAAATTAGCTCTTCCACCAAACCAATCTTCTTTCCACATATTAAGCACTTGTCTTGACTTAATTTTGTGGACTGTTTTGTCGATAGCGATGACACTCATATTTAATAATGGCACAGCTAATAATTTGTCGTAAAAAGTTGGAAAACCTAACAACCCTAAAACCGTATAAAGTCCGAAGACACTAAAGCCATAGAGAATTCCGAATAGAATTTTTCCTAAAGCCGTTCGCGGCGAAGTCGATGGATCTGTTACTAACAAATGGAGGCCGAGAAACACAGCGGCCGGAATTTCTGAATCTAGGAAATAAGGTACTCCAGTTGATGCGTTGTAAATTGCGCTAAGTGAAAACAATGAAATAGCGGCCATACCTGCTACCAGCGTAATCGAAAAAAAGTACATCACGATCAAGCCAATAAGAAACAAAAAGGTGTAAATATTTGGTGCGAGCGTCAAAGTCGACGCAATTTCTTGTCCCCACGTTAAATGAGTCGTATCGGTAATAATTAATACTAAAGAAAACAGGCCTAAAGCAAACGCAGACGGGTTAAAAATATGAGCACTGCGACCATCACGCTGCCATCTCACATATTCTTTGCCCATAAAGCCCAGCGCGATCATTAAGAACTGCATGTAGAACCAATCGTCTCTAAACCAGAGGAATAAATTAATACTTAAGATGATCGGGAAAGGTCCAAAACCCAGCGTGTATGTCCGCCGGCGTGACCAGGAAAGTAATATATCGAAGGCATAAGCGAATAAAATCTGTCCTATAATCAACCAGGCATGTTCATAGACCGGACGCCAATAAAACCCCCAGTAGGAATAGACACTTAGCTGCACCATAGCTTGGACATAATGCTGAGGCCGCAGCACGACTTGGAAGAAACGTTCCTCTTCGGAGCGCCAGCTTAATATTAATAGATAAANAAACCAGACCACTAAAAATATTACAGCGCCAATAACAGAAAAATAGAGGGCGCCACTGTCTTGAACTCGGGGCGTCATTGAAAGGGCCGCTAATGCACCAATTAACACAAGGGGAATTTTGAAATTTCCCAGCTTGAACCTTGATCTGGTTTCAACCTGAGAAGTTGTGCTGACCCTAGGGCCAACCCCCGATGAATTGCGATTGCGCTTGGCTTTAGATGCCATACTACGATCTGCTTTTTGTCACCGATATAATAGCCTCGAAGAATAAACCAGCTTCTATGCCAATTCAATTTGACGGAAAACAATTCATATATCCACCAAACTCAGCAATAGCGATTTAAAGCCCATGATTTGAACTTGAATTTTTGGATTTCCTGCAACAATTGGTGACCAAATTCTCCTTGAAAAATCGCTCAATCAAGCGTAGTTTCATAAAGTTACGTGTTACAGAACAAAAATCAGCTTTAGAACGAGATTTGGAGGTTCCAATGACCAACCGAGCCCTAACCAAACTGTTATTAGCGATTACCACTATCATGGTAGCCGCTGTTGCAATGGGTCAATCTGAAGATTTCCCGCGCACGGAATATGGCCATCCTGACTTACAAGGCACTTATACCTTTAGGACTATTACTCCTTTAAACCGGCCCAGAGAATTAGAGCACTTGGAAGTCTTAACGCCCGAACAAGCTGCAGAATGGGAAGAATTTGAGCTTCGGCGNCAAAACCGCGATCTTATTATTGATTCNGTTGGCGGGGCTGGTTATCCACCCGGCGTAATTTCCTATAATAATTTCTGGTACGAACGTGGTGAAAATACTGTTGCGGATCGCAGAACTTCACTAATTTACGATCCACCAAACGGCCGAATGCCCCGCACTAATGAAATTGGTCGCGAACGCCGAGCTAAATACGGTCAGATGGTGTTCGAAAGTGCAGGGCCTGAGGGCAGAACTACCGTTGACCGATGCATTGTCGGGTTTGTTGGTGGGCCACCGATGATCCCGGGCTCTTACAACAACAATATGCAACTGGTGCAAACTCAAGACCAGATAATGATCCTAAACGAAATGGTGCATTCGGCGCGAATTATTCGTCTCGACAGTGATCATCATACCAGGCAACTGAAGTGGGAAGGCGATTCCATTGCATATTGGGAAGACGATACCTTAGTTGTACATACGCAGAACTGGTATCACGACTATAATCTTCGCGGCATGTCGGATCAGGCCGAAGTTGTAGAGCGTTTCACTCGCGTCGATGAAAACACTATAGAGTATGATTTTACTGTGACTGACCCACTCTCTTGGGACGTGCCATGGTCGGCAAAATTCCCNTTACGCGAATCTCCTGATCCNGTTTATGAGTATGCTTGCCACGAAGGAAACCATGGCTTAGTTGGTATTCTCGCCGGTTGGAGATACCAAGAGTCTCTCGGTAATAATGGTGATGGGTCGCCCAAATCTGATACTGGGGTAGTCGAAACTGAAGAAAACTAATTACTTTTGTTTAAAATCGATTAGAGAGATTATTCTTTTACTAGTAGAGGAACAAAGGTAGTTATAAGAAGGCAAAAGTTCCAAGGCCAGTAGGCTTTAATCCTACTGGCCTTTTTAATTAAATCAATGCTCATATTGAGAAGTTTAAGAACACTCTTAATACCATTTGTATTGTTGCTGACTAATGTTAGCTACAGTGAGATAAATTCTATTCATATAACATCTAGGTTAGACCCCAACGCAATCTTAATAACGCAAGTGGATATAATCTTCGTATATTCACAGCAAAT
Source organism: Gammaproteobacteria bacterium (assembly GCA_002723195.1). Classification (GTDB taxonomy): domain Bacteria; phylum Pseudomonadota; class Gammaproteobacteria; order Pseudomonadales; family Pseudohongiellaceae; genus UBA9145. The sequence continues at coordinate 18,316 of PBNR01000035.1, read as the reverse complement.
AATAGACAAGTTTCCTTCTACCAAGACAGAGTGGTACTCAAACCAACGTGAATTTATCGCCAATGCGGATAATGACATCGACATCAAAAGTGTATTTATACCGCAGGGATTTAACTCAGAAACAACTAGCCTTCCTGAAAGGTTAGGTGAAGCACTAAAGGTCTATATTTTTGCAGAACATGATGTTTCGTCTGCGGCTCCTATAGATGTAACCAATTTTTCTGATGTGCTTGTTACCATCGATGAGTTTGGCATTATTGTCACTCAGCAAAAGTAGGTAAGTTGCCTGCAGCAAATTGATCAAACATGGAATTTTCTAACCAAAGTTTCGCGATAANCCTAAACAATCTATTCCATTGTAGCCCAGTTAGTACATCGTGCTTACTTAGACCTATTGATAAATTAGATACTAGAAATTACGNCGTTAAGTGTTGCACTTGGCCTCATTGCAGCAGAGGCAAGATCAGGATCCGGTTTGTAATATCCTCCCACATCCATCGCTACACCTTGGACAGCATTAAGTTCTTCAATAATCTTTCCTTCATTAGAGTTTAAAGCTTCAGCGACGCGCGAAAAACGTGTTTGCAATTCTGCATCTTCAGTTTGTTCGGCCAATGACTGCGCCCAGTACATCGCGAGGTAGAAATGAGAGCCACGATTATCTAACTCGTTGACCTTTCTTGATGGCGACTTATTATTACTGAGCAGTTTTTCGGTCGCTGCGTCCAATGTATTAGCTAATATTTTAGCTTTTCGATTCCCCGTTAAATTCGCTAAATGTTCTAATGAAGCAGCTAATGCTAAGAACTCTCCAAGGGAATCCCATCGCAAATGATTTTCTTTTTCGAATTGTTGCACATGTTTTGGTGCCGAGCCTCCCGCGCCTGTTTCGAATAGACCCCCTCCCTTCATTAATGGGACGATAGACAGCATCTTTGCGCTTGTCCCCAACTCAAGAATTGGGAATAGATCAGTTAAATAATCTCGCAGCACATTACCTGTAGCAGAAATTGTGTCTTTGCCATCTTTTATCCGATCTAAAGAAAATTTTGTTGCTTCTGTGGGAGCTTTAACAAAGATTTCCAAAGTATCGCTATCGTAGTCTTGCAAATACTGATTTACTTTCTTTATCAGTTCTCTGTCGTGTGCTCTAGCTTTATTTAACCAAAATACAACCGGTGTGTTGCTCAATCGAGCTCGATTAACAGCGAGTTTTATCCAATCCTTAATTGGCGCATCCTTTACCTGACACATACGCCAGATGTCACCTGTTTCAACTGAATGCTCTAAGAGCTTATTACCGTCAATGTCGCTTATGGTAATAATTCCATCGGTAGGAATCTCAAAGGTTTTATCGTGTGAGCCATACTCTTCTGCTTTCTGGGCCATTAGTCCGACATTAGGCACGCTGCCCATAGTAGCAGGATCAAAAGCCCCATTTGCCTTACAAAAGTTGATCACTTCTTGGTAGACGCCAGCATAGCATCGATCAGGAATAATAGCTTTGATATCACGCAGCTCACCGTCTGGCCCCCACATTTGGCCCGATGCGCGCAAAGCCGCTGGCATAGAAGCGTCGATGATAATGTCGCTCGGCACATGCAAATTAGTAATGCCTCGATCAGAATCCACCATCGCTATGTCTGGGCGATTGGCGTAGCAAGCTCGAATATCGTCTTCTATTCTTCCCCTATCCGTATCGTTTAAGTTTTGAATTTTTGCATATACGTCCCCAATCCCGTTATTAGGGTCGATAGCTAATTCGGAGAATTTATCAGCATACTTAGTAAATACTTCTTCATAGAAAACAGTAACCGCGTGNCCAAAAATGATTGGGTCGGAGACTTTCATCATTGTGGCCTTCAGGTGCAAAGACATTAATACTCCCTGATTCTTTGCATCATCGATTTGTTGAGCAAGAAAAGCTCGAAGCTTTTTTATATTCATAAAGGAAGCATCGATTACTTCACCAGCCTGAAGAGCTATGCCGTCTTTCAATATATTTGAGTCACCATTAACATCGGTGTGCGTAATAGTAGCAGAGGTCGCATTTGGGACTGTTGTTGATTGCTCACTTGCGAAGAAATCTCCGCTTTGCATGCTAGCAACGTGCGATTTACTGTTAGAAGACCAAATCCCCATAGAATGCGGATTCTTCTGGGCATATGATTTGACCGAACTGGGCGCTCTCCGATCTGAATTGCCCTCCCTCAATACCGGATTCACGGCACTTCCCTTCACTTTATCGTAGCGAGCTTTGATTTTAATTTCTCTATCATTAATCGGATCTTCAGGGTAATTTGGAAGGTCAAATCCTTTATTCTGAAGTTCTTTAATTGCTGAGTTAATTTGAGGAATAGAAGCGGAAATATTCGGTAGTTTAATAACATTCGCCATAGGCTCCTGGGTTAGTCGTCCTAATTCGGCTAATGCATCAGGTTGTTTTTGTTCTTCAGTCAAGAAGTCGGGGAAACTTGCAATAATCCTACCGGATAGGGAAATATCTCTAATCTCAACATTTACATTAGAGGCGTTAGTAAACGCCTCAACTATAGGCAGAAACGAATAAGTAGCTAGAGCTGGAGCTTCATCGGTTTCAGTGTAAATAATTGTGGATTTTTGGTCTGACATCATGTTTCCTTAGCCTGTGAGGAGTTGAACACTTGACTCTCAGTAAAATTCCGGCGTCTCTTTTTATACCCTAAGCTTTGTGCCCAAAAAAAAGGCGCGTATTATATCAGCCTAGGGTATATACGAACAGTAGATGAATCCTCCCAACTCATCGTAGTTTTATATTTAACTAACAAAGTAAAAGGTGTAAATACTTACATGAATGCAAAAACTTCAATAGATAATTTTATATTACGAAGCACAAGCATCAAAGACTGTCCACTAATCCTAGGTTTCATTAAAGAATTAGCGGAATATGAAAAGCTTTCTCACGAAGTAGTGGCCACGGTCAAGACTCTTGAAAAAAATTTGTTTTCTAAAAAGGCCTATGCCGAAGTAATTATAGGCGAGTATAAAAACGTGGCTGTAGGATATGCGTTATTTTTTCACAACTTCTCCACTTTCACCGGCCGCCCAGGAATTTATCTGGAGGATATTTATGTAAAACCAGAAATGCGAGGTAAAGGATTTGGCAAATGCATGCTATCTTATGTTGCCAATATTGCAGTAGAACGCGATTGTTCTCGGGTGGAATGGTCTGTGCTGGATTGGAATGAGCCCTCAATACAGTTCTATCGATCTATCGGTGCTATACCAATGGATGGTTGGACTGTACAAAGATTACACCAAGGCGCCTTATCACGTTTTGCTGCTGAATATGAGAAGATGAAATAATTNGTATTGNGCGGANTCCAGGCCTTTTTAACCGCAGCGANGGGGTATTGATTAAACTTTAGTAGGCATTACGCAGCTATTACCTAATATTTACGTCAAGTTTGCATTAACTAAGATGGTATGATCTAGTGTTTTAAAATACTTTCTAAAAGAAATATATTTAACTACCNAATATGCACAAAAGGAAAATAACCGCAGTTTTTGAAGAAATAATATGACAAAAGAATACAACAGAATTGTTTATGTGAACGGCGAATATGTTAATGAAGGTAAAGCTGTTATATCAATCTTTGACCGCGGTTTCATTTTTGGTGATGGTGTTTATGAAGTAGTGCCAGTTATAAATGGGAGGCTTGTTGATAGGCAATATTTCCTAGAGCGTCTAGATCGATCATTAAAAGAAATCTCAATTGGTTGGCCTTGCAGCANAGATAAATANTTGGACGTTATGACGGAACTAATCGCCATAAATAAACTGCAAGAAGGAATAATCTATTCACAAGTAACTAGAGGTGCCGCGGATCGAGATTTCCCCTTCCCAGCGAATATAAAACCTAGTTTCGTAGCATTCACTTCAGCAATTGATATACTCGATAGCCCTGAAATCGAGTCTGGCATTCATGTCGTTACCACAGAGGATCTTCGTTGGAAAAGACGTGATATCAAGTCAATCAATCTACTTGGACAGGTTTTGGCGAAACAAGATGCAGTTTCAAGAGGCGCTGCAGAGGGTTGGATGGTGGAAGACGGGGTTGTCACGGAAGGGACCCATTCTTCAGCATATATCGTCAAAGATAATGTTCTGATCACTAGACCATTATCAAATTCAATTCTACCTGGTATCCGAAGGCGCACTCTTCTAGAAATTGCAAAGAGTGCTGGTATATCAGTTAACGAAAGAGGTTTTACAGTAGCCGAAGCCTTGGCTTCTGATGAAGCCCTTATATCCAACGCCACAACCATGGCATTAGCTGTGGTATGTATTGATGGGCACTCTATCGGAAATGGAAAACCGGGACCTATTACCAAACAGTTAAGACAGTTATATCAGGAACGGGTTCTATCGGAAGCATCTGGGTAGTAATTAGGCTCGCTCCAAAGAAAAGCTAAGTGCCTTGTCTATATTATCCAACTCTTGGACGGCCATAAATAACCTGTCTACTCCCAGTGCTACCCCGGAACAGGCAGGAATTCCTGATTTCATTGNCGCTAGGAATTTTTCATCGAGTGGGTGAATTTCTAAACCAAGTTTTTTTCGTACATCATTATCTGCCTCAAATCTCTTCCGCTGTTCGTTAGCATCAATCAACTCAAAGTAACCATTTGCTAATTCAATACCCCTAGAATAGACTTCGAAGCGTTTTGCTACTACGTCACCTTCATCGTTAATTTGTATGACTGAAAGCGAAGCCTGTTCTTTTGGGTAATCGAATACAAAACACGCCTCAGGTAAATCAGGCTCTATTACCTCACACATCAATAACTGAAGATAATCGGTACTACTGAAGTTTGGCCCACTGAAATNTATCAGAGAATTTGCGAGTTTCAACAATTCATCTGAACTAATAGTATGGGGATTTACGCCAAAGTATTTTTCAAAAAGTGAACGGTAGGAAAATTTGGGAATATTCTTACACAGTAATAATGGGCAAAGAAGCTCTTCCACTTCTCCCATCAAACTATCCAGTGTAAAACCAGGTCTATACCACTCCAACATGGTAAATTCAGGATTATGTTTATTACTAACAGGATCATCCCGAAATACTTTTCCTATCTGGTAGATAGGCTTTGAATAAGCCGCCAATAATCGCTTCATGGCGAACTCCGGCGACGTTTGTAAATATAAAGTTTTTTTCTCGTTCCCTAGGTTGATGTTCGTAATTAAAGACTTAATATGCAAATCAGTGACGGGGGCATTAGCCAAAATCGGGGTATCTATCTCGAGAACTTCTTTTTNAGTGAAGAACGCACGTAAGTACGCAAGCAGTTCAGCCCTTTTCTTAAGATTATCGAGGGAAGCACCAGGTTGCCAATTAACCATATTAATTTAAGATTGCGGAAATAATATTACTTATTGACACGGTTCTGGTATTCGCTAGTACGAGTATCGACTCGCAATATATCTCCGATATTGACGAACAANGGAACTTTTACGACAGCGCCTGAACTCAAGGTCGCAGGCTTAGTCCCACCCTGCGCAGTATCGCCTTTTAGCCCAGGATCTGTATCGGTTACTTCAAGTTCCACAAAATTTGGCGGAATTACAGAAATAGGTGCGTCATTCCATAGAATGACCTGATACACATCCTGTTCTTTTAACCAATTGCGGGCCTCAGTTATTGCATTTACATCAGCAGCTACTTGTTCGTAGCTATCGTCAGTCTTCATGAAGTGCCAAAATTCACCATCGCTGTACAAGTACTCCATGTCCGTTTCCATCACGTCAGCTGCACTAATCGACTCACCCGATTTATAGGTTCGCTCCCATACACGCCCATTCAACAAATTTCGGAATTTCACGCGGTTAAAGGCTTGTCCTTTACCAGGCTTTACAACTTCATTTTCTAAAATAGAACAAGGCTCACTGTCGACTAGAACCTTGAGCCCAGACCTGAATTCATTAGTAGAGTAACTGGCCATACTTTCCTCGTATATTAGTAGCTCAAACTTTTAAACAGTACATCACTGCCTAAAACTCAAATTGTTGCTATTATTCGATAATATTAGTACCTAATCAGAACCCCCGCAAAATGACACAACCTGCTATCCCACTAATCGATACTAATCAATCTCAAAATTGGCAAGAGATATTATCCGATCTCATTACAGATCCAAAGGAATTAGTGCAACTTCTTCAACTAGACTCCTTGGAGCAGCCAGCTAGTCTGGCTGCAATGGAACAATTCCCATTGAAGGTTACTAGACCATATGTTGCATCGATGGAGGTCGGGAATTGGGGTGACCCGTTGCTCCGTCAAGTCTGGCCATCTATCAAAGAGGAGACAACAGTACCTGGCTTTGTTGCGGACCCACTGAAAGAATCAAAGGCGAATCCTGTTCCGGCGCTTTTACATAAGTATCACGGAAGAGTGTTATTAACTGTTGTGCCTCATTGCGGGATCCATTGCCGTTATTGTTTTCGTCGCCATTTTGACTATTCGAAAAATACGCCGAATCGTCTGCAATGGCTAGAGACCCTTGACTATATTTCTGCTGACCAATCTATTAAAGAAGTCATTCTTAGTGGAGGAGATCCACTCGCGGTATCGGACCGACATTTAGCTTGGTTGTTTAATCAACTAAAGCAGATTAAACATATCACCACTGTNCGNATACATACCAGGTTGCCAATTGTAATACCTCAGCGCCTTACGGCCCAATTATGCGACATACTAGCAAGTTCAAGTTTCAGAAGTGTGGTGGTGATTCACTGTAATCATTTCCAAGAATTGAGTGAATTGGTAAAAATACATTTAAAAAAGATCGATGCAAATAGGGTAACTTTGCTTAATCAATCTGTTCTTTTAGCGGGAATTAACGACCGTCTAGAAATTCTAGAGAAGCTTTCTAGAGAACTCTTCTCTTTAAATGTTCTGCCGTATTACCTCCACCTCCTGGATAAAGTCGCCGGTGCTGCCCACTTTTCAGTATCTAGAGGAAAAGGTATAGCTCTAATAAAAGGAATGGAGAATCTTTTACCCGGATACTTGGTTCCTCGCCTAGTAGAAGAAGAGGCGGACAAGCCCGCAAAATATAGAGTGCGCTAGGAATAACCGAATACTCTAGTTTTTATAAAGAGCGCGAATATAAGAGCATTCTAAATCGAGTAAGATTTTCAACGATAGGACAGTCAAGCATAGTAACTATCCACAGAGTTCACAGACTAATTCAATCCTATAATTTTATCTTACAATGAATAGTGTAAATATTTATTGGGTAACAAGCTTGGTCCTGCTATTCTTCGCGCAACTAAGACTGACCTTATTCAGACAAGTGGGACCGAATCGTAACGAAGAGCATAAAGACTAATCTGCTATGAACTTGGGCACCGAAAGTAAAAACTCTCAACGTAGTATTGTTTCTCGTAAATTCAATATTGCTGTGTGTCTCTTATTGGTTCTTTCTATGTGCATTTTTTGGCTTATAAGTAGTTACAACACNCAAAATTTGTTGCGACAACAGGCCGATAGCTTTGGNCAGAGCTTTNCACGGCAAATAGCTTCACAACTCACGGAATTAATGTTGAGCAACGACTTAATTAGTATGAACGTTGTATTGGCAAATCTAATTAAAGAATCATCTGTTGGGAATGTTTTGGTGGTAAACTTAGACAATGAAGTAATTGCAAGCGCGTCAGGTTCTGATACAGAGAACCAATTACTAATTCCTCTTCCGTTTTCATTGACCAACCTTCAAGCTGACTATTCTGCGCCTATCACTATCGCTGATTCTATTGCCGGATATGTTAGGCTTCGCCTCGATTTAACCTATATAGAAGCAGGAATACTAAATAACCTCATACTGATAGTAATTGCTACATCATTGCTCCTACTCGTAGCTGTTACTATTATATCGACTTACTACCAGTATCTCGTAACTTTCCCGGTAAATCTCCTTTCATTTTACCTGAGTAATGTCCGCAAAGGTGAGATAGAGACCTGTCCAGAGCCAAATACTAGTAACGAAATCTTCATGGCAATCCGACAGTTTAATGCCACAGCAGAATTCCTAGCACAAAACACATTCCTAAGTAATTTTAGCGTACAACAACCTAAGGCACACGATCAGATTCTCAAATCGCAAACAGGCGTGCAAGATGCTACTTTGTTGGATATAAAAATGAGTAATTTCCAATACCTGTCTTCCACAATGAGCGAAATAAGAATGGTTGAACTCCTCAATAAGTATTATTTTTATTCGGATAAAGTGAGCCAACTTTATAATGGCTCAGTCACTTACTGCTCGGATGACGAAGTTCTAATCAATTTCGGTGTAGATAAGTTAGCGGAAGAGCAAGCCTTTTATGCTATATGCGCAGCACAACTGCTGTTAAAGTTATTAGGAGACATTAGTAATCCTGATGACGAGATTTTTGAAGCGAAGTTTAAAATAGCAGTGCATAGCGGTAGAACTGCTAACGGCCTTTACTCCCCAATTACCCAAAATACTAATAACCTAAGTGGGAGAACACTGGATCTGACTCGCGCAATTTGTGATGTATGCCCTGACAATTCTGTTCTAATTAGTGAGCCAGCATACAAAAATGCTGGCGCCGGCTCTCGAATCGAAGCAGAAGAGTACGGCGATTTCGGCGAACAAGATCAGATTAAAACCTACATTGGATTGGAGCCAATGTCAGAATATAGAGTATTATTGGAGAGACAAGCGACTCAACTAGTCTCTATTTACAGTTAATAACGTAAAAACTATCCATCTAACTGTTTCGCTTCATCTTTTACGATAACATCGATGCGATCGACATTTTGAAATCCTCGAGGGAGTTTGCTACCTCTGCGACCTCTTTCGCCCCAATAATATTTGAGATCTGCTGGTTTTAGATTGTGATGTCTCCGACCTGCATGCACGGCTAGGGAATCTTCAAAAGAAAGCACAGCCATTGCTACTACAAATTCAATCCTTTCGGCAACACGAGCTGAAGGTATGCCGATGATTTTATTGCCCTTGCCTTTGGCGAGCCGCGGGAGCTCGCTGATTGGAAATAACAACATGCGACCTTCGTTGGTAACGGAAACGATAAAGTCATTTTCGTAATCACTCACGTGAAAGACGTTCAACACTTTGCTGCCTTTGGGGCATTTAAGCACTGCTTTGCCTTTCTTTGCATTACTGATCAAGTCTTTAATTTTACCTACGAAACCATATCCGGCGTCGCTAGCTATTAACACATCCTTTTCATCTGCACCAATAGTGACTCCCTCGAATGTTGCACCGGTAGGGGGAATAACTCTTCCTGATACGGGCTCGCCCTGGCCACGCGCAGAAGGCAAGGTGTGGGCGGCGATAGAATAAGCCCTTCCCGTCGAATCCATAAATATCGCAAACTGATTGCTCTTGCCTTTTGATGCGGATTTAAATTGATCTCCGGACTTATATTGCAAGGTAGCTGGATCCAAATCGTGCCCTCTCGCTGCTCGCATCCAACCACGTTCCGATAGCACAACGGTAACCGGCTCTGTTGAGAGTAATTCAGCTTCACTAAAGGCCTTAGCTTCTTGCCTCTCTACAATTGGTGTTTGCCTTTCATCACCGAACTCTTTTGCATCAGCCTTAATTTCATTTTTTATGAGAGTCTTAAGGCGAGCGGCAGATTTAAGTAATTGCTCTAAACTTTTGCGCTCAGCGCTAAGCTCCTTTTGCTCTGCCTTTATTTTGATTTCTTCTAATTTAGCCAATTGCCGCAGTCTCAAATCTAATATTGCATTAGCTTGGAGTTCGCTAATTTTAAATTTTTTTACTAATGCGGATTTGGGTTTGTCCTTGTTACGAATAGTCTTGATTACTTCATCGATATTTAAAAACGCTATTAGTAACCCGTCAAGTATATGAAGCCGATCAAGAATCTTATCGAGGCGGAATTGTAAACGACGCTTTACGGTTGTTGTTCTAAATTGAAGCCACTCTTTCAATAGCGTAACTATATTCTTAACTTGAGGACGGTTATTGATTCCGATCATATTGAAATTAACACGATAGTTTTTCTCAAGATCGGTAGTAGAAAACAAATGGGACATAACGACATCACTGTCAACACGATTGGAACGCGGGACGACTACGATTCGAGTAGGATTCTCGTGATCTGACTCGTCACGAAGGTCTACTACCATAGGTAGTTTTTTCTTTTGCATCTGAGCTGCAATTTGTTCAAGGACTTTTGCTCCAGAAGCCTGATACGGGAGCGCATTTATTACTATTTCGCCATCCTCTTTAGTATAAGTAGCACGTACTTTTAGTGAACCTCGGCCGGTCTTATAAAGTTCAATAATATCGTTCTTAGGAGTGATAAGTTCAGCTTCAGTAGGAAAGTCCGGGCCCTTAATTATCCTACAAATTTCAGCGACTGTTGCTTTGGGTTTATCTAGTAAATAAATACAAGCTTTGGCGACTTCATTCAAGTTATGTGGTGGTACATCTGTAGACATACCAACCGCTATACCACTACCACCATTGAGCAAGACATTTGGTAAACGAGACGGCAGGATTTCGGGTTCATCAAGAGTACCATCAAAATTTGATTTCCAATTTACTGTTCCCTGACCCAACTCGCCGAGTAGCACTTCTGAATAACTCTGTAATCGAGATTCAGTATAGCGCATTGCTGCAAACGACTTTGGGTCATCTTGCGAACCCCAATTACCCTGACCGTCCACTAGCGGATAGCGATAGGTAAAATGCTGTGCCATCAGCACCATCGCTTCGTAACAGGCTGCATCGCCATGTGGGTGGAATTTTCCGATGACATCACCAATCGTTCTGGCCGATTTTTTGTATTTCGCACTGGCCTTTAGCCCGAGTTCAGACATAGCATAAACTATACGCCTTTGGACAGGCTTCAAACCGTCTCCAATATTTGGTAACGCGCGGTCATTAATTACGTACATCGAATAGTTTAGGTAAGCCTGCTGGGTATAGTTCTTCAGCGCAATTTGTTCAATACCCTCGTTATTTAATGTAATGTCTTGATTCATGATCTACTCGTGAGTTAATCAGCATAATTTGCTAAGTTGCCGCTGGTTTCCAACCATTCCTTTCGGTCTGGCGCACGATTCTTAGCAAGTAGTAAGTCCATGGTTTCAAAAGTACCATTCTTAGTTTTTTTCGTTGAATCCTCCTCTAAAATGAGCTTTACCAATCTTCGTGTTTCGGGTGCCATTGTGGTTTCACGAAGTTGTAGGGGATTCATCTCACCCAAACCTTTAAAACGCTGCACATTGATTTTGCCAGTCTTTTTCTCAGCAACGATACTATCTAAAATACCTTTCTTTTCATCTTCATCTACTGCATAGAAAGTTTCTTTTCCTACGTCTATACGGTAAAGGGGCGGCATGGCCACATATACATGGCCCTCTTCCACTACTTGTCGAAAATGTTTAACAAACAAAGCACAGAGCAGTGTGGCAATATGTAAACCATCAGAATCTGCGTCAGCAAGTATACAAACCTTACCGTATCGCAAACCATCAAGCTTTGGAGCGCCAGGGTCCACCCCGAGCGCGATAGCAATATCATGCACCGCCTGAGAAGCTAGTATCTCCGATGAATCTATTTCCCAAGTGTTTAGAATTTTGCCACGAAGTGGCATTATAGCTTGAAAAACACGGTCTCTCGCTTGCTTTGCAGAACCTCCAGCGGAGTCACCTTCCACTAAGAATAACTCACCGGCCATTACATCATCCGTCGAGCAATCCGCTAACTTACCAGGAAGAGCTGGCCCGGAAGTTATCTTCTTTCGAGCGACTTTCCTGCTCGCCTTTAATCTACTTTGCGCATTATTGATGCAAAGCGCAGCAATGGCTTCAGCTTCGACGGTGTGCTGGTTAAGCCACAGACTAAAAGAATCTTTTACGACACCAGAAACGAAAACATTACACTGCCTAGAAGATAAGCGTTCTTTTGTTTGTCCAGAAAACTGTGGGTCAATTAATTTAGAAGATAATACATAACTGCAATTTTCCCATACATCGTCAGCAGAAAGTTTAAGTCCGCGCGGTAACAGATTTCGAAATTCACAGAATTCCCTTAATGATTCCAGCATACCCGTACGTAACCCACTTACATGAGTACCACCCAGCGGAGTTGGAATAAGGTTGACATAGCTCTCTGTCAGAACTTCACCTCCTTCGGGTAGCCATTGAATCGCCCAATCAACAGCTTCGTCATTACCCTGTACAGAACCCACAAAAGCTGTTTCCGGGATTACTTCAAATTCTGAGGTAGCCTGTGTTAGGTAATCCATTAAGCCGTCTTCGTAATACCACTCCTCGCTCTGAGATTTAGCTTTAGTAACAGTGTTGTCGATAAAAACAACCCGCAAACCTGAACATAGGACTGCTTTAGCACGGAGCACGTGTTTCAATTTAGGTATAGAAATTTTAACGGAGTCGAAGTATTTACCGTCCGGCAAAAAAGTTACTTTCGTACCAGTATTGCGTTTTCCAACTTTACCTATCACTCTAAGCTGTGACGCTTTATTCCCGTTCTTAAACGTCATGCTATAGACTTTACATTCTCGCTTTACCTCAACCTCGAGATGTTTAGATAAAGCGTTTACAACCGAAACCCCTACTCCATGTAACCCGCCAGAGTACTGGTAATTTTTGCTAGAAAATTTTCCGCCGGCGTGAAGCCTTGTTAGGATAAGTTCAACACCGCTGATTTTTTCTCCCTTATGTTTATCTATGGGCATACCGCGACCATTATCCGTTACTTCAACTGATCCATTTTTATTTAAAGTAAGTGTCAATATGTTAGCAAAGCCGGCGAGTGCTTCGTCCACACTATTGTCAATAACTTCCTGTATCAAATGATTAGGTCGGGATGTATCAGTATACATACCCGGCCTTTTTCTAACAGGATCGAGCCCCGTAAGTACTTCAATTGCGTCAGCATTATAGGTAGTGGCCATCTATAAAATTCTTTAGAAGAAGGGATTTTAGATACTGCAGCTGGATAACATTTTATCGCTCAAATCAGTAAATTCTTGATAGTAGAAAATCAAAGATCATAGGTAGTTCGGAAACATAATTCTCATAGCTATGACTGCCTCCCTCTCGGATAATACATCTTGCTTTTAGGTATTTTTGTTCAGTTATACGGTAGTCTAGAACCTGATCTCCAGTTTGTACTAACACCATTATCTTATCTGGGTGCGAAATATCCTTCACATATATGCTTCGCAGCTCTTCTATGTGGCGTTCTGTAACGGTGTACATGTCATCGGAATAATAGTTTTTGTGCGTGCCGATATAATTCTCCCACTGCTCGAATGGCCGGACGACTGGGTTTATAAGAACCGCGGGGACATTATAATGCTCTGATAAGTAAGCGGCATAATAACCGCCTAAGGAACTCCCTATCAGTGCTATATTCTCACGCCTATAAGTGCGCAATATAGCCTTTAATTGATCTATAGAGTCTGCCGGACCTTGGCACAGTCTCGGCGCCTTAATAGATTTCTTAAACCCTTTCTGCTCCCAGTAACTAATAGTTTGCTGTGCTTTTCGTGAAAGAGGCGAACTTAGAAAACCGTGCAGGTACAAGAATAAAGGTTCGTACAATTTAAATCATAAGAATCGGTTATTATTTAGGACTAAATATAGCGGAAACTAAATTAGTCACGATCGTGGCTTTAACATCATTGGTTATGTAGTAAATATTAGATTCGGTGTTTTTATACTTCTACCTACCTTAAGACAATGCGTTAACCATTCACCCAGAAAAGCATTGATCTGTCTTTTTTCGTCTATATGGTACATTTTTGGATTCGGCTGGGAATACCTTGGTTTAAGATTTTTATGCCCTTGATAAGAAATGACTTCGGCTGTACAGGCATCGTGATAGGCTCTTACTAAAATAGAAGGATTATTCATCAATATTTTGATTTCTGGCCTTTGTATAATTTCCAGTGTCGTTGTATATTTAAAGGCTTCAAGAATTTTAATTTCAACCGTTACCTTTTGGTTGGACCCTTCTATATCGGCAATACAGAATTTTGTAACCGATCCGTCCATTGCCTCTTTAGGCTCGTCATAATTTGAAGGCATAGTACAATTAAGAGACTCGCAGTCTTTATTAATATAGTTTATGGAAGACCTATCCCGATGGGCCTGTAATTGTGGAACTAATTTCAGCAAGCGAATGTAATTCGCATCACATTCCGCCATTTGCTTGATTAGATCTATGCTGTAATTAGGCATGCTTATTCTTTTATCTTCTTTACACTTTGAGTACCAAAAGACATTAAGATTCTTTCCTAAAATTTATTGCCATTTGCCTAACATACAATACTAATTAAGAACCAGTTTATTAGCCAAATACCCTTAATTGGCACCGAATTAGACCTTCTTAGTTTCGCAATACCTGAAGAATAAAGTATCCTAATTGTAATGATATAGCAGATTTTTTCGAGTCTATAGGAAGATATTTTTGGTGACAATGTATATCCCTTAAACTTCAGGAACTACTGCCAAGCAAAAAGTACTTCTTCCTTTTTAAGCGCCAGCCATTGCAGCGCTATAATGGACATAGCATTATTGATATGGCCAGATTCAATCGCCGCCAATGCCTCACTATAAGTCAATCTCACCACTTCAATATCTTCATTCTCTTCCGAAAGACCGAAAATACCCTCTGCTTTATCGGAATTGATTTTCCCACAAAACAACGTTACCTTTTCATCGCTGATTCCTGGGCTGTTTAAATATTCGCATATTCTGATAAGCTTGGTAATTTCACAATTCGACTCTTCCTTAGTCTCTCGAATTGCGACACTCTCTAATAACTCATCCTGTTCTGCCATTCCTGCTACTAGTTCCAATGGCCAAGGTGAACTTTTCTCGTTCATAGCGCCTACTCTAAATTGTCGTATCATTACGATTTCGTCGCGTATTGGATCAAACAGTAAAACGCCGACAGCTGCGGTTCGAACTAATAACTCACGACATATAGGATCACTCCATTCTCCATTGTACAATTTATGCTTTAGACATAGTTTATCTACACGTAAGAAATCCTTGAAACTGATTTTTCTTTCAAATATGTTTACATCTTCTTTGGAGAATTTCGATTCGAGTTTATTCATCTTTTATTCAATTATTCCCGACTAGTTACTTCTAAAAGATGATAACCAAACTGTGTTTTAACTGGACCCTGCAGAGTGCTCAAGTCTGCACTAAAAACCACTTCATCGAATTCCTTTACCATCATGCCCGGGCCAAATTGACCGAGGTCACCACCATGATGTTTTGAAGGGCAGGTGGAATAGGCCCGTGCAATTTTTTCAAAATCCTCCCCTCCTAATATCCTGCTCTTTAATTCCAAGCATTCTTCTTCTGTGCTCACTAGTATATGTCGCGCAGTTGCAAGTGTCATATATCGCTCTCCAGTTTGGTACGCGCCAATTATGCATGATACTTAACTACCGGGCACACTTAATATTAAATACGCTATAATTACAGCACTATTGATTTTGAAGTTTAGCTTTTCGTATCAAATCACTCTAAGATTTCTTTACTTATAAATTACTGATAGGTAGGTGTTTTATGCCGTTGCCGGAACCATCCATAAGAAAGCATGTTCACACTCGTGCTATAGATTATCGGGGTTACGAGAGAAAAGATGGGTTATGGGATATTGAAGCCCATCTGACGGATACGAAAACCTACAAATTTACCAATAAATGGCGGGGAGAGATGGAAGTAGGCGAACCTTTACATCAAATGCTTCTTAGGGTAACCGTAGACGAGGATTTTCGGATTCGCGACATTGTTGCAGTTACGGAAAATAGCCCATTCGAGATGTGCCCAAATATAGCTCCTAAATATAAATCACTCATCGGCATCAAGATGGGTCCTGGATGGCGAAGGGCTATTCGCAAAAGAGTTGGGGGCACTCAAGGTTGCACCCATTTAACTGAGTTGCTATTTCCCATGGCTACGGTAGCAATGCAAACTATATGGCCATTGATTAAGAAACCTAAACATAAAACAGAAAGAAAGAAGAAGAGCTCTCAAGAGCGCCCCATGATACTGGACACTTGCCATGCATGGGCTTCCGATTCCCCTATCGTAAAAGAAAATTCGCCGCAATATTACACTGCTAACCGTAATATAAAGGAATGACAACACTAATGATGACACCTTCGCGATCTTTTCGATTTTCGGCACTAATTTGACCACCATGAAATTCCGTAATTAAGCGAGCAATATGCAGCCCCATGCCAAGATGCGGTTGCTTTTGCTTTCCTTGGGGTCTAACTGAAATCATAGAGTCAAATAACCTTTCCTTCATCTCCTCAGGTAAAAATGGCCCCGCGTTAGAAACCTTTATTACTGCATGATCTCTAAGTTTTCTGCAGTAAACCAAAATCGGTTGCCCTTGATAAGAAAACTCCACAGCATTAGCAACTAGTTTGTCAAGAAGCTGCGCAATATACTCGGGCACACTATTAATCTGTATATGATACTTAGGTAAATCGGATTCAAACTCCTGATCTGGATAAGCTATCTTGTAACCTTCTACACAACCATACACCACTTCACTTAATTCGATCTTTTCTTTCTCAGAAGTTTGTAACATTTGCTCTAGACGCGTTGCCTCACTCATATTTGTAAGAATAAGATTAAGGCGATTTAACCCTTCTTCAGCGCGCTCTAAATAGATAGTCGATGCTTCGTTATTGTCTTGCATACTCAAATTTTCTAGCGAAGAACGCACAACTGTTACGGGCGTTCGTAGTTCATGAGAGAGCCGAGAAGACATATTTTCAAGATAATTAGTATACTGGGTAAGACGCTCAACAATATTAGAAAAACTTCGGGATAAGTCCCCAATCTCATCTGAGTTGCGTGAAGGCACGATTGTATTTTGTACCCGACCTACATCATCAATGATATTTTCTGCTTGATTACGCAGCCCTCGAATACGGTTAGAAATTCGCGAAGCAAAGAAGAATAATACCAGGGCAACGATTAACATTACCGCAAGAATTGTATTGAACAACTGTTCCAGAGCTTGGTTGCGGAAAGTTCGAATACCATTCATATTTTGGTCAACAACTACAGCTCCCATTACTTCATCTGCGGATACTATTGGGTGGGCAGCTTCAAGGAGCCGCGTATCCGTATCCGCCAACGTTCGAAACTGAGTCATAGATATACCACGCAACGCTGAATTTATGTGTTCCCCTGCACGAGATACATCAGAGTACAGTTCGTCAATGAAATCATTACTAGGTTTGGTCAGTAACTGATAATAAAGCGGATCTAGAATACGATTCTGCACATAGAACCAATACCTATTACTTGGTTCTACTATCGAGGAATCCGTAAGCTGAAGCCCAGTTGCTGACTGTATATCACCGACCGTCAGTAACACACGACCAGTTCCGTCTACAACCTGGATACGCGAATTATTATGGTTCATACCCGCCACGATACGGTCAATCTCGGGCGTCGGTAGGCGCAAAGATCCTAGTCGCTCAGCATCTGCTACTTTGTAAGTGGCGACTATAGTGGTAATTGACCTTTTTACAGGATCATCGACATCAAATATAGCAAAACCTAAGCGATCGCCTAGCATTTGCATTGGGATCTGTAACTCCACTTCATATCCACCTTCCACTTCGTACCATTGACCGGTAATCCGACCTTCGTATTCTGGATTCGAATAATCGCTGTCTACTTTAAATGGATAAATAGGTTCTGGCCCATAAGGTGCAATAACATAACGATCTATCTCGTATCCATCTTTGGCCAACATAGTGATCTGAAGGAAGTCGCTTCTATGGACACTCAAAGCTTCGCGATCTCGATAGACAAGTTGATCATCTTGGACTTTAAAATAAGCATAAGGCGAGCCATTATACTCACCTACCATATTAGTAAAGTTAAGTGAATTGTCGTTATCATAGTGGCGCACTGGATTGAGTGGTGTCCGTAAGTAGTTGAGGCTATCGAACTCAACTTCGTATTGTTGGTACTCGCGCCAATCCAATAGTGAGCCGTCATCTAGTTCTAATGGTGAAAAGATAGGATAAACATAGAGATCTTCGCTACGACGTGCAGGGCTGTAACTACCTTCATCAAATAATTCTGGTCTTTCGTTTAGAGCAGTCGCTAGAGCCTGAGCTGTGCCAAGTACAGCTTGTTCTTGGCCTCGCTGCAAATATTCTTCCATTTCCAAAATATATTGGTAGCCTAAGTAAGGAACAACCAATAAAAAACTTGAAAGAAAA
>PBNR01000034.1 GCA_002723195.1 Gammaproteobacteria bacterium | reverse complement strand
TCGTTCATCTGATTAGTAAATTCTGGTTCTAATAAATCTGCTGGGCGACACGTAATCGGCTGAGCCCCAAACAGCACTTCTTTCTGCAACGTGCTATTTACCGGCGCCGGAGTAGCACCATACTCACCTTTTAACACCCCTTCTGTTTCTTTAGTGACATTCCGATAACGCTTACCGGTTAAGACATTGAGCACAGCCTGAGATCCGATAATCTGCGATGTAGGAGTTACCAAAGGTATATACCCCAGATCCTTCCTAACTTTAGGGATCTCTTCAAGTACATCATCAAGTTTGTCAGAGGCGCCCTGTTCTCGCAGTTGATTTTCTAAATTGGTAAGCATACCTCCTGGTACCTGTGCTACCAATATCCGGGAATCAATACCTTTTAAAGAACCTTCAAACCTTGCATATTTCTTCCGAACCTCTCGGAAGTAACGGGCAATTTCTTCCAATAATTTAATGTCCAAACCTGTATCTCTATCTGTACCCTCCAAAAAAGAAACAATGGTTTCAGTTGGTGGATGGCCATAGGTCATACTCATTGAAGAGATTGCCGTGTCGACATTATCAATTCCAGCTTCAATCGCTTTAATATAAGTTGGGGTCGATAACCCGGTAGTTGCATGACACTGCATGTGAATAGGGATATCTATGGATGTTTTCAGCTTTGTAATCAATTCATAGGCAACATAAGGCTTGAGCAATCCAGCCATATCTTTAATACAAAGTGAGTCTGCCCCCATATCCTCAATAGACCGCGCCATATCTAGCCAACTGTCGATGTTATAAATTGGGCTTATAGTGTAAGACATGGTGCCTTGAGCGTGCTTATCGTTTTTGCGGATAGATTTAATCGCCGTCTCGAGGTTGCGCATATCATTCATGGCATCGAAAACTCGGAACACATCGACCCCACTAAACGCCGCGCGCTCTACGAATTTCTCCACCAAATCATCAGCATAATGCCTATATCCCAAAATATTCTGTCCTCTAAGCAACATTTGTTGAGGGGTACTTGGCATTGCTTCTTTAAAGATTCGGATGCGCTCCCAGGGGTCTTCCCCTAGATAGCGAATGCAGNCATCAAAGGTCGCTCCACCCCAAGACTCTATTGACCAAAATCCGATCTGATCAAGTTTCTCTGCAATCGGCAGCATATCGTCGATGCGCATGCGTGTTGCCAACAAAGATTGATGAGCATCCCTTAATACTACATCGGTAATACCCAAAGGGTTTTTACTAGACATAGATCCGATCCCTACAGTACTTAAGCTGATGTTTTAGCTGTAAATCCAAGATTAATTACGCCCATTACGATGTTTAGTNAGTGCAGCAGAAATAACATCAAGCAAATGTCGGTCGATTTTTCGTGTCGCTATTTTTATTTTAGTTTTGGGTGATTCAGGCTCAAATTTTTGAACTAACCATGACATTCCATGCGTGGCGATTATCAGCAGAGCAAGAAATATAAATACTGTTCCCATTCCGAAAGTAGCTAGTTCAACCCCCTGGTATACTAAATTATGCACGGTTTTTCTCGCTACTAAAAATTTAATCCGGTAAGCATCATACTAAATGCAATTAATCGACGCGAACTAAAAAATCTAGCAAAGAAATTAAAAAGCTCTGAATAACCCCCGTAAGCCCCAAAAAGCTAATATATGGACCACCTCCTAGACGATCTTTCCCTAGCCCAGGCTAGAAAAAGACTATTCTAACCTCGAGCTCGCGATTTTTAATTCTCGCCGAACTAGCCTCTGGCGCTTGCTCAAGTTGGCAGAAAAAACCGTTTCAAAAAATACTATTGACCAACAGTGTATTTTTCGGCTTCGTTGATTATACTCGACCTCAGTGTTAATAATGGATCTAAATTTTAGGAGATTAATGTGAATAACTTTATCAAAGCCGCAGCGATTTCAATAAGTTCGCTATTAATAGGTCTTGGAGCAGGTATTTTCTACATCACTTCAGCTCAAGATCAGAAGGTATTTGAACTAAGAACTTATACAGCCACCCCGGGCAACTTAGATAATCTGCATGCCCGCTTTCGCGATCACACGACACGCATATTTCGCAAACATGGCATGGAAGTCATAGGATATTGGTCTCCTACTGATGATGATGAAAGTGAAGATACCTTGGTGTATCTATTGGGCCATGATAGTCGAGATGCTGCGGATGCATCCTGGCAGGCATTCATATCTGATCCAGAATGGAGCCGTGTAGCCGAAGAATCAAATCGAAATGGCCAAATTCTTGGAGGAATTGAGGCGAAATATATGGTCGCGACCGACTACTCACCTATGCAGTAAAAATCGAAAAGAGAAAAAGGCTGGAGTCTACCAGCCTTTTTTATCGCAATATCTCGTTAACCATAAGCCAGCTCAAGCAATTCGCGTACTGACTGGATCTGCTGAGACCAATAAATAGCAGAGAAAAGAATAAAAGTAGATGCCGCTATCAATGCGGACNTTTGAGCATCTTTCAAAGCTTGATTTTCTTCTTCCATCACCTTTTCTCCTTTGCTTATCCGCTAAAGCCAATCCAACGACCGGTCGCCGCCACCAAAAACCAAACCAATATGGAGGCTATCGCGGTCATCTTCAAAACCGTGGAATTAATTGAATTCAAATCGTGGACTAACAGAGGCCGGCGAATGAAATAATGAAATAAAATGCCCCCAGCCAAAGCTAACATTTTGTACCAATATACTGGTAGGTAATATATTTTCATCGCCACACCACATGCCATAAAAATGCCTGTTAAAAGAAGCGTTACTAATGCCCAAAAGAATACGGCGTCTGCACGATCGATCACAGTTCTATGGGGTACATCGGTTAAAATCAGCCCTAGCAATCTTCCATCACTCACAAGAACGCAGCCACCCAGCACGGCTAAACCGATTAAATGCCCGGCCTGAATAGTCGCAAAAGCCGCACCCCAGGTTTTTCCTATATAACCGAACCAGGTTGTCTCCATCCATTCAAAGAATGGCATTAGAGCTGTGTAAACATCTATTCGAACATAAGTGAAACTAAACCCCAGCACTGCGGCAATGACAAAAATAGTAAGTATTGTTCTTGAATAAGGACCTAATATAGTGATGGGCATATTTTACTCCTATTTAAAATCTTGTCTGGCCGTCAATACAACCGGCGACAAATTCAACAAGGGCTGATTGCTCATAGTCACAATCAAACCAATCGTAAGCTATAAATCGCCCACAGATAACGATTATTGTCCAAAAAACTAGAGATAGCACAGCCCCAGTTCTAACTCTTTTAGGTGCTCGTTCTTCGCAATCCCAAGACGAAACAGATTCACTCATTCGTTTGTGGAACAAGTAAGCATTTATAGCACAGGCAACCAACAATACCATTTTGATGCGGAACCAAATGCTTTGCGCTGACCGAACTGGTACAGCATAGAAAAGTAAAATGCCTGTAATAAACATTACAGTAAAACCAATCAACATTGGGATATTTAATCGTTCAGCAATCTTCGAAGCAGGCACATCAGGAAATGCGTACCCTAACATTCTCAAATCTATTAAAAACAGCATCCCGAGACTAACCATAAGCGTTAGCACGTGAGTAGATTCAACCCAGTTGTACATATAATAGGATTCATGCAACATCGCACTATAAGGTGTGTCATCTATCCAAACCGCTATGTTGTAAATAAATTCGTTCACTAGTGGAACCTCCGCCCTTCTATTGCTCTTAGCTTTTCCCTATCTACATTAGTATTGAAGCTACCAAAATTCAATCAAGGTACAACCCCAGAATTATAGCTCAACCGAAGCTCTTCCCACACTGAAGTTAACTAATGCACAAAAAATACTAAGTAAATCACCCTCAGGTGAAAATTAAAGCCTTTATAAAAACTGGCTATTCTAGTAGATAATCTGTTCACTCCTAAGTACTTTGGAGCTCAACAAGCGTTAAAAAGCACTAAGCCTAAGCAAGAATATCGAAGGTAATAGCTAAAATCCACAATAGCAATGTGGCTGATTGTAACGAATTGCGGTTAATAGCCCTAACCAATTTTCTTTCGATATTCAGAAGGCGTTAAACCTTTTAACTTTTTAAACGCGTTATTAAATGGCGTAATAGATTGATAACCTACTGAAAGCGCAATGGTTAACACTGGAACGTTAAGGTTTTTGGTATCGGAAAGCCGTTTACCGGCTTCTTCAATCCGATATTCATGTAACATAGCATTGAAATTACGAAAACCTAACTCTCTGTGAATAAAAGAACGTAACCGATACTCAGGCATTTTTAGTTTTTTTGCCAACTCAGAAATTGTTAGGCCTGCCTCTCGATACAGTTCTCCATCTTTAAATACTTTCTCAAAGCTATCAACATTAGAACCGATTATTTCTGGTTCTTCCGGTTCGTCAGAAAATTCTGAAACCCTTCTCATGACAGAACTCAAGGAAACAAAATCAAAACGCATGGTAACCAGCAACATCCCAAAGGTAAATATTGCGATAACAAAAACAATTATTGCTTGTCCTGACGAACTACTATTCGAACCACCAGTTAGAAGGAAATTTTCAACAAAAACCACCGCAAAAATAAGTGCTCCCTGAACACCAATTATGACCCAACGTAGAATTCTTCTATCTTCAACGAGATCAGCATGCCATCCTTTTAAAGTCCAATAAATGGCAAATCCGACAAATACCAGCATCACTGAATCCATGCCGATTCGGAGAAGGTTTAACAAGCTCTCAAATCCAACCGCTGAATCGCTTAAGCTTGCGACTACAATGAAGATTTCTAACAAAATTTGTAAACCAAAAATTGAGCCCAATGTATAAGGGAATTTTTCGCCCTCTTGAAAAATCAGGAAGCAATAAATCATAAATAGACCAGCGATTGAATTGGGGCCAAACGCAATAAGTAAGCCCGCAGATGAAAAATCTAACCGGAATTTGAGGTCTATATGTTCAGCCGTCATCCCGTCTAGCAAATAAAACACAACGAAAAAAGCGATCAACGTGAACACTCGAGCACTACTCGCTTTGTAGTCAGCTTTTAAATAACCCACGGCAAGAAGAATCACAGAAATAATTGAAACAACTTGTGCTGAAAATAGTAAAAGTGGATTTAGCAAGGCTTCATGCCTAAGGTTAATCCTAGTAAATTATCGTTACAATCCAGAATGCGTTGGGATTATAAAAAACTGGGTAACGCAACTCAACTGCTCAAAAGCATTAAGATTCTTCTATAAAGTCTTTCTGAACGTCCCTACAAAGGATTTACATAAATTATCGCTCTATTCATTGCTAAAATATATTACTAATCATGAAATGCTTGTTTCGTGAATATAGAAATAAATGATATAAAGCACCGCCAACTCGCCTAAATCAACAATAAAATGAATTATTCTTCGATCACCACTATAACGATAATCGGGATGATGAGCCTACCTTTTGTTTCAGACTCATTAGCTGCAGAAGGCCCATGGCGCATAAATGACCCCCTCGGTTTAGATGAAGGCTTTACCATTGGGCTAATTCAAAGAAGCCGCTTCGAAAACATAGCAGATAATGTTCAACTAGAAGCTAGCGCCAATGATCAGGTACTTGCCCTTAGAACAATTCTAAACGTTCAATACAACAACGATAGATTCACCTCCCAAATAGAATTTGCGGATATTCGCCAAGAGCTTGCTGACAAAGACAGTATCTTAAAAACCCGAACCGTTAACACAACTGATTTTCTNCAGGCNAACATTGGTTATCGATTTGGCAAAAAAAAGAACACCTGGGTTAGATTTGGTCGCTTTTCAGAAGACTGGGGCAGCCGCAGAATTATGGCTCGAAATCGATACCGAAATACAATAAACGCTTTCGATGGCCTTGTATTGCACCATGATAGCTCAAACGGCACACATACTCGCTTAATGGCGACCCAGGTTGTTCGCAGAATGCCTGGCGATTTTACTAGTATGCTTAGAAACCGTCACGAAGCAGACGAGTCTAGTAATGCTCAACGCTTTTTTGGAATCCATACCACGCTTCCAAATTTGTTTAATATGTTTACAACTGAGTTTTTCTATTATTCATTAAAAGAAAAAGATACGACTAATGTAAGAACCCGTAATAGAAACTTCGACTCATTTGGATTCCGATTACGGAAAAGTCCCTCAGTTGGTGATTTTGAATACGAATTCGAAACTATCTACCAATTCGGCGAACGGAGAGGATCTGCATCAGCAAATGATATAACAGATTTAGATCATCGCGCGTTTTTCCAATATGCAATGTTGGGCTATAGTTTTGATAATCCGATAAATCTTAGAATACAATTCGAAATGGACTATGCTAGCGGAGACAACAATCCTTATGATAATGACAATGAAAGATTCGATTCATTGTTCGGGCCCACAACTTTTGAATTTGGCGTAGTNAGTCTTTATGATCCATTTAANCGTAGCAATATTTTTACTCCGGGNATCAGACTATTTTCTGACCTACTGGAAGATATAAACCTNATGGCTTCCTATCGTCATTTTTGGCTGGCTGACCCTCAGGATACTTGGGGGCGCACAAAACTAAGAGATAAGTCGGGCCGAAGCGGGCGTTATTTAGGCCAGCATCTGCAACTTCGACTCAGGTGGGACGTTATACCGGGAAATTTAAGAATTGAAACGGGCGGCATATATCTAGATGCGAAAAACCTAAGCGATAAAAATCCAAGATTTTTCTACGCAGGAGCAACCTTTACTTTTTGAAATTTACTCTCTACCGGTATCTTCCGCATAAGAATCCGTCCTTACTTTACTAATCGATTTCAATTCAAATATTAAACCTGCATGGAGTTGTAATCTGTCGATTAGTTTATCTCCGAAGGCAGTGGCGGGAGTCCAAAACCCTCCTGGTATTTCTGTTTTATCGACATCATATCGCAGACTCAGACCTGCCTGAGCCAACATTTTTGCTGAGGAGCCATAACCTGGGTCCCTGTCACCGGTAACTNTCACTAGCGCCTCATCACCTGCATTAGTTCTACCAACAAAACGAAAGTCAAAATANCCAGCTTGTTGTTCTTCTGGCGAAGGACCTTCACCCGGCTTGGGTAAAAACAAAGCGACTATCCCTCGAATTGGAGCAACAGCAAGCAATATAGAGCTAAACTTAGACAAACGCGCCAGCCTCTTCGCTCTCCTCTGTCCTTCTTTACCTTCCGCCGTTAGCACAGCCTCATTGTACTCAAACTGCTCAGTATACGGTCTTTTCGCAATGGCATTNCTGCGTAAAACAATACGCATATTTGTAGCCGCCATAATAAAAGGAGCAAGCCAGGCTTTAAAAAACTCGTCGTACTCAAAACTTATCGATCGCTGTTTTACTTTATTTCCATGCCCTTCAGGACATAAGGAGTAATAATCACGCAATTCCTTCCGCAGATCTGAATTTTTTGCTGCTTCTGAATAGATATTTAATGCACTAGCTATAGTGCCTCCAGAAGGTCTACCTTTGGATGCTTTAACCCGCATGAGAACTTTTTCACAATAGGAACCGAAATTCGATAATGCATGTTGTTGCAAAAACTTTACGCCAAGATCCGAAGGAATTGAATCAAATCCGCAACAATTTATGATCCTGGCTCCCGATACCTTAGCTGTTTCTCCATATTCCGCGATCATTCGCCTAACCCATTGTACTTCACCAGTTAAATCGCAATAATCTGTCCCCAATTCTGCACAAACTTTTATAAGCAAATCACCGTAAAGCGCATAAGGGCCAACTGTTGAAATAACAACACTAGTTCTTTCACACAAGGCCTTTAACTCTGATTCATTAAAAGAATCAGCTACGATTAAAGGAATATTTACTGCATCGCCCCCTAGTTTATTTCTCAGAGAAATGAGCTTTAACTTCGAACGAGCCGCCATCGCCCAACGGAAGTCTGATTCAGGATATTCACCGACTAAGTATTCACAAAGAATTTTTCCCACAAAACTAGTAGCACCAAAAATAACCAGATCAAATTCTTTATCTCCCATCATTAGAAAGTGCCTCGCACCTTAAAGGTATACCTAACCCCATCAGTCAGATAAAACCTTTCTATCTCATTTAACATACCATCGCGTAAGTAACCTTCAAAGCGACGCCTTTCTCGTTTTTGAACATGATTAAGCGTATTAATAGCTTCAAACCTAAACGTTAATCCGCGCCAACCAGTTTTTTCCAAAAACACCATTAAATTACTGGGAGAACCGATATAAAGCACATTATCTATATCCCAAAAAGGCCGATTTCCATCGATACCATCCCGATAATTGAAGCCATAGTTAAAGCTCCAACGAGCAACATCATGCCTAAATCCTAATCTCACATTTCCCCTATCGAATGGTACAACTTTTCTTTCCATCCCAATCAAGGGATCATTTATTTTCGAATCTTGAACTAGCAACCCGGCTGTCAACAAAGCTTGCGGCAAATCAATCATATCCAACCTAATACTCGCATCTAGGTTTAAACCAAAAACACTTCCGGCACCAACATTACCATTCGTAGATGTTAATTCGGTTTGTGTAGGAGATATATCAACACGTCCAATATCTCGATCAAAATCATAATAGAATAGCCGACTGTTAAACACCCCACCATCGTTAGGCAACCGATGGTCAAAATTCGCTGTATATCGCCAACTTTGGCGCTGTTTTAATTCTGGATTCCCTGCGATAATATCTTGATCTTCATCTCTTTCATTAGCATTTGCAGAAAAATCAGAAAAGCTTAATTGCGAAACAAATTTCTCGAGAGTAAATCGGAACTGAGAAGAGTTGCTAATATCGTAACGAAAATCAAACTTTGGTTTTATGAAGTCAAAATCCCGCTTGTTGTAGATATCACCCGTTTGTTCGATCTCTGAGTATTCAGCAACCAATGAGCTTTCAATAGACATATTGGAATTAATGCGCCAATTATGAATAGCAAACCCTTCATAACGAACTTCTTCTACAGTGGAAAAAGCGTTAGGCAAATACACTGGCGTCAAGCCACCATGATCAACCGAAGACTCTCCACCCAAAGGCAACCCCAGCAAAAGTTCAGAATCTTGAGTGGTTTGTGCCCCTTCAAAGCCTAATTCTAGCCCCCGAGTTTCTGACAGATCCCAAGTATAAGAAGTACGAACAATTTTTTCTTGATATCCATTATTAGTATCTAAAAACAAATTTTTATTTTCTGGAGCCCCGAAATCGAGAAAGTCAAAACGCTCACGCGTAGCGTCTCCTACTTTATCATTGAAGATAAATAAGAATTTGTATTTCGCACCACTATCGAAGTTTTTTTCGTAATCGCCACCGATTTCCCAGTTGTAAGCCTTAGCTGGAATTCGTTCGCGCTCAAAAGAGACCCTAGGATTTATTGCGTTAAAGTCGATGATTTCCCTTAAGAGCTTGCTGGGAGGGTCACTCTCACCATAAAGAAAATTTAGAGCAAGCCTGTCCCGACTGTTAAACTCCCAACTTAAATTAGAACTAATCCTAAAATTAGTCTGTTCAATAACCCGATCTAATTTAATAGTTTCATTAGGGCTAAGGTCGGGATGCATACTCAACTCTAACGATTCCTCTACACGATATCCAGGCGCCAAATCCGCACTTATCAAATAATTAAAATCACCATTTTGGCCTGTTAGTGATAGGGTCGCCTCCGGCTTTACGGTTCCATCTTGAAAATGACGCATGCCCAACTCAGCGCTATAGTTTGAACGCAAGGCAGATTCAATCAAAACAATGTTTATAAGTTGTCCCGAATTTTGTACATCAAGTTCGCTAGAAGTGCCGCGAACAATTTCTATGTAATCTACCTCCTCCGCGGTTATTCGATCTAACTGAGTACGCGCTTCATTTGCTTTGCCAGCCAAACGTTTCCCATCGATTAATATCCGTGAAGTAGCTCCTAGACCGCGATTACCGCCTCGGAAACGGCTACTGACTGAGGACACGTCTTCTTCCAAGGCTAAATCAATACCGGGAATACGCTCCAACATATCATTTACAGATACAGGAAAGTACTGATCGAAATAAGAAGCGGGGTAAGTTAATGTTGAGTCACCCTCATCCTCAACTACTTGGCTATATCCGGCAATAGGCAGTACCAAAAAGAGGCAAATTAGTGATATTAAGATCAGGCGCCGAAAAGTGATTTTCTAATCCCAAATTATGACGTTATTTTTATAATGAGCTTTTATTTGAAACATTCCGACTTAACACAATAAATGTTTTCTCGACACTCTGGCACGCGCGTGCCGATAACTCATCCATGTTAAAAACTGCAAACCAAAGAGCAACGACGCCGCAAACAAATGGGCCGGCTGCGCAAATGCTGGCATACCCAGATGACCAAGGGTTGCTCCCGAAATTACTGATATAGCAATAATTAAAATTACCAAAAAAGTAAATCTGGTTAAAATATGCTGCCACCCTAACGAAGTAATCAACAGGTGTGCCAACCATAAATTAGAGAACAGCACTATGGCCGAGAATGACCGATGAACAAAAAAGAACCAAGGCATCGCTTCTATCCATGAGGATCTAAGCATTTCACCTTGCGCCTCGCGGATGAAATCGGTCATCTCTCGAACTTGCGTTCCCATTGTTATCTGAAGCACCGTCATTGAGAGGACGATATACAACCAAAATTCAAACCGAGGATCTATGCCGGTTATAGGTTGGCGAGTCATAAACCCTTTTCTTGCCTCCGCTAAAGCAAATAGCAAAGTTCCAACAATTGCTAGCGCCATAAGCATATGAATTGTAATCATTCCAGGCTGAAGATTAGAGCTCACGACCTTTGCTCCCAACCAGCCTTGAAAGCCAACCATAAAAAATGCAGAAACCGAGGCGATAAAAATTGACCTATTGGAATCACGCAGAGGCCAAGAAGATATTGCTGTAAGAAAAATCAAAAACCCGATAGTTACTCCTATTAAGCGATTTATGTATTCTGTCCAAGTCTTAACAACATTAAAACGTGTTTCCGCATAACCCAAATTCGCATAAATTTCTTGATAATTTGCAGGCAACTGGGATTCATGCGTGGGTGGTATCCATTGGCCAAAACAAGTAGGCCAATCAGGACACCCCATCCCGGCGCCTGATGCGCGAACGCTCGCACCTACCAATATAAGAAAATACACAGCAGAAACTGTGACTATCGTAATACGGCGATAACTCGCGAGAGACTGCTCAATTTCGATAGATAATAATGAAACACTCATCTGTTTTGTCACATCTAAAAAGGAATTACTAGGCCAAAGCGAAAACGAATACTCAGTTGCAATATCAAAATAATGCCAGGTTATTTACGCAAACTTTCGAGCAATTCAATAGAAGCATGGCCATCCCTCGGTAGATTGATACTTTCCTGATATGCTCGAATCGCTGCACGCGTTTGCCTTCCAACACGTCCGTCTGGGTCACCGCTATAAAATCCAGAAGCATTCAAGCTTTCTTGTAGCTCCCTTACTTGATCGATACTCATAGACTGCTCATTTACTGGCATCCTCTGAATCGCTCCCATTCCAGTATAGCGATCTGCCAAATGTCCAACTGTGAGAGCATAAAAAATCGAAGGGTTATAGCCCATTGTCGCGCGGAAATTCTGGTAAGCAAGAAATGCCGGCCCTGGTGCACCCGCCGGAATAATAACCGAAGCATTCATATTTGCTGTCGGTATTGGACTACCATCAACCTGAGTAACCCCAAGATCCTGCCATTCATTAAGCGACATTCTGTTCCGAGTTCCCGCCAGAGAGTAATCGAAATTTTCGGGCAACAAAACTTCCCTGCCCCATCGCTCATCACCGCGCCAACCTAGATTGGAGAGAAAATTTGCCGCTGAATGAAATATGTCTGGTAGGCTGTTCCAAATATCGACCCGACCATCATTATCTCCGTCGATACCGTACTGAGAAAAAACTGAAGGCAAAAATTGGAGTTGTCCCATTGCCCCAGCCCAAGAGCCACTCATATTTTCTGCGCTGATATGGCCATCATCGATAATTTGCAAAGCAGCTAAAAGCTCTCTACGAAAGAAAGCTGAACGGCNGGGATCATAAGCTAAAGTCGATAATGCCTGTAGCACTGAGAACCCGCCGGTAGCGCGACCGTAGTTACTTTCAACCGCCCAAAACGCTACAAGATAATGAGGTTGAACACCGTATCGTCGACGTACCTCCTCTAAAAGAACTGTATGCTGCTGCAAGAGGCTTTGGCCTCGACTAATCTGCGACGGTGTTATACGCAAAGACAAGTAGCGTGTAAAAGTCTGCACAAATTCCGGCTGGCTATTATCAAGTTCTAACACTCTCTCCACCGGAGCCTCGATTCCATCAAGCGAAGCAAGAGTGTTTTCGCTGATGCCCAACGCCAAAGCCTCAGCACGCAACCCGCCCAGCCAATCTTGGAATGACTCCTCTTGAGCGACCAAAGGCGAACTAGAACTGAGACAAATATATATTACTAAACAAAAATACATTCTCATTTGCCTATAATAATAGATTAGAGCATGAATGAAAATCCAAGCTTTACATGACATCTTAATTTCTAAACCCAAGTAGACTAACTTTAGGTAGAATATATATAGTGATACTTCTTTATTATTAACAAAAGTAACGGTTGGGAAATTAACACGATCTAAATTTATTAATCTTTCGAAGGTATAACAAAGCAGTGAGGGCTTGTTTTATTACTCTTAAGATCTAGGAGACTTGTTTCCGGAAATTTAGTGCTATAAAGTCAGAAGATGACAAAAAATATTTGGGCGTTCTTGTTTTGCTGGTGCAGTATCGCGCAGTCTGCCGATATTGCAGTAACCCGAAAATACATCGAATCCGAAGCACGTAGTCATTACGACGAACTACTATCAGAATATGGCAACAATAAGCAATTGCCAAAAGGTTTCGAGCTTCAAGCCCTATTAGCATTAAGCCATTACCCTGAGCTCAAATCTGTAAATATTAGGTTCTTGATAGACGACGTTAGAATCCCACTCTCTTCCAGACCCTTATGGACTAGCCTATTCAGGTCAGCAAAGGAAAGGACCTATTTGGTTGTAATCGATAACTCCTTGGACGGGCCTCGGAGTGTTCTCTTGCTAAAGAACCAACCCTTCAATGCGCAAGTCGGGATCATTGGCCACGAATTAGCTCATACCTTGTATTATTTAGATAGATCATTCCTTGAAATTTTAACTGATGCGTTATGCCAGTTTAGCAATTGCCGTATAAATTTTGAAAGAAACACCGATCGCCGTCTAATTGAACAAGGTTTAGGATGGCAGCGATATGATCATGCTGTGTTTGTGCACGAACACATCGGTTCTTCAGATAGAACAGAGACTAGCAGTAACAGAGAAAGGAGAGGGCCGTACATGAGTCCAGCCGAACTGCTCGACAAAATAGAAAACAACGAAATCTACAAAAGTTACTCACGTTTGCAGTAAATAAGGGCTCGATTGGTTTGATCTACTTTTAAACTAGTAGCACTAAATCTAGGACGATCACCGTCGTGAACTGTCTGGTGTAAACTGCCATTCATGCTCCTTAAGATCTGGCACTACTTTCACGCCTGTAGAAAACTTAAACGGTACTGAAATACCACTTGGATAATGCATTTCGAGATAATATGCGGTGTAGCCCTCCCGCGGAGGTTCAAGTTTAACTTGATAAACACCAGGCTCGATTTCATCCAGCAAAGTGCTTTCATAAGCTCTTCCAATTACAGCTTGAGTGAAATTCCTGCTATTAGGATTGTGGGCTTGCCAAAGCAATACTTCAATCGGATCATCTAGAGAAAAAACAGTAATCGTTCCATCTTCTGCCAAATTCCATGAATATCGAGGCATTTTTACATTATGGACTAACGCGTGATACCAGGCGTCCACGCTATCAAAGATATCTGTTCCATCCATACTGTGGTTTGAATTCGGCACATAACGTAGATGTTTCTCACCTATCAAATCTTCCCAATAAAACTGAGAGGAATCAGGAAGGAAAAACTCATCGCCGGTCGAGTTAAGTAAAAATTTAGGTAACTCCAAACGATCCCGATACTCATAAGGCTCTACTATATCCATCAGCGCATCCCATTCCTCAGTGCCGATCCAATTGACATTCCCGCTTGTAACATAATCGATTACGGCCAAAGAATATGCTCCATATACTGAAAAGTGATGCTTAAAAGACTCGCTAACATTTAACATATCGATAACAATGGGCATGATAGCTATTACGCGTTTATCCACAAGCGCTGTGGTCCATGTAGTCCAACCTCTTTTAGATCCGCCTGCGACTACAAATTGCGAAACGTCAAAATTGCCCCCTTCGTTACTTGCCATTAAATGAGTAATGGTATCCATCGCGCGAACCGCTGCCTTAGTCATTGGCAACCTTAGCGGCCATTTTTCATCGCCGGTATGTAAATATTTATCCCATGTGTAAGCGATAATGGCATCTTCCGTTCGCTGTGTACCTATATTATCTGTGAACTCTAAAGGCTGGTTCGGAACCATATATACTGTACTCACAACAGTTCCGCTTTCTAGTGCTCGCTTTATATCAGTTTGCTGAGCTGATTCAGGAATGTTATTTAATTTGCTTCCACCAGTAATAGTCAGAAAACCAATATTGCTGAGTATTTGGTCGGGAACAACTACCACCATATAGTGCTCCCATATGGGTAGATTGACTTCAGCTTCAGTTAACCATTTTTGTGATGTCATCTCCAAAATAAACGTTGTGTGCCTGTCACCCACAAGAGTCTTAGCAACTTCATAGCTATAATTAGGGTCTGGGGTGTTGACGTAGCGATCCAAGGCGGTTAGCCGAAGCCCATTGCCAATTTCAGCCGCGTGTAGAGGGATAGAGACTAAACTAATAAGCGTCAGTAATTTAAACAGAGTTTTCATTTATACGGTAAAATTCTCTCGATTAGATTGTAAGAATATTAAAAAAGCAGAGTCTATAAAAGGTTTCTCCTTCTATTAACACAGCTAATTTGATAGTTTGAGCGTCACAAATGAAACCCAGACACCTTATAGAATAGCGAGAATATATAAAATGGCAAAGTTAAGTATTGGTATTGTGTCAACTCTACTCTTGGTTATCTCACCGGTATCTATCGGCCAAGATACAGGAGTAATAGGCCCTAGCCCTTATGACTTTACAACAGAAACTTGGATGCAACCGTTCGCTAGAGAAGGGTTTACCTGGGGAGGTAATTCGTCAGTTTTTGTGGAGTCGACAGACCGAATCTTTTTCCTACAAAGAGGAGAAACTGAATTGCCGGATCCTTTACCTCCCGAATACACAAACTTTGCCGGATCATTAGGCTGGAACGTCCTAAGGGGGCGAGGACGAATTTGGCGTAACTGTATTTATGTCGTCGACAGTGATGGAAACGTTCAGGAAGTGTGGAACCAATGGGATCATCTTTTTCTAGGGACAAATGGACCAGGACCTCACCGACTGACACAAAGCCCTTATGACCCAGAAAAACGAGTGTGGGTAATTGACGAAACNGGGCACATCATTTATGTATTTTCAAACGATGGGNAACAACTTCTAATGACCCTCGGCGAAAAGAACGTGCCTGGAAATGATGAAACCCATTACCATATGCCGCAAGACTTAGCGTTCCTTCCTGACGGCAAGTTTTTAGTTGCAGACGGCCTTGGTGACAATAAGCGCATAGTCGTCCGCAATGCCGACGGGTCTTACCACTCGGAGTTTGGTGAACAGGGAGACGAGCCACATCAGTTCATTTCTATCCATAGCCTAGCCATGGGACCTGACGAGCATCTGTATGCTCTAGATCGTGATGCCCGAAACGTTAAAGTTTTTCAGCAAATTGCACAAAGAGACTCAGAACGATACCCAACTTATGAGTATGTCACAACCTGGAGCGATTTAGGTATGCCTTTAGATATATGGGTTAGCGAGAGTAATGCATGGGTCACGGATTTAAACCCACCAAAGATTGTCCAATTCAAACTTGATGGTTCAAGAGAATACACCTGGCCATTACCAACAGAAGGTCCAGATTTCTGGATAGAAATGCATTCACTGGGAGTCGACGAAGACGGTAACCTCTATGGCACAGACAATCAGGCTGGACGCCCACAAAAGCTTGTACCAAGGTCGGATGCAGACCCCAACCATATTGTGCAGGAACAATACGTTCCCCAATAGACTTAATCAAATAGAAAGAAGACGAGCAAAACCTGTCTTCTTTCTAAGTACCGAATTAATTTAACGCGAATACTTTTAACGCTGGACCATTGCGGGACAGATTTCGAATTAGATTATCGTCGCCACCTAAGAATCCGTCTACAACACCTTCCCAAACCCTAGCATTAATTGTCGGAGTACCGATAGCAACCGCTACATATTGAGTATCCCCAACCTGATAGGTAATTGGAAAGGATGCTGGTATATNTCCCAAATCTGTTTCCCAGAGCTCTTCGCCTGTTGCTTCATCTAAAGCCTTAAAAGATTCATCCAAGGCGCCAAAAAAAACTAATCCACCGGCTGTTGCCAGAGCAGCACTTGTAGGGGGAACCACTTCTCGATGATTCCAGATTAATTCCCTAGTCTCTACATTTAATGCTTGCCAACGCCCAAATTGTCCGTCATTCCCTGCGAGAGGACTCGGCCTAGCTCGCATCGAAGCTCCGGTGGAGAGGATACCACCCTGCCCCGTTGGACCAGCATCCATGCAAATTTCTGCAATGGGAAGTAGCAAAATTTTCGATTCAGGGTTATAGCTGGCGGTTTGCCAGTTTCTGCCACCATTAGCAAAAGGGCAAAGTAAATGCGTATCCTCTGCATTAGGCGTTGCAGCAGGACTGATAGTTTTAGCTCCAGTTTCTGGATCAATTGAGGTGATTATGTTTTGTAGACCGAGATCAATTGAGAAAAGGTATTCCCCGCTGGCAGCGTCTAAGGCATCGTAAAGAGCCATCTTGCCCGCAGTTAATACAATCTTACGTACTACCCCATCAATTTCCATCTCTATAAGTTGTCTTTCATACACCCAGTCCAAATCCCACTGATCGTTCGCGACATGCTGGAAATACCAAATAAGTTCTCCAGTCCCCGGCCGCAAAGCTATTGTCGAGTTAGTATAAAGTGCATCATTGGTAACGCCATCAATATTCACCGGTCGCAGCAGTGGTTCCGTGTTGTAAGTTGGGGCCAGACCAAAATACACCAGATCGAGTTCCGCATCATAAGAGCCGGGCACCCAGACGGACCCGCCACTCCGTTCTTCCAGCGGTATATCGTTCCAAGTATTGCCACCAGGTTCCCCAGGGTGAGCAACTGTATTGAACCGCCAGGTTTCCAAACCACTTTGCAAATCAATTCCTACTATAAAACCACCCCCCGGTACCATAGTGGCAGTTACTCCCTGAACGAGCGTTTCTCCAGCAACCAATGGCGCACCACGAAGGGCGAATGGCAGAGGCCCGGATTGTCCTGCTTCTATTGCTGTATCCCAAAGCACTTGCCCAGATTTATTATCAAGTGCTACAACATGAAGATCTGCTGTTGGCATCAGGACCTTATTACCGTGAAGCGCTATTCCAATCTTAGAGCTTGCCACACTATTTGAAGCGTGCTGGTAACGCCACAATTCATTACCATTCCTGGCATCCAACGCTAAAAGAGTGTCACGGGTGCTAAGCAGATACATCACTCCATCGTGGACTAGCGGAGTCGGAGTATTGGGCCCAGTCTCCAATTCAATTTCCCAAGAGAGATCTAGATCTCCTACATTTTCGGTTGTAATTTGACTTAAAGCGCTGTGACCGTAACTCTCGTAGTTCCTCCGCCAAAGCAACCAATCTTGCGGGGGTGGATTAAGCAACATTTCATTGGTTACTTCACTAATGCCATCTAAAATTTCTTGATCAGTTTGAGCAAAAACACCNACTAAAGAGTATGCCGATATTACAACCAACAACCCTTGAACGAGACATATTCGTCTTGTTCCATTCATATGCATTTTTTTCTTCCTCTTGTTAATTGGACTGGNTCACAAATGCTAAAACGGCGGCAACTTGAAATAGAAAAAGCTCTTATAACTTTATAAACTAATCTGGCAGACGATAAGCAACTAGAGCGCCNGGATAATCAGTTCTAGAGCTACCGATCTGAACCACGATATATTGTTTTCCTCTGTGCATGTAAGTCATCATTCCGTACTGGCCAGGTGCTGGGAGCGATACGCTACCAACAATCTCACCGCTGTATTTTTCTCTCGCGTTCAGAGTCATCGGTGCATCTGGATAGATTTGTGCCATACCATCACTTAACGCGCGAGTTTGCACAAGAAGATCACCCGTTACCATTTGGATCGACCAGCCAACTCCGCCCGTATCAGCCACATCGACGCCCTCTAATAAAGGATGCTGAGAAATAGACTCAGGGGTAGGCCCAACCGCTGTCGACCAAGCTTTATTGCCACTATTCATGTCATAAGCGGTTAATTGATTATCCATTGGTTTAAATAACCGCAAACCATCGATCGTCGGCAGACCACCAGGTCGGCCAGGCAAATAAGCGGCGACTGTCTTACCAGTCGTAGGCGTACTGTTTGGTGTTGCACCACCTTCTCCCGGCACTGGATAATTTGGATTATCCCTATCAACACCGTTCGTCGCTCGCAAAAATCGTGGGGCGAAACAGTTCCGTGAATGTGCGGCAAACATCATCCCGGTACTGGGGTCTCCAACCGGTTGGTGAGAAATATTTACGCCGGCAAGACAGCCAACGTTATTGATGTAATCGTTGTTATGATCTTCAGGCAACGGCGGAACATACAAGCCGCCTACTCTATAACCATTTAGAATAAACATCGCCTGTTCTTTTAATTCAGGTGTGTAATCAATGACAAATTCTTCCGTTAACCCGTTAGTAGCAATAGCATCGAGTGGCTCAGGCCATGTAGGGAATGGTTGAGTGGGTGCCGTATAATTTCCAGGTACTTGAGTTTGAAATACTTCACGTTCTTCGATCGGCCAGATGGGCTCACCTGTCTCTCGATTAAAAGCGAAAACTAAGCCTTGCTTTGTGTTTTGAATAAGTGCAGGAACGTTTTGTCCGTCTATAGCTAAATCCATAAGCATCGGAGGCGTGGGTAAGTCATAATTCCACTGATCGCTGCGGTGAATCTGATAGTGCCAACGGCGTTCCCCAGTTTGCACATCCAGCGCCAACACACTGCCCCCAAACAAGTTATAACCCGGTCGGTGGCCCGCATAAAACTGCACTGTAGAAGCGTTAGTCACCATATAAACAAGACCTAATTCAGGATCAGCTGAAGCTGGGGTCCACGTCGATATATCTCCGGACCAACGCCAGGCTTCATTTTCCCAAGTCTCATGCCCAACCTCTCCTGGTCTTGGAATAGTGTGAAACTTCCAAAGAAACTCTCCCGTCACTGCATCAAAGCCCATGATGTCACNCGGTACATTTTCTATGCGGGTTTGGCCGTAACCAGGTTGATGCCCGACTAGGACAACTACAACTCCGTTAACAACAATAGGTGGTGAGGAGGCAGTTACCATACCCATTTCACGAGGAATGCCGTAATCAGGATCGTAAACGCCGCCCCCAATTAAATAGTCTTGCCATGGCCCCCAACCATCAACCAATTTAGGAATAAGATCAATTCCTCCTGTCTGACTAAACCCTTCTAGAGGAATTTGTTCTCCCCAATTTTCCAAAGGCAGCCNGGTCTTAGCATCTAGCGCCCAAAGAAAAAAACCAGGTGTTGTGATGTAGATTACACCTCTACCATCCACCTCCGCGTAAGCAACACCTTTACCGTAAGCTTGTCGAGGAGAACGTTGATGGCGAATCGTCGGCGGCTCGCGAAAAGTCCATAAGTTTTCGCCCGAAGCAGGATCAATCGCTATGACTTGTCGGCGCGGGGTCGCAACTGTGTATAGTGTACCGTCTACATAAATTGGCGTTGAGCGAGAGAAGTAATCAATATTTGGACCAAAGTTATCGCTGCGCCACACCCAAGCCTGTTCAAGTTCATCGAAGTTTGTTGCATTGATCTGATTCAGAGGCGAATAGCGCGTATTGCCTGAATCACCGCCCAGATAGCGCCATTCACCATTTTCAGTTCCAAGTGTTACTTGGGCCTGGGAATCGCTGCCTAACAATGAACAAACCGCAATCGTTCCTACAAGAGTAGCTTTAGACAGTATTCTTACACCTATCACACTCATTTGATCTCCTTGACCGACCTAGTCTGGCAGGCGATAAGCCACCAAAGCGCCCGGATAGTCAGTTCTAGAACTGCCAACCTGAACTACTATGTATTGTTTACCTCTGTGTATATAAGTCATCATCCCGTATTGCCCTGGAGCGGGCATAGGAACTGAGCCCACAATCTCCCCNGTCATTTTATTCCGAGCATTAAGAGTAAGTGGCCCATCTGGCTCTATTTGCGCCATACCTTCACTTAAAGCNCGGGTTTGTATTAACAGATCACCCGAAACTATTTGAACAGACCACCCTGCTCCACCAACATTCGGAACATCAATACCTTCAAGTAAGGGGTGATTCTCGTATTCGGCTGGTGTTTGCCCTACAGGAAGTGACCAGGTTTTTTCTCCAGAATTCATTTGGTATGCAGTAAGCTGATTGTTCATACGCTTATAAATGGGAAGACCATCGATAGTGGGAAGACCTCCTCCACCGCCAGGCAACCAATCCACTACTGTCCTTCCAGTAGTTGGCGTGCTATTTGGTGTCGCACCTCCTTCACCCGGCTCAGGGTAATTAGGATTATCACGATCAACTCCGTTTGTCGGCCTCATAAACCCTGGCGCAAAACAATTACGCCGATGAGAATTAAACATCATCCCGCTCGTCGGATCAGCTGCTGGCGGGTGGTTTATTATATTGCCGCCCCCTAGACAACCGACGTTATTAATGTACTCGCCTTCATAGGTATTGGGTAAGGCAGGAACATACAAACCTCCCACCCTATATCCATTAAAGATTGTTAAAGCCTGTTCCCTTATCTCCGGTGTGAAGTCAATAACGAACTCGTCAGTAATCCCGTCAATAACAATTGGATCGACCGGTTCTGGCCAAGTTGGGTAAGGCTGAGTTGCTGCTGTGTAATTACCCGGTACCTCTGTTTGAATAACCGCCCTATCTTCTATTGGCCAAATTGGTTCACCCGTTGCGCGATGAAAAGCAAATACTAATCCCTGTTTTGTATTCTGAACTGCCGCNGGAATCTGCTGACCATCCACAGTAAGGTCCATAAGGAGCGGAGGTGTTGGCAAATCATAGTTCCATTGATCACTACGATGAATCTGAAAATGCCAGCGCCGCTCACCTGTTTGCACATCAATGGCTAGTAAACTGCCCCCAAATAAATTTTCCCCCGGTCGATGCCCGGCATAAGACTGCACTGTCGAAGCGTTCGTAACCAAGTACACTAAACCTAACTCTGGATCAGCAGATGCAGGAGCCCATGTCGACATATCGCCTGAAAAGCGCCAAGCATCGTTATGCCATGTCTCATGGCCGACTTCACCTGGGCGCGGAATTACATGAAACTTCCAAAGCCTCTCCCCAGTTGCCATATCAAACCCCATTATATCTCCGGGGACATTCTCTATGCGGGTCTGCCCGTAACTCGGCTGATGGCCCACCAAAGCAACAAGTACATCATTGACTATGATAGGCGGGGCTGAAGCTGTAACCATGCCCAATTCGCGAGGAATTCCGTAATCAGGGTCGTACTCACCTCCAGCAACTAAATAGTCCTGCCAAGGCTCCCAGTCATCAACTAAATAAGGAATGAGATCTATAACACCTGTNTCTGGAAAACCACCTACTGGAAACGCGCCACCCCAATTTTCTAGCGGCCTACCAGTTTTTGCATCTAACGCCCATAGAAAGAATCCCGGTGTCGTAATATAAATAACACCTCGCCCATCGATCTCACCATAAGTTACGCCCTTTCCATAGGCTTGACGCGGAGATCTCTGATGCCGAATCGTTTCAGGCTCTCTAAAAGTCCACAATATTTCCCCTGTAGCAGGATCCATTGCAATTACCTGACGCCTAGGAGTTGCAACTGTGTATAAAATACCATCGACATAGATTGGCGTTGAACGCGAGAAATAATCTAAATTTGGGCCAAAATTATCAGTTCTCCAAACCCAAGCTTGTTCTAGGTCGTTAAAGTTAGAAGCGTTGATCTGATCNAACGGCGAGTATCTGGTGTGACCGATAGTTCCACCAATATAACGCCATTCTCCATTTTCAGTTCCAAGTGTTACTTGGGCATACGATGCATTACAGAAAAGTATTATGCCCGCGCTCAATCCGAACCTAAAAATCGATAGACAGTACTTAAAAGTCATTTTTTTATCCTCTTAGGATTTTATTATANTTCTTAAGAAGCTAAGGCAACTACTCCCATTCACTAGCCGGCGCACCAGAATCAGAGGTCAAAAATCGGATCAAGTCCGAATGAAACTGATCAGGAATTTCTATCTGAGGAGCATGTCCAATACCGGGGTAGAGCAAAATCGTTGCGTTTTGTAATTGGTCTGCCACGTTATGAGCAAGAGTTGGAAAGTCTGCAACCAATCCATCTTCCTCTCCCCCAAGCACTAGAGCTTTTGTCGTGATGTGTTGCCAGTCATAGACCACAGGGTCGTTATAAAGCATCCCACCTTGCAGGCGACGAACCATTGTCAAACGAGGCCATTCACCACTCAGGGTTTGCCCATACTGACGACGAACGAACTCCAAATGCGAAGGTGGCCATGCTTCTGGGAAATAGCGCCTATGACCCGCAAGAATGCCACGGTAACCCGCGGGGGCTAGATCAGCATCATACGGGTCACTCCACGGCCGCCCCTGTCTTTGGTCAGTCAGGCCAATCTGATTAACCATTACAACATGAGATGTAATGTCTGGGTAAAGCATGGCAAAACGGCTTACCACCATGCCTCCCATGGAATGGCCAACAATCGCTACTTCAGAAATATCTAATTCATCCAGCAGTGTCTTCATATTGGCCGCAACAAAGTTGAAATTATACGGAATCACCGGCTTCGATGACTTGCCATAACCAATACGATCAACTGCAATGACTCGAAATCCTTCAGCCGCTAAGGCTTTAATCGTTGGGGTGTAGGCCTCTGAATAAAAATTCATTCCATGTTGCCAGAATACCGTTTGCCCGTTGGGCTGGCCCGATGGAGCAACGTCCATGAACGCCATATTCATGTCTTGATCGAAGCGACGGAGCTTCAAAAATTTCACCGGGTACGGATAATCGATTTCTTCAAAATTTGCGGAGACTGGCCCCCATTCCGCAGGAGGTTCTGGGGGCGGTTCAGCTGGCCATTGGTCAGCTGCGTTTACTTTAGCGCCTATAATTATAAGAATAAGTAGCCAGGAAACAGATAAAGACCGCTCAAGAGTAGTATACATAAAAACTAAACCTTTGTTTTATTTGAAAAATATCTAATTAATAGATTTTGGTTTAAAAACGTATTACACAACGCTTAGAAGAAAAAATAAATGCAAACCGAACAAATAGAAGGAGCTAATTGGGCAGATACTTTGATAAGATCTCCGTCCTAAAGATACTAAAATACCGATTTTTTCACTAAGTAGGTGAGATTTCATGAAAACGATAATTCAAGTTTGCGGCATCTTCATTGGTGCCATTGTAAGCACCAGTCTCCTGCAGGCACAAAATAACGGCGAATATGAAACACCTAGGACGGCAGATGGCCATCCTGATTTACAGGGTGTATGGGAAAATAACACCATCACACCAGTGGAAAGGCCCGATGTATTCGGAGATAAAGAATTTCTTACAGACGAAGATATAGAATTTCTTAAAACTGGATTATTAGAAATTGAAAGCGCTGGTGCCGACGCATTATTCGGAGAAGGTGTCATTCAAGCTATATTCGAAGGCGAAATTAATTCTTATGACCCCACAACAGGCAACTATGATTCCCAGTGGATGGCGCCAAGAACTATTCACCGCCGTACCTCTCAAATTATTGACCCACCGACCGGCAAATTCCCGCCTAGGACTGAAGAATCCATAGCCGCTACTCGCGATTTAACTGAACATCGACGGTTACACCCAGCTGATACTTGGGAAGATCGTCCTCTCGGTGAAAGGTGCTTAAGTTTTGGTGCTCCGCGCCTTGGTGCAGGCTATAACAGCTACTGGCAAATTGTTCAATCGAAAGAAACGGTCGCTATAATTCAAGAGATGGCTCACGACGTCCGTATTATCCCTTTAGTTGAAAAACCCCATTTAAATGACAGTGTCAAACTATGGCATGGCGATTCAAGAGGTTGGTGGGAAGGAGATACATTGGTTGTTGAAACTACAAACTACTCAGAAGCTAGCAGCAACAGTCCACGCACCGTCGAGAAAGTTAATATCGAGAGACTAACTCGTGTTGGCGAAACGGCCTTACAATACCAACTTACTTCCAATGATCCAGGGAACTATACCGCACCGTACACGCGCGAGATTATTTTCGACGGAACTCAGGACAAGATATATGAATATGCCTGTCATGAAGGCAACTACGGAATGTATAACATTCTCTCTGGTCACCGAGCCGAAGAAAGACTATCAGCAGAAGGTGGTGCTAACGAATAACTAGTCTGAATACCAAGGGCCGCAATAGCGGCCCTTTCCGTCTCTAGAAGATTATTTAGTTCCTTTGGCGCAACTGATCGGCTATTCCGTCAAGCGTTGAAGACAATGAAAGATACCTGGCCCGAGTTCGCCCAACTCTTTCATCCCCTTCATTCTGCATTGCCTCTGAGAAATTATCTAAATCATTGATAATATTTCTACTATTTGCGTTGGCGCTACTAGAAAGCATCAAGTCAACCTGTTCTAGCAGTTCATTTAACGACTGCAGCTGCTCGGTATCAATGACATTGGTTCGTTCTAATTGGTCCATATAAGCGCGGGCAACCACCGGCACTGCAGGCCAGACTACTCGCTCTTGTGTT
Source organism: Gammaproteobacteria bacterium (assembly GCA_002723195.1). Classification (GTDB taxonomy): domain Bacteria; phylum Pseudomonadota; class Gammaproteobacteria; order Pseudomonadales; family Pseudohongiellaceae; genus UBA9145. Next base: position 5,384 of record PBNR01000034.1, on the reverse strand, counting down.
TGTGCATTTACCGTCAAATTAGCCTCCTTAAGAGACGCCGCAGCAATTTCATTCTCCGTAATGAAATCACTTGGCTCAAGTGCAAAAACGTCCAATCCACGCGCAATTTCAGTGCCATAAATGTACCCGCCATACCAATAGGTTGACCAGTAGCCCGCAGTAATAAGTTCTTCTTCATCCAAGGGGCCACGGTCAAAAAATGCAATCTCAATTGGATTAGCTGAGTCAGTGAAATCTACAATAGAAACTCCACCTTGGTACCAAGCTTGAACAAAGATGTCGCGACCTGGAACTGGAATTAGGGATCCATTATGGGCAACACAGTTCTCAGTATCTGTTTGGGGCGCTGAAAGCTTGTAGTGAGACCTGAACTCCAACTGCCCGTCAACGATATCGTAAAAAGCATCAGCCCCCCAAGTCACGGGATCAGATGCGCGACAGCGTGGTCTGCCGCCGCCACCCCACTCATCTGTAAAAATAACCTTTGTACCATCGTTGTTAAATGTAGCTGAATGCCAATAGGCGAAACCAGGGTCAATAACCTGATCGATTCTCTCTGGAGTGGCTGGGTCGGAAATATCCAACAAGATTCCGTTGCCAGAACACGCACCTGCCGCCAATCCTATTTCCGGGAAAGTGGTTATATCATGGCATTGATTTGTTTCTCTTGTATCTTGGGTATCAGGACCATGATCTCCGCCTTCCCAAAGTCCAGCTAGCACTCCGGAACTAGGGTCGGAAAATATGAACGGCCTGTTTACTATCCGGGAATCCTCCGGTCGGTCCATTGGAATCTCAATCACCTCAATCCGAAATAACGCCGACTCTGGATTCTCAAATGGCGAGTCGTCAGAGCAACCTGCTAGTTCTTCATCGTCACGAACTCCTGAGGTACCTGAAACGTATATATAGGCATTATTAGTCTCATCTGGCCCACCAACCACGGTATGGGTGTGGGACCCCCGACACGTTTGCACAGCGTCAACTTGAATCGGCATACTGAAGTCACTAACATCAAAGATACGAATACCTTGAATACGCTCTTGGCTAGTTGGCTCTGGCACCCCTTGCAGACCACAATCCAGACGCCCACGAGTTTCCTGCACTGACATTATTAGTAAATCGCCAATCAATGAAACATCGCCCTGGCCTCCAGGGCAAACTACAGAGCTAAGTAACTGCGGCGCTCTGGGGTTGCTAATGTCATAGGTGTTAAAGCCATGATAGTTACCCGCAACTAAATAGTTACCACTAAACAATAGGTCCGTATTTGAAAAACTTAATAAGGAAGGGCGAGGATCGTCGTTTTCATCTTCTTCCTCTTCCTCATTAGCCGGAGTCTCTGCTAAGCCACAGGCGGCATCTTCATTAGTGACTTCTTCTTCCTCTGTAACTTCCTCACGGTCCGGCTCTAACGTTTCCTCTGATTCTGGCCGATTCGGTAACCCAGCCGGGTTTTCGGGATCGAAGAAGCCATCTGGTTTAGGAAGCGAAGCAACTAGTTGCAGATTAAGAGCTGCTTCTCCTGCATCACGAAATCCTGGCTCTAAATTAACACGAGGGTCCGGCGAAAACCCTGCCAACATTAAGTCCATTCTATCAATCTCTGAGCTTTGATCTGAGGTTACGTCGGAGGTAAATGCATAGAGTACGGGATCTTGCGCGGAACCGCGTTGATCCAACAAAGTATCCACCATTTCTAAAGCACCTTCGTGGTGCTCAATCATGAACTCAAGAAAGAGGCGATCGAAGTCATTCCCTTCAGCCTGTTCTAACCGCAACATATCTTCGGGACTTACCATACCTGGCATTAGATCAAAATCATCCTCATGATGAGAATCTAGTGTTGGGACTTCTAAGTTTCGTTCCTCTAACCAATCCTGCATCATGGAAATTTCATCTTCTTGAGAAAGAGAAATGCGATCGGCTAACAGGGTCATGGCCTCCCTATTGGATCGAGATTCAACTAATGCTGACATCTCCATCGCCTGAGCATGATGAGAAATCATGCCTTGCAAAAACATTACGTCCCCTGCGGAATATTGAATGCTCGCCAAATCTGAAGCTTCTTCAGCAGTGATGATACGTCCAGGCTGACCAGGGGCTCCTGGCTGAATAATTGGAACCTGTGCAAAACTCAATGATGCACAAAATCCAGTGCAGGATATCAATAAGTAGGACAAGAGCTTTTTACAAACAAATTTCATGATTAAATCTCCACATAGGCATCCTTGTACCCATTTTCTAGAAGTAAGCTTTGCTATCAAACCTTAGGTCTGACAAATAAATCCCATATTGTTTTAAAAACCTGCATTGTATCTTCAGATTTTATTTTATGCAGAGCAAACCAGCATTCTCGGCTAGACTGCTATATAGCTGCATCAGCAAGCACCAACCACCCATTTACTTCCGTTATATCTTTTTCTTACAACTTTAGGCACTTAACTGGACCCAATTTATTCGACATAATACACTAAACATATCGCAACAACTGATACCCCGAACCGACAAGAATAATGACAAAGCAGAGAAAGTTTTTAGCAGTACTGTGCGCCTTGATTCCGATCTGGATAGTGGTAGGCCAAGACTTTGCGCCTAGCGTATTCGACCGAGAAGACGGATTAGTTCCCTTAAATACCAGTGATCCTACCTTTGATCCTTGGAGTCAATTACGGGATCCCGAGAACGATCCCGATCGAGAACCAGGACCCTTTTATCCTGGCAGACTGCGCAACGCTGGGGTGCTCACTTTTTTTGGTTTACCTATCGCCATCAATGCTGAAGATTTGACAGCTGGTGAAGTAGATGTAGCAATTTTAGGGGCACCAATCGATATGGGCGTCGGAATGCGCGGAGCAGCTCTAGGTCCTGGGGCTTTAAGAGAAAGCTTAGGAGTCGGCGGTGGCGGCGGGCTCCCTCACATGCATACAGGGGTATCCTGGAAGCGCGAGCTAAAGGTCGTAGATTACGGTAATTCCCCCATAGATCGATTTAGCGTGGAAAGGAGCATGCTACCGGTTAGGGAACTGGTTCGAGAAATCGCTTCAACTGGTGCCATTCCACTCATTATCGGTGGTGACCATTCTCTCGAGTACCCCGACGTTGCCGGCGTTGCAGACATTTATGGAAAAGAAAATGTTGGCGTTATTCATTTCGATGCGCACTACGATGCAGCTACGGAAGGCTACAGTGGGCATTTGATTTCCCATGCTCAGCCCATCGCCCTGTTAATTGAGGAGGGGCATGTATTGGGGCAAAACTATATCCAGGTTGGTCTGCGCGGATATTGGCCCGGTGAGGATGGGTTTGAATGGATGCGCGAACATAATTTCCGTTATCACACTATGGTCGAAATTGAACGGGATGGATGGGACGCAGTCATGAAAAGGGTTATTGCCGAAGCGAATGATGGGCCAGAATACTTATATATCTCACTGGATATTGACGTACTCGATCCAGCTTATGCTGCCGGCACTGGTACCCCGGAGCCTGGAGGCCTTACCACAAGAGAATTATTCCCTTTGATTCGCGCACTTTGTACAGAAAACAATATGGTAGGTTTTGAACTCGTAGAACTGAATCCCTTAGCAGATCCTGGATATACGACGGTAATGAATGCGAATCGTGCGGTCCAAGAGTGTTTAACAGGTATCGCGATGCGAAAAGTGGGAATTACCGACGGTAATTACCTTAACCCGTTAACTGTAGAAGATGCTATTCCTGATCCTTAACAATAAAAAAGATTTCTTAAAAAGCTCTTCTCTATTGTTATTTGAACTTTTTTATTAATCAATCACCTAACTTCAATAGTAATTTCAGAATAACTTGTGTAAGTCGAATCATCGGCGTAAGCCCGCAAGACATAAGTGCCGCTCTGGCTGAAAGTAGCTGCAGTTACTCCTTCCTCCCCAGCAGGGTCTAATTCAACAATATTATCGACGAAATAGACCTGTCCTGGACCTCGGTATTTAATCCAAGTTAATGCGAGCCCAGTTTTATCGGCCGCCGCATAGTTCACAATACTTTGTTCTTTAGGTGAGTTTCGACCTATCCCACCTCCAACTTCCGGCAATAAATTAGGGAGTGGCGCCATGCGACCGCGTCTTTCTCTTTCATAAGGTCCCGGCAGCCCATCGTCAGCAGCGAAAGCACGTAAGTTAATAGATTGGCCTACTCGAGTCGAAACACTTCCCTCAACACCAACTAGGCGGACACTTGGTGGCTGGTTCTCGTACTCAACCTCGGTTCGCCCACCAGTGCCGCGACCCCGATTCGCGCTCCATACTCCTTCATCCACAGCCCAAATATTTTCACGCTCCAAAGTGCCGACGGCTGTTCTGGTTTCGCCATTATGAGTAATAGACCAAACCAATTCATTGCCAACAAAGTCTGCGGGCAAATTAACATCTACTACGAATTGCTGACGGCGCGGATAGAAATGAGTAGGTTGCCCACGATCCTGGGACCCAGGATTGCTGAGAACCAGATCTTCATCTAGCGGCCCTGCATCGTTAACGCCACTCGCGACATAAAATGCATTACTACCACCAATCTCAATATTGGGTGCCTCATCATAGTTTCTATTTAAATACCCAAACCACATGGTAAAGGTGCCATCTTCATTACGCTCAAAACCCTCATAGATTGGTTGAACACTTTGCCCAAAACGATGTAACGTCTGCGCAGTCATAAATGATGAATTGAATAGAAAAAGCAGTGCCAAAAAGGCACTGCTTAGAAGTTGTAATTTAACTTTGGATATTCGAACTAACATCGCTCGATGACTCCTTTATTATAAAGTCTGCTTACTAATCACTCCCCACATTCGATTGTCCGAGTCTTTCCGCCACTGCGGCTTCATACTCTTCATCGGTGAGCTCATAATAACTTATCCAGGAGAACGACATGTCGTCGGTAGAGCGTTGACCAAAACCAACCCAATTTCTGGAATCACCCGCCCAGGGATTACTTTCCGAATTATTGTACCAACTCGTTACATGTAACATGGAGCCTTTTGGAATTAGCGGCTGGATATCATCAGCATAGTTATAAGCAATATGCCAGCCAAAATCCCAATCAGCACAGCTCAGAGTCTGGCGACGATTGTCTTGATAAATAACCTCGATACATTGCCGTGTTCCCAGATTATGCAAATGCGGCTGAAATGTTGTAATACGAATATTTTTGTCCAGAAATTCATAACCATCAGTCCGAATCGCTGCTTCTCCACCGGGCAAATCTAGATCTTCGTTGTCTGCCATATGGGAACGAATCAATTCATGCTCAGGTTCCTCATTTTCAGGAAGGAACCATAAACCAAGCCGCGTTCGATCGGTGCGATCCAATCCATCCGGGCTCGCCGCGTAATGAACGTTCCAATTTAA
>PBNR01000033.1 GCA_002723195.1 Gammaproteobacteria bacterium | reverse complement strand
CTATGCGATAGAGTGAATATCGTTTAAAATAGTTTTGTAATATTTCAAAAGGTAGTCCTCAAGTAATGCTCATTGTTATTCCCGCTCATAACGAAGAAGAAACGATTCAAGAGGTGGTTCTAGATCTCAAAAGAAATGGGTATAACGATATTTTAGTCATTGATGAGGCTCTTTCGGTGGGCGACATGGCTTTCCAAAAGAAGTGTGTCCAACGAATGAATCAGTTTAGGGAACAGCAAAAAACTATGGTCTTCTGTAGCCACTCAATGTTCCATATACAAGAGCTATGCGACACTGCTATCTGGATAGATAAAGGCAAAATTCAGGGAATAGGGGAAAGCGATAAAATAGTTGGGCATTATGAAAACTACTGCAATAGTAAAAAGGCGTATCACAGCATTCGCGAAGATATTCTCCCTAATAATAACTCCGAAAACGAAAAAGGGAGTAAAAATGAGCCAAAAGTCCAAGATTGTAAAATTAATACTCTATCCATTAAATCGAGTAAAGGAATGGAGCTTTCTTCTTTAACGCCTTTGGAAGATGTTGTGCTTAAAATGGAAGTGGAAGTATTAGCAGATGGCATAGAAGGCAACTTCGGATTTGCATTTATGAAATCCGCCGAAGAGCCTGTTGCCTCTTTCCTTACCACAGACATTGATCATATCGATAAAGGGCCTTTCAATAAGGGTGATAAATTTACCGTATCGTTAACTGTTAAGAACCTAGCCATGCGAGTTGGTGGCTTCTATGTTCTCGGCGGGCTTGCCGATAAGAGCGGGCTGCTTTGGTATGAAACTAAGTTCAGCAAACTACTTCATGTTGAAGCGAATAAGGGCGTGGGGCCTTTATTGATGGAATCAGCGTGGGAGGTAGATCAAATGTAAAAATCCCAACGTTTAATCACATTAGAATAGTAACTCTACTTCACTAACTCGCGGCGGGCCTGTATCAGGAAGTTGGCTATAAGGATCGACTCGGTGCACCGTTGGTAAATTGTTAAACCCCCTTACTTCTATTATTTCCATATAGGCTTGCTCGACCAAATCAAAATTTGGAAACTCGTCCTGATCAATTTGCGCTTCAGCTTCCTTATCCAGCATTATATTCTCGTACGCATATAAGCTATAAAAATTGGAAGTGTTGCTACCCACCCAGGGTGAAAGTTCCTGCAATTCTTCAAACGGGACAATTTCCGCAATTTCGGCGCGAGTATTTATATCTTCTATTGCGCGGTAGGCGATAATATTTTCAATTAGCTCACCATCTAATCCGGGTAGGAGTTCCATAGCTTCTCTGGTAGCTAAATTTAAATTCACAGTGCGAGTATTGCCGTAAATAGTAAATGCAGCTTGCAAATTAGTGCCTGCAAATAATTCCTTGAAACCTCTTATATGAAGAATCTCTTCCACTGTATCTAGCTCAGGATTGTTCCTAGGCGTATATGGCTGCTCAAGGGATTCATAGTAATCTTTCTCGGCACCATTTAGACCTTCAAGATCGTTCAGGTCGGTCCAATCAGTCCAGGCTGTTAGCAAGTCTTGTACTTCCTCTGGGTCTGCTTCTTGCCCTCCTAAACGTTTTTCTATCAACAATTGCATATTGCGTCGAGGAATACGGTTTAAATTTATTTTCCCAGCATGATCGAATATACGTACCGTAACATTCTCCTTCAGCGGGTAATAAAGCTCCAGTGCCTGTCCGTTAAAACGATAGGCCGGTGTTCTAACCTCCCCATCTTGCGTTTCTTCCAGTTGCTCCCCGATGGGTCTTTGCATCCGTTCCAACATAAGCTCCATTTCTGCCTTATTAATCGCACCCATTATCGTGGCCCACGACATACTGACATCTTGATTATGAATAGCTGTTTGAGCAGACAGACGAACTTTACTAGCCATGGCTGTCACTAATACTGTTAGCAGCACAGCAGTCCAAAGAACAATTAGTAAGACGGCGCCACTTTGTCGCTTCACAAATCTCTTATTTCCAGATCGTTAGGTTGAATACTACGATGTTCATCGTTACGAATCCTTGCAACTATCTCTAGCGATTCTTTTTCTTCATCTTGGGGAATAAACCTCACATAAACCGCAAGGGGTAAGCGCAATAACTCTTGTGCTTCCCATTCTTCTATCCAAACTTTGTTTTCACCCAACTCTTCATAGAGATATCTAAATTCAACTTCGTAGCCCAAGAGAAGCAACGCTGGCTCCATTTGATCTAATCTAAACCTGGGGTTATCACTAAACGCTGGAACCATGTTTAGATACGTTCCTTCACCCGCTACCGAATATAATTCCCAAGTTGTCAAGCCCGCGGCCCGCTGCGGTGAAACAGTAGAAACCCAAGATAAGTAATCCTCCTCGCCAGAGAAATATACTTGCCGGGAAAGAGTTTCTTGGTTGGTGAAACTATGAGGAAAAGCACCATGTAAAGATCGATCCAATTGCAGAATTGCCAGTGCTTCATCAAGGCTTTGATCCAAAGCATCTGAGTTTCGGTTCCAATCATCAGCAATAATAAAAACGCTAGAGCTTAACAAACCAAGCAATAGCGCAGTTAAGCCTAATGCCAGAATGACCTCGACTAGTGTAAAGCCGGCATTTTTTTTAGAAGTGAGTATTTTCAAAATTATAGCTACCTTGGCAAGTCTAACTCAATCCATCTGTTACCAGTTAAAAACTCATCTCGATCTTGATTGAAAATCTCAAAGGCTTGCAGAGTAAATACGCTTGCCTCAGTTTTCCGCTCAGGTACTTCTAAAATGTCCAGCCCTTGAATCTCATAACTTTGATCTTCAAGAATCAATTCCACATCCCTAAATTCATTTTGTAAGAGTGCGAAGTTTGTCGAGGCTCTGATTCTAGTGGCCCTAATCAAGCTATCTTCTGATCGCCAGGAAAGTTGTTTACTGCTGCCCACAAGAGTAAACAAGTTGCCAAGTATAACTCCTGCTATCGCCATTCCAACAATCACTTCGAGAAGGGTAAAGCCTCGTTGTGCTCGAAATTTACTTCGTGAGCCATTAATCATTTTCTTCTTGGTTAGTAAAAACCCTTCCCGTGAAAGGGTCGATTTGGATAGAGTCGCGCCTTTCATCCAATACAAAAGTTAGGGTCCCGCCGGTGCTACCACCTTCTGGAAAAAAGGTGATTTCAATTCTATCTTGAACTTCAATTTCACGTTCAGTGCTGTCTATGAAAATTATTTGCGCGCCATTGCTCTCCCAAGAACCAACAGAAGTTCTTGAGAAAAATTTCTGATCGTCGTTTTTTGGTTTGGCATTGAACTCTATCGAGGCGGGTTGACCCTGGACCACCGCTGTTCTCCGAGCATAATTAAGCAAACTGTTCGCCTGTCTAACCTGGGCACTGAAGCTTCGAGCTTCCAAATTACCTACATTAGGCACCAGTAGAATACTGGCCATACCAATAATAGCCAGCACTAGAAGAATTTCCAACAGGGTGAATCCTTTAGAAACGCCGGCGCGAATTTTTACTTCATAAGATCTAGAGACCGATGTCAGCGTCATCACCATCGCCGCCTTGAACGCCATCTGGACCGTAAGATAATAATGTAAACTCGCGCCCATTCGAATCATAAACGTACTCATTACCCCACGGGTCGAGGGGGACATCGCGACGCAAATAAGGCCCGTTCCAAACAGCTCTTCCGGATTCATTTTCTCGGAGACCTTCTAATGAGTCTGGATATTCACCAACATCTAAGCGATAGGTATCTAGAGCAGCCTCGAGACTCGAAATTTGTGACAATACTGCATCACGCTGAGCCCCAGCCTGCTGGTTAAAAATATTCGGCGCCACCATAATAGCGAGCATACCGATAATGGCCATCACTACGAGAATTTCGATTAAAGTGAACCCTTCTTCTCGTTGGAAAAAAAATGTTGCTATCTGTTTTTTAATCATATGTTTCTAACTCAATATGTGGTTTAGGCTCGCCTAGTCTTCTAGTTAGTTGGAAAAACTATATATTGGATTTTTCGAACAACTCTGAGGCAAGCGCGAACCGATCCAAAATCTCTGCGTATTGTGGCCCCTCTTCTTCGTTGAGATTTATAATTTCAGGGCGTAATACAATAAATAGCTCTCTTCGCTCAGTGTTATCTTGTTGATAAGAAAACAAATTTCCAACGGCCGGAATTCGATTTAACAAAGGAATCCCAGTGTTTAACTGCTCAGTATCGGTCTGAATTAATCCACCCAAGACAATGTTTTCCCCGTCTCTAACAACCACTGTCGTTGTAATTTCCTGATTGTTGAATACAGGGTTATTATTAATTCCTGACGCACTGTTATCTACTGAACGCAGAGTTTGAGTGATTATCAAGTTGACTACGCCATCCTCATTAATTTTCGGCTCAATAAGCAGGCCAATGCCCGTATCTCGGTATTGAATATTAGTAGTAGACAATCCACCCGCACTAATTGATTCACCTGCCTCTACAGGCACCTCTGCACCGATCTGTATTTCGCCTTCCTGATTGTTGCCCACAGTTAACGACGGTCTAGCTAACAAACGAACTTCATTATTTTGAGCTATTGCCTCCAATGTTGCTTCTACTCGAGCCGAGCCATCTATAAAGCCCTTGGAAAACATCAAACCTCCCAAATTAGGTGCAAAGTCGGTAACACCGGAAGTAGAAATCGGATCCAGCACAGCATCATTGGCAATGCGGCTCCAGTCGACCCCGAATCGTGTATCATCAGTCAAAGTGATTTGTGCAATAACAGCATTAACCATCACCTGGAGGGGAACTACATCGAGCTGGCTAATAGTTGTAAGCAGCTGACGGTAATCTCGAGCTGTAGATCGTATTAGCAAACTATTGGTAGCTTCATCGGCTACTATTTGTAAGGCTAAGTCAGCGGATACAGCCGCGTTTGACGGCAGTGCTGTTAAAGCCTGGGAGGCTATTTCCGTGTCTATTGAAGCCGCCTGGCCTGCCTCTCCTGCTAACCCATCAAACATAGAGCCACCACTCGGCTCTTCGCCCTCTTCTGCAAAAGGCCTATCTTCATTATCTTCAAAAACATTGGAGAGTGTATCTGCAAGTTCCAACGCATCTAAGTTCTTAACACGATACATAAACAATTGTTCCACTTGTTCCTGAATGTCGGCATCAAGTATTCGCACCCACCGAGAAATTTCTTCAAAACCTCGAGCTGCTGGTGCGGTGACCAAAATGGAGTTTATTCTCTCAATACCTCTAACCTGATATGAGGGGGTCGGACCTTCGATCAATAGCAATATTTCAGCTAGCTCTGTCGCGACCTCAGCGGCATTAGCATTACTCAATTGATACAAATGGATACCTTGGTTTGCAAATGGATCAGCATCAAGGAGCATCAAGAGCTGATTTATTCGGTTTAGCTGATATTCAGAGCCGGTGATAATAAGTAGGTCGCGATTACCTAATTGGCTCACACTGCCGTCTGGACTAAGGAAAGGCTCAATAGCCTGTATCACTGCCTCCGAGGACACAAAAGTAAGTGGTGTAACTTGCATCACTTCTGCACCACCGGTGTCAGACAAGGAGTCTGCTGTCACAATTTCGGCTGGCAGTGGGGATTCTAATTTTCGAGCATTAAAAACATCTCCGATTTGCTCCACTAAAATACCGGCATCTCGCGTCAGAAGCCTAATTAATGGCCAGATGTCATCTCGTTGCAAAGGGCGATCAGGAGGGGTACGGATACTAATTCGATTGTCAATGGAAGGGTCTAAAACGATGGCGATGTCCAATGCATTTGCCAATTCTTCCAGTATTATCCGTAAGTCGGCTTGTTCATAGTTGAGTTCAACTATGTCGTCGCCCTCAATTATTTCTGGTTGGGGGATTTGTTCGCTAAACCCTCGATACTGAAATGATTCGCCCTCTCTATTAATGGCATCGATTAGGGCCTGCTGTTCAGTATTAGCAGTGCCCGGAATTACTGGTATTCCCGAGCCATTGGGGGCAATAATCCCCCCTGAGACAGACTGCGCCGACGATGAAGACGGGACAACTGGATCCTGACTGGGATTCAGTATCGCACAAGAATGAAAAATAATTGCACCAAGCGCTAACATCGAATTACGCCTGATACGCTTACTATTCCTGGTGGCAATTGAGCGGCATTTTTTCCGCCACATCTCCTCAGCTGTTACTATAAAGACCACTTCCTTCTCCAATCATTAAGTTAAAATTCCACGGTATTCATGCTAAATACGGCGGAAAGCATGGTGATTGTTATCCCCCCTACGGCAATAGCAAGGAAAATAATGAGTGCCGGCTGCAATGCAGAAACAATCGCTGACATTTGATTTTTGACAAAGTTATCAAAAGTGTTTGCAGACTTTAGTAAGATGTTTGAGGTGCGGCCAGATTCTTCCCCAACGGTTATCAGTTGGTGAAGCAAAGTAGGGAAAATGCCGGTTTTCTCGATAGAGATGCCTAAACCCGCTCCACCGCGAACATCTTCTTCGACATCCTCCAAGTGTTTAGTTAATAACGTGTTGACTACAACTTCCCTCGCGACTCTCAAACTCCGAATTAGTGGGATACCTGCCCCCAATAGTGCGCCAAGCGTCCGCGAGAATACTGCGCATTCTTTATAAAGTATCAGGGTGCCAATCAGCGGTAGTGATAATAAGAAATTATCTTTCTGTAATCTTGTCGCGGGTTCTTTATCTAATCGGCGCCAGAAAAAAGCTAGCAGAACGAAAAAGGCGATAGATAAATAACCATAAGACTGTATAAATCCGCTAACACTCAGTAGAAATGCAGCGGAAGTTGGAATCTCCGTTCCTGCATCTTCAAACATTGCGGCAAACTGAGGCACGACAAATAGTAATAATAGAAAAACGGAAGCAATACCTGTAGCCAACAATACTAATGGATAAATCATCGCCGATACGATTGCTTGACGTGTTTTTGCGCTGGTGTCCAAAAAATCAGCAAGATCTGGAAGCAAATCATGTAGAATGCCTCCCTCTTCACCAGCCCTGACTATATTGATGTACATTTTACTAAATACATTAGGGTGACTCTCCATAGCATCTGCAAGACTCTTGCCTTCCTTCACATCACGTAAAAGGTTCAGCACCAGTTCCTTCATGGCGGGAGACTCAGTAATGCTATCCAATAACCGAAGAGCTTTATCAATAGGAACTCTGGCTTCCACTAATGTGCAAAGACCATTTGTGAAATCCAGAAGATTGGCAGCAGTGATTTTTTTACGCCGAATACTTTCAGAGGCTTGTTTAGAGCTTTCAATCTTTACGGGCGTTAAATTCCTGCCACGCAAAATTCGAAGGGCATCTTTTTCTGTATCAGCATTTAACCCACCATCTTGCAATTTACCCTGAGGATCAAATGCTTGATATTTAAAATACACCGCGTTCATATGGCTCTCGTCACTCGCACCACCTCTTCTGGTGTTGTCATTCCTGCGTCCAATTTTTTGATGGCATCTAGCCGCAGTGTTTGCATCCCTTCTTTAATTGCTTGATCCCGAATAACGTTTGCATCCGCACCACTTGCAATATGATGACGAATCGCGTCGCTCATCATTAGTAATTCATACAAACCAACGCGGCCCTTATAGCCAGTTTCTCCGCATTTTTCACAGCCTTTACCGCGTTTTATTCTAGGGCAATCACTGATATCAATTTCCAATATTGCAGCTTCATCGTAGCTTAGTGCTGCCGTGTTAGCACAATCAGTACACACCCGTCTCACTAACCTTTGCGCCTGGATGGCGAGCAGGCTAGAGCTTACTAAATAGCCTTCCACTCCCATGTCTTGCAACCGGGTTACTGCTGCAGCAGCGTCATTAGTGTGCAAAGTAGAAAAGACCAAATGTCCTGTTAACGCGGACTCAATAGCAATTTCAGCAGTTTCATGATCGCGAATCTCACCAACCATAAGCACATCAGGATCTTGTCGGACTATCGACCTAAGTCCTGCAGCAAAACTAAGCCCGATAGAGGCGTTAGTTTGAATTTGAGTAATTCCTTCTAGTTGGTACTCGACAGGGTCTTCAACTGTAATAATTTTTTGCCTTTCGCTATTTATTTTCTCGAGTGTTGCATACAGCGTTGTTGTCTTGCCTGAGCCTGTGGGCCCCGTTATGAGGATCATCCCATGGGGTTGAGAAATAATACCTTGATAATTTTTCAAAACCCTATCTGGCATGCCAAGCTGCGCAAGATCGACGTTAGTGTCCGAGCGATCCAATATTCTTAGTACAATGGACTCACCATGCACACCAGGTAAACTAGAAACACGCATATCTAGTTGTTTGTTGCCAATTTGATAGTCGATTCGACCGTCTTGGGGTAATCGTTTTTCGCCTATGTCTAACTTCGCCATGAGTTTCAAACGGGAAGCTACAGCAGTATGAATACGTACCGGTAGTCTTTCAATTCGAGCCATTATTCCATCAACTCGGCAACGGACATCTAGGTTGTTTTCGTTCGGCTCGAAATGGATGTCACTCGCATTTAAGTCCAATGCGCGAGCAAACAAATGGTTAACTAGCCGAATTATGGGAGCTTCTGACGCCAGATCGATAAGTTTTTCTTCGTCTTCAAAACCGGAAACAAAAAGCTCGTCTTCGCCGCCCTCAATCTTCGGGGAAAGTTCGGCTCGCCAATGTTTCATCAAGCGCCGAACTTCTTCTTCAGCACCAATGTTAAACCGAACGATTTCACCAATTATGAATCTAATTTTTGCACGAAGCTCTATTGCAGGGAGGTTATAACAGATTAGGCGGCCCGATTTCTCGAAGTCCTGAGCAGGCGCAATCCCTTCTGGCTCCAATAATTGGGTAAAAATTGCTAGTGTCATTGGTGAGAAATCCATACTAGCTACCTTTTCATCCCTGGTCCGGTGAAGCTGCAATGAGCCCATCACTTCGCACAAAGCCAACTACCGTAATCGTGCCATTGTATAAATTGCGAGTTCGGTTTATGGCAAAATCTGTTACAAAAAGTCTAGGTGAAGAGCCCTCCAACCGTTCGAGAAACCTTGCAGTATTACCAGCTGCCTGTGTCCTAAAAGACATCTCCTGACTAATCATCAGCCAGCCATTAGTTTCCAAGCGTTCCGCTAGTCTCGTTGAACTTATAGTAATTCCTGAAGTACGCGCGTATTGAGAAAGATTCGCTTGTATGTCTGCTTCAACCAGAGGGATAGTATCGCCGCTAAATATTTGTTCCTCTAACTCTCGCGCTCTTTGCTCAACTTCAACTCTGCGACCACGCCAGGTTACTGTATTCTCGATTAATCTTCGTTCTCTATCGATATCCAATAGAACATCCTCTATTGAAGCCTGACGATCTTGATATTGAGCTAGAACCGCTGGAAATATATTAGTAATCAAAAACACAAAGGCCACTATTCCCGCCAGAGATATTATATTTTTTTCGCGCTTAGTAATTCCCATTTATGTTTACCAAATTACTAGTTGTCTGGAAAATATCGAACCATATAGGCTTCAAAGTTAACTGGGCTCAATCGTAAGTCAATGTAGTAACGGGTGTTACTGGTTGCTCGAGAAAAAATTACCTCTGTGAACAGAGAGTCTTGTTCCAAACGCTGTAATATCGCTTGCGGATCTGAACTAGTCCCCTGAATTTTTATTAGGCCTTGGGAAATCTCTAATGAGCTTAATCGCTCCGGGCTAAGAACATTTTGTAATGTGAACATTGCACCTCTAATACTCTGTTGCGGAAAGTCGTTAATTGGGCCCCATTCATTTTCGAAATCAACTACAATTTGTTGGTCCTGGCGCGCATCAGCGGACATGAGTCGACTAGACTCTAGAGTTTTAGCAACATCTTGAAATTCTATAGACTGTAGAATGAATGGAATCGAAGAAATAATCATCAGGAAAGCCAATGCCGCCAATCCGGCTAAAACTTTTCGTCCTCTCGCCACTTTTTTAAGCTCATCTAATGCCCCGCCTGGGAAAAAATTGTATTCAATGTTTATCTTGTTATTTATAGAGGGTAGGTAGTCCCGAATATTGTTTAACTCTTTAATTTGGAACGTTCCATTACTTTTTAAAGAGCTTTCCCATTGGGCTACAAAGTCTTTCTGCTCAAAATCAAGTTTATTTACTTGTTGCCAAGCTCTTAACAAACCATCTTCAAGCACAACAAAAGTCAGATCAGTTTCGTCATTATCAAGCAAGCCCATTGCGCCAGATTGATAGTCTGAGCTCAGTATTCTTGGTTTGATTGCAGTAAGGAATAGATCTTGTTCACTAAAAGCAACGAACATGTTCTCTAATTTTTTCTGTGGTAGCCATAGAGCTACAGACTCAGAATTTCCATCACTACTTTTGGCATCTATGGCGAGCGAAAGAGGTTTTTCATAAGAGGGTAAGATCGACTCCGTTTGCAAATATAGGGCAGAAATTAGATTTTCTTTGAGGGTATCCGGAAAAGAATGAACCGATGCAATAAATTCCGATGGTGGCAATAATAGTAAAACCGATTGTTCTTCAATGCTCTCGGGAATTAAGAATTTTGCCGCAGATGCAATACTTTCAGCTTCTAGGCCCTCTAACCGTCTAACTAAGCCCGATTCAATGTGGATTAATTCACGATTGAAAATCATCATGGTGTTATTAATAGAGTTAATAAGTTTCCCATGTGAAGCGCCTCCCAATACGTTTAAGATCGGCGGAGTTACGCGCTCGAGAAGCTGTTGCTGAAAGCTACCCATAACAATTTCTATACAAAACGAACCTGCAAATTCGCTAATACCTGCTCTTTACTGCAAGTTCCTGAGTAAATAATTAATTCCTGGATTTAAGACTTATCAATCGGCGAAATAGTTTTAGTTATAGCGAGGAAAAACTCCGTAATGGCAGGAAACCTTAAGGTATAAAGCTAGGCTAGATACGAATATTCGCCAGGAAATGACTGTTTTCATCCCTTTAAAAGGGCTACCCCCCGGGATAAAGCCCGAGGAGTAACGAATTATTGTTTTGGAGGAGGTCTTAGTCGCCCGAACTGCGCATTGCTTGGCGTTCTTTTTCTACAAGAAAATCAACGACTTCCAGCATTTCTTGCTGAGTACGAACATTTTCACTAGTGGCAACTAAATACTTACCATTAACAATCATGTTCGGAGTAGAGCGAATTCCATAATCCTGCATTCTATTTTCCGCCTGATTAACCTTGGTTCGCACTGAAAAAGAGTTAAAGGTCCTATCGAAGTCATCCTGACTTATCCCATGCTCAACGAACAAGTCAGCAATCTGACCCTCGTTTTGCAGCATATTGCGCTCGACATTGATGGCGTTAAAAACATGTTCATGCAGTACATCTAATGCATCTAAGGCCTCTGCTGCATAATAAACTTGGGCGTGGATCTTCATGAGGCTGTTCCACATCGCTGGGAATCGCACGAAATCAACGTCGCTAGGCCTATTTTGTTCCCAATTTGTTATTAGTGGCTCGAATCGAAAGCAGTGCGAACAGCCATACCAAAACGCTTCAATCACTTCTATTTTGGAGGAATCATTAGTGTTTACTGGATTTGCAATTTCTGTGTAGTGCGTACCGGCAACGTAGCGCTCTATTTGTCCGTAGCTAGATAGCGCTAATGGCATTAAGGCCAGTAATACCGTGACCTGCAGCGTTCTTTTAAAAACCATACTTTTCGTCATCTTTGGACTCCATTATTTTTTTTCCCAATTATGGGCTAGATGGACAAAAACGTTACCACAGCAAATTTCGCCTTGCCACGTTAGCCTTTGCAAAAATAAGCCTGGTTAACGATATTTTTAAAGAAATAATTAATTCAAGCCAGAAACATAACTTGCCAGGGCCTCTAACTCTTGATCAGTTAAGCGCTCAACCACAGTTCGCATCATGCTACTTTGATCATTTTGGCGTTCGCCAGAGCGAAAAGCCTTTAACTGCAAAAGGGTATATTCGGGATGCTGGCCACTCAATGACGGGAATCCTGCAGGAGCGTTACCATTTCCAGTTGGGGAATGACATGCAGAACAAGCTGCTACGGACAGTTCTTTAATACCCGCCCGGTAAAGAGTCTCGCCCATTTCTAGAGTCTCAGGATCGGCGCCTTGCAGAGTAACCTGTTGTGACGCATACCAAGCAGCAATATCTTGCATGTCTTGATCGGACAAAGCAGCAACCATACCGGCCATTATCACATTTACACGCGCACCTGATTTGTAGTCATTTAATTGCTTTACTATGTAGCTAGCATTTTGGCCTGCTAATTTTGGGTTTTCTGAAAGCTGGCTGTTCCCATCTACGCCATGGCAAGCAGCACATAACGCCGCTTTCGCTTGACCCGCGGCTAGATCTCCTTGCGCCATTAATAACTGCGGCATAACGCATGCAAGGAAAACCGATATAATGCATAGATTCTTCATCAAATTGCCTAAATTTACTTCTGAACTAAAACTAACTAATGTCGAATTCTTCAGTTTGCGAAAATTTACTAATATTCTAAAGTCAATTGTTTAAACTGTTTCCGATCAAACCGCGGTCAGCGATTATAGCGTAAATAAAGCATCGACTCTAATATGCTGACCCTAAAAGTTTTATACGATCAACATTATGAATTTCAGCCAGACCCATTTTTTAACAAGTGCCGCTTCCTTCAAGGATTGCCCGGCCGACAGCATAGCTGAGGTAGCTTTTGCTGGGCGCTCTAACGCCGGCAAATCAAGCGCTATAAATGCACTTTGCAATCAGTCTAAATTGGCTAGGACTAGCAAAGCACCTGGACGGACTCAGCTGATTAATTTTTTCCAAGTAAAAGAAAGGAAATACTTAGTGGACTTGCCCGGTTATGGTTTCGCAAAGGTTCCACTCACCGTGAAAAACAAATGGCAATTCGAATTGGAGCGATACTTAAGAAAAAGAGAATCTTTGGCTGGACTAGTTTTACTCAGCGATATTCGACATCCCTTAAAAGAATTCGATCGAATGATGATCAAATGGGCCGTGCAATCTCAACTGGCATTGCACCTTCTGTTAACTAAGTCCGATAAATTGAAACGCGGCGCGGCACAAAGTACTTTGCTAAGCGTTAAGAAAGAATTAAATGAGTACCAAGTGATTTCGGTACAGTTGTTCTCATCATTAAAGAGCATTGGCGTAGATGAAGCGAAGGGAAGAATCGCTAATTGGCTAGCCCCAGAATATTAGTGAGCCTGATCCCAATTATTTCCAACACCAATATCAACGACTAAAGGCACGTCAAGTGCGGCGGCCGTAATCATCCGAAACTTAACTCCATAAGCAAGTAAATCAATGTCCTCTTCTCTAGCTTCAAAAACGAGTTCATCGTGAACTTGTAACAACATTCGAGCATCCAGTTCGACTTGAGCCAACCAATTATCGATATCAATCATCGCTCGCTTGATGATGTCGGCGGCAGATCCTTGCATTGGTGCATTTATCGCTGTTCTTTGTGCTGCTTTGCGAAGTATTGCATTTCCGGCATGGATATCCGGCAAATAAAGTCGTCGACCAAAAATGGTTTCTACATAGCCTTGCTCATCAGCCAGTGCTTGGGTCTGATCCATGTACTTTCTTACACCGGGGTATTTCTCAAAATATCTGTCAACATATTTTTGAGCTTCTCTGCGACTTATGTTGAGTTGATTTGCCAAACCAAAAGCGCTCATGCCGTAGATGAGACCAAAGTTAATCGCCTTTGCACTCCGTCGCTGATCTTTTGTTACTTTATTTAGAGGCGTATTAAATACATCCGCTGCCGTTGCCTTGTGTATATCTTGATCGCTGGAAAAAGCACTGAGCAATCCCGGATCGCCAGAAAGATGGGCCATTATGCGAAGCTCAACCTGTGAATAGTCAGCCGCTATTAATTTGTAACCCTTCTCGGGAACAAAAGCCTTGCGAACTTTTCTTCCTTCCTCAGTTCGTATCGGAATATTTTGTAGGTTTGGGTTGGCTGAAGACAAGCGTCCAGTCGCGGCCACTGCTTGTTGAAAAGAAGAATGAATACGCCCTGTATTATCATTAACTTCCAAAGGCAATTTATCGGTATAGGTAGATTTAAGTTTGGAAAGGGAGCGTTGTTCTAAAATAAGCCGCGGCAATTCATATTCCTCCGCCAGCTCCTGTAATACCGGCTCTGCAGTTGATGGTTGCCCGGTTGGTGTTTTTTTAAGAACAGGTAAATTTAATTTATCAAAAAATATGCTCTGGAGTTGCTTGGGCGAACCGATATTAAACTCTTCTCCAGCTATGGCATAAATACCTTCGTTCAAATCATCAAGTTTCTTCTCTAGGTCCTTACTCTGTTTAGCCAGTACTTTTTTATCCAAGCATATCCCGGTTCTCTCTATATGCTGTAACACCTCGATAAGTGGCAGCTCATAGAGTGTATAGAGTTCCATTAAATGCTTTTGATTGGCTAATTCGTGTTCTAGATGTATTGCTAGACGATAAATATAGTCAGCACGCTCCGCTGCATAATTTGAAAATCTTTCGATAGGAATTTCTTTGATAGTTAGTTTATTCCTACCCTTCCCTAAGAGCTCTTCCAGTTTAGTGGGGCTGGCATCTAGATATTTGCTGGCGATGTCATTCAGTGTGTGTTTTGTTGCCACGGAGTTCAGAACATAGGAGGCCAGTAAAACATCACACTTAAATGGAGCAAGTACAATATCGTGATTTTGCAGAATATGGCATGTATGTTTTAGGTCGTATCCCAGTTTCACAACGTCTGCATTTTCTAATAAAGGTTTGAGTTCAGCCATTACCTCTTTGAGACATAGCTGCTCAGGGACTCCGCTATACTCATGACGCAATGGTATATAGTGCGCCGCACCAAGATCCGCGCTGATTCCGATACCGATTATCTGCGCGTTGAGAAAATGCTCTTGCTCTAGCTCTAAGTTTATGCTGAATTTTTTAGATTTAAGAGAACTTATTGTTTCGACTAACTTGCAAAGCTGGCTAAAATTACTAACAGTTTCATAAACAGTTTCTTTCGGTGTTACAGATACAGGATTTTGACTCTCTTTCGCTAAAGTTTTCTGCTTGCTTGCAATCTTAGAAGTACCACTTATCCCACTTTCTTCTAATTCTTTAATCCAGGTTTTGAATTCTAATTCAGAAAACAGATTGTATAGCTCTTGCTGGTCATCAGCCTTTTTTGTCAGATCTTGCAGTGTGATGTCCAATTTACAGTCGAGCTTTATCGTCGCTAATTCATAGGAAAGGCGCAGAAGGTCAATATTTTCCCGCAGGCGTTCACCGACTTTGCCGCCTACATCTTCGGCGTTTTCGATGATACCTTCCATAGAATCGTGTTCGTGTAGCCACTTCACTGCAGTCTTGGGACCAACGCCGGGAACACCAGGAATGTTGTCCGCTTTGTCTCCCATTAACGCCAAATAATCAATGATGCGCTCCGGCCCTACCTCGAATTTTTTCTTAACTCCTGACACATCCAAAACTTCATTGGTCATGGTATTCATCAACGTAACGTGTTTGTTGACTAATTGGGCTAGATCTTTGTCGCCAGTAGATATAAGAGTCTTTATGCCTTCCTTGGTGGCCTGATAGGAAAGGGTGCCAATGACATCGTCTGCTTCAACGCCCTCAATTATTATTAGAGGCAAGCCCATCGCCCTGATGACGTCATGTATAGGTTGAATCTGGCTGCGCAAATCATCGGGCATCGGCGGGCGGTGCGCCTTGTATTCTTTGTAAACATCGTTACGAAAGGTCTTGCCCTTGGCATCGAATACAATTGCGATATTGCCGTGATCGTGACTTTTGATGAGCGCACGAATCATGTTAATGACGCCTTTTACTGCGCCGGTAGGTTGCTGCTTGCTATTCACCAAAGGAGGCAAGGCATGGTACGCTCGAAATAGATAAGAAGAGCCATCTACCAATACTAGTTCTTGAATTTTTGCCAAATTCGCTACCCGCAGCTCAATTGCTCAAGCAAGACTGAAAAGATTTTGCCACTCCGAGTAGCAACTGGTTATATGCACTAGGGCCTCCCCCTATTTGAAAACCCTGTATATCACTTGTCACAATTTTAATTTCTCGAGCCTCCAATGCCATATCAGCAAGATCTCGATTACTATCACGCTCCAATAGAATACAGGTTGGCGAAAAGCTCTTTAGTTCACGCCTAAATGAAATAAGCTCTCGCATGCTAGGCTGAACCTCCGGATTTGTTACCAACGCCAGTCCGCGCTCTAGATCATAGTCTCGCCGGAAATATTCGTACGCACTATGAAACACTAGGTATTGCTGATCCTGTAAGTCAGCAATCATATTTAAAATTTCAGAATGTGTATTGTTGATATCTCTTTCAAAACGTTCTAGCGAGCTTTCATATTGTTTTTGGTTCGCGTTATCGATTTCTTGCAACTGCTTTGAAAGAGCTTTTGCTATTGCTATGCCATTGCTACTACTTAACCACAAGTGGGGGTCAATTTCGTTGCTTGAATAATTAAGTAATGACAGCTCAGATAGCTTTGTTGCCGTAATTATAGGTTTTGACTCCGCTAAGGAAAGATATATGTCAGTTAATTGAATTTCAAACTCTGGACCAATCCAGAGCAACAAATCCGCGCGTTCCAGCTCAATACGGTCGCTAGGAGTCAATAGGTAATCGTGTGGCGAATCTTGAATTCCAACAACTGAAGAAACTTGCCCTCGATCTTCTATAATTGCCTGAGCAATTAATTGTAAAGGGCGAATGGAAGTAACGACATTTACTTGGGCTTTGATTACCGGAACAGCAAAAATGCAAAGATTAATAAGTGTTGCGCGAAGATATAGCTTAAAAGTGCTCATGAAAGGAGAGAGAATGCATGTTAATAGCAGTGTTATCATATACTATCTATCAACATAAAGTCAGTTAGCACACTTGTTTTTTAAGTGCATTCTCTCTACTAAATCGAATAGATCTATGGCTAATCCCACTGCTTCGAATATATTGCTTTCCTCTACAGGCATAAATAAAACATTGGCAACTCGCCAAATACTAAACGATGTAGACATAGCAGTAAAAGAAGGACAGATTGTTACCTTAATTGGCCCGAACGGTGCAGGAAAAACTACTTTGGTCAGGATATTGCTGGGGCTGCTTAAACCTGATTCCGGTATTGTCTATATGCGCCCTGCTTTACGAATAGGCTATATGCCACAACGTTTGTTTATGGAACCTACACTGCCCATGAGCGTCCGTCGCTTTTTACGCCTTGCCGACCCTAAATCAAAACAGCGTGCCGAAGAAATACTCTCACTACTGAATGTGCGCCATTTAGCCGAAGAACAAATGAGCTCCATTTCCGGTGGCGAGCTACAACGTGTGTTATTGGCAAGAGCCTTGTTACGAAAACCACAGCTCCTAATACTTGATGAGCCAGCACAGGGGGTCGATATTTCTGGCCAGTCGAGTTTATATACATTGATCAATCAGGTCCGCAGCAAAATCAAATGTGGCATTCTTATGATCTCTCATGACTTGCACTTAGTTATGTCTTCCACCGATGAAGTAGTCTGCTTAAACCAGCATGTCTGCTGCCATGGCAGGCCGGATAAAGTAAGCGCTCACCCGGCGTTTCTTGAACTATTTGGTACAAATATCTCCAGCAATCTCGCTGTATACACACACCAGCATAATCATGAGCATGACATTGCCGGAGAAATAAAACCTACTGAACCATGATTTCTTTTACCGAACTAGTAACAACAAATTTCTTCCTTTACGCACTTTTTGTTGGTTTAAGTCTTTCAGTTGTAACAGGTCCATTAGGATCATTTATTGTATGGCGCCGCATGTCTTATTTTGGCGATACACTGGCTCATTCTGCTTTGCTTGGCATTGCCATTGGGTTAGTTACCAGCAGCGACCCACAATTGACGATTTTAATTAGTAGTTTGCTATTAGGCTCATTGTTAGTTTACTTGGACAAAAACCCTAATGTTTCTACCGACACAGTACTTGGCGTATTAGCTCATAGCACCTTGGCCATCGGAGTCGTTTTATTGTCGCTTAGCGATTCCGTCAGAGTCGATCTAGAGGCATACTTATTTGGGGCTCTGCTCACAATAAACGGAAAAGATTTAATCTGGGTAGTCACAGTAGTCACATTAGTAGCCGCGGCACTTTTCTGGTTTTGGAACGATTTGTTATCTGTAACAGTTCATCCCGAGCTTGCTGCTACTGAAGGTGTCAATGTTGAACGTCGCAATTTGTCTCTAGTGCTTTTGATTGCATTAACAATCTCTGTTTCGATGAAAATGGTTGGCGTGTTACTAATTACTTCGTTGTTGATCATTCCGCCTGCTGCTGCCAGACAAATGGCGAAAAGCCCTGAAGAAATGGCGCTTCTTGCCAGTATAATTGGCGCATGCTCAATCCTGCTTGGACTATTAACAGCTTTTTATTTGGATACCCCAGCCGGGCCAACTATTGTAGTACTGGCGACACTAATCTTTATCGCAACGAATTTTAATCGAGTGTTCAAAAATCTTAGGCGCAACAAAATTACTGGCTGATCAATCGAAAGGCTATAGAAATATCTCTGGCTCGGTGAGGGGGTCTCATGACTGCAAATAGATCACCATTGGGGTTTATCACAGAAATATGGCTACTGTGATCAATAACATAATCGCTGGGATTTGCGAAATTACTGTGAGTGTTATGTCCTGGTGACTCTACTCCTAGAATATCCGCATCATCAAAAGCCACAAAAAGCTCTTCGGCGACACGTTGCAAAGAACTGCGATTACCAGTAAGCCCAATAAACTCCGGACTAAAGCCTTCTAAGTATTCTTTCATTTTTTCAGGTGAGTCAGTTTCTGGATCTACTGTCACAAGAATGATTCGCGGTGGCTTGTGGCTATTGCGTTGACCCCATTCATTAAAAAAGCGACCGAGTTCAGCCATGGTTATTGGACAAATGTCTGGGCAAGAAGTAAAACCAAAAAACAAAAGGTTCCAGTTGCCAAGGAAATTGGCGTTATTAAACTCATTGTTATTCTGGTCGATCAGACTGAAGTTTGAAATTTCGAATGGGTTTGCGTATATGGTCGCGCCAATTTCGCGAAGTTGGTTTTGCAAAGTTCTCTCTTCGCGCATCGAATAAAGCGAAACCAACAAAACGACAAGAAAAATATCGGTTAAGAGGAATGCCGTAAGAGCTAATTTAGTGGATCTAGAAAATTGCACGATTCTTGTATTGTAAGAACCCGTAAATTTAGAACAAATAGTGATCCGCTACCAAGGCAACAAACAGCGCGGCCAAGTAGACGATGGAGTACCTAAATGTATCCATAGCGGTGCTAGGTTTCGGTTGGAACATCAGCACCCCGGCCCACGCCAGGAAACCTGCCCCTAAAACGAGCGCAGCAATCAAATAGAGCGGGCCACTCATACCAGACAGGTAAGGAAACACCGAAACAGCTAGCAGAATTGCGGTATAGACAATTATGTGAACCTTAGTGACATATTCACCATGTGTGACGGGCAACATCGGCACTCCAGTTTTAGCATATTCATCCTTACGATGGATCGCGAGAGCCCAAAAGTGGGGAGGCGTCCAGGCAAAGATAATTAGCACAAGAATCAGTGCATCGGGCTCCACCGTGCCAGTCACAGCAGACCAGCCTAGAAGAGGAGGCATGGCGCCCGAAAGACCACCAATTACGATATTCTGCGGTGTCGCATGCTTAAGATAGCCAGTATAAATAAAGGCATACCCAACAAACGATGCCAAGGTTAACCAGGCGCAAAGGGGGTTCACCCAGTACAGCAAAATTGCCATCCCGATCACTCCGATGCAGATCGCGAAAATAATGGTTTGCCTAGGGTCTACTCGCCCTTGAGGTAGAGGGCGATTTTGAGTTCGTCTCATCATTTGGTCAATTTTACGATCGATCAAATGATTGACTACCGCACCTGATGCCGCCACTAGGGCTATTCCAAGATTGCCCAAGATGAGAATATCAAGGGGCACCATCCCGGGGACTGCCAATATCATGCCCACAAGAGAAGTCAGTATCATCAACATCACGACACGAGGCTTGCACATCTCGTAGTAGTCGCGCCAACTGGTTGTTGTATTTGAAGTAAGTTCCGTCACAGGCTTTTTGTTTGTGTGGCCTTTAGATAATCGTGCTTTAAAGTATACGTCAGAAAATCAATTCTATCGCGCACTGTATTCCAAGCGCGGCATTCAACCATTTTTCGCAGTTAATCTCAACAAATGTCCTCTCAATCGGTCAGCATGATCTAAACTTTCAAGCTAAATGAGACTTCAAAAAGCAAGGCGGACAGGAAACTGCCAAAAATACTTGATTTAGCACATGAAAATAAGATTTTCTGAAAGAGAATCACTTGCGATAAAAAGGGTTTTTCTATAGCATTCCGGTGCGCGTGAGGTAGGCGAAATATCCCTGAATATTTGGACTAGATTCAAGCTTTTAGGGGGATGTCACAGCCCATTCAGAAGAAAATAACTGCTAGGGATTAAACTAGGGCAATGGCTTTCAAGCCGAGCGATTCTTAAAGTAAAAAACTCAAAGAGAAAATTGCAAGCTGGTTGAACGCAAGTACTAGAACCCTGGAACAAAATGAGCAATACAAGACTAATCTTTCAGCCTGGCTTAAAACTTAAAAGTTTTCGTGCCGGTTGAGATATGTGTGTAATTTTTGAAAGGAATACTGGTATATGGCTTTAGCGGTCGTTGTTGTTCTCCTCGTAGTAGGTTCGCTTGTCTTCCACTTTATGCAGCTGTATGGCGGTCCGTGGTACTTCACCGAGTTGGCTGCCGATTGGGGAACTATCGATTTTACAATAAACGTAACTTTCTGGGTTACGGGGTTCGTTTTCGTCGCTGTTAATCTTTTCATGGCTTGGTGTATTTATAAATTTCGCCACAGAGACGGCCAAAAGGCAGCTTATGAGCCAGAAAACCACAAGCTAGAGATTGGTTTAACTATTTTTACCACCGTTGGTGTTATTGCCATGCTGGCCCCGGGCTTGTTTGTGTGGGCCCAATTCGTCACCGTGCCGGAAGAAGCACATCAATACGAGGTTTTGGGCTCCCAATGGCAATGGCAATTCCGCTACCCTGGAGAAGATGGTGTTCTCGGCGCGGCCGACGTAGCAAATGTAACTCCTGGGAATCCTTTCGGCATAAATCCTGAAGACCCTAATGGCCAGGATGACGTGGTGGTCAATGAACCAAATATGCGCCTGCCTGTTAACCAACCAGCCCACGCGTTACTCAGATCTCATGATGTTTTGCATAACTATACCGTTACCCAATTCCGAGTAAAAATGGATTTGGTCCCTGGACTTGTTTCCTATCTCTGGTTTGATCCTACAGTCGAAGGCACCTACGATATTCTTTGTGAAGAACTCTGCGGCATCGGCCACTTCGTTATGCGAGGTTCCGTTACAGTTCAATCCCAAGAAGAATTCGACGCCTGGCTAGACGCTCAGCCTACTTTTGCTGAAACCCAGACAGTTTCAGAACCAAATATTGCTGCCGGACAAGCGGCCTATGCAATTTGTGCTTCGTGTCATGGCGCTCAAGGCGAAGGCAATCAAGCTCTCAATGGCCCGAAATTAGCGGGACAAGAGGCATGGTACACAGAAAGACAGCTTAAATATTTCAAAACCGGCGTTCGTGGGGGCGAGGGCGACACTAATGGCGCAGCCATGGTGCCAATGGCCATGACGCTCGCCGACGATGCTGCAATTCGCAATGTGGCGGCTTACATTGAGTCTTTTCCTGATACTCCAGCGGAACCAACCGTTACTGGTGATATCGATAACGGAAGGAATATTTATCAGAACAACTGTGCAGCTTGTCACTTAGATGATGGCAACGGCACATGGTATACCGACGCGCCCGGGTTAGCAGGCATGAGCGATTGGTATTTTGTCACCCAAATTAGCAACTTCGGTGCGGGCATCCGTGGACTCCATCCAAATGATCATTACGGGGAACAAATGGTGTCCATGGCGACGGCCATGTCGGACCTAAGTGAAATCGAAGACGTTGCCGCGTATATCAATACACTGCGATAAACGAATTTAAACAAATTGTTTAGAGAGAATTTGTTCGGGCTGCTGGCCCAACTATTTAAGAGAGTTAGGAGGAATTAATGGCGTACGTACCATTAGCGGATCGCGACCATGAGATGGAGATGCATCATCCACATACATGGATAGGTAGGTGGGTATTCTGTCAGGACCACAAAGTCATTGCCATTCAGTACGGCAGCATAGCCGTTTTCACTGGTATCGTAGGCTTAGTGCT
The DNA here is from genome assembly GCA_002723195.1 of Gammaproteobacteria bacterium. Lineage (GTDB taxonomy): Bacteria > Pseudomonadota > Gammaproteobacteria > Pseudomonadales > Pseudohongiellaceae > UBA9145. The sequence goes on along the minus strand of PBNR01000033.1, from coordinate 29,543 downwards.
ATCACTGCTATTCCGTATGCAATTGGGCTTTCCCGAAACTGCTGATTTTATAGATCCGAGTTTTTACTATCAGGCCGTTACCATGCACGGTATGATCATGGTGGTTTATCTCCTAACAGCACTTTTCCTAGGAGGCTTTGGTAATTATCTCATCCCGCTAATGTGCGGTGCCCGAGACATGGTGTTTCCATTTATGAACATGCTGTCGGTCTGGGTATTCCTCGTGTCAGTGATTATCTTGATGGCCAGCTTCTTTGTGAGTGGAGGGCCCACTGGCGGCGGCTGGACGCTTTATCCTCCCCAAACAAACTTAGCCGGCACGCCGGGCCATGACATGGGCATCGTGTTAATGCTTATTTCTCTGGCGGTTTTTATTGTTGCTACAACTATGGGAGGCTTAAACTATGTAGTTACAGTCCTCCAATACCGCTGTCGCGGCTTAACCCTGATGCGTTTGCCTCTATCAGTCTGGGGTATCTTCGTGGCGACTATTCTCGCGCTGTTTGCGTTCCCGGCATTACTTGTAGCCGCTATTATGATGCTCTTTGACATCTTGTTGGGTACCAGTTTTTTCATGCCGGCTATCATCGAATCAGGGTCACCGCTTGATCACAATGGAGGATCTCCGATTCTATTTCAACACCTATTCTGGTTCTTTGGGCATCCTGAAGTTTACATCGTGGCATTGCCAGCGTTCGGATTGGTGTCTGACGTATTAAGTGTGCATGCACGCAAAAATATTTTTGGTTACCGAATGATGGTGTGGGCAATAATAGCTATTGGTGGTTTAAGCTTTATCGTTTGGGCGCACCACATGTATGTAAGTGGAATGCATCCTTATTTTGGATTCTTCTTTGCCACTACCACGCTAATAATTGCAGTGCCAACCGCGATAAAAGTATACAACTGGGTACTAACCCTTTGGGAAGGAGACATTCGTTTAAATGCTCCAATGTATTTTGCCATTGGCTTTATCTTTACATTCATTCACGGTGGTCTAACAGGCCTATTCTTGGGCAATGTGGTTATCGATTTACCATTATCCGATACCTACTTCGTAGTCGCCCACTTTCATATGGTAATGGGAGTATCTCCTGTATTGGTTGTATTCGCAGCGATTTATCATTGGTATCCAAAGATTTCCGGACGTATGTTCCATGAGGGTATGGCCAAGCTACATTTCTGGTGCACATTCCTCGGCACTTATGCGATATATCTGCCAATGCACTACTTAGGGTTCCTCGGTGTCCCACGACGCTATTACGCTTTAGGTACAACTGACTTCTTGCCTCAGTCTGCGCAAGACTTAAACACTACAATCACTATTGCAGCGCTATTTGTCGGCGCCTCGCAACTATTGTTCTTCATAAATCTTATTGGAAGCCTGCGCTGGGGCCCTAAAGCAGACCCAAATCCATGGGGCGCAGCTTCCCTAGAATGGCACACCCCCGATACTCCGCCAACTCACGGAAACTGGGGTGAGTCACTACCGACGGTGTATCGTTGGGCCTATGACTATAGTGTCCCAGGTGCCGATAAGGATTTTATTCCTCAAAACACGCCTGAGCGGGTAGAGCCGTACACAGAAAGGGATCGCCTCAGCGCTGGCGATCAATCAAGAGCAGACATATGAGTTTTTTCAAAACCATAACTACCAAGCCTTGGGAACGCAAGGGCATAATAGGAGGATTGAAACCCGAAAGTGCTATCGATGCACCCAATGAGAAGGTTGCCCTTTCCGTATTTCTAGTAGTCGCCTCCGTGGTATTTTCATTGTTCACAGTGAGCTATTTCCTGCGAATGGAATTGCCTGATTGGCAACCTTTGTCTGAGCCAGCCCAGCTTTGGTTCAATACCGGGTTATTAATTGTTAGCAGCATACTATTTCAGTGGGCACGAAATATTGCGAGTCGCAATGTTATAGATAATTTAAAAGTTGNCTTTATTGGTGGAGGGCTCTTTGCAATCTTTTTCATNGCAGGACAACTAGTCACCTGGGGTAATTTGCAAGATGCCGGCTACTTCATGACTTCAAATCCCGCAAACGCTTTCTATTATTTGATGACTGGTTTACACGCANTTCATTTAATAGGNGGTTTATGGGTATGGAGCAANAGTTCAATTCGGCTGNTATCAGGACGTGATCCAAACGAAGTTAAGTTGAGCATNGNGCTCTGCACATTGTATTGGCATTTTCTNCTGGTGGTTTGGATATTTCTTTTTGCACTACTTACAAATACTTAAATACGATATTACTTATTATTTAGTGGATAGAATTAATGAGTGAAGCAACAGTAAATGAGATTGACCTTCAAGAAGGTATGACCGGCCTGGTAGATGATTGGGCGGCTGATAAGCAGGCCTATCATGTACCGTGGGGCAAGGCGATGATGTGGATCTTCCTCGTAAGTGACACCTTTATATTCTCTTGCTTTTTAGTGGGATATTTAAATGTCCGGATGACGACCACTGAACCTTGGCCACCGCAAAGTGAAATCTTTGCACTTTCTTTTGGCGGAGATCCCATTCCGCTGATTCTAATTGCAATAATGACGTTTATTCTCATCACCAGCTCAGGAACCATGGCCCTGGCCGTAAATATGGGCTATCGCAAGGATAAGGTTAAGACCTTTTGGCTTATCTGCGCCACTGCCGCGTTTGGGGCCTCCTTCGTGGGCATGCAGGCCTTCGAGTGGACAAAACTGATCGTTGACGAGGGAGTTCGACCCTGGGGCAATCCGTTCGGAGCACCACAGTTTGGCTCGGTCTTCTTTATGGTGACTGGGTTTCACGGGCTACATGTATCGGCTGGNGTAATTTACTTAATGTGGGTTGCTTTGCGGGTCAAGCGCGGATACTACGATGACAAGGGCTTTGAGATCGTAGAGATCGCCGGCCTTTATTGGCACTTTGTCGACCTGGTTTGGGTATTTATTTTCGCATTTTTCTACTTATTATGAGGAAGGACTTCAATGGCTTCTGCTGAAGGACAACAACACCCCTTAGGAATTTACTATAAAATTTGGATACTGCTCTTTGTCTTGAGCGGTTTCTCCTATGCTGTGGATTTCTATGATGTCCAAGGCGCCTGGCGCTGGACCCTAGTAATTATTTTTATGTTTTTGAAAGCAGGCTTCATCGTAGCAATTTTTATGCATGCGGTTTGGGAGCGTCTAGCTCTGATTCTGACAATTCTGGGNCCTCCATCAGTATTGCTTCTACTTATTGGGTTTATGGCAATAGAAGGGAATTACACCGAAGAGCTTCGCTTCAATCACATGGGCCATGATCGCAATGCCGTAGCTCTTACCCCCGCCGAATTGCATGGCGGAGAAGGGGCCCATGGTGACGAAGAAGAGCACTGACCTTCTGCTCAAATCACGAAAAGGGCTGTGGTTAATTCCATAGCCCTTTTTTACGCGCACCATAATCTACGAGAAGCTGTGGCCTAGAAAGAATTACGGATTGTTTGAGTAGTTAGGTAGATTTAATCAATCATAGAAGCTTTTCCCAAAATTGATTAAATCTAAACTATCAGTTTTTAGAATTAAGTTCCACGCACTAATTTTNATAGGATGCGCAATGCATTNATGATAGGNGCAGTCTCCGGTTTTACGCCTCGCCAAATCNAGAAAGACTCAGCAGCTTGTTCTACTAACATTCCTAATCCATCTAACGAAGAAGAAGCGCCATTGTTTTTTGCCCAGGAAACAAATGCCGTATCTTCGTTTCCATATGCCATATCATAACAACAGCTATTTTTTCCTAACTGCTTTGGGGTTATGGAAGGAACCTCTCCTTTCAAACTTAAGGATGTCCCATTAATAATTAAATCAAATTCACCTTCTAGCCGATCAAAGTCGGAAATTGACAACTCGAACCTTTCTTTAAAGATTTTCTGAAGGCTCTTTGCCTTTTTTAAGGTCCGGTTCACCAGGGTAATAGAAGAAGGTTTAGCTTCTATTAGAGGCATTAGTGCTCCACGAACAGCACCTCCCGCTCCTATCACTAATACACTTTTCCCTTCGATTTGCGTTTGATGGTTGTTCTGTAAATCACATATAAGGCCAGTGCCATCTGTGTTGTCGCCGTGTAAAGTATTGCCTTTCCCCATAAGCAGGGTATTTACCGCTCCAGCAAGTTCGGCGCGAGGTGCAAGTTTATTGGCTATTTCAAATGCACGCTGTTTATGGGGTACCGTTACATTGAGCCCAGCACCTTGATTCCCAAAAAAATCCAAGACAAAAGAGTCGAATCCATTTCTTTCAACCAAGATAGCGTCATACTGGATATCCTGTCCTGTTTGTTCTGCAAACATTTTGTGGATTATTGGTGACTTGCTGTGGTTGATAGGGTTTCCTATGACTGCGTAACGAGCCATGTTAATTCCTTTATAAAAAATTTTTACACCCAATCTCTAGGTCGCAAGAAATCAGTATAAAGCTTTTCTTCTTCACTACCGATCCTGGGGCTCCAATCATATACCCACTTAACTTTAGGAGGGAGGGACATAAGAATAGATTCAATTCTACCAACACCGGATTGCAATCCAAATATAGTCCCTCTGTCATAGACTAGGTTGAACTCAACATAACGTCCACGACGATATTCTTGAAATGCTTTTTGTTCTGCGGAGTACGAAAAATTCTTCCTTTTTTCTACAATTGGCACATATGCCTGTAAGTAGCTATTTGCCATCGATTTTACGAACTCAAATGACTTTTCAAAGCCAAGCTCATTAAAATCATCAAAGAAAAGGCCACCAACACCACGAGCTTCGTTGCGATGCTTGATGTGAAAATAATCGTCACACTGCAGTTTGAATTGATGATAAAAGCTTTCTCCAAATGGATCACACGCCTGTTTAGCGGTTTTATGCCAATGGATACAATCTTCTTCGTTGCCATAATAGGGAGTTAGGTCATATCCACCCCCAAACCACCAAGTGCTATCCTCGCCTACATCGCCAGCCGCAAACATTCTGAAATTTGCATGGGATGTCGGCACGAAAGGGTTTATTGGATGCATCACTATAGAAACACCCATTGCTTGATAAGGCCTTCCTGCTAAATCGGGCCGTTGAGCAGAGGCAGAAGCTGGCAACGCCTTCCCATAAACGTGGGAAAAATTAACACCTCCTTTTTCAAATACCCCCCCATCGCTGATTACACGGGAAATTCCAGAACCACCTTCCTCTCTTTCCCAATTGTCGGTCCGAAAAACGGCAATCGAGTCTAAGTTTTCCAATGCACTGCAAATATCTTTTTGTAATTGCAACAAAAAGTCTTTAACTCTTTGGATATCTTCAGAGTCCAACAACCGGTCTCCTAATCAACATATATTCTTCCAACGTAAATTTGGTTAGTACAGTTACAATCAACGTATAACCGCACCTGTCAATAAATCTCGGATTTCGGATGGTGAACTCCTGCCACCAAGCTCGCCTTCAACGATATAGTCAACTTTATCAGCGAATTGTAGTTCAAGATTTAATTTAGACTTTATTTCTTTACCTCCTGTCCTATTTGCCGAAGTTGAAACTATCGGCTTACCAAATAGCTTGCAAAGTTTTCTAACTATTGGGTGAGCGCTCACCCGCATGGCAATGCAGTCATGTTGGCCCTTTATCCATCTAGGGAAAAGCCCTTTAGAGTCAGGTATTAACCATGTTGTTGGGCCAGGCCAAGTTTCCAGTAGAAGATCCGTCTGGATTTTTGGCAAGTCAATGAGTAGCTCAGATATTTGATCGAAGCCTGATGCCACTACGATAAGCCCCTTCTCAGCAGGCCTTCCTTTAAGAGCTAATATCTTACGAACTGCATCTTCATTGAAAGGGTCGCAACCAAGCCCCCAGACTGCTTCAGTTGGGTATGCTATGAGCCCTCCTCCGTTGAGGAATTCACAAGCAGCATGAAGGTCGATGCGGTGCGTCGGGTGATCCAAGTTACTTTTTAAAGTGATTCTTGCAATCTTTGGTCTTGGGCTTGGACTTTTTCTGCATTTGCCGCGCGCTCAGCCTTTACACGCTCAGCCAAAGTGGCGTCCGCCAATGAAAGGATCTGTGCTGCCAAATAGGCAGCATTCTTTGCCCCGGCTTTTCCGATAGCGACGGTAGCAACTGGAATCCCGCCTGGCATTTGCACTGTAGAAAGCAATGAATCAAGTCCGCTTAATGGCCCTGCGTCAATCGGCACACCAATCACAGGCTTCGTCGTATGGGCCGCAGCAGCCCCTGCAAGATGGGCCGCAAGGCCTGCACCAGCAATAAAGACCTGACAACCTCGAGCCTCTGCGTCGCTAATATATTGCTGGGTAACCGCAGGCGTCCGGTGCGCTGACGTAATTTTGATTTCGTATTTAATTTCGAGTTGTTTTAATACATCTGCCCCAGCTTCCATTACAGGAAGGTCGTTCTCGGACCCCATTAAAATTGCGACAAAAGGTTCGCTCATTGCTTTCACTTCCAACTAATTAATACAAAACGGTGAAACTACCGTAGACCTATATCTGTTGCAAGAGTCTTAATCCAGCGCCCCAAAGTGCCTAGGGAAGGTCTTAGCAATGGGTTATAATCAAGTTGAGAAGTCAAGCAGAACATAGGCTTTTTAGTTTAGCTCCAATATTTCAGGGTATATCTTAACGATGGCAATTTTGCAGATTTTGGAATTCCCCGACCAAAGGCTCCGACAAGTAGCCTCTCCAGTAACTTCCTTCGACGAAGCGCTAGAGGTCTTAATTAACAATATGCTTGAAACTATGTATGAAGCAAATGGTATTGGCCTTGCCGCAACACAGGTGAATGTCCATCAACGTTTACTGGTAGTAGATGTCTCGGAGGAGAAAGAGAGCCCTCAAGTATTCGTTAATCCAAAATTTGAGGTAATTGAAGATGAACTTTCAGAGTATGACGAAGGCTGTCTTTCGGTACCCGGGTTTTACGAAACCGTGTCGCGCCCTAAGGGCATTCGAGTTTTTGCACAAGACAAGCAAGGAAATAGTTTTGAGCTTGAAGTAGAGGGAATATTATCGACTTGTATACAACATGAAATCGACCATTTAGACGGAAAGCTTTTCGTTGACTACCTAAGCCCTCTTAAACGCAGCCGTATTCGCAGCAAGCTCGAAAAAGAGCAGAAAGCATCTAAATAAGTTTGAGAATGACGGCCTTACGAATAGTTTTTGCNGGAACNCCCGCTTTCGCCGCAGCTCATCTCTCTGCCATCATGCAGTCTGAGCATGATGTTATTGCTGTCTACACACAGCCCGACAGACCTTCTGGGAGGGGCAGAAAGTTGTCGCCAAGTCCTGTCAAAAAACTCGCGTTATCTAGTGGTTTACAGGTTTGCCAACCCAGCTCGCTGCGAAAATTCGACGAGCACGATCGGTTAATAAAATTGAATGCCGATATAATGGTAGTGGTTGCCTATGGTTTAATCTTACCAAAGGAAATTCTAGATATTCCTAAACATGGCTGCATTAATGTTCATGCGTCTCTACTCCCTCGGTGGAGAGGTGCGGCACCCATAGAAAGGGCGCTCCTGGCAGGAGACAAGGTATCGGGTGTCACAATTATGCAAATGAACGAAGGTCTAGATGAGGGAGATATATTGCTCAAATCTGAAGTAATGATTGAGAACCAAGATTCACGAGATAGTTTAGAAGATAAATTATTGCTAGTAGGCAAGAAATCATTANTCGAAACTCTTGACAATTTTGAACAATTAATTGGGACAGCAGAAAAACAAAATCACTCTCTCAGTTGCTATGCAACTAAACTTGATAAGTCTGATTCTCTAATAAACTGGCAGTCATCGGCGGAATCAATAAATCGGCAGGTAAGAGCGGGGATTGGAAGATTGCCAGCTTTTACTTATTTAAATGGAGATAGGGTACGTATTCTTCTTGCTGAAATTAATAGCACTAACTCGAATAGTATGCCTGGGACAATAATTAAATCAGATAAACGTTCGTTTCTTATCCAATGTCACGGCTCTTCTCTTAAAGTCTTACTCCTTCAACTGCCGGGCAAAAATGTGGTCGCTGTGCGAGATATCTTTAACTCTAAACCAAATTTGTTTGCTGTAGGCCAGCAGTTCGATACCCCAGAAAAACCTGAATAGCTAGTATNAAAACGGATGAACAACCTGCGAGCAATTTCAGCTTCTATTCTAACTCGCTTACTGGAGGGAGAAGGTTCTCTATCCAGCCACTTAGCTTATTACAAGAATTACGACAACTACTCTTTACTACAAGAAGTTTGTTTTGGTTCTTGCCGGTGGTTTCATACTTTAGATTTTTATCTAAGCATTTTGCTTCGAAAGCCTCTCAGGAAAAAGGATGCAGTAGTTAGGTGCCTGCTTATTGTTGGCCTTTATCAATTAAGGGAATTGTCAATTCCCCCATATGCAGTTTTGAACGAAACCGTCGCAGCAACTGACGAGTTGGATAGAGCTTGGGCTAAGCCTTTGGTAAACGCAATTTTAAGAGCTTATTTACGCAAACAAAAAGAGTTAGATAAAGTATTCAGGGAGGCACCCTTATCAGCACAACTTTCATTCCCTCAATGGATTGTAGAGGAGTTTTCCCAGGCTTGGCCAGATTCTTGGGAAGAACTAATAGAAAATAGTAACNTCAACCCACCTATGACCTTGCGTGTAAATAAAACCAAAAATAGCCGAGATGNCTATATAAACTCTTTACANTNTAAAGATATAAAAGNGTGGCCTGGCCATCTTGCTGATACCTCAGTTTATCTTGNAAGTGCTGAAAAGGTTGAAAATATTCCAGGATTCGGTAATGGCCTTGTTAGTATCCAGGATGAAGCCTCTCAGCTGGTACCGCCTTTATTCCAGTTAAAACCACGTTTAAGAGTGCTGGACGCTTGCGCGGCCCCAGGAGGAAAAACTGTTCACATTTTGGAAAGTGAGCGCTCACTTGCCGAGCTAGTTTCGGTAGATTCATCTGGCTCACGTTTGGATAAAATTCACGAAAACCTAATCCGGCTTTCTTTAAAAGCAAATGTAGTTAATGCGGATATTCTAGATTTGGATTCATGGTGGGATGGAAGGTTGTTTGATAGGGTTCTTATCGATGCGCCATGCTCTGGCACAGGGGTGATTCGCAGACATCCCGATATTAAATTACTTCGAAGCCCCAACGAAGTTGCACGTTTAATAAAACTGCAGCAAAAAATTCTTCGCGCTGTATGGCCATGCTTAAAGGCCAATGGGTTACTTTTGTATACAACNTGTTCAGTGCTTCCTGCAGAAAACGANCTTCAGATACTAAACTTNATAGAAACTATGGATAACGCTAAATATGAGAGCATAGCGGTCGATTGGGGAGTAGAATGCAATTACGGAAGGCAGCTCCTAACAGGTGGAAAAAATGGCCCCGATGGGTTTTTTTATTCACTACTTAGAAAAACATAAGACATTACAGTTCAGCTAACTAAAAACAGTCATACCATGAAAATAATTATTCTTGGCGCTAATCAAGTAGGAAGCACATTGGCTGAAACTTTAGTCAATGAAGCGAATGACATTACTATAGTAGATAGCAATGANGCGCAATTAAGAGAATTGAAAGACCGGATCGATATTGGAACTATCAATGGTCAAGCATGTCACCCTGACGTTTTAAAACGGGCAGGTGGTGAAGATGCGGACATGATAATTGCGGTAACTGAAAGTGATGAAGTAAACATGGTAGCTTGTCGCATTGCTGCCACTTTGTTTAAAACTCCCAAAAAAATTTGCCGCCTTCGATCATCAGCTTACTTGAAAGAGGAAGACTCTAAATTATGGCGGAATAAACATGCAATAGCAGATATTCCTATCTGCACTGAGCTCATCGTTTCCTCTTATATTGCGCGGCTAATTGATTTGCCTGGGTCGCTACAAGTGCTGGATTTCGCCGACGGCAAAGTACAACTAGTTGCAGTAAAGGCTTTCTATGGCGGGCCACTTGTCGGGCAAGAGATTCGCCTACTGCGTCAGCACATGCCAAATGTGGAGGCACGAGTTGCTGCAATCTTTCGCAAAGATCGCCCCATTATCCCCGAAGGGTCTACGGTAATAGAGGCCGATGACGAAGTATTCTTTGTTGCGGCACAAGAAAATATACGTGCCTGCATGGGCGAGTTGCGCCGTTTAGACAAGCCGTACAAAAGAATTATGATTGCCGGTGGCGGCAACATCGGTATGCGCCTAGCTGAAGCCATAGAAGATCGATATCAAGTAAAGATTATAGAACACNGCCCTGAGCGCTGCAGATATCTCTCCGAACATCTTAATAACGCAATCGTATTAAACGGTGAGGCTTCTCATAAAGAATTTTTGTTAGAGGAAAACATAGAAGATACCGATGTTTTTTTGGCGCTCACTGATGATGATGAGGCAAACATTATGTCGTCACTATTAGCAAAGCGTCTTGGTACCAAGAAAGTAATGGCAATAATTAACAATCCGGCTTATGTGGACCTCGTACAAGGTGGTGAGATTGATATTGCTGTTTCACCCCAGCAAGCAACCATAGGAAGCCTGTTGACACATGTTCGAAGGGCTGAGGTTGTGAATGATCACTCATTGCGCCGGGGCGCTGCGGAAGCAATGGAGGTAATCGCTCGCGGCGATCCGGCCACATCTAAGGTTGTTGGAAAAAAAATTGAGGATATCGATCTTCCAGAGGGGACAACTATCGGCGCAATCATAAGAGAAAATGAAGTGCTTATCGCACACGATGATACGGTCGTAGAATCTGATGACCATGTAATTCTGTTCCTAGTAGATCGTAAAACTATTCCTGGGGTCGAAAGATTATTCCAGGTTGGTTTTAGTTTTTTCTAGGCCCAAATGCACGCATCTATCATTATAAAGATTCTAGGCAGCCTTCTTATGCTGTTTAGTTTATTGGCCAATATCCCTCCCATGCTGATCTCATTGGGCTATAAGGACGGTATGTTCTATTCTTTCTTGGTCTCCATGCTGGCAATCTTTGGTCTTGGCGCCCTGCTTTTCTTATCAACCCTCAAAACAAAAAAAGATTTAGGAATTAGAGACNGCTTNCTGNTNGTAACACTCTTTTGGNCTGTGCTGGGTATAGTGGGGTGTTTGCCTTTTCTGTTTTCTCCAGCATTAGAGTTGTCGATCACAGATGCGATATTCGAATCTCTGTCTGGCCTGACCACAACCGGAGCCACTGTAATTTCTGGGCTGGACCCTCTGCCCAAGTCTATTTTGTTCTATCGCCAGTTATTGCAATGGCTAGGAGGCATGGGGATCATCGTGCTAGCAATTTCATTGCTTCCTATGCTTGGTATCGGCGGCATGCAACTGTATAGAGCTGAAAGTCCCGGCCCCGTTAAGGACAATAAGCTTGTGCCCCGACTGGCAGAAACTGCGAAGGCCTTATGGCTTATTTATCTTTCACTGACTATAGCCTGCGCTATGGCTTATTGGCTGGCGGGCATGGATCTGTTTGACGCAGTTAGCCATAGCTTCGCAACAATTGCGATAGGAGGGTTCTCCACCCATGATGCCAGCCTTGGGTACTTCGATAATTCTGCAATTGATTTCATTGCGATCATTTTCATGTTTATTGCCGGAATTAACTTCGCTTTGCATTTTATCGCGTGGCAAAGGCGCAGCATTAAACACTATTTTTCAGATCCAGAGGTAGTTTTTTATTCTTTTATTCTTTTCTTTGTTTCTATAGTAACTATCGCTGTTCTCTATTTCTCAAATGTCTATTCGAATGGGCTTGACTCTGTTACTAAAGGTTTATTTCAAGTTGTTTCAATTGCGACCACAACTGGGTTCACTACAGATGACTTTAATGCTTGGCCACTTTTCCTGCCGTATCTACTCCTATATGCGGCAATTATAGGGGCCTGTGCGGGTTCAACGGGCGGTGGCATGAAAGTGGTTAGGATATTATTGATTTTTAAACAAGGCATCAGAGAAGTCCAAAGGCTGATCCACCCAAAAGCAGTAATCCCCGTGAAACTCGGCCGGAACCCGGTTCCGGATAGAATAATCGAGTCCGTATGGGGTTTTTTTGCAGTGTATGTAATGGCCTTTATGCTAATGCTTTTAGCATTGCTAGCAACAGGGTTAGATATCGTTACCGCTTTTAGCGCGGTGGGTGCTTGCATAAATAATTTAGGCCCGGGTTTAGCAGGTGTTGCTGAAACTTACGGTAATTTGTCGGTAATGGCTAAATGGATATTGTGTGTTGCTATGCTTTTGGGGCGCCTCGAAGTATTTACGCTGCTAGTACTGTTCACGCCAATGTTTTGGAAGCGCTAATAAAACTTTTTCCCATCAGGCTGTTTTTTAAATCTTTTATATTCCCATTGATATTGTGCAATTGCCTTTTCGACATTTTTTTCGACACTTTTATTTAGGGCCTCTACCGACACTCCAATGTCATTGCTATAAATTTCACTGGAAGCTTCTTCCACGATTACCTTATATCCGCAACTTCTTGGGAGTCGCTTTGCAAAGCCACAAAAGACTCGTGCATCGCTCTTCTGTAATAGCTTGCTAACCAAGGTCATAGTAAATGCAGACACCCCGAAAAATGATGCGTAAACTCCTCCTTCTTTCGAAGGCACTTGGTCAGGTAGGATTCCAACTACTTCTCCTTTTCTTAGTGCCTTAAAGACTTGCGTCACACCTGCTCGGTTAGTTGGTGCCATACTAATTCCACCACGCGATCGCGTTTCGGTTATTAATCGATCGATAGCTCGGGATTTAGGTGGCTGGTAAAGCCATGTCGAAACAGCCGAATCAGCAAGATAAAAACCAAAAACTTCCCAGTTTCCGAGGTGGGGTGCGAGTAGAATTATTCCATTTCCAGATTGGTAGGCTGCGTCGAATTTATCCTGTCCCTCAATATCAACAACCATGGCTAAAGTTTCATCCATAGGCAATAACCAGGATTTGCCCATTTCCATCGCTGTTGAAGCGGTATGAATTAAGCTAGACTTGGTGAGTTCTGCAACCTCGATCTCAGATAGATTTGGAAAACATGCCCTAAGGTTCTTCTCTGTCGTGCTTTTAGCACGATTCGGGAAAACGAATAGTATCGACCCCCAAGTTTTAGCCAGCAAATGTAGAGCTCTTAGGGGCAACCATGCACTCAACAAAAGAAAATTTCTAAAGAATAAATACTTACAATTGTGAAGTGTAGTCTTAGTGTTTTTTACCATGCTGCTTATTGTAGAGCCAAGAAGCACAAAGAGGCATGCTTTTTATCCACTAAATCAGAGTTCCGTTAAACACTAAATTTTAGCGCTATGGATTACTTTAATAGAATCGAGGATAATTGCGGCCCTTTGAATTGCGAAGAAAGTCGGCCGTTTTGTGACCCAGGAATTTGACTTAAAAACTTTTCAGGGGCTAATTTTAGCGTTACAGCATTTTTGGGCGGATAGGGGCTGTGTCGTCTTACAGCCGCTCGATTTAGAAGTTGGCGCAGGCACCTTTCATCCCGCTACATTTTTGCGCGCAGTAGGCCCAGAAAGCTGGAATACAGCCTATGTCCAACCCTGCCGCAGACCTACGGATGGAAGATACGGCGAAAACCCAAATAGGCTGCAGCATTATTATCAGTTTCAAGTAATCTTGAAGCCTCCACCTCGGAATATTCAAAATATCTATTTGAACTCTCTTGAGAGTCTCGGAATAGATATGTCGATACATGATGTTCGATTTGTTGAAGATAATTGGGAGTCTCCTACCCTTGGAGCTTGGGGATTAGGCTGGGAAGTTTGGCTCAACGGTATGGAGGTGACGCAATTTACATATTTCCAACAGGTAGGCGGCCTAGAATGTCATCCCGTTAGCGGGGAAATTACTTATGGTATTGAAAGAATCGCCATGTACTTACAAGAAGTAGATAGCATATACGACATCGTATGGGCTGACGGGCCCAACGGAATAGTGACCTATGGCGATGTATTCAAGCAAAATGAAGTTGAAATGTCAGAATATAATTTCGAGAAAGCAGATACCGTCTTACTTTTTAGATCTTTCGATGATTGTGAAGAGCAATGTGAAAAGCTGATTGCGGCGAACTTACCACTTCCCGCGTATGAACACGTGTTAAAAGCTTCGCATTACTTTAACTTACTAGACGCAAGAAACGCTATATCGGTTACGGAAAGACAGCGGTTTATTTTGCGTGTACGAACACTTGCCCGCCTTGTCGCTGAATCTTATTTCGATACTAGGAAAAAATTGGGTTTTCCCTTAGCGAGTAGGGAGTTAAGGGAGCAATATTTAGAAAACTAATCATGGCTACTCGGGACTTATTAATCGAAATTGGCACGGAAGAATTACCCCCAAAAACGTTAAGTGATTTATCCCAGTCATTCGAAGATTTGCTATGCGGCGAGCTAAAAAGGCTGGGATTAAATTATAAATCAGTAAGACGGTTTGCGACACCTAGGCGGTTAGCAGTAGTGATTTCTTCGCTGCAGGAAACTCAAAACGATAAAGAAATTAACAAAATTGGGCCAGCAGTGTCTGCGGCTTTCGACGATAACAGCGCACCAACACCGGCTGCATTAGGTTTCGCGAAGTCTTGTGGCATTCCGGTTGAAGGTCTCTCACGAACTATAAAGGATGGTATAGAAAAACTATCCTATTCCTTTTCGGAAAAAGGGGGACAAACCAGCGACCTGCTACCAGCAATAGTTCGAAAAACTCTCGGACAATTGCCGGCACCCAAGCGCATGCGGTGGGGCTCTTCTCAGGAGGAATTCATCCGGCCCGTGCATTGGATGGTTTTTCTATTTGGAAGTGAAATTATCGATCTTGAGATTTACGGCATAAGCAGTAGTAGAAATACCCTTGGTCATCGTCATCACACTGACAAAGAGATAGCAATAAATAACGCAGCCGATTATGAGGATTGTTTAGAGACTTCCGGTTGGGTTATCCCAGACCTCGCTAAGCGCAAAGAGCTGGTTTCTAAACTAATCGTCGAAGAAGGAGAAAAGATTGGCGCGACTACAGTTGTTGATGAACCCTTGCTTGATGAAGTTACAGCATTAGTTGAATATCCTGTTGCACTGATTGGTGGCTTTGACATTGACTTCTTGGATATCCCCCAAGAGGCTTTGATACTAGCAATGAAGTCGCATCAGAAATGTTTTTATCTTATAGACGGAAATAAAAAACTATTACCGAAATTTGTCACCGTAAGCAATATTGCTTCTAGAGACCCGGAACAAGTAATAAAGGGTAACGAGAGAGTAATAAGGCCCAGATTAGCGGACGCCCGTTTCTTCTTCGAGACGGATAGGAAAAGTACACTTATATCCAAAATTGAGCCCCTTAAAAATGTTGTTTTCCAAGAGAAACTGGGGTCGATATTCGACAAATCCGAAAGGGTAGCAACACTTAGCGCATATATCGCTAGTGAGTTGAATATAGAGCCTTTGCACTGTAAGCGTGCTGCGATGCTTTCAAAATGTGACTTATTAACAAACATGGTTGCTGAATTTGCTGATCTGCAGGGTGTAATGGGCTCATACTATGCCAAGCATGATAAAGAGACACATGAAGTAGTGTGTGCTCTTCGTGAACAATACCTTCCGAGATTCGCGGGTGACGATTTACCTCAATCGCAAACAGGGACCGTGCTCGCTATCGCAGACAGGCTAGATAGCATAGTTGGTTTATTTGGCGTAGGCCAGCCCCCCACAGGGTCAAAAGACCCTTTCGGTCTGCGTCGCTCGGCTATTGGGATATTACGAATGCTTTTAGAGGGTAAATATGACCTGAACATAGTGAGGCTAATTGATACATCAATCGCTAGTTATACCGTGAACGAATTTAATTCGAATACCGCGTCTGAGGTGTTTAAATTCCTGTTGGAAAGGTTTAAAGCTTGGTATCAAGACGCCGGTGTTACGACTGAAGTTTTCCAATCTGTTTTTGTATTACAGCCTACGAGCCCCTTAGACTTTCATTACCGAATTCAAGCCGTCCATAAATTCAACAGTATGCCAGAGGCGAAATTTTTAGCGGCGGCCAATAAACGTGTTTCTAATTTGTTGGCAAAACAAGAACACGAGTTGGAGTCTCGGGAGCTTAACAAGAGCTTGTTTCGGGAATCTGCGGAACTAACTCTTTATGAGGCGATTCAAGCTAAGAAGGTAGAAGTGGCGCCTCTTTTTATGCGCCGGGATTATATGGCCGGTCTTAGTTCTTTGTCATCGCTCAAGACTACTATCGACGGTTTTTTCGACACCGTATTAATTATCCATGATGATCCAACAGTTCGTACTAATCGATTAATACTATTACAGCAACTAAGAAAGCTATTTCTTCAAGCTGCTGACATTTCCTATTTGCACCCTGACTAAGTCGTTGAGTAATTCGTTGGACTCTACCAATACAATAGTTCTAGATAGGGATGGTGTCATTAACTATGACTCGGATAAGTATATTAAGTCAGCGGATGAGTTTATACCTTTGCCAGGGAGCCTAGATGCAATCTCCACACTCCATCGCGTAGGATACAAAATTATAGTGGCCACAAATCAATCCGGATTGGCTCGTGGGTTGTTCGACGAATATGCCTTGGCAAAAATACACAGTAAATTGAGTTCCATGGTAGAAGAAGCGGGGGGCCTTATTACAGGGGTGCTTTACTGTCCTCACCTACCAAATGAAGGTTGCAAATGCAGGAAACCGTCTACTGGATTATTAGTTCAGGCCGAAAAAGAATTTGGCGTGTCTCTTAAAGGGTGTCAATTCATTGGCGACAGCCTTAGTGATTTACGTTCAGCTTTAGCGTTCGGAATGAAACCCGTACTTGTCCGCACGGGAAAAGGCAAAAAAACCGAAAAAACACTCTCAATGAGTAAATTGCCGCCCATAGCTGTTTTTGACAATTTACGATTAGCTATAGACGATCTAGTGGCGACTGAAGGTTGAACCCCTATTGTTATTTTGTAGATCTTTTATTTTCTATTTAGGCCTATTTGTCATAACTCTCGTTATGGCGTCTATTTTTATTATAGCATTCCCAATAATCTCCGATCAGGCACGCAATCGGATAGCCTCAAACTGGTGTTCTAGTGTGCTAATGTGGCTTGAGTTCTCTTGTCGCGTTCGCTATCACATTAGTGGCCATGAAAACCTCCCCTCTCGCTCCGCAGTTTACTTATCAAACCATCAAAGTACTTGGGAGACCATTCTTCTTTACAAACTGGCGGCCCCAGTTTCACCAATACTAAAGAAAGAGTTGCTACAGATTCCATTTTGGGGCTGGTCAATGAGGCTACTGGATCCGATAGCAATAGATCGATCTAAGCCACGTGAAGCAGGGAGGTCAATGCTGACTCTGGGTGTTGAGAAATTAAAGCATGGTAGGTCGATTATCATTTTTCCGGAGGGATCTCGCTCGCCTGCTGGCACTGTGAATAAATTCTCAAGAGGGGGCGCTAAACTTGCCATGGCCGCTCAAGCACTAATAGTCCCTATCGCACACAACGCTGGTAACTATTGGCCGCCTCGAAAATTTATAAAGCAACCGGGGCTCATATCTGTCAAAATCGGTCACCCTATCGACACTAGCGGGCGCAGTGCCAGCGCTTTAACTAACGAGGTTGAGTGCTGGGTTCGAAACAATGCTACTAGCAGAAACTCTTAAACATCCAAATTTTCAGCCGTCAATGCGTTATCTTCAATAAATTCTCGACGAGGATCAACCTGGTCGCCCATTAGCGTATTAAATAGCTGGTCCGCTCCTATCGTATCGTCAATTGTTACTTGCAACATACGTCTGGTATCGGGGTTCATTGTAGTTTCCCACAATTGGTCTGGGTTCATTTCTCCTAAACCTTTATATCTCTGCAGGTAATGCCCCTTCATGGCATCTTTTGTTAGCCAAGCGATAGCATCGGCGAAACTGCCTATTTCCTGACTTCGATCACCTCTTTTTACAAAAGCTCCATCTTCTATCAATCCTTCCAATGTCTGACCTAGGTCGGCCAACGCTTTATACTCGCCGGAATGAAAGAACTCAGGGCTAAAGGTATAAACTTTTTCCAGCCCATGGAGGCTTAAAGCGGCTACTGGCAGGAAGGTTTGCCGTTCCGATACTTCTTGAATTTTTAAGCTGTAGTTTGTGCTTACTCCAGGGTGCAGCTCTTTTAACCTGGCACCCAATTCACTAATCCACTTTTCTACTTTATCTATAGATTTTAACTCTTCTTCCGCCAGCCGCTTAGTGAATATCATTGCCTCTAATATTTCAGTGGGATAAAGGCGCGCAAAGCGGCTAATTATTGAATAAGCACCATTGAATTGTTTTACCAATGCCTCGAGAGAATCGCCGGTAATAGCAGGAGCTTGCTTGTTGACGTGCAAGGCCGAGCCTTCCAGTGCTATCTGTGTCTGGTAATTGGCTAATTCGGTGTCATCTTTTAGGTACTGCTCCTGCTTACCTTTGCGTATTTTATAGAGTGGCGGCTGTGCAATATAGATATGGCCTCGCTCCACAAGCTCCCTCATTTGTCTGAAGAAAAAAGTGAGTAAAAGCGTTCGTATATGTGAACCGTCAACATCCGCATCCGTCATGATGATAATGTTGTGATATCGGAGGTTTTCCGGTTCGAATTCTTCTTTACCAATTCCGCAACCAAGCGCCTTAATCAAGGTACCAATTTCTGCAGAGCTTAACATCTTGTCGAACCTTGCCTTTTCGACGTTGAGAATCTTACCTTTAAGGGGCAATACCGCCTGATTTTTGCGATTACGCCCTTGTTTAGCTGACCCGCCAGCCGAATCGCCCTCTACAATATAAATTTCCGATAACGCCGGGTCTTTTTCCTGGCAGTCTGCCAGTTTTCCGGGCAGGCCAGCGACATCTAAAGCGCCCTTTCTCCGCGTCATTTCTCTTGCTTTGCGCGCTGCTTCCCGCGCCCGCGCAGCATCAATCATTTTATTGACAATAAGCTTAGCGTCATGTGGGTTTTCCAATAAGAAATCATTGAGATGCGATGCCATCTCTTGCTCCACGACCCCTTTGACTTCAGAGGAAACCAGCTTATCCTTAGTTTGAGAAGAAAACTTTGGGTCTGGAACCTTAACGGAAATGATTGCTGTCAGGCCTTCTCTAGCATCATCACCTGTAGTGACAACTTCTTTCCCTTTTTTATTTGACAACTCCTTGTCAATATAACTTTTGAGCACCCTAGTAAGCGCGCCCCTGAAACCGGCTAGGTGCGTACCGCCGTCTCGCTGAGGAATATTATTTGTATAAGGAAAAATGTTTTCCTGAAAAGAGTCGTTCCATTGGAGCGCGACCTCAACAGTAATTCCATCTTCTTCTCGCTCCGAAACAAAGTGAAAGAGTTTATTAACCGTGTTTTTATTCTTGTTAAGATAGTCGACGAAAGCCTTTAGCCCGCCATCATATTTGTACAGCTCCTCCTTGCCAGTTCGCTCATCTGACAAGATAATTGCCACTCCGGCATTAAGAAACGCTAACTCACGAAGCTTTTTAGCTAAAATGTCATAGTGAAATTCTACATTGGAAAAGGTATTCGCAGATGGCTTGAAATAGCATTCTGTTCCCGTGACTTCTGTCTCTCCCACCACCGCTAATGGTGCTTTCGGAACACCGTGCTCATAGAATTGTTCGTGAACTGTGCCATCTCTGCGGATAGTAAGCTTTAACTCCTCAGACAAAGCATTAACCACAGAAACACCAACACCGTGAAGCCCTCCAGATACCTTATAACTATTGTCATCAAATTTGCCGCCCGCGTGGAGAACAGTCATTATCACTTCCGCCGCCGAAACACCTTCTTTATGCATCTCGGTGGGAATGCCGCGCCCATTGTCTGTAACTGTGACCGTTTCACCAACGTGGATAGTTACGCGTATCTCACTGCAGTAACCCGCAAGGGCCTCGTCTATTGAATTGTCCACCAGTTCAAAAACCATATGGTGAAGACCTGTGCCGTCATCTGTGTCACCTATATACATTCCTGGGCGCTTGCGGACTGCGTCTAGCCCCTTTAACACCTTTATGCTTTCGGAAGTGTAGTTAGATTTAGACTCTTCGGTCATACAAATTCTCCGTATTAAACCCGTGCTTCTCTGCGTTTAGTTTAACTATCAAAAAGTCGGATAAATCAATTAAAATCAACCTGTTATTCTACCACGTTCCACGTGAAACGTACTCGCTTCTGAGCTAATCTTTAAGCACCTTTCTACAGAGCTCAGCTCAACGCAAGTTACCAATAATTGGCTGTTTAGCCCCAATAGCTCCTGAAGAACTTTCTCTCTGTTTTCGCCATCTAATTCAGCGGGCAAATCGTCGACCAAGTAGATGCACTCGTCACTAATCACTTCGGAAAAAATACGGCCTTGCGCTATCTTTAAAGCGCTTACAAGCAATTTCTGCTGACCCCTGGAAAGAACATCGATTGCAGGCAATTTTCCAACCTTAAACGAAATGTCGGCTCTATGGGGCCCATGTTGGGTGGCGCCATACCTGAGATCATTTTTAAAACACCCCAACAAGACTTCTTCCAGGGGTATATTTTTGTCCCAACCCCTATTGTACTCCAGCGTTACGCTTTCTACCCCGCCATCCGCCGCCAAGTTTTGATAGGTTTTTTGAAAAACCGGCAGGAACCGATCAAAATAGTGCTTTCGCGACAGATCCACAGATCCTGATGCTAAACAGAACTCTTTATCCCATGCAGCGAGCTGTTCTTTATCGAGCTGTGAAGATTTCAGTAACTGATTTCGATTGGCTATACATTTTCGGGTAGTCCTCCAATGGTTTAAAAAGTTATGCTCCACGTGGAACACTCCCCAATCCAAGAATCGACGTCTTGACCTCGGACCGCCCTCCAACAGCAGAAAAGAAGACGCGTCCAATACCAGGATTGGCAGAAGCCTCGCGATTGAATCCCAGTTTTTTTGAATCTCAAGGTCCAACTTCATTTCTGATGCGCGAGATCTTTGTTTTTTAAGGCTGATTCTCTGGGACTTCTGAGTTTCTGCATATATCGTTAGTTGATCTGCATCTGTAGAAATAAGCGGACTAGTCTTACTGCTTCGAAACGACTTACCAGACGCCAACAAATGAATTGCTTCCAGAATGCTGGTTTTGCCGCTACCGTTTTTACCATGAATAATATTCAGAGTGGAGTGAAGGTTCAATTCTGCTAATTGAACATTTCTTACCGCACAGAGTCTCAGCAGTCTTAAAGAACTCACGATTGCCGCTATAGCCGCCCTATAGGCGCATGGGCATTACTACGTAAAGAGCTTCAGATCCATTACCTGCCTCTAGTAGTGCGCTACTATTCGGATCAGACAGCGTAATCCTTACTTTTTCGCTGCTAAGGTTCGATAGAACATCTATCAGATAGCTAACATTAAATCCTATTTCCAAGCGATCTGAGTCATAATCAACTGATACAACTTCCTCAGCTTCTTCTTGCTCTGGGTTGTTTGCAAGAATCCGCATTTCCCCTTTTGATAATACTACTCTTACGCCTCGATATTTTTCATTCGAAAGAATAGATACTCTAGAAAACGCCTGACGAAGCTCCTGGCAACTACCTAGGCACACCCGATCCCCACCTTTAGGAAGAACACGGTTATAATCTGGGAACTTCCCATCTACCAGCTTAGAGGTAAAAGTAAACTCCGGTATCACTGCTCGAATATGGTTTTGGCCAAACGTAAGCTTTATATCGCCCCCCTCCTCTGATAGTAATCTGGACAATTCCACAATTCCTTTTCTCGGCAATATCAACTGTTGGGAGTCAGTAATAGAATTGCTCATCTCAATTGACTCCATGGCAAGACGATGGCCATCAGTAGCCACGACCCTCAAATAGTCTGATCCAACTTCAAACAGCATTCCATTTAAGTAATACCTGACATCTTGCTGAGCCATCGCAAAACTTGTAGAGCCCAAAAGTTCCAACAACTTGGCCTGGCCAATATTTATAGCGAAAGTATCGGGCTCTTCATCAACCGAAGGAAATTCGGTGGCTGACAACGTAGTAAGTGTAAACCTACTTCTACCTGATTGCAGCTTCAGCCTATTCTCTTCAACTGTTATTTTAATTTTCGACTCATCGGACAAAGATTTGCATATATCCAAAAGTTTCCGGGCCGGGACTGTTATCTCCCCAAGCCCCGAAACTTCGTCAACCTGCGTTCGCCCTATTAGCTCCACCTCCAAATCTGTCCCAGTTATCGACAATCCTTGGTCGTTCAACCTAAGCAAGACATTCGAAAGCACTGGGAGTGTCTGACGTCGCTCTACAACTCCGCAAACAATCTGCAAAGGCCTTAGTAGCGCTTCTCGAGATATTGAAAACTCCATCAATCGATTTTCCCTTTTTTTAGACGGCTATCATTCAACTAGAAAGTGACCGCAATAGATTATTGTAATCTTCTTGAATATCTGTGGAGCTATGCCGTAATTTGTTTATCTGCTTGCAAGCATGCAGTACTGTTGTATGATCACGTCCCCCAAAAGCATCCCCAATTTCCGGCAAGCTATGGTTTGTCAGCTCTTTAGATAGACTCATTGCCACTTGTCGAGGCCTCGCGACAGATCGATTCCTGCGCTTTGATAACATATCTGCCATCTTAATCTTATAGTACTCAGCAACAGAACGTTGAATATTATCAATAGTTACTAACTTATCCTGAAGAGCAAACAAATCTCTCAAGGCTTCCTTAATTAACTCCAAATCAATTTTTTCTCCTTTGAAATTAGCGTGAGCAATAATGCGTTTAAGCGCCCCTTCCAGCTCTCGGACGTTGGAGCGGAGTCGCTGCGCCACAAATAGGGCAGCCTCATAGGGCAATTCCACATCAAAAAGATCCGCTTTATTCATCAATATAGCCGCTCTGGTTTCTAATTCGGGCGGCTCGACTGCCACCGTTAACCCCCAACCGAACCTAGACTTTAGCCTCTCTTCCAGGCCATTAATCTCCTTATGAAAACGGTCACAAGTTAAGATGATTTGCTGACCTCCCTCTAAAAGAGCATTAAAGGTGTGGAAAAACTCTTCCTGTGATCTCTCCTTACCGGCAAAAAACTGAATATCGTCGATTAATAGTGCATCAACTGATCGGTAAAAACGTTTAAACTCACTTATTGCGTTCAACTGAAGGGCAGAAACCATGGTAGCTACAAAAGTTTCCGAGTGGAGATAAACCACTTTTGCTGTTGGCTTCTTTGCGACAAGGTAATTTCCGATCGCATGCATTAAGTGTGTCTTTCCCAAACCAACTCCACCGTAAATAAAAAGCGGATTGTAAGCATAGCCTGGATTTTCGGCGACCTGCAAAGCCGCGGCCCTCGCTAGTTGATTGGACTTACCCACGATAAAACTTTCAAAATTATTATCTTCATTAAGAGCTCCCCTGTGTCTTAATTTTCCCTCGATAATGATTTCTTTCTTATGCCTCTGAAGACTGCTTTGGGGAAGTATTGAATTTATAAGCGTGCCCTCTTCTGCAGCAACACTACCAGTAAGCTTTCGACTTGCACCCGATTCTGAACCGGCCACATTCAATGAACTAACCCTCACCCTGCTGCTATTATCTATTTCCGACACCATCTTTGAGTTATCGGTGGACACACCCAATTCAACGACCACTGGACCCTTATGATGCTGTTGAAGAAGTTCCTCTATCCGCGCAAGAAACTTACTCCTTACCCAATCCAATATAAAACGATTTGGCGCCGCAACTTTTAGCCTTTCACCAATGTGCTCAGCCCTTAAAGGTCTAATCCATGTGTTAAATTGTTCGGGAGGGAGTTCATCTTTCAAACATTCGATACAATATTGCCAACTTGCCGCTACCACTTTCTTTTCTCGCTAACTCTACTTTTTATTTCACTATCTAATTCTAGCGACTGGACTCTAAGTTATCCACTGAAGACAAAGTCATTTACAGCGTTTTTCACCTGTTTTTTTTATGATTTATATCAATCTGTTACGAGATTTACACTGATAATCTGCGAGCCAAAACAAAGCAAATGTTTTTTTCAGCTTCGCGGCTGTTGATAAATATGCTGTGGATAACTTGTGGCTACGTTTTGGTTAATTTAGTTAGCACTTTAAAACCCGCTCTCCGAGCTTATTTAAAAATTTTATAAGAAGATTCACATTATTTGAACAACTGATTTCGTTGAAACTTTTCGACAAAACCACTAAAATTCGCAATCCTTTTGTTCCAGGCATTTTCGATACATCAATTCCGGAATACTCTTTATGAAAAGAACTTTTCAGCCAAGTGTCTTAAAGCGTGCTCGCACACACGGCTTTCGCGCGCGCATGGCCTCCAAAGGCGGACGCCTTGTTTTGAAAAGACGACGCGCTAAGGGGCGTACTAAACTTTCTGCTTAATTCTCTTTTATGACTCGACTCGTAGAGAGAACCCGTGGCTGAGTTTTGCTTCTCCAAAAGTTCCCGGTTATTAAACGCCGCAGACTATACGGCCGTTTTCGCCAGCACTAAGCTTAAGGTTTCCCGTCGCTACTTTCTCCTTCTCGCAAAACCAAATGAGCGTGCCTGTGAGAGACTTGGTATAGTAATAGCAAAGAAAAGTGTCCCTAAGGCGGTCAATAGAAATAGAATCAAGCGGCAGATAAGAGAATCTTTCCGCAAAAATCGCAAGCGCTTAGGTTCAGTTGATGTGGTTGTGCTAGCTCGGGCAGATGCTGATAAACTCAGCAATTCTCAGATTATTTGCGACCTAAATACCCTGTGGCAAGATCTTGAGAAAAATACTGTGCCTCAAGCAATAAAACGGGATTAACCAGGACAATTTACTAATGATCAAATCTCTTCTTATCCGGTTAATTTCTTTATACCAATTAACGTTAAGTTTTCTAATCGGCACCCAATGCCGATTTCACCCTACATGTTCTCAATATACCAAAGACGCCATTGAATGCCACGGCCCCTTAAAAGGTTTATTACTAGGAACACGGCGAATTTGTAGCTGTCACCCGTGGCATGAAGGTGGCTACGATCCCGTACCAAAATTAAATGAAGCCCCAAAAAACACTAGGAACGCGGGATAAATGGATCTTACTAAGTTTTTCTTATACACATCGCTCGCGGTAATCACTTACTTACTTTTGTTGAATTGGCAAGCAGACTACCCGCCTGCAGTTGACGACATCTCACTAGCAGCTAACTCTATGCAGACTCCCGATGCTCCGAACACATCTGGGTCAGACCTCCCACCCGATTTACCAACAGCAACGCCAATTAACGAGCAAGCTCAACCATCAGCAAACACTTTTTTCCCAAGAAATAACCAGCAGCTCATACAAGTTGAAACCGATACTTTCGTTGTTAGCATCGACCTTAATGGGGGCGATATTGTGCAGCTCGCCTTACCTCAATACCAAAAACAATTAGGTGTGACAGATGACCCCTTTGTAGTACTTGAGTCTGCCATAGGTAGGAACTATGTAGCACAAAGTGGCTTAATTGGGCCTGATGGCATAGATAGCGCTGACAGGGCTGTTTATAAGTCCGCATTTACTAGCTATCAGTTGGCAACCGATGATAACACCCTTGTGGTCGATCTTGAGGCTCAGGATTCAAATGCTGACGTCTCTGTAACCAAACGCTACACCTTTACCCGGGGTAGCTATCTAATTGATGTTACTTTTATTGTTGATAATCAGTCTGCAGACATCTGGCAAGCGAACCCCTTTGGGCAAATCAAACGAGAAAGTTTTAATGACCCAAGCAGCTCTGGCGGTTTTGGTCGAACTTTCCTAGGCTTTGTAACCACATCTGAAGAAGACCCATACATCAAAATCGACTTTGGCGACATTGATGAAGCTTCTGTTACAACAGAAATGGTCGGTGGGTGGATAGGTTTTAGCCAACACTATTTCCTATCTGCCTGGATACCAGTCACCAATCTGAACAACAGATTCACTGCTCGTAAAAATAATATAAATCAGTATTTTGGAGAGTTTACAACTTCTGCGTTCACGGTAGCACCTAGAACAACCGGTACCCATACAGCTCGATTTTATTCGGGCCCGAAAGATCAATACGCTTTAGCAGAGATATCGCCTAATTTGGATCTCACAATAGATTATGGCTTCCTCTGGTTTCTTGCCGCACCTATCTATTGGCTATTAACCCGCATTGACTCAGCGATCGGCAACTATGGCGTATCAATCATTTTGTTAACCTTTGTAGTAAAAGCTCTTTTCTATAAGCTATCTGAAACTCAGTACAAATCCATGGCTGGTATGCGTCGAGTTATGCCAAAAATGCAGCAAATAAAAGATCGCTACGGTGACGATCGCATGGGTTTGCAAAAAGCTACGATGGACTTGTATAAAAAAGAAAAAATCAACCCTTTTGGTGGCTGTCTTCCTATGTTGGTCCAAATGCCTGTTTTTATCGCGCTTTATTGGGTGCTAATGGAGAGTGTCGAATTGCGACATGCTCCTTTCGTTGGCTGGCTAACAGACCTATCCGTAAGAGACCCGTTTTTTATTCTGCCCTTGTTAATGGGTGGGACTATGTTTCTGCAAACAAAGTTGAGCCCAGCGCCAGCAGACCCGATGCAAGCAAGAGTAATGCAAATCATGCCAATAATGATGACCGGTTTGTTTCTATTTTTCCCAGCCGGCTTAGTGCTTTACTGGCTTACCAATGGGTTGCTAGGTATCTTACAGCAGTGGTACATCACTAAAAAAATCGAAGCTGCATACGAATCTGGTAGCGGATAATCTCCCCCTCAAGTGAAAAACTTTCCCACCCGGCCCTGAATAATGTCCTTTAATGTTGCTGATACAATTTGTGCTATAGCCACGCCCCCTGGTCGGGGGGGGATTGGCATCGTGAGAATCTCTGGATCCCTAACCAGCCAAGTTTGTCTGAAAGTTCTTGGTTTCCAACCCACGCCTAGGAAAGCTCACTCGAGTGATTTTCTTAATTCTGATGGCAATATTATTGATAATGGGATAGCTATCTTTTATCCAGCACCTAATTCATACACTGGTGAAGACGTGCTGGAATTGCAAGGACATGGAGGCTTACACGTACTAAACACGGTAATGGCATGTGTGCTTGATTCTGGTGTGAGACAAGCAGAACCAGGAGAATTTTCAGAACGAGCGTTCTTAAATAACAAAATAGACCTTGTTCAAGCTGAAGCCATCGCTGATTTAATAGATGCTTCTTCTAAACAAGCAGCGCGCTCCGCTATGCGAACATTACAGGGCGAGTTCTCCAAACGAATCTTCGAACTTCAAGAGCAATTAACAACAATAAGAGTAAATGTAGAAGCAGCGATCGACTTCTCTGACGAGGATATCGATGTAATAAATGAAACACTTGTAGGCAGCAAGATCAGCAAAGCCCTTAGTGAACTTGACCGTATTTTTCGGCAAGCCCGCCAAGGTAAATTATTGCACGATGGTATTAATGTCGTCATCGCCGGCAAACCTAATGCTGGAAAATCCAGTTTATTGAACGCACTGGCTGGTGACGAAAGCGCGATTGTTACAGACATACCCGGGACTACACGTGACTTGCTGAAGTTGGAAATAAATATTGATGGACTTCCAGTGCATTTGATAGATACCGCAGGTATACACCAAAGCACAAACCTTGTGGAAAGGGAAGGGATTCGAAGAGCCATGGTTGCAATCGATTACGCCGACCTTGTTCTCTTGGTAACAGACGCAAGTTTACCTAGGCAAGATATTACAAAAACGTTGGAGCCGATATCGCACACAGACAAAGAGCTCAGAATAAATTCCGAGGTTTTTAAAAAAGTAGTAATAATAATGAACAAAATCGATTTACTGGAAGAGTGTCATGCAAAAGTCACCAAAATAAGTAATGGAAAGGACACTTATCCACAAATTGCGCTATCAGCCAAGACATCGGCCGGCCTTGACCTTTTAAGGTCGCACTTAAAAAAATCGATAGGTTTTAATCCTTCCGAACAAGGTGATTTTGCAGCCAGGAACCGCCACCTAAAAGCGCTTTCTAGTGCGAAAGAATTCATACAATCGGCTTACTTAAAGGTGAGTAACCGCTCACATCTCGAATTGATTGCCGATGATCTGAGATTAGCGCAAAAAAACTTAGGTGCCATTACGGGTGAGTTTGGAAGCGATGATTTACTGACAGAAATCTTCTCTAGTTTTTGTATAGGTAAGTAAGTTCGGCACCGTATTTGCGATTAAAACTACTAATCTGAGTAGCCAATGGATATACAGGGGATAAATATAAAGTTGCTTTGGTATATTGGCCTAACTGAAAATTTGATCACAGTTGACACACGCCTTACTTGCAGAAAAATAAGAGCTTTCTAACCGACTTATAAATTTGTTACTTATTGAATAATCGAATAAAAATATGGCTATGCACAGGAAAATAGCAACCCTATAACAACAACATTAATACTTTAATATACTTATATATAATAAATATAAGTAATAAAATTAATAAATAAAGACTATGTATCTCCATTGGGCATTAAATACTTACGTGCTGCACGTCCTAAGAAACTGACCTATATCGCAAATAATTCATGCAGAACCAAACTAAATATGAGGTGATTGTTGTTGGAGGCGGCCATGCTGGCACTGAAGCTGCTCTGGCTTCTGCTCGTCAGGGAGTCAAAACTTTGTTGGTTACCCACAATATAGAAACTTTAGGCCAAATGTCTTGCAATCCAGCAATTGGGGGAATTGGGAAGAGCCACTTGGTTAAAGAGATCGACGCTTTAGGCGGCGCAATGGCTTTGGCTATTGATCAAGCCGGTATCCAATTTCGCATCCTCAATGCGAGCAAAGGACCTGCGGTAAGGGCGACTAGAGCGCAAGCCGACAGGGTTCTCTATAAGGCGGCAATAAGAAAAATTCTTGAACAACAAGAAAACCTTACATTGTTTCAGCAAAGCGTAGATGATTTAGTGATTAAAAACGGAAAGGTCCGCGGTGTTAAGACACAAATGGGTTTATTCCTAGAGGGAGCGAAAGTCGTATTAACAACTGGCACGTTTCTGGGAGGTAAAATACATATTGGTTTGGAAAATACTGCAGGCGGAAGAGCTGGGGACCCACCATCAATTGCTTTAGCAGACAGATTGCGGGAATTACCATTTACAGTTGAACGTTTAAAAACCGGGACCCCTCCTCGGATTGATGCCAGGTCGGTAGATTTTAGTAAGATGCAAGTTCAGCAGGGAGATAGGCCGTTACCGACAATGTCGTACTTAGGTTCACCAAAAGACCACCCGCGCCAGATCAATTGCTTCATTACGGCAACTAATGAAGCTTGCCATGAAATTATCCGACGTGGTCTCAATAGATCACCGTTATACACTGGAGTTATCGATGCTATGGGACCGCGTTATTGCCCTTCGATTGAAGATAAAGTAATGCGGTTTACTGATAAGGCTTCGCATCAAATTTTCGTTGAGCCTGAAGGGCTCGAAACAACCGAGCTATATCCTAATGGAATATCCACAAGT